>DATMGH010000121.1:0-39581 GCA_035555675.1 Solirubrobacter sp. | reverse complement strand
TGCGAACTGCTGCGCGTACGCGGCGACGACCGCCCTGCGGCCGCTCTGCTCGTCGGTCGTGCTGACGCGCTTGGCGTCGGCGGTCAGCAGCCGCGTCATCCGCGCCTCGTCCTCGTCCCGGTACGCCGAGGCGAACGAGTTCGCCAGCCGCCGGACCTCCGCCGCGGACACGTCGCCGCCCGGCTTCGGCGGCCCGGCGTCGCCCGGCACGACCGCCAGCGCGACCACGCCCGCCGCCACCGCCAGCGCGCCCGACGCCCACGCCCAGATCCGCCGCGGCGACCGCGCCCGGTAGCGGCGCACCGGCGCGGGCGCCTCCGCGGTCCGCACGGCCGTCGGCGCCGCGGCGCCGCGCGCCACCGAGCGCTCCTCCTCGGTCACCGACCGCCCCTCGGCGGCCGCCAGCGCGGCGCGCCCGAAGTCGCCGGCCGACGGGTAGCGGTCCGCCGGGTCCTTGGCCAGCGCCCGCGCCAGCACCCGATCGAACCCGTGCGGGACGCCCCGCACCTGGGAGGGACGCGGCGGCGCGTCGTGCAGGTGCGCGAGCATCGTCGCCGGCACCGTCTCGCGCGGGAAGGGGGGCCGGCCGGTCAGCGCCGCGAACAGCACGCAGCCGAGCGCGTACACGTCCACGCGCGCGTCCTGCGGCCCGGGGTGGAACTGCTCGGGCGCCATGAAGTCGACCGTGCCCAGGAAGTGCCCGGCGGTCGTGAGCGTGTCGGTTCCCGCCGAACGCGTGAGGCCGAAGTCGGCCAGGTACGCGTGGTCGCCGCTCAGCAGCACGTTGGCCGGCTTGACGTCGCGGTGGATGAGCCCGGCCGCGTGCGCGGCGTCGAGCGCGCCCGCGACCTGGCCGACGATCGCCGCCGCCCGCAGCGGGTCCAGGCGCCCGGACTCGCGCAGCAGCCGGTGCAGGTCGGTCCCCGCCACCCAGCGCATGACCAGGTACAGCCGCCCGTCCTCCTCGCCGGCCTCGTAGACCGGGATCACGTTCGGGTGATCGATCGCGGCGGCCATCCGCGACTCGCGCTGGAAGCGCTCGCGGAAGCTCGCGTCGGCGGCCAGCTCCGGGGCGATCAGCTTGAGCGCGACCGGCCGCCCCAGCGACAGCTGGGTGGCTCGATACACGATCCCCATGCCGCCCCGGCCCGCCACCGCCTCGATCCGGCAGCCCGCGATATGAGCGCCCTCGAGCACGTCGGTCACACCTTCGATTGTGACGTAGCCGTTAGGGTCGCCGGCCATGAACATCGACCGGGAGCGCATCCGCGAGGACCTCGAGCGACTCACCGCGATCCCCTCGATCGCGTTCGACGGCTTCCCGCGCGGGCCGCTCGACGACGCGGCGGCGCTCGTGGAGGAGCTGCTGCGCGACGCCGGAGCGCAGCCGCGCCGCATCGCCGTGCCCGGCGAGGCGCCGACGATCTACGCCGAGCTCGATGGCCCGGGCCCGACGGTGCTCCTGTACGCCCACTACGACGTGCAGCCCGCGCCGCCGGAGGGCTGGGCGACGGACCCGTTCGCGCCGACGGTCAAGGATGGCCGCCTGTACGGCCGCGGCGCCGCCGACGACAAGTCCGGCATCGCCGCCCACCTCGCGGCGCTGCGCGCGTTCGGCGGCCGCCCGCCGGTGCGCACCAAGGTCGTGATCGAGGGCGCCGAGGAGAACGGCAAGCAGCGGCTGCTCGACGTCGTCGATCGCGACCCGGAGCTGCTGCGCGCGGACGTGCTGGTGATCGCCGACACCGGCAACTGGCGCGTGGGGGAGCCGACGCTCTCGCAGACCCTGCGCGGCCACGGCAAGCTCACGGTCACGCTCAGCACGCTCGCCGGTGCGCTGCACAGCGGCCAGTTCGGCGGCGCCGCGCCGGACGCGCTGCTCGCGCTCAGCCGCCTGATCGCCAGCCTGCACGACGACGCCGGCGACGTCGCCGTGGCGGGGCTGCAGGACGACGCGTGGGACGGGACGGACTGGCCGGAGCCGGACTTCCGCCGCCAGGCGGGCGTGCTCGACGGCGTCGAGCTGGTCGGGACCGGCCGCATCGCCGACCGCGTCTGGACCCGCCACACGATCTCCGTGCTCGGCCTCGACGCGCCGCCCGTCGACACCGCCGGCAACATCGTGATCCCGCAGGCGCGGGCCCGGATCGCCGTCCGCGTCCCGCCGGGCGCCGACCCCGCGCGGTCGATGGCGGCCGTCGAGCGCCACCTGCGCGCGCACACGCCGTGGGGCGCGCGGCTGGAGATCGACGTCACGCCCGCGTCGACCGCGATCAAGCTGCCCGCGGTGCCGGAGGCCGAGCGGGCGCTCGAAGCCGCCTACGGCAAGCCGGTGGCGCGGATGGGCAGCGGCCTGTCGGTCCCGCTGGTGGCCAAGCTGCACGCCACCTACCCGGACGCGCGGATCGTGCTCTGGGGCGCGCAGGACTCCGAGCTCGCGCAGATCCACGCCGCGAACGAGTCCGTCGACCTCGAGGAGGTCGCCCAGCTGGCGCTGGCCGAGGCGCTGCTGTTAGGCGAGCTGGGCCAGTAGGGCGTCGACGTCCGGCGCCGCGACCAGGCGGGCGCGCTCCGGGGCGTCCAGGAAGCCCTCGGCGACCGCGTGGTCGAGGAACGCGCCCAGCCGCGCGTAGTAGCCGCCGACGTCCAGCAGCCCGAGCGGCTTAGCGTGCAGCCCGAGGTGACGCCACGTGTAGACCTCGATCAGCTCCTCGAGCGTGCCGATCCCGCCCGGCAGCGCCACGAACGCGTCCGACAGCTCGGCCATCAGCGCCTTGCGCGCGTGCATCGAGCCGACGACGTGCAGCTCGGTCAGGCCCTGGTGCGCGATCTCGCGGTCGACCAGCAGCCGCGGGATCACGCCCACGACCTCGCCGCCCGCCTCCAGCGCGGCGTCGGCGAGCGCGCCCATCAGGCCGACGCCGGCGCCGCCGTAGACGATCCGGATCCGGCGCTCCGCCAGCGTGCGGGCCAGCGTCCGCGTCGCGTCCAGGTAGGCCGGGTCGCCGCCGAAGCGCGACCCGCAGTAGACGCAGACCGCGTTCACGCCAGCGCTGCGAGCAGCCGCTCGACGTCGCGCTCGTCGTTCCAGGCGCCGACCGAGGCCCGCAGGTACGGGTGCCCGGGGAGATCGCGGACCACGACGCCCGCGTCGGCCAGGCGCGCCCGGGCCTCCGCCGGCGCGTCGACTTCGAAGGACACCAGCGTGGACCGCCCGCGCGGCGCCACCGCGTACCCGGCCGCGGCCAGCGCGTCCGCGCAGTGCGCCGCCAGGTCGGCCGAACGCGCGAACACGTCCTCGAACCCGTGCTGCTCGAGCACGCCGAGCGCCGCCAGCGACAGCGCGACCGCTTCGCGCGGCAGCGCGCCGTCGAAGCGCCGCCCGTCGGCGCGCAGCATCGAGTCCAGCCCGCGCGAGGCGTCCTCGAACGCCATGTAGCCGGGCGCGATCGTGCGCACGCGCTCCCCGAACTCGGGGTCGAGGTAGAGCATCCCGGTGCCGTCGGCGCCGCACAGCCACTTCTGCCCGGCGGCGGCGTAGGCGACGCAGCCGAGCGCGTGCACGTCGGCCGGCACGGCGCCCGCGCCCTGCGCGCCGTCCAGGATCACCGGCACCGGCAGCTCGGCCAGCTCGGCCGGCGCGACCTCGCCCGTGATCCAGCTCACGTGCGACGCGGCGACCAGCGTGGTCGCCGGGCCGACGCCGTTGGCGAGCTCGGCGAACGGCACCACCTTGACCGTGGCGCCGCGGTGGCGGGCGGCGATCAGGGGGCCGAGCAGGCCGGGATGCTCGCTGTCGGACGTCACGATCTCGTCGTTGGGCCCGAGGTCCATGCCGGCCAGCACGAACGCCAGCCCGGAGCTGGTCCCGCTGGTGACCGCGACGTCGTCCGGCTCGCAGCCCAGCAGGCGCGCGTAGCCGGCGCGCAGCTCGTTGCTCAGCTCACGGCGGCGCTCGAAGTGCGCGCCGATCCGGCCCTCCTCGAGCTCCGCCGTCAGCTCCGCGCGCGCGAGCTCGGCCGCGGCGCGCGGGAGTGGCCCGTCGGTACCCGCGTTCAGGTAGGCGACGCGCTCGAGGACGGGAAACTCGTCACGCAGCGACATGCGCACTGACCCTAGCGGTCACTAGCATCAGCGCGCGATGCGCGTCCCTCTTCCCGACGGCTCCGTCCGTGAACTGCCCGACGGCTCCACCGGAGCCGACCTCGCCGCCGACATCGGCCCCGGCCTCGCCCGCGCGGCGCTGGCCATCCGCGTCCTCGACGGCAAGACGGAGAAGCGCGACGGGACGGCCTACGACGACGGGCGGATCGTCGACCTGAGCGCGCCGCTCGCCGACGGCCAGCCGGTCGAGATCGTGACCGCGAAGGCGGGGGACGGGGACGCGCTCAAGCTCCTGCGCCACGACATCGCGCACGTGCTCGCCGAAGCGGTGCTGGAGCTCTACCCGGGCACGAAGGTCTCGATCGGCCCGCCGATCGCGGACGGCTTCTACTACGACTTCGAGTTCCCGCCCGGCGTGACCGTCAACGAGGGCGACTTCGAGCGCATCGAGGCCCAGATGCGCAAGCACGTCAAGGCCGCCGAGGCGTTCGACCGCTCCGAGGTCACCACCGCGGAGGCGATCGACCGCTACCTGCGAGAGGACCAGCCGTACAAGGTCGAGCTGATCGAGGACCTGGTGACCAACCAGGGCGTCGAGACGGTCTCGCTGTACCAGAACGGCGACTTCCTGGACCTCTGCCGCGGCCCGCACGCGCCGGACACCGGACGCGCCAAGGCGTTCAAGCTGACGTCGATCGCCGGCGCGTACTGGCGCGGCGACGCGAACCGCCAGATGCTCACGCGCATCTACGGCACCGCGTTCGCCACCAAGGAGGAGCTGGCCGCGCACCTCGAGCGGCTCGAGCAGGCGCGGGCGCGCGACCACCGCAAGCTCGGCAAGGAGCTCGAGCTGTTCATGTTCTCCGAGCTGTCGCCCGGCTCGCCGTTCTGGTTCCCGAACGGGATGGCGATCTGGAACGAGCTCACGGACCTGTGGCGGTCCGAGAACGCGGCCCGCGGCTACCGCGAGGTGCACACGCCGATCCTCTACGACGCCGAGCTGTTCAAGCGCTCCGGGCACTGGCACGTGTACCGGGACAACATGTACTTCACCGAGGTCGAGGACCAGCCGATGGGCCTCAAGCCCATGAACTGCCCGGCGCACACGCAGCTGTACGCGTCGCAGCGGCGCTCCTACCGCGACCTCCCGATCCGCTACTCCGAGCAGGGCCTGGTTCACCGCCACGAGCCGTCCGGCACGCTGCACGGGCTGCTGCGGGTGCGTCACATCACGCAGGACGACGCGCATATCTTCGCCACCGAGGACCAGATCGAGGACGAGGTCATCCGCTGCCTGGACTTCGGGTTCGCGATCTACGAGAAGTTCGGCTTCGAGCCGCGCCTGGAGCTCTCGACGCGGCCGGAGAAGCGGATCGGGTCCGAGGACATGTGGGACCGCGCCGAGGCCGCGCTGCAGCGCGCGCTCGACAACCACGGCCTCAAGTACGACATCAATGAGGGCGACGGCGCGTTCTACGGGCCCAAGATCGACCTGCACATGACCGACGCGATCGGCCGCTCGTGGCAGCTCGGCACCGTCCAGCTCGACTACGTGATGCCGGAGCGCTTCGACCTCACGTACACGGGCGCCGACAACGCCGAGCACCGCCCGGTGATGATCCACCGCGCGCTGATGGGCTCCTTCGAGCGCTTCATCGGCATGCTGATCGAGCACTACGCGGGCGAGTTCCCGGTCTGGCTGGCGCCGGTGCAGGCGATCGTGCTGCCGGTCGCCGACCGCCATATGGAATACGCGCAGTCGGTGCGGGAGGCGCTGGGCGAGTTCCGCGTCGAGGTGGACGAGCGCACGGAGTCGATCGGGCGCAAGATCCGCGAGGCCGAGCTGCGCAAGATCCCCTACATGCTCGTGGTGGGCGACCGTGAGGTCGAGTCCGGCACCACCGCGGTGCGCCGGCACCGCGAGGGGGACCAGGGCGCGCTGTCGCTCGACGACGTCCGCGCGGCGCTGCGGGACGGGTGACCCGTGGGCATCCATGCCCCACGGGTGACCCTTTCGACCCCCGGCGTCCATGCCCTCGGCCGATCCTCCTCGGAAGGCTGAGGAGCACACCGGTTGATCGACCGTGCGCGCAACGACTTGAGCGTCTATACTCATCGACGTTGATTACGCGTCTCCAGACTGCGCCGCGAGCTTGACGCTGAGCGCACACACAACCAGCTAGTGCCGGTCCCGAGAAGGTTCGACCGGCAACCGCCGGAGCGCGATACCACCCGCATCAACGAACGCATCCGCGTTCCCGAAGTCCGTCTCATCGACGAGGACGGCCAGCAGGTGGGGATCATGCGCACCCAAGAAGCCCTGCGCCGCGCGCAGGAGAAGGATCTCGACCTGGTCGAGGTCGCGCCGGAGGCCAAGCCGCCGGTGTGCCGGATCCTGGATTACTCGAAGTACAAGTACGAGCAGGCGCAGAAGGCCAAGTCCGCTCGTAAGCATCAGCAGCAGATCAACGTCCGGGAGATCAAGTTCCGGCCGAAGATCGCCCAGCATGACTACGACACCAAGAAGGGCCACGTCGAGCGCTTCCTCAAGGCGCGCGACAAGGTCAAGGTGACGATCATGTTCCGCGGGCGCGAGATGGCCCATCCCGAGCGTGGGGAGATGATCCTCAACCGGCTCGCGGAGGACCTCAACGAGCTTGCCGTGGTCGAGCAGCGCCCCCAGCAGGACGGCCGCAACATGACGATGATGCTCGGGCCGGCCCGGACTACCCAACCGGACGGGAAGCCCGCCCCGTAGTCCCGGCATGATGCGACTCGATGAGGGTCGCACTCGCCGCCGTAGCAGTTCTGGCGATGCTCGCGCTGCCGTCGGCGGCGCGGGCGTCCGCGCCGCCGCTGGAGACCTTTGA
The DNA here is from genome assembly GCA_035555675.1 of Solirubrobacter sp. Lineage (GTDB taxonomy): Bacteria > Actinomycetota > Thermoleophilia > Solirubrobacterales > Solirubrobacteraceae > Solirubrobacter. The sequence continues at coordinate 32,607 of DATMGH010000121.1, read as the reverse complement.
GATCCAGACGTACGTCCCGTCGCGCCTGTGGAGCACGATGGCGTGGATCCCGGACGCGGTCGAGCCGAAGTTCGGCACCCGGCGGCGGCTGACGTACGGCGGCCGCTCCTGGCGCGGGATCTGGAACCCGGTCGCCGTCGGCGGCCCGTCGGCGGCGTGGGCGTTCAAGTCCGGGTGGAGCGGGGGCAACGGTCCGGCCACCGCGGTGCTCTCGGACGTCCCGGTGACCGCGGCGCTGCGCCGGCGCTGGACAGTGGTGGCCGAGCTCTACCGCGACGCCGACGTGCTCGTCGTCGCCGCGGGGCATCCGGCGTGCGGCGGGCTGACGCGGGCGCAGGCGAACGCGATCGTGCGCGGCCGGCTCACGGACTGGGCGGCGGTCGCGCCGGGCGCGAGCGGGCCGATCCAGGTCTTCTACCCGTCGGCGGCGGGTGACGGCGAGTCGCACTTCGGCGTCGTGCGGCCGTCGAGGGGTACCGCGCGGCTCCCGTACGCGCGCGGCGCACGGCCGGCGACCGACGGCGGCGTGGGCGCGGCGGCCGGCGGCGATCCGTCCGTCGCCGCGATCAGCACCTTCTCACGCGTGCGCGGGCTGGGCGGGATCTGCGCGGTGCCGCTCGACGGCGTCGCGCCGACCGAGGAGACCGTGCGGGCGCTCACGTACCCGGAGGCGTTCCCGGTCAGTTACGTGCGGCCGCGGTCGATGGGCAAGTTCGGGCTGGCGCTCTACGGGGCGATGGCGCGGCTGTTCAAGACGCCGGCGTTCAAGGCGCGGCTCGCGGGCTACGGCGTGTTGACGAGCTGAACGGGACGGCGGCTAGGGTGGCCGGGGCGATGCAGCTTCCCCACTTCTCCGCCGCCGACGTCGAACGTCACCTGACGCCGGAGGTCGCGATCGGCGCGCTGAGCGAGGCGCTCGAGCGCGGCTTCGACCCCGAGCAGGACCCGCCCCGCCGCTTCGTCTCCCTCGAGCAGGGCGGGGACCTGATCATGATGCCGTCCGAGCTGGGCGGTCACGTCGCGGTCAAGCTCGTGACGGTCGGAGGCACTCCGCGCGTGCAGGGGCTCGTCGTGCTGTTCGACTCGGCGACGCTCGCGCCGGCCGCGCTGATGGACGGGATCGCGATGACGAACATCCGCACCTCGGCCGTGTCCGCGCTGGCGGTGCGCGCTCTGGCGCGGCCGGACGCTGCGCGGCTGCTGATCTTCGGGCGTGGGCCGCAGGCGGCGGCGCACGAGGCCGCGGTCCGGGCGATCCGGCCGATCGCGCACGTGGACGTCGTGGGACGCGACGCGGCGGGCGCGCCGGAGCTGGTGGCGGCGGCGGACGTCATCTGCTGCTGCACGACGTCGCCGGTACCGGTGTTCGACGGGTCGCTGGTGCGCGACGACGCGGTCGTGGTCGCGATCGGCGCGCACGACGCGGACGCGCGCGAGACCGACGACGCGCTGGCGCGGCGGGCGACCGTGGTCGTCGAGTCCCGGCAGTCAGCGCTGCGCGAGTGCGGCGACGTGATCTGCGCGATCGAGTCCGGCGCACTGGCGGCGGACGAGCTGGTGCCGCTCGCCGCGCTCGTGCGCGGGGAGGTGACCGTGCCCGCGGGGCCGCGGCTGTTCAAGAGCAGCGGGATGTCCTGGGAGGACGCGGTGATGGCCGGCGCCCTGGCGCGCCTGGCCGGCTGAGACCAGGCGGCTATACTGGCGCCCTCGTCATGCCCAAGATGAAGTCCCACTCCGGCGCCAAGAAGCGCTTCAAGGTCACCGGCACCGGCAAGGTGCAGGCCCGCCACTCCTTCTCGAGCCACATCCTCGAGAAGAAGTCGCCCAAGCGCAAGCGTCACATGGCGCTGGACATCAACCTCGTCAAGGGCGATGCCAGCCGCGCCACGAAGCTCCTGAACGGGAACGGCCGATGACGCGCGTCAAGCGGTCGGTCAGCGCGCGCAAGAAGCGCCGCGAGGTCCTCGAGCGGACCAAGGGCTTCCGCGGGGAGGCCAACTCTTCGTACAAGCGCGCGAAGGAAGCGATGTTCAAGGCGGACGCGTACGCGTACCGCGACCGTCGCAACCGCAAGCGTGACTTCCGTCGTCTCTGGATCACCCGCATCAACGCCGCCGCGCGCGCCGAGGGCATGTCCTACGGCACGTTCATCCACGGCCTGCAGCTGGCGGGCGTCGAGCTGGACCGCAAGGTGCTGGCCGACATCGCCGTGCGCGATCCCGAGACCTTCCGCCGATTCGTCGACCGCGCCCGCGAGGCCTCGGCGGCCTAGCCACTCCGACGATCACCGCCGAGCCTTTATCAGGGCGCCCCTCCCACCGGAGCGGCGCCCTTTTTTGTTTCCCATGATCACCAGCCCCCACAACGAAGCGCTCAAGGAGGTCCGCAAGCTCGCCGGAAGGCGCTGGCGCGACAAGCTGGGCGAGTTCGTGGCCGAGGGGGAGGACCTGCTGGCCGCGGCGGACGCCGCGGGTTGGGTGGCGAGCGCGCGGTACGCGGCGGCCGACAGCGGCCTGCCGGGCGTGCCGGTGGCGCCGCACGTGCTGGCGACGGTCTCCCAGCTCGGGTCGGGGACGCGCGCGCTCGGGGTGTACCCGCAGCGGTGGGCGGCGCCGGCCGGGCCGCGCTGCGTCGCGCTCTGGGGCGTGGGGGACCCCGGCAACGTCGGAACGGTGATCCGCTCCGCGCTCGCGTTCGGCGCGTCCTCGGTCGCGCTCGGCCCGGGCAGCGCCGATCCCTACGGCCACAAGGCGGTCCGCGCTTCGATGGGCGCGCTGTTCAGCGTGCCGGTCGCGCGGGTGCGGTCGGTGCGCGAGCTGCCGGGCCGGACGATCGCGCTGGCCGCGCGCGAGGGCGAGCCGCTGCAGGCCGCGCTGGCTGCCGCCGACGCCGCGCCGCCGCCCGCGGTCACCATCCTCGTCGGCGCCGAGCGCGAGGGGTTGCCGGACGCCGTCGTCGCCGCCTGCGACGCGGTCGCGCACATCCCGATCGCCCACGCCGACTCGCTGAACGCCGCCATGGCGGCCACCGTTGCCCTCTACGAGCTGACTAGGATCACGCGCCCATGAGTACCGCCGACCGGATCGCCGCACTGCGCGCCGAGGGGGAGGCGGCGATCGCCGCCGCCGCCGCCACCGCCGAGCTCGAAGAGATCCGCGTGCGCTTTCTCGGGCGCAAGGCGGAGCTGCCCAACCTGCTGCGCGACGTCGGCAAGCTCCCGCCCTCCGAGCGCGGGCCGGTCGGCAAGGGCGCCAACCAGGCGCGCCAGGCGCTGCAGGCGGCGGTCGACTCCCGCCTCGCCGAGCTGGAAGCGCTCGAGCTCGAGGACAAGCTCGCCGCGGACATCGTCGACGTCACGCTCCCCGGCACGCCCGTCACGCCCGCCGGCCACCTGCACATCCTCACCGCCACCCGGCGCGAGATCGAGGACGTCTTCGTCGGCCTCGGATACCGCGTCGTCGAAGGCCCCGAGATCGACCTCGCCTACTACAACTTCGATGCGCTCAACCACGACGTGCACCACCCGGCCCGCGCCGAGTCGGACACGTTCTACGTGGCCGACGACGTCGTCCTGCGCACGCAGACGTCGCCGATGCAGGTGCGCACGATGGAGCAGCAGTCGCCGCCGCTGTACATCATCGTCCCGGGCCGCGTCTACCGCCCCGACAACGACGCGACCCACTCGCCCCAGTTCCACCAGGTCGAGGGCCTCGCGGTCGACGAGGACCTGACGCTCGGCGACCTCCAGGGCACGCTGCTCGCGTTCGCCCAGGCGATCTTCGGCGACGACCGCAAGGTCCGCCTGCGCCCGCACTTCTTCCCGTTCACCGAGCCGAGCGTCGAGCTCGACGTCAGCTGCTTCAACTGCAAGCAGGGCTTCCTGCGGGACGGCTCGCGCTGCCCGCTGTGCAAGGGCACGGCCTGGATCGAGATCCTCGGCGCGGGGATGGTGGACCCGAACCTGTACGGCTTCGTCGCCGAGTCCGGCTACGACCCCGAGCGCCATCAGGGCTTCGCCTGGGGCATGGGGATCGAGCGGATCGCGTTCCTCAAACACGGCGTACCCGACCTGCGCATGTTCTTCGAGAACGATCTTCGTCTGCTGGAGCAATTCGGATGAAACTCCCCCTGTTCTGGATGACGGACTACGTCGACCCGCACCTGCCGCCGGCCAAGCTGGCGGAGCGGCTCGACCTGACCGGTACCGAGGTCGACCGCGTGTTCACGCACGGCGTGACCGCCCTGGAGCACTTCGTCGTCGGTCGCGTCCTGGAGCGCACCCAGCACCCGGACGCCGACCGGCTGAGCGTCTGCACGGTCGCGTTCGGCGACGGGGACACGGCGCAGATCGTCTGCGGCGCGCCCAACGTCGACGCCGGCCAGACCGTCGGCGTCGCCCGCCCGGGCGCGGTGATGCCGGACGGCACCAAGCTCAAGCGCGCGAAGCTGCGCGGCGTCGAGTCCCAGGGCATGATCCTGGCCGAGGACGAGGTCTCGATCGGCCTCGACCACGACGGGATCATGGTTCTCGACGACGCGCTGGAGCCGGGCACGCCGCTGGCCGACGTCCTGCCGATCGCCACCGACGTGCTCGAGCTGGCGATCACCTCCAACCGGCCGGACTGCCTGTCGATCTACGGGATGGCGCGCGAGATCTCCGCCGCCACCGGCGCGCCGCTGGCGCCGCCGCCGTGGCTGGAGGACCTCGGAACGCCCGGCGACGTCGCCGGCGTGCGCATCGAGGTCGAGGCGCCCGACCTGTGCCCCCGCTTCACCGCCCGCCTGTTCGAGGACGTCAAGATCGGCCCGTCGCCCGCGTGGCTGAAGGCGCGCCTGATGGCGTCCGGCCAGCGGCCGATCAACAACGTCGTCGACATCACCAACTACGTGATGCTGCTGACCGGGCAGCCGCTGCACGCGTTCGACTTCGACCTCGTCGCCGGCGGGCGCCTGGTCGTGCGGCGCGCCGGCCAGGACGAGCGGATGACGACGCTCGACGACGTCGAGCGCACGCTGGACCCGGACGTCCTGCTGATCTGCGACGACGACGGCCCGACGTCGATCGCGGGCATCATGGGCGGCCAGCGCTCCGAAGTGCAGCCGACCACGACCCGCGTCCTGATGGAGGCGGCGAACTGGGACGGGCCGAACCTGCAGCGCACCTCCCAGCGGGTCAACCTGCGCACGGAGGCGTCCTCGCGGTTCGAGAAGGGGCTCGCGCCGGAGCTGAGCATGTGGGGCCAGGCGGTCTCGACCAAACTCATGATCGAGCTGTGCGGCGCACGCCTGGTGCCCGGCACGATCGACGTCGGGGGCGAAGGCCCGCCGCCGAAGACGATCCGTCTGCGCGACGAGAAGGTCACGCGGCTGCTCGGCGCCGAGGTGCCGCTGGGCGAGCAGGCCGAGCTGCTGGAGCGGCTGGACTTCGACGTCGTCGACGCGGGCGACGGGCTCGACGTGACCGTCCCGGCGTTCCGCCGCAACGACGTCACGCGCGAGGTCGACCTGATCGAGGAGGTCGCACGCCTGTGGGGGCTCGAGAAGCTGCCCACGACGCTGCCCGCGCACGGCGCCAGCGGGCGGCTGACGGTCGAGCAGAAGCTGCGCCGGCGCGCCGCCGACGCGCTCGTCGGCGCCGGCTTCAGCGAGGCCACCGGGTGGAGCTTCCAGTCGCCGGAGATCGACCGCCGGCTGCGCGTCTTCGAGCCCGCCGTCAAGCTGCGCAACCCGCTGTCCGAGGACCTGTCGGTGATGCGCACGACTCTGCTCGGGTCGCTGCTGGCGTCCGTGCGCCACAACGTCGCGCGCGGGATGGACGACGTGCGGCTGTTCGAGGAGGGCACGGTCTACTTCGACCGCCCGCACTCGCGCGAGCCGACCGCAGTCGAGCGGCGCTCGACGCCGCTGCCGGACGAGCACATGCACCTGGGCGCGCTGCTGACCGGCCGCCTGCGACCCGCGTCCTGGGGCGAGCCGGAGCCGCCCACCGCGGACTTCTTCGCCGCCAAGGGCGTCCTGACGACGCTGCTGGGCGCGCTGCGGGTGCCGTGGTCGGTGGTGCGGGGCGCGGACGCGTTCCTGCACCCGGGCCGCGCCGCGCGCGTGCTGATCGGCGGGCAGGACGCGGGCTGGCTCGGCGAGCTGCACCCGGCGGTCGCGGCCGAATGGGACCTGGGGCGCGTCGCGGGCTTCGAGCTCGACCTCCCGACCGTGCTCGCGCACGCGGTGGTCACGCCGTACTACGAGGACGTGCTGTCGTTCCCGGCGATCCGCCAGGACCTCGCGTTCTGGCTGCCCGCCGAGCGCACCGCGGCCGAGCTGGTCGACGTCGTCCGCGGCGCCGGCGGCAAGCTGCTGCGCGACGTCCGCGTCTTCGACGTCTACGCCCGCGAGGGGCAGACGTCGCTGGCGGTGCGGCTCGAGTTCCGCGCCGGCGACCGGACGCTGACCGACGAGGAGATCGCGCCGCAGCGCACGAAGATCGTGGAGGCGGTCACCGCCAAGCTCGAGGGCGCACTCCGTGGCTGAGGTCGCGGTCCTCGGCGCGGTCGGCTACGCGGGCGCGATCGCCGCGCACCTGCTCTACCGGCACCCGCACTTCGAGCTGGCGGCGGTGACCGCGCGGGCCGAGGCGGGACAGCGGCTCGACGACGTGCACCCGCGCACGCGGGTGCCGCTCGAGCTGGAGGTGTTCGACGTCACCCGGCACGCGGTCGACGCGGCCGTGGTCGCGTACCCGCACGGGGCGGCGGCGCCGGTCGTGGCCGAGCTGCGCGCCGCGGGCACGCGCGTGGTCGACCTGTCGGCGGACTTCCGGCTGCGCGACCGCGCGATCTACGAGGACTGGTACGGCGAGCACAAGGCGCCGCAGCACTTCGGGCAGGGCGTCTACGGGCTGCCGGAGCTGACCCGCACCGACGTGGCGGGCGCCGACCTCGTCGCCAACCCCGGCTGCTACCCGACCGCGTCGCTGCTCGCGCTCGCGCCGCTGGCCCGCGCCGGGCTGATCGGGGACGTGATCCTGGACGCCAAGTCCGGCGTCTCCGGCGCCGGCCGCGCGCCGACGCACGCGACTCACTTCATCTCCGCCAACGAGAACGTCGCGCCGTACAAGATCACCGGCCACCGGCACACGCCGGAGATCGAGCAGGAGCTGCGCGCGCTCGGCGCCGGCGTGGCGATCACGTTCATGCCGCACCTGCTGCCGCTCGACCAGGGCGAGCTGGTGACCGGCTACGTGACGCCGACGCGCGACGTGACCGCGGGCGAGCTGCTCGAGCTGTTCGACGCCGCGTACGCGCGTGAGCCGTTCGTGGAGCTGCGGACCGGCCCGGTCGGCGTGATCGACGTGCGCGACACGAACTTCTGCCGGCTCTCGTGGCAGCACGACCCGCGGACCGGCCGCGTGATCGTGTTCTCGGCGATCGACAACCTGTGGAAGGGGGCGGCGTCCCAGGCCGTGCAGAACCTCAACCTGATGTTCGGACGGCCCGAGACGGAGGGCCTCCTATGAGCCGCTGGCTCACGCGCCCGGAGCACGTGACGGAGGCGCCGGGTGATCTGCCCGGCGGGTTCCGGGCGGCAGGCGTCGCGTGCGGGCTCAAGCCGTCCGGCGGGCTCGACCTCGGCCTGCTGGTCGCGTCCGAGTGCGTCTCGGCGGCCCGGTTCACGCGCTCCGGCGTGCTCGCCGCCCCGGTCGTGCTCACGCGCGAGCGCGCACGGCTGGACGCGCTGCGCGTGATCGTGGTCAACTCCGGCAACGCGAACGCCGCCACCGGGCGGCGCGGCTTCGAGGACGCGGCGCGCATGCAGGGCGCCGGCGCGATGGCGGGCGGCGTGCGCGAGGACCAGGTCGCGGTCGCGTCCACGGGCGTGATCGGCGTGCCGCTGGACACGGGGCTCGTGATCCGCGGGATCGCGAACGCCCGGGCGGAGCTGCGGGAGTACGGCCACGGCGACTTCTCGGAGGCGATCCGGACTACGGACAAGTTCGCCAAGGAGATCGAGGTCGACGTCGCGCTGCCGTCCGGCACCGTGCGGCTGACCGCGCAGGCCAAGGGCGCCGGGATGATTTCGCCCGCGTTCGCGACCATGCTCTGCTTCGTGCAGACGGACGCCGTCCTGAGCGCCGAGACCGCGGACCTGCTGCTCGGCGTGTGCGTGGCGCGGTCGTTCGACCGCGTGTCGGTCGACGGGCAGCTCTCCACCAACGACACCGTGATCTTTCAGGCGTCGGGCGCGTCCGGCGTGGCGATCGAGCCGCAGACCGAGGATGAGCTGCGCTTCGGCGAGGCGCTCGACTGGGCGCTGCGCAAGCTCGCGCTGGACATCGTGCGCGACGGCGAGGGGTCCAAGCGGATCGGGCGCGTGCTCGTGCGCGGTGGGTCCGATGAGGTCACGGTGCGGGCGGCGCGGGCGGTCGCGAACTCGCCGCTCGTCAAGGCCGCGCTGCACGGCGGGGACCCGAACTGGGGGCGGATCGCGCAGGCGGTCGGCGCCGCGCTCTACGACAGCGCGCCGCTCGCGGTCGACGTGTCGATCGAGGGCGTGCCGGTGTGCGCCGGAGGCGCGGCGGTGCCGCACGACGCGGCCGCTCTGGCGCGCGCGGTGGCGGGCGACGAGGTCGAGTACGAGGTCGCGCTGCCCGGCGAGGGCGCCGAGGCCGAGGTCTTCTTCTCCGACCTGTCGCACGAGTACGTGACGATCAACGCGGAGTACACGACCTGATGCGCGACGCCGGAACACTGCTCGAGGCGCTCCCGTACATCCGCGAGTTCCACGGCAAGACGGTCGTGATCAAGTACGGCGGCGCGGCGATGACCGAGCCGGCGCTGCGCGAGGACTTCGCGCGCGACGTCGTGCTGTTGAAGTACGTCGGGCTGAACCCGATCGTGGTGCACGGCGGCGGGCCGGACATCACCGCCTACATGAAGCGGCTCAACATGCCGGTCGAGTTCATCGGCGGCCTGCGCGTGTCCGACGCGGACACGGTCGAGGTCGCGAAGATGGTCCTGGTCGGCAAGGTCAACAAGGACATCGTCTCGCGCATCAACCGGCACGGGCAGCCCGCGGTCGGGCTGTCGGGGGACGACGGGCAGCTGTTCCGCGTCTCGACCATGTCCGGGCCGGGCGGGGAGGACATCGGCTTCGTCGGGCGCATCGAGCGCGTCGACACGGGCGTGATCACGCACATCGCCGGGGACTACATCCCGGTGATCGCGTCGGTCGGCGCCGACCGGTCAGGGCGCTCGCACAACGTCAACGCGGACGAGGCGGCGGGCGCGATCGCGCGGGCGCTGGGCGCGTACAAGGTGATCTTCCTGACCGACGTCGCGGGCTGGCTGCGCGACCCCGCGGACCCGGACTCGGTGATCTCCGAGGCGGGGGCGGACGAGGTCGAGACCGCGCTGGAGACCATGCAGGGCGGGATGCGGCCCAAGCTGCAGGCGTGCGTGGAGGCGATCCACGGCGGCGTCACGTTCGCGCACATCATCGACGGGCGGCTGCCGCACTCGCTGCTGCTGGAGCTGTTCACGGACGCCGGCATCGGCACGAAGGTGAGGCCCGCTTCATGACCCTGGCGCCGACGTACGCCCGCTACGACGTCACGTTCGCGTCCGGATCCGGGTGCGTGCTGGTTGACGATCGGGGGGTCGAGTACCTCGACTTCCTGTCCGGGATCGCGGTCAACAACCTCGGGCACTGCCATCCGGCCGTGGTCGAAGCGATACAGGACCAGGCCGGGCGGCTGATGCACGTCTCGAACCTCTTCTACACGGCGGCGAACGTGTCGCTGGCGGCGCGGCTGGTGGAGCGGTCCTTCGGGACGTCCGTGTTCTTCTGCAACTCGGGGGCGGAGGCCAACGAGGCGGCGATCAAGCTGGTGCGCAAGGCGCGGCCGCGCGGGGACGTGATCGTGGCGCACGACGCGTTCCACGGGCGCACGTACGGTGCGCTCTCGGCGACGCCGCAGGAGGCCAAGCAGGCGCCGTTCGCGCCGCTCGTGCCGGGGTTCGTGGCGGTGCCGGCGGCGTCGATCCCCGACGCGGTCGGGCCGGAGACGGCCGCGGTGCTGATCGAGCCGATCCAGGGCGAGTCGGGCGTCAACGTGATGCCGGAGGCGCTGCTGGCCGACATCCGGCGCGCGTGCGACGCCGCGGGCGCGGCGCTGGTGTTCGACGAGGTCCAGACCGGGGTGGGGCGGACCGGATCGCTGTGGGCGTACGAGCAGCTCGGGGTCGTCCCGGACGCGATGACGCTGGCCAAGGGGCTCGGCGGCGGGCTGCCGATCGGAGCGCTGGTGATCGGCCCGCGCCTGCAGGACGTGTTCGCGCCCGGCGATCACGGCTCGACGTTCGCGGGCGGGCCCGTCGTCTCGCGGGCGGCGCTGGCGGTGCTGGACGTGATCGACGACGACGCGTTCCTGCGCGGGGTACGTGCGCGCGGCGAGCGGCTGCTCGAAGGGCTGCGCGAGCTCCCGGGCGTGGTCTCTGCGCGCGGCCGCGGGCTGATGGTCGCGGCCGAGGTCGCCGGGCCGGCGCCGGAGCTGGCGCGGCGGGCGCTGCTCGAGCAGCGGCTGATCGTCAACGCCACCGGCGCGACCACGCTGCGCTTCCTGCCGCCGCTGATCGTGAGCGACGAGCAGATCGACGACGCGCTCTCGCGCCTGGGCGCGCTCGGCTGAGGGATTCCCGCACCGCCGCCGCGGCGGGCTACGGATGCGGTCGCGGCGCGCGCGGACGTAGCGTGCGCCCATGCTGCGCTCGCTCCTCGTGCTGGCAGCGCTCGCTGCGCTCTGCGTGCCCGCCCGTGCCGCTGCGTCGCGCCATCTCGCCGCGCCCGCCCAGACCGCCGGTGCGACCTGCCTGCGGGCGCCCGCGTTCGAGGTGCTCGTCCCGGAGTGCCCGGCCGCGGCGCCGCTGACGGGGCTGCACGCGGTGACGGTCTCGCCGGACGGGCAGGACGTGTACGTCCCGGTCACCGGCGACGAGGAGCAGCGGGGCGGTGGGGTGAACGTGCTCGGGAGCGCGCTGACGCCGCTGGGCTGCGTGACCGACGACGCCGGCGCCGGCTGGCCGGGAACCGAGGGGAGCTGCGACGACGGCGACGCGCTGCGCGGCACCACCTCGGTCGCGGTCAGCCCGGACGGCCGCAGCGTCTACGCGGCGGCGCCGTACGCGCACGCGATCGCGTGGTTCGATCGCGCCGGCGACGGCCGGCTGACGCAGCGCGGATGCCTCGACGACCTTCCGCGCGCCGGCCGCTGCGTGCACACGGGGCGGCTCGGCGCGCCGAACCGGATCGCGGTCTCGCCCGACGGGCGCAACGTGTACGCGACGGATTGGGCGCGCGGGGCGTTGCTGACGTTCGATCGCGACGATGTCACCGGCGCGCTCACGTTCTCGGGCTGCCTGTCGGCGTCCGGGGCCGACGGCGCCTGCCGCCAGGCGGGCGGGCTGACCGGCGCGTATCGGCTCGCGGTGACGTCCGACGCGGTCTTCGTGCTGGCGTTCGGCCAGCTCTGGGAAGCGGCGGGCACGACGCTGACCTCGTTCGCGCGCAGCGCGCGGACCGGCGCGCTCGAGCCGGTCGACTGCGCCGCCGCCGGGGCGGCGCCGGGCGGCCGCTGCCTCACGCCGCGTGCGTTCGACGGCGCGCGCAGCCTCGCGGTGGCCGGCGGCACCGTGTACGTCGGCCGGTACGCGGCCGAGAACTCGCCGACGACGGTGATCCACGCGTTCGCGCGCGACGGTGCGCGGCTGCGCTACGCCGGCTGCCTCACGCCCGCGTCGGAGCCGCTGGCGGGCTGCGCCGCGTCGGCGCACCTGCTCGAAGCGCGCTGGCTCGCCGCGAGCGCCGACGGGAGCGTGGTCGTCGCTGCCGGCGGCGCCCGGCTGGTCGGGTTCACGCGCGATCCGGCGACGGGCGCGTTGAGCGACGCGTGGTGCGCGACCGAGGCGTTCGAGCTCGCGCGTGACCCGCTGTTCGCGGGCTGCGCCGTCGTCCCCGGCACCTACCGCGCCGACACGGTGACGGTCGCGCCCGACGGCCGCAGCGTCTATACGACTCGCACGCGCGGGGCGGTGCTGGCGACCCTGCGCGCCGGGCCCGCCGCTGCGTACTTCGCACGCCGCACCGGCTCACCTCGCGCCGCCTCACGCCGCGCCGCCGCGCCGCGCGCCGCCTCCCGCGACGTCCCTCTCCACCCGCGCACCCGATGACTGGAGCGCCGCACATGTCCCGCCTCCTGCTCCTCACGCTGCTGCTCTTCGCGTCCACGGCTGCTGCGGCCAGCGGCCAGGTGTTCGCCCCCGTCGGCTGCGTCAGCCAGACGGACGTGACCGAATCGGACCGCGCGCAGCCGCCCGGCTGCGCCGCCGGCGGCCAGCTGGTCGGCGCCGGGGCGCTCGCCGTCACGCCGGACGGTGAGCGCGTGTTCGTCGCCTCCGAGCGCGGCGGCATCGCCGAGCTCGCGCCGCAACCCGCACTCAGCTACCTCGGCTGCATCAGCGACGACGCGGGCGACGGCCTTCCCGGCTCGTTCGGCGCGTGCGCCGACGGCGACGCGCTCGCGACGCCGGACGCCGCGGAGTCGGTCGCCGGCCTCGCTGCGACCCGCGACGGACGCACGCTCTACGCCGCCGGTGCTGCCGGCGTCGCGTGGCTGACCCGGGACGCGAAGACGGGACTGCTCCTCCCGGCGGGTTGCGCGAAGGACGTCTCGCACGGCGACCGCTGCGGCGCTACCGCGCTGCTCGGCCGCCCCGCCGCGATCGCCCTCAGCCCCGACGAGCGCCAGGTCTACGTCGCCGACGCGGCACGCGACGCGGTCGTCACCTTCGCGCGCGACGCGAGCACGGGCGCGCTCACGCCGCAGAGCTGCATCTCCGACAGCGGCTCGGACGGTCAGTGCGCCAAGGGCGCGGGAATCTTCCGGCCGACGGGGCTCGCGGTCGCGCCCGACGGCTCGGCGGTCTACGCGGCCGGCAGCACAGAGGCGTACGCAGGCGACGCTCAGTACGTCGCCGCGCTGGCGGTCCTCACCCGCGACCCCGCGACCGGTGACCTGACCGCCGGCGCGTGCGTCGTCTCGCAGCAGCTCACCCCGGGCGCCTGCTCGAGCGCTCCGACGCTGGCCGGCGCCGGCGTCGTCGCCGCATCCGCCGACGGGCACACGCTGTACACGGCGGGCACGCCGCACACCCAGCAGTCCGCGCTCGCGACCTTCGGCGTGGCCGGCGGGCGCCTGACGCCCGGCACCTGCTTCAAGGACCCGGACACGTACGCGGAAGGGCTGGACGGGTGCACCGACGTGCCCGGTCTCGGCATCCCGGGCGGCGTCGCCGAGGCGCCCGGCGGCACGCTCGTCGCCGCCGCCAACGGGGCGGCCGTGACCGGCTTCGCCCGCGACCCGAGCACCGGCGCGCTGACCCCCGCGTGGTGCGCGACGGGCACCGCCGAGACGTGCGCGAGCATCGAGGAGACGCACGGAGCCGGCGGCGCCGCGTTCTCCGCCGACGGCGCGCGCCTGTACGCGGCGTTCGGCGAGCGCAACGCGCTCGTCGCGCTGGCGCCCGCGGCCGGCGTCGCCCGGACGGCCCGCGTCGCCCGGACGGCCCGCGTCGGCCGGGACGGTGCCCGGCTGCGCATCGCGTGCCCGCGCACGGCCCGCTCCGGCTGCCGCGGGAGCCTCGCCCTGCGCGCCGCGACCGCGCGCTACGCGCTCGCCAAGGGCGCCTCGCGCACCCTCACCGTGCGCCTGCCGGCCGCCCTGCGCGCCCGGATCCGGCGCGCCGGGCACGCACGCGCGACCGTCGCGCTGCGCGAGCGGCGCGGCGCGGCCACGACCCAGCCGGTGCGGCTGGCTACTTCCCGATCATCACCTCGGTCGCCTTGACCAGCACGGTCACGTCGTCGCCGGCCTGCAGGCCGAGGTTCTCGGCGCTGTCGCGGGTGATCGCGGCGACCACCGTCTGCCCGCCGACGTCGACCGTGACCTGGGCCATGATCTCGCCGAGCTTGACCTCGGTCACCGTCGCGCGCAGTTGATTGCGGGTGCTGAGCTGCATGTGGGCCTCCTGATCAGCGTTCCTTGAGGCCGCGGCTCGTCAGCCGCACCTCGTTGACGTCGACGCCGAAGATCGACGTCGTCCATTCACGCATCTCGGCGCGCGCGACGGCGGTGGACTCGCCGGCGCGCAGCGCGTCGTTGCGCTCATCCAGGAAGAAGATCACACGCAGCTCGAGCACCTCGGCGATCTCCTGCTGGCGGGCGTCGGAGAGGCGCCGGACCTTGGCCTGGCGGGCCAGGTTGGCGCGTACGTCGCGGCGCAGGAGCTTGAGGCCGCGCGGGGAGACCTGCTCGATCTCGTTCCAGGTGACGTAGCTCTGCACGAAGCTGAAGGCGGCCATGTCGCCGAGGTCGCGCGCGCTCCAGTGCAGCTTCTTCAGCACCGCGCGGAAGTTGGCCTTCGCCGCGTCGAGCTGCGCGGTCAGCTGCGACGGGTCGACGCCGGGGCCGAGCTGCTCGAGCACGCGCGCATAGACACCCTGCGTGACGCTCGTGCGGGGCGTGTAGCGCAGCGTTGCGAGCTGCCGGCGCGTCGGCGGCTTCGGCCGGTGCGCCGGCGTCTTCTTCTGACGCTTGCCGCCGCGCTGGAACCCAGGATCGAGGCTGTTGGCACCGACCAGGCTGCCGACGTAGTCGGGGACCGGGAACGCGTAGGCGGAGCCGTCGAGCGGCATCTGAGCCCGGGCGGCGGCGGGCGACAGGGCACCGGCGGCCAGCGCCCCGACGAGCCACGGCACCAGGCGCCGGAGTCCGTGTGCGGGCATCGGCGCAGGATCGCACAGCGCGGGCGCGGCACGCGCCGAGCGCAGCACATTGCATGCAGAATCCACACGAGCCCGCTTGCGAAACGCGTTCAGCCATGATTTCGTATGCAAAATGGCGCGGGTTCGTGACCTGCTGGAGGAGGCCATCCTGGCCGGCGAGCTGCAGCCGGGCGAACGGCTGCGGGCCGAGGCGCTGGCGCAGCGCTTCGGCACGTCGCGCACGCCGATCCGCGAAGCGCTGCTCCAGCTCGAGGGTCAGGGGCTCGTCCAGGTCGAGCCCAACCGCGGCGCGGTCGTGCGCACGTTCGACCGCGACGACGTGCACGACCTCTACGAGGTCCGCGCGCTGCTGGAGCCCGCGGCCGCCGCCCGCGCCGCCTCGCGCATCACCGACGCGGACCTCGAGCGCCTCGACGCGCTCTGCGCCGACGCCTCCGTCGAGGAGCAGATCGTGCGCAACGAGACGTTTCACCGCATCATCGTCGAAGCGGCCGGCAGCGCCCGCCTGGAAGTGGCGATGCGGGCCGCGTCCGGCATCCCGCGCACGTTCCGCTCCATCTTCTGGCACGACGAGCGCCAGCGCGCGGACTCGATGATGTGCCACCGGCGGCTGGTCAGCGCGCTGCGCGCGCGCGACGCCGCCCTGGCCGAGGCGGTGATGCGCATGCACATCCTGGGCGCGATCGCCTTCCTGGAGGAGACATGGCCGAACCGCTAGCCGGGCTGCGCGTGATCGAGTTCGGGCAGCTGCTCGCCGGCCCGTACACCGGCACGCTGCTGGGAGACTTCGGCGCCGAGGTGATCAAGATCGAGGCCCCCGGCGCCGGCGACGCGATGCGCGACTGGGGCCGCCTGCGCCACAACGATCACAGCCTGTGGTGGACGATCCTGGCCCGCAACAAGCGCAGCGTGTCGCTCAACCTGCGCGAGCCGGACGGCCAGCGGATCGCCGCCGACCTCGCCGCCACCGCGGACGTCATCGTCGAGAACTTCCGGCCCGGGACGATGGAGAAGTGGCACCTCGGCCCCGCCGACGTGCACGCCCGCAACCCGCGCGCGATCTACGCCCGCGTCTCCGGCTACGGCCAGACCGGGCGCTACGCGGACCGGCCGGGCTTCGCGTCCGCGGCCGAGGCGATCAGCGGCCTGCGCTACATCAACGGCTACCCGGATCAGGCGCCGCCGCGCGCCGGCATCAGCCTCGGCGACACGCTCGCCGCGCAGTCCGCGTTCCAGGGCGTCCTGCTCGCGCTCTACGCGCGCGAGCGCGGCGCGAGCGGCCAGGTGGTCGACACCGGGATCGTCGACGCGTGCTTCGCGATCAGCGAGTCCTCGACGCTCGAGTACGAGCAGACCGGGTTCGTGCGCCGGCCGACCGGGCCGCGGCTGCCGCGGATCGCGCCCTCGAACGTGTACCGGTCCAGCGACGGCAAGTGGGTCGTGATCGCCGCCAACCACGACACGTTATGGCGCCGCCTGGCGGCGATCATGGGTCAGCCGGAGCTGGGATCCGACGAGCGCTTCGCCACCCACCACGCGCGCGGCGAGCACGAGGACCTGCTGGACGAGATCATCGGCGCGTTCGCGGCCCGCCACACGGCGGCGGAGCTCGACGAGATCGTCAACGCCGGCGGCGTCGTGTGCGCACCCGTGTACACGGCGGAGGACGTCTACGAGGACCCGTACTTCCGCGAGCGCGAGCTGCTCGTGGAGCTGGAGGACGAGGTCCACGGGCGGGTGACGGTTCCCGGGGTCGTGCCGAAGCTGAGCGGGACGCCGGGGTCGATCCGGCAGGCGGCCCGCTGGACGGTGGGCGCCGACACGGACGCGGTGCTGGAGGAGCTGGGCGTGGACGAACGCGAGCGTCGGCGGCTCGCGGACGCGGGCGTGATCTAACGGAAGGAGCGGCATGGCGTATCGGCTGGGCGTGGACGTCGGAGGGACGTTCACCGACCTGTTCCTCGTCGACGACGGCGACCACCGGCAGTGGCGGGTCAAGACCCCGTCGACGCCGTCCGATCCGTCGCAGGGCGTCCTCACCGGCGTCACGCGGATCTGCGAAGCGGCGGGGATCGCGCCCGCCGAGCTCGCGAACGTCGTCCACGGCACGACCGTCGCGACCAACGCCGTGCTCGAGTCCAAGGGCGCCCGCGTCGGGCTGATCACCACGCGCGGGTTCGGGCAGATCCTGCACCTCGCGCGCTCGCAGACGCCGGGCCCGCTGGCCGGCTGGATCATCATGGTCAAGCCGGACCCGCCCGCGGCGCTGGCGGACACGCGGGAGGCGGTGGAGCGCATGGACGCGCGCGGGAACACGCTCGTCCCGGTCGACGCGGAGCAGGTCGAGGCGATCGTGCGCGAGCTGGTGCAGGGCGGCGTCGAGTCGCTCACGGTGTCGCTGATCAACGCGTACGTCGACGGGCGCCACGAGCGCGAGATCGCCGACGTCGTCGAGCGCCTGTACCCGGGCTTCCCGGTCACGATCTCCAGCGCCGTGCTGCCGGAGTTCCGCGAGTACGAGCGGACGCTGACCGCGTGCATGAACTCCTACGTGCGCCCGCAGGTCGCCGGCTACGTCGACCGGCTGCAGGGCGCGCTGTCGGACCTCGGCGTGCGCACGGAGGTCGACATCCTGCGCTCGGACGCGGGCGTGATGACGCCGCGCGAGGCGGCCCGCAACCCGGTCTACGGCGTCCTGTCCGGCCCGTCCGGCGGCGTCGCGGGCGCGCTCTACGTCGCGGCCCGCGCCGGCTACCCGAACGTGCTCACGTTCGACATGGGCGGCACGTCGACCGACGTCTCGCTGTGCCAGGCGGGGGAGCCGACGATCGGGCGCGAGACGACGATCGGCCAGTTCCGGATCAAGGTCCCGAGCGTTGACGTGCACACGGTCGGCGCGGGCGGCGGGTCGATCGCGCACGTGCCGGAGCTGACCGGCGCGCTGCGGGTCGGGCCGCAGTCGGCCGGGGCGGAGCCGGGGCCCGCCGCCTACGGCCAGGGCGGGACCGAGCCGACCGTGACCGACGCCAACGTCGTCCTCGGCCACCTGCCGGCGGACCTGATCGGCGGCGAGATGACGCTCGACGTCGCCGCCGCGCGCGCCGCGGTCGGGAAGGTGGCGGACGCGATGGGGCTCTCGGTCGAGGCGGCCGCGGACGGCATCCTGCGGATCGTCAACGAGAACATGGCGGGCGCGCTGCGGGTCATCAGCGTCCAGCGCGGGCACGACCCGCGCGAGTTCGCGCTCGTGGCCTTCGGCGGGGCCGGGCCGCTGCACGCCAACGCGGTCGCCGAGCTGATGGGGTCGTTCCCGGTGATCGTCCCGCCGTCGCCGGGGCTGCTGTGCGCGCTCGGCGACCTGGTGGCGGGGTTCCGCAACGAGTTCGCGCGCACGCTGATCCGGCTCACGCGCGACGCCTCCGACGCCGAGCTGGCCGAGATGCTGGAGGAGCTGCGGAGCCGCGCGGTCGAGTGGATGACCGCGCAGGGGATCCCCGCCGACGCGCAGCACGTCGAGTTCGTGGCCGACATGCGCTACCACGGGCAGGGCTACGAGATCCCGGTGCCGTGGGGCGAGGGCCTCGAGGAGCGCTTCAACGCGCTGCACGAGCAGCTGTACGGGTTCCGGATGCCGAACACGGCGTCGGAGATCGTCAACCTGCGCGCCGTCGGGACGGGTGACCGGCCGGAGCCGGAGCTGCCCGAGGCGGAGCCGGTCGCGGCGTCGTACGGGCCGGGGACGTACGCGCGCGGAGAGCTGCGGCCCGGCGCGGTGATCACCGGGCCCGCGATCGTCACCGAGTTCGACTCGACCACGCTCGTGCTCGAGGGCTACCGGGCGGAGATCGACCGCCACTTCAACATCCTGATCGGACCGGAGGACGCGTCATGAAAGTCGCCGAGATCCCCGACCTGGAGGTCGATCCGATCACGCTCGACATCATCGAGAACGCGCTCCGGCACGCGCGCTTCGAGATGGACGCGGTGCTGTTCCGGTCCGCGATGTCGCCGGTGATCCGCGAGCAGCACGACGAGTTCCCGATGCTCACCGACCCGCAGGGGCGGATGGTCGTCGGCCAGTTCGGGGCCTACATCAGCGAGATGATGGAGACCTGGGACCGGGGCGTGTACCCGGGTGACGTGATCCTCACGTCGGACCCGTACAAGTGCAGCGCGTCGATCTCGCACACCAACGACTGGCTCGTGCTGGTGCCGATCTTCTTCGAGGACGAGCTGGTCGGCTGGTCCTCGCAGTTCGGCCACCAGATGGACGCGGGCGGGCGGCTGCCCGGGTCGCTGCCGACGGGCGCGACGACGATCTTCGAGGAGGGGATCATCATCCCGCCGCTGAAGATCGTCGAGCGCGGGGTGGTGCAGGAGGACGTCCTGCGGCTGATCCTCAACAACGTCCGGCTGCCGGAGATGAACCGGGCGGACCTGTTCGCGATCGTCGCCGCGTGCCACGCGGGCGAGCGGCGCGTGATCGGGCTCTGCGAGCGGTTCGGCAAGGACGTGTACCTGGCGACGCTGCAGGCGCTGCTGGACCGCACGCACGAGGCGATGCGCAAGCTGATCGCGCTGGCGATCCCCGAGGAGCCGCAGACGTTCGAGGACTGGATCGACGACGACGGGCTCGGCAACGGGCCCTACAAGATGAAGCTGACGATCTGGCGCGAGGGGGAGGAGGCCTGGTTCGACTGGTCCGGCACCGACCCGCAGTCGCTCGGGCCGATCAACTTCTTCCTCTCCGAGGGCATGTTCAAGATGTTCATCGGGGTCTACCTGATCATGGTCAACGACCCCGACATCCTGTTCAACGACGGGTTCTATCCGCTGCTGCACGTCGTGATGCCGGAGGGCTGCCTGCTCAACCCGCGCTTCCCGGCGGCGCTCGGGTGCCGGACGCACGGGCTGACGCGGCTGTTCGACGTCCTCGGCGGCGCGCTGACCAAGCAGGCGCCGGAGCTCAACACCGCCGCCGGCTACGGCACGTCGCCCTACATGCTCTATTCGGGGTGGAAGGAGTCGGGCGAGTTCTTCTACGCGATGGAGATCCTGTACGGCGGGATCCCCGGGCGGCCGATCGGCGACGGGATGGACGGGCACTCGTGGTGGCCGCTGTTCGAGAACATCCCGACCGAGTACCTCGAGGCGTACTACCCCCTGCGGGTGGACGGGTACACGACCGTGACCGACTCCGGCGGCGCCGGCCTGCACCGCGGCGGCAACGGGGTCGAGAAGCGGTACGTGTATCTGGAGCCGGGGCAGGTCTCGATCCACGACGACCGCTGGCTGACGCGGCCGTGGGGCGTGCTGGGCGGCGAGCCGGGCGCGCGGTCGACGAAGCTGCTGGTGCGGGCGGACGGCACGACCTCCGTCCTGCCGGCCAAGTGCGACGAGGTCACGGTCGAGCCGGGCGACATGCTGGTCTACCGGACCGCGGGCGGAGGCGGTTGGAAGGACCGGCTGGAGCGGCCGGTCGAGGCGGTCGAGCGCGACGTGGCCGCCGGGCTGGTGTCGGTGGAGAAGGCGCGCGCGGCGTACGGCGTGATCGTCGGCGACCCGGAGGCCACGGCGGCCGAGCGGGCGCGCCAGAAGGCCGAGCGCGGGGACGCGCTCGCGTTCGACTTCGGGCCGCCGCTGGACGCGGTGCTGGCGCGCTGCGAGGAGGAGACGGGCCTGCCCGCGCCGGTGCCGGCGAAGCCGCTGCGCTGGTCGCCGCTGGAGACCCGCGAGTCGGCGCTCGCGAGGGCGCGGGGTGGCTGACCGCGGCGCTCCGGGCGGCGGTGACGCCGCGGGGCCGCCGTTCGGCGGCGCCGCGGGGTTCGGGACGCGGCCCGCGGTGCTCGTCGTCGACCTCTCGCGCGGGTTCACCGATCCCGCGTCGCCGCTCGCGTGCGACCTCGACGCCGTGCTCGGGCACACGGCGGCGCTGCTCGGTGTCGCCCGCAGCCGGAACGTGCCGGTGCTGTTCACCACGGTCGTGTACGACCAGGCGGGGGAGGCGGCCGCGGCCGTGTTCCTGCGCAAGGCGCCCGCGCTCGGGATCCTGCGGCCGGGGACGCCCTGGGTCGAGCTCGACCCGCGGCTCGGGCGCCGGCCGTCGGAGCCGATGCTCGCCAAAGCCCACGCGTCGGCGTTCTTCGGCGTCCCGCTCGCCGCGTTGCTCGCCGGCCGCGACACGCTCGTGATCTGCGGCGCGTCGACGTCCGGGTGCGTGCGCGCGACCGTGGTCGACGCAATGCAGCACGGCCTCATGCCCGTCGTCCCCCGTGAGTGCGTCGGCGACCGCTCGGCCCGCGCGCACGAGCAGGCGCTGGAGGACATCGACGGCCGCTACGGCGACGTGCGCGGCGTCGATGCGGTGCGCGCCGCGCTCGAACGCGTCTAGTGGGCGAGCCGGGTCGGTTGGATCGCTCGTTAGTGCTCCGCTGACAGGGGCTCGGCGAGCTGATCCATATTGACGACAAGAAGTTCGGCCGCAGGCTGACCGGCTGGGGCGTCCGTCCACATCGCCGTCGAGGACGCTACCCGCCGAAGTGCTCAGCGACGAGAGGGCGAGCAGCGCGATCGGCGTTTCTCGGGCCGCGCTGTCGCGTTCTACGCTCGCCACGGCATCCAGGTCGAACGCGTGGTGACCGACAACGGCTCGCCCTGCACGCACTCGCGTGCCGCGCGCTGAACGTCCGCCACCTGCGCACCCGCCCACGCCGGCCCCAGGCACCGCAGCCCCTGACGGCCGGCGCTGGCGCGTTCGGGGGGTGTTTCGAGAAAGCTCACACAGTGTGAGCGTTCTCGAAACACCCCCCCAACCCCGTGTGGATGCGCGCTCATAGCGCTTGGCGGGCTCGAGCCCGAGCCGGCCCATCCCGATCCGCGCCAGGATGCCCGACCCGGTCGAGACCGGGATGGCCAGCACCTCGGCGATCGGTGGCTCGTTGAAGCGCGCCCGGCACAACGCGGCGAGCGCTTGGCAGCCCTCAGCCTCCCGGGAAGCCCGGATCAACAACGTGCTCAGGAACTGCATCTAGACGCCATCGCTGAACGGCGGGACGTCCCGCCCGAAGGTCGTGAGTGCGTAGAGCGGCCCGTCCGGCGACGGCCGCTCCTCCACGAGCCCGAGCGCCACGAGCACCTCGAGATCGCGCAGCAGCAGGGACTCCTCGGCGCGTGGCGAAGCGTCGTCGGGACGGCGCGTGGCGGCTGGGTTGGACATGACGGCTGCTCCTTCCGGGTTCTACGTACAGCCACGTAGGGCCGCGTAGCGTCGCGCGCGGGTCGGACGGAACCGCGTCCGTAGCGCCACAGGACCGCGCGCAGGCACGAACCTCACCTGCACTTTGCGCGGAAATTCGCCGCTATCTACAGCGCTGTGCACAGCTCACCGGCGCCCAGGCCCGGCCTATGAACACGCTACGCACAGCCTCGTAGGACACGGCGAGCCGGCGCCGTGTAGAACCGGGCGCCGATGCCCTCGACGCCCCGCCCGTCCACCCGCCTCGTCCGCGCCGTCGCGGCCGAGCGCGCCGAGCTCGAGCGCCACCGCGCCCGGCTGGCGGCCGAGGCGGAGGCGCTCCGCGCGTCGCTCGCGCGGGTCGAGCGCGGGCTCGCGGAGATCGACGAGCGCTGCGGGCTGCTGGAGCGGCTCGCGCCCGCCCCGCCGGCCGAGCCCGACGAGCGCCCCGAGCCCGACGGCACGGCCCTGCGCGGCCCCGCGATCCGCGACGTCGCGATCCGCGCGCTGATCGACGACGGCCGCGAGGAGCTCCACTACCGCGCCTGGTACGACCTGCTCGTCCGCGACGGCCACACGATCCTCGGCAAGGACCCGCTCGCCGTCTTCCTGACCCAGATCAGCCGCTCGCCGGCGGTCCGGCGCGGCTCGGGCGCCGGCGTCTACGCGCTCGACCGCCGCGCGCCGCTGCGCCTCCAACACGAGGTCGACGCGCTGCAGCGGGAGCTCGCCTCCGTTCGCGGCGCCGACATCGCGGCGGTCCGCACGCGCCGGCGGGAGCTGACGGCCGAGCTCGCCCGCGCCGAGCGCGCGCTCGAGGAGGTCACGCGGCAGCTCACGCCGTCCCGGCTGGCGGCAGCGGGCTGACAGTCGTCCGCGGCGCTCCGCGATGATGGAGGGCGATGGCCCTCGCCCACGTGACCGTCCGCGCAGCCGAGCCGCACGACGCGGAAGCGGTCGCGGCCATCTACAACCACGGCATCGCCGAGCGCCAGGCGACGTTCGAGACCCGCCCGCGGCGGCCGAACGAGGTGATCGGCTGGCTGGAGGAGGGCCGGCCGTTCGTGGTGGCCGAGGACGCGCACGGTCGCATCGTCGGCTTCGCGAAGGTCGGCGCCTACTCCACCCGCCGCGCGTACGCGGGCGTGGGGGAGCACGCGGTCTACGTCGCGCCGGACGCGCGCGGGCAGGGCGTCGGCGTCAAGCTCCTGCACGCGCTGGCCGAGGTCTCCGAGCGCGCCGGCTACCACAAGCTCACCAGCCGCGTCTTCACCACGAACCTCGCCAGCCTCAACCTCCACCGCGCCGCGGGCTTCATGGAGGTGGGCGTCCAGCGCCGCCACGGCCAGCTCGACGGCGAGTGGAAGGACACCGTGCTCGTCGAGCGCCTGTTGGGCGACGCCGCGCGCTGACTACGATGCCCGCTGAATGTCCTCCGCACCACCCAGCGGCGGCACCGGCGGCCGCACGCTCACGATTGCGTTCGAGTCCGGGCGCCGGATCGCGCCCGACGCGCTGCGCCTGAGCCCGAACGGCGCGACCCTCGAGGTCGAGTCGATGTTCAGGGAGCCGCTGCGCCTGACCCTCGGCCAGCTGCACCTCGCGCAGGTCGACCGCGGGCCCGCCAAGGTCAAGGCCCAGGCGGGCCGCTTCCCGATCCTCAAGCGCCTGTCCGCGACCGCGGTGGTGCCGCGCGAGCAGGGAATCGAAGGCTGGCTGTGGACCAGCGGCGGCGGCTCGGCGCTGACGCTGCTGGGCGACGAGGACGCCGCGCCGACCGGTGCGCTGCTGTTCACGAAGCCGCTCGGGCCTGAGCAGCTCGAGCCCGTGCTGCGCCCCGAGCAGCTGGCCGCGCTCGTCGCCCGCTCGCCGCTGGGCGTGCCCGCCGTGCCGGGCGTCCTGTTCCGCGTCCAGGACCCGGGGAAGGCCGAGACCGCGTTTCGCACCTACGGCCTCCTGCGCCCGCTGACCGACCGCGAAGTGCCGCCCGCGATGCGCCGCTCGCTGCCGACCGACCGCTCCGCGGACCCGTCCGTCGGGGGCGGGTCGGGGCAGGCGTCGCGGAGCGTCGCGCCGCCCGGCTTCTAGGCTCTGGCCCCTGTGAGCGAGCACGATCCCAGCACCTGCACCCCCTGCCGCGGCACCGGCGAGCTGATCTCGGGCCTCGGCGGCGATCCCCACCGCGTGCCCTGCCCGTGGTGCGGCGGCCGCGGCCGCTTCGATCCCGCGCGCGACGCGCAGGCGCCCGCCCGCGACGGCCACCCCGCCGACACGCGCGGCTGACGCAGCTTCCCGCCGACTTCCACGCCACCGCCTAAAGCACCGGTAAACCGGTGCCGAAGACCGGAGCACGATGCTCCGCTCACGTGTCCGCGCCGCCGACGGGTTCACGCTCGTCGAGGTCCTCGTCGTCATCCTCATCATCGGCGTGCTGGCGGCGATCGCGCTGCCCGCGTTCCTCGACCAGCGCGAGAAGGCCCAGGACGCGCAGGCGAAGACCGTCGTCGCCGCCGCGGCGACCGCCCTGCAGATCTACGAGGGCGAGCACGACACGTACGACGCGACCGCGGCCGAGCTGATCGAGATCGAGGCCACGATCCGGCAGGCCTACCACTTCACGGTCACCGGCACCGTCAGCACGTTCACGGTCGCCGTGGACTCGCGCGCCGGCGGCACGTTCGGCATCACGCACGACACCGACGGCACGGTCACCCGCAGCTGCACGAAGCCCGGCGAGGGCTCCTGCGGCGACGACGGCACGTGGTGACCCCGGGTCGCGACCCCATCCGGGCTCAACCGAAGCGGCGGAGCCGTCGATCACTACAGACGATGGCTTTCCGAACCCTCCGCCGCAGCGAGTCCGGCTTCGCCCTCGTCGAAGTCATCGTCAGCGCGGCCGTGCTGGCCATCGTGGCGATGGCCGTGCTGTCCGGCATCGACGCCGCGACCGGGTCATCGGCCCGCGAGAAGGCGCGCGCGGTCGCCGCCAACCTCGGCGAGCAGGAGCAGGAGCGGCTGCGCAGCCTGACGGTGGAGGAGCTCACGGACATCGCCGGCAAGGGCGCCGAGGGCGTGACGCGCGATCCCGCGCCCGACGTCGACGGCGTCAAGTACAAGGTCAACTCGCGCGCCGAGTGGATCACCGACGACCAGGGCGGCACCCCGGCCTGCGGCAACTCGAGCAAGAACAGCGAGTACTTCCACGTCACGACCACGGTCACCTCGGAGATCGTCGGCAAGAACGTCCCGCCGATCGTGATCGACTCGCTGGTCGCGCCGAGCACCGAGTACAGCAGCACGCACGGCATCCTGGGCGTGAAGGTCGTCGACCGCAACGGCGACCCGGTGCAGGGCGTCGTGGTCGAGATCGCCAACAGCGACCCGCCGTACTCGCCGCCGCAGCAGAGCACCGACCCCAAGGGCTGCGCCCTGTTCCGCCAGGTCCCGATCGGCACCTACACGATCACGCTGACGGCGGGCGGCTACGTCGGCACCGAGCTCGAGCAGCCGACGACCGACACCCAGAAGGTCAGCCCGGGCGTCGTCGTCTTCAAGACGATGGAGTTCGACCGCTCGACGCAGGCGCGCGTGACCGTGCAGACCAACCGGCCCGGCAACATCAACCAGAAGGTCAACTCGACGGCCGCGGCGATCTCGGTCACGCATCCGCGGCGAACCGGCAAGGTCAAGACTTACGACACGGCGGGCGCGAACCCGTACGTCGCCACCCCGCTGTACCCGTTCAAGAGCGGCGCCTACTCGTTCTTCACCGGCCGCTGCGGCTACGAGAGCCCGGACGCGGTCACCGGCGACCCGAACTACTTCAGCACCTACAGCGGCAGCCTCGTGGCCGACCTGACCAAGCCGCAGCCGCAGGACGTGACGGTCCTGCAGCCGCCGCTGCGGCTGCGCGTCGACAAGGACTCGAGCGGCAGCGCCTTCGCGGCCACGAACTACGAGGCGTACGCCAAGCTGCAGAGCCGGGAGGACGACGACTGCCGGGAGGCGCGCATCGAGCTGGCGCTCAAGACCTGGCCGTCCACCTGGACGCCCATGCCCACGGAGGGCACCGCGAACTGGCTCGTCCAGAAGACGAGCGACACGAACGCGTTCGACCCCGGCCTGCCGTACGGCACCTACGACGTCTGCATCCTGGACAAACGCTCGACCACCCGTCAGATCGCGCAGTTCACGTACGTGAACACCGAGCCGGGCGGCGCCAAGTCGACGACGACCATCGTCAAGGCCAACTGGAAAGCCGGGACCCGGACCACCCAATGCCCGGCCTGACCCGTCTGCGCGCCCAGGAGGGCATGTCCCTCCCCGAGCTCCTGATCGCCCTCGTGATGGCGATGATCATCTCGCTCGCCACGTTCGCGCTGGTCGACACCGTGATGTCGCGCACCGGCGACGTCGCGACCCGCGTCGACACCACCCAGCGCGGCCGCGCGGCGATGGACTTCATCACCCGCCAGCTGCGCTCGCAGGTCTGCGTGCTCGCGACCACGCCGGCGATGACCGACGACCGCCTGATCTACTCGGCGACGCCGACCACGATCACGTTCTTCAGCGACCTCAGCGACGAGAGCACGGCCGGCACGCCGACGGCCCCCGAGCTGCGCAGCATCTCGCTCGAGGACGGCGAGCTGATCGAGCGCCACTACACGGGCGTCCAGAACCCGAACACGCAGAACCACCCGACGTACGCCTACAGCGGGTACCCCGACTCGCCGGCCCAGACGCGCGTGCTCGCCGACGACATCGCGACCGTCGACACGACCACGTCCGGCCAGCAGCCGCTGGTCTTCCGCTACTACCGCTACGACGACTCGGGCAAGCCGCAGGCCGAGATGGATGCGACGACGCCGCTCTTCAACCAGGACGCGTCGCTGATCGCCGCGATCGACGTCAGCTTCCGCGCCACCCGCTCGCGCGGCAACGCGAAGGACCCCGGCTCGACCGTGTTCCGCAACAGCGTCTACGTCCGCAACGCCGACCCGAACGCCAAGAACCCGAGGCCGATGTGCGCGCTCTGAACCGACTCACCGTCCGCGCGGAGCGCGGCTTCTCGATGTTCCTCGCGATCATGGCGATGCTGCTGACCGCGATGTTCGTGGCGGCGGCGTTCGCCGCCGCCAACGGGGACCTGCCGGTCTCCGGCATCTCCAAGGACCGCAAGTCCACCTACGCGGCGGCCGAGGCGGGCCTGAACTTCTACCTCAACCACCTGCAGCAGGACAGCGACTACTGGACGCTGTGCGACCAGGTCCCGGCGCCGAACGAGTCCGAGCCGAACCCGGTCAGCCAGCAGTTCGACGGCGTCGGTTCCGACAAGCGCCGCTGGCGCACGATCCCGGGCTCGAGCGCCCAGTACACGATCGAGGTCCTGCACACCAAGAACTACACGAAGTGCGAGACCGACCCGAAGAAGCAGGACTCGGTGAT
Source organism: Solirubrobacter sp. (assembly GCA_035555675.1). Lineage (GTDB taxonomy): Bacteria > Actinomycetota > Thermoleophilia > Solirubrobacterales > Solirubrobacteraceae > Solirubrobacter. Next base: position 5,093 of record DATMGH010000121.1, on the reverse strand, counting down.
CGACCTCAACAGCGGCACGTTCAAGGTCCGCGCGACTGGCCGGCCGCGCGAGAGCTCCACGCAGCGGCGCGCGATCGTCGCCACGTTCCGCCGCGCCGGCTTCCTGAACTTCATCTACTTCACCAGCTACGAGACGCTCGACCCGCAGGCGTTCTCGACCAAGAACGCGCGCGACACCGCGGAGGCCAACTGCGCCAACCGCTACCGCAAGGCGCGCGAGGGCAAGAACTGCACCGAGATCCAGTTCGTCTCCGGCGACGAGATCAAGGGGCCGCTGCACACCAACGACGACAGCCTGCTCATCTGCGGGACGCCGACGTTCGGCCGCCCAGGGCGGATCGACACGGTCGAGGTCACCGGCGACGCGCCCGGTTACATCAAGAACGGGACGTCGTGCTCGGCCTCGCCGACGATCAACTCGCCGACCAAGAAGGTCTCGGCGAACTCGCAGCCGATGGAGATGCCGACCAGCAACGAGCAGCTGGCCGACGTCGCCGAGAGCGGCGGCACGGTGTACTTCGGGAAGACCATCGTGCGCCTGAAGACGACCGGGACGATGGACGTCACCAATTACAACGCGGCCGGCGTGGGCACCACGACGACCAACGTGCCGTGGCCGGTCAACGGCGTGCTGTACGTCAGGAACAACGGCGCCTGCGCCACCGATCCGCCGACGGCCGCCGCCTACAACGAGGCGTCGACCTGCGGCAACATCTACGTCAGCGGCACCTACTCGCGCTCGCTCACGATCGCGGCCGCCAACGACGTCATCATCGCGCCCACCAACACCGGCAAGCTGCACACGGGCTCCAAGGACGCCAACCTGGTCAAGGGGGACAGCGACGCGACGCTCGGGCTGATCGCCAACAACTTCGTGCGCGTGTGGCACCCGGTCACCCGCTCGGGGACCACCTGCAAGGACAACGTCAACACGAGCGCCGATCCCGTGGTCACCAACGTCACGATCGACGCCGCGGTCCTCTCGCTGCAGCACTCGTTCATCGTCGACAACTACGACTGCGGCAAGCTCGGCGACCTGAAGGTCACGGGCGCGATCGCCCAGAAGTACCGCGGTCCGGTCGGCACCGGCTCGGGCACCAACCCGACCAGCGGCTTCCTCAAGGACTACACGTACGACGACCGCTTCCGCTACCGCTCGCCGCCGTACTTCATGAACCCGATCGATGCGACCTGGGACGTGATCCGGTCGCACGAGCAGGTCCCGGCGCGCTAACGGATCGCGAGCGTCCCGACTCTCCGGTTCGCGTTGACGAGCATGACCGGGTAGTCGCCCGGCGTGTCCGCGAGCAGCTCGAAACGGGCCGGCTCGCCCTTGTCGGCGGTTCGCATCTGCAGGTCCCCGAGCGCGACGCTGTCCAGCGTCGCGCTCTCGACCGTCAGCTCGACCCGATCGCCGAGCTCGGCGTCCACGGTGACCGGCTTGGACGCGCCGGCGTCGATCGTCGCGGTGACGTCGAACGCGTTCGGGTCCGACAGCTGCGCGGTCGTCGTGGGCGCGGGCGGCGCGGGGTCCTGGACGGACGGTTGAGGCGGCGAGACCGTGACGACCAGCACCATCAGCCCCACGAGCGCGAGCACGATCAGGGTCATCCGTCGGGTCATCACCCCATATGAGCTTATCCGCGGTAAAGGTGCTGACTGGCGATGCCGATACCCGGAATAGCCAGAACCGAGGTGTCAAAGGCAAATCGCTCGTGAGGGCGAGGCGCAAAGCCCACGGAGCTCCGCCGGATGCGGAGCTGGCCGGGCTGCCACTTCAGGCAGAACGGGACCAAGGACCTGGCAAGGCACCCCACAGGCCCAACGATCCCTTCAGGAGGGTTCACCCACATGCTCCACAAGCTTCGCCAGCGCGCCCAGAGTGAGAAGGGCTTCACGCTCATCGAGCTCCTGGTCGTCATCCTGATCATCGGCATCCTCGCCGCGATCGCGCTGCCGGCCTTCCTCAACCAGCGCGAGAAGGCGCAGGACTCCGAGGCCAAGACGGGCGCCCGCACCGCCCAGACCGCGCTCGAGACGCTGTACACGGACGATCAGTCCTACGCGGCCGGCACCGTGGCCAAGCTCGGCGAGATCGAGCCGGCGCTCAAGCAGCTCGGCACCCGTCTGGCGGTCACCCCGGCCGCGAAGACCTACGCCATCGTCGTGACGTCCAAGGGCTCGAACGAGCGCAAGTGGGAGATCGCCCGCGACGAGGAGGGCAACGTCACCCGCACCTGCGAAGGCGACGGCTGCCCGACGCCGAAGGAGGGCGAGACCAGCTCCTGGTAGGCGCCGCCTCCCACTGAACCCTCTCACGAAGCGGGCCTGCGGGCCCGCTTCGCTCGTTAAGCCCACCCCTCGACGTGCCGATAAGACTCCCGTGCTCCGTAGAAAGAAGCGTTCCCCCCAGACCAGCGTCGTGGGCCTCGAGCTCGACGCGGGCCACGTCGCCGCCGCCGAGGTGAGCGTCGACGGCGCCCTCACCCTGACCCGCGGCGCGGTCGCCGAGCTCAAGCCCGGCACGATGCGCGACGGCGAGGTCGCCGACCCGATCGCGCTCGCCGACGCCGTCAAGTCGCTCTTCGCCGACCACGAGCTGCCCACCCGCGTGCGCCTCGGCATCGCGCACCAGCGGATCGTCGTCCGCACGCTCGACCTCGAAGCGACGCTGGACGACCCGAAGGCGCTCGCCGCCGCGGTCAAGACGGCGGCTCCGGACCACATCCCGATGCCGATGGACGAGGCGGTCCTGGACTTCCAGCCGCTCGGCGTCGTCAACACGCCGCTCGGCCTGCGCTCGCGCGTGGTGGTCGTCGCCGTCCGCCGCGAGATGGTCGAGCGCGCCACCGCCGCGCTGGAGGGCGCAGGCCTCCAGCTGGAGGGCATCGACCTGTCGGCGTTCGGCATGGTCCGCGCGCTCGCGTCCGAGCACGAGGGCGCCGTCCTCTACATCAACGTCGCGGGGCTCGTGAACGTCGCCGTCGCCACCGCGGACGGCTGCCTGTTCACGCGCGCGTCCGCGGGTGGGGTGGAGGCGATCGCGGCCACGCTGGCCGAGCGCCGCGGCCTCACGCTCGAGCACGCCCGCGCGTGGCTGACCCACGTCGGCCTGGTCGCGGACCTCGACGGCGTCGAGGGTGACCCGGACCTCGTCACCGCCGCCCGCAGCGCGCTCGAGGACGGCGTGCACGAGCTGGCCGACAGCATCCGCACGTCGCTGAACTTCTACCGCACGCAGGACGCGGCCGAGACCGTCGAGCTGGGCGTCGTCACCGGCGCCGCCGTCGCGATCCCCGGCTTCGTCGAGCGGCTCGGCGAGCAGCTGCGGCTGCCGCTGGAGGCGCGCACCGTCGCGGCGGGCGAGGACCTCGACGCCGGGCGGCTGACCGTCGCCGCCGGCCTCGCGGTCGCCGAGCGGCCGTAACGCAGATCCCGATGCGGTCCGCCACACTGCACGGCCGATGGACGTAGGCGTGGCGGCCGCGGGAGCCGCGATCCTCGGAGCGATCGTCGGCTCCTTCCTGAACGTGGTCGCCTACCGGCTGCCGCGCAAGCAGTCGCTGCTGCACCCGCCGTCGGCCTGCCCGGCCTGCGGCGGGCGCATCAAGCCGTACGACAACGTGCCCGTGCTCGGCTGGCTGTGGCTGCGCGGGCGCTGCCGCGCGTGCGGCGCGCGGATCTCCCCGCGCTACCCGCTCGTGGAAGCCGTCACCGGCCTGCTGTGGGCGGCCTGCGTGCTCGCGTTCGGCGCCGACAGCGACGTCTGGCTGCCGCTCGTCTTCGTGACGCTGCTGGTGCCGATCACGCTGATCGACCTCGACTTCCACATCATCCCGAACGTCCTCTCGGCGCTCGGGGCGGTCGCGGCCGTGGCGCTCGTCGTCGCGTTCCAGTCCGACGACCTGGTCGAGCACGTCGTCGCCGCGCTCGCCGCCGGCGGCTTTTTCCTCGTCGCCGCGATCGTCTACCCGGCCGGGATGGGGATGGGGGACGTCAAGCTCGCGGGCGTGATGGGCCTCTTCCTCGGGCGCGCCGTCGCGCCCGCGATCTTCGCCGCGCTGATCGCCGGCACGCTCGTCGGCGCGATCGTGATCGCCCGCTTCGGCGCCAAGGAGGGCCGCAAGAAGGGCATCCCGTTCGGGCCCTGGCTGGCCTTCGGCAGCCTCGTCGGCCTGTTCTGGGGCGACGACGTGGTCGACTGGTATCTCGACACCTTCTAGGCCTCTGGGGTCGCGGCCCCAAGCGGTTCAAGCCGCTTGATCGCGGTGCCGATACCTGGAAGCGATGAGAGCCGTCAACCTCCTACCCCCCGACACGCGCGGGGCCGCCAAGGCCGCCGCGGAGCTCGGCGCCGGCCCGGAGGCCAAGGGCGGCGCGGGCGCAGTGGTCGTCCTGGGCGTGCTCGCCGCGGCGGTCGCCGGCGTCGCGGGCCACGTCCTGATCTCGAACACGATCAAGCAGCGCGAAGTCGACCTCGCCGCCGTCACCGCGCGCCAGCAGGCGATCGCGCGGGAAGCCGCGCAGCTCAAGCCCTACGCGGACTTCGACGCGATGGCCAAGGCGCGCGTCCAGACCGTCAAGGACATCGCCGGATCGCGCTTCGACTGGGAGCAGGTGCTGCGCGACCTGTCGCGGGCGATCCCCGCCGACATCACGCTGAAGTCGCTCACGGGCGACACCGCCACCGGCGCCGGCGGCGCGGGCGGTGCCTCCAGCCAGCTGCGCGGCGCGATCAACGCGCCCGCGATCACGCTGCAGGGCTGCGCGCCCGGGCAGACCGAGGTCTCCCGGCTGCTCGCGCGCCTGCACGACATCCAGGGCGTCACGCGCGTGACGCTGAGCAAGTCGACCAAGGCGAACGTCGAGAGCAACGACGAGTCGGGCTCGGTGACCGAGCGGCGCAACGCGCAGCCGTGCGGGGCCGGCAAGCGCCCCGACTTCGAGCTGGTCATGTTCTTCGAGTCCTCGGCCGAGGCCGTCGCGAAGACGCCGAGCGCGACCGGCGGGACCGCGCCGACGCCGGTGCCGACCGCGACGCCGACCGCGACCCCGGAAGGCGGCGACACCACCGCCGCCTCGCCCGCGGCCCA
>DATMGH010000120.1:0-37540 GCA_035555675.1 Solirubrobacter sp. | reverse complement strand
GGTCGCGCTGGCGAACGAGCGCTCGGCGTCGAGCGGCAACCTCGTCTACGACGGCATCGAGGTCAACCACCAGTTCTCGAAGTCCGCGCGCGCGGAGGCGTTGCTGCGCGCGGCGGCCGCGGAGGCCACCGGCGTGGACGTCTTCTCGCTGCTGCGCCCCGCGTCCGAGCTGGGGATTGCGCGCCGGTTCGCGCAGCTGACGCCGTACCACGGCGCGTTCACGAGCTGCAACGCGATCTTCCGGCTGGACCCGGAGCTGCGCGCGTCGTCCTGGTGCGGGAACTGCCCGAAGTGCCGCTTCGTCTTCCTGGTGCTGGCGCCGTTCATGGCCCCGGAGGCACTGGAAGCGATCTTCGGCACGGCGATGCTCGACGACCCCGCCCAGTACGAGGGCTTCGCGCTGCTGACCGCGACCGGCGGGCACAAGCCGTTCGAGTGCGTGGGCGAGGAGGAGGAGAGCCTGGCCGCGATCAGCCTGCTCGCCGACGATCCGCGCTGGCGCGAGAAGCCGGTCGTGAAGCGGCTCGTCGCCGAGGCCCTGGCCGGGCGCACGCCGGACGTCGCGGCCGCGTTCGCGCTCAGCGACGAGCACGCCGTCCCGGACGAGCTGATCGGCGACGTGCATGCGGTTCTCGGCGCTTGACGGGCTGCGGATCGGCGTCTGGGGCGCGGGCCTGGAGACGCGCTCGTTCGCGCGCCACGTCGCAGCGGAGCTGCCGCGTGCGCGGATCGCGGTCGTGGTGCTGGAGCGGCCGGAGGACGCGCCCGAGCTGACCGACGGGGCGACCGTGGTCGGCGCCGCGGGCGCCGTGGACGCGCTGCGGGGGTGCGACGCGCTCGTCCGCTCGCCGGGCGTGTCGATCCACCGGCCCGAGCTGCGCGCGCTCAGGATCCCCGTCGTCACGCCGACCGGCCTGTGGATGGCCGAGCGCGGCGGGCGGCAGGTGATCGGCGTCACCGCGACCAAGGGCAAGAGCACGACGTCGGCGCTGATCGCGCACCTGCTCGGCGCGCACCTCGGCGGCAACATCGGGGCGCCCGCGCTGGACCTCCCGTATACCGGCGGCTGGGCGGTGATCGAGCTGTCGAGCTACCAGATCGCCGACCTCGAGATGGGGCCGGAGGTCGTGGTCGCCTCCAACCTGTACCCCGAGCACCTGCACTGGCACGGGAGCTTCGAGGCGTACGCGCGCGAGAAGCTGCGCCTGCTGGCCCTGCCGGGCGTGCGCCGGCTCGTGCTGAACGCGACGTCGGCGCCGGTGATGGCGGCGCCGCGGGCGACCGAGGACGTGTGGACGTTCGGGGTCGCGCCCGGCTGGCACGTGGACGCCGACGGCGCGGTCGTGCGCGGGGACGTGCGGCTGGCGAAGCTCCCGCTGATCGGGCGCCACAACGCGCTCAACGTGTGCGCGGCGCTGACGGCGGTCGAGGCGGTCGGCGCGCCGGTGCGCGTCGAGGCGCTCGACGACTTCAAGGGGCTCGACCACCGGCTCCAGATCGTGCACGAGGCCGACGGCGTGACCTGGGTCGACGACAGCATCTCGACCGAGCCGGAAGCGGCGAAGTCCGCGATCGAGAGCTTCCCGGACCGGCCGCTCGTGCTGATCGGCGGCGGGTTCGACCGCGGGCAGGACTACGCCGCGCTCGGCGCGCTGCTGGCGGCGCGCGGCGCGCACGTGCTCGGGCTGCCGGTCACCGGGGCGCGGCTGGTCGCGGCCGCCCGCGCGGCGGGCGCCGAGCGCGCCCGCGAGGTCCCCGACCTGCCGGCGGCGGTCGCCGCCGCCCGCGCCGCGGCGACGCCCGGCACGGTCGTGCTGCTGTCGCCGGCGGCGCCGAGCTTCACGACGCACCGGAACTTCGAGGCGCGCGGGGACGACTTCCGCGACCTGGCGAGGGCGGCGAAGTGACGCGCGGGGGGCGGGACGGCGACGCGACGCGCGCGGCGCGGGGCGGCGGCGGGGCGGGCGCACGCTGATGCGGCGCGAGGCGCGGAGCGGGCTGCGCGCGTACCGGTTCGAGACGCTGCCGGGCGGCGTCGACGCGCTCGTCTCCACGCGCGTCGTCGACCTCCCTGGCGACGCCGAGCGCTTCTTCGCCGCCTTCGGCCTGCCGCCCGCGGCGTGGTGCGAGCAGGTGCACGGAAACGGCGTCGCGGTCGCGACCGAGCCGGCCACGTACCCCGGCGCCGACGCGCTGGTGACCGACGTCTGCGGCCTGCCGCTCGCGATCCGGCACGCGGACTGCGTCCCGATCGTCCTCTACGACCCCGAGCGCCACGCGGTCGGCGTCGCCCACGCGGGCTGGCGCGGGACCGTCGCGCGGATCGCCTCGCGCACGGTCGCGGCACTGCGCGAGCGCTACGGGTCAGACCCGGCGGCGCTGGTCTGCGCGCTCGGCCCGTCGATCGCCCCCGACGACTACGAGGTCGGCCCGGAGGTGATCGCGGCCGCGCGCCGCGCGTACGGCGACGCGCCCGTGCTGCGCGGCGCGAACTTCGACCTGTGGGCGGCGAACGCGCTCGACCTCGCGTCCGCCGGCGTGCGGCGCATCGAGGTCACCGGGGTGCCGACCGGCGGCAGCGACTTCTTCTCCTATCGCGCCGACGGTCCGGGCACGGGCCGGCTGGCCACGATCGCGATGCTGCGTGCGGATCATCCCGCGCGCGACTCCGTGGTCTGAGCGGATGCCCGCCCGCCGCGGCGGTGCTGACGTCCAGGGTCACAGGAAAGGAGCAGCGCATGGCTGTACTCAGCGAAGCACGCGTGTACGCGGCGCCCGGCCAGGCCGGCAGCCCGGTGGAACTCGAGGCGCGCTACGACAACTTCATCGGCGGCACGTGGGTGCCACCGACGACCGGCCGCTACCGGCCGAATCGCTCGCCCGGCACGGGCCTGCCGTTCTGTGAGGTCGCGGAGTCGGGGCCGGCCGACATCGAGCTCGCGCTCGACGCGGCGCACGCCGCGCACCCCGCGTGGGCGGCCAAGTCGCCCGCGGAGCGGGCGGCGGTCCTGAACGCGATCGCGGACGTGATGGAGGCGCACCTCACCGAGCTGGCGGTCGCCGAGGCCTACGAGAACGGCAAGCCGGTGCGCGAGACGCTGGCGGCCGACATCCCGCTCGCGATCGACCACTTCCGCTACTTCGCGGCGGCGGCGCGGGCCGAGGAGGGCTCGATCTCCGAGATCGACGCCCAGACCTACGCCTACCACTTCCGCGAGCCGCTCGGCGTGGTCGGCCAGATCATCCCGTTCAACTTCCCGATCCTGATGGCGGCGTGGAAGATCGCGCCGGCGCTGGCGGCGGGCAACTGCACCGTGGTCAAGCCGGCGAGCCCGACGCCGTGGTCGATCCTGAAGCTGTGCGAGCTGCTCGCCGACGTCGTCCCGCCCGGCGTGATCAACGTCGTCAACGGGCCGGGGGCGGAGATCGGCAAGGCGCTGGCGACCAACAAGCGGATCGCGAAGGTCGCGTTCACGGGCGAGACCGTGACCGGCCGGCTGATCATGGGCTACGCGGCCGAGAACCTGATCCCGTCCACCACGGAGCTGGGCGGCAAGTCGCCGAACCTCTTCTTCGAGGACGTCATGGCGGCCGACGACGCGTTCCTGGACAAGGCGGTCGAGGGCCTGGTCCTCTACGCCTTCAACAAGGGCGAGGTCTGCACCTGCCCGTCGCGGGCACTGATCCAGGAGTCGATCTATGACGCGTTCATGGAGCGCTGCCTGGACCGGATCGGCGCGATCGTCCAGGGCGACCCGCTCGACCCCGCGACGATGCTCGGCGCGCAGGTGTCGCGCGCGCAGCTGGAGAAGATCGAGGGCTACGTGAAGATCGGCCGCGCGGAAGGCGCGCAGGTCCTGATCGGCGGCGACCGCGCGGAGCTCGGCGGCGGCTACTACTTCCAGCCGACCGTGCTCAAGGGCACCAACGACATGCGGGTCTTCCAGGAGGAGATCTTCGGTCCGGTGCTCGCGGTCACGACGTTCAAGGACGAGGCCGAGGCGCTGGCGATCGCCAACGACACCGCCTACGGGCTCGGCGCCGGCGTGTGGACGCGAGACGGCTCGCGGGCGTTCCGAATGGGTCGCGGGATCCAGGCCGGCCGCGTGTGGACCAACTGCTACCACCAGTACCCGGCGGGCGCCGCGTTCGGCGGCTACAAGCACTCCGGCGTCGGGCGCGAGAATCACCGCATGATGCTCGACCACTACTCGCAGACCAAGTGCCTGCTGGTGAGCTACGACCCCAACCCGATGGGGTTCTTCTAGACCGCTGATGGGGCGCGTCGGCGACTACCGAGCTGAGCTCCGGCGGCTGCCGCCGGAGCGCTGGCCCGCGTTCCTCGCCGAGCGCTCCGGCCTGCCCGGCCCGCGCGGCAACATCGAGCTCGGCCTCGCGGTCGGTGAAGAAGCCGGCCGCGAGACGCTCGACGCACTGCTCGCGACCGGCGACGAGTACCTGACGTTCTGCGGCGTGATCGGCCTCGGCCGGCTCGCCGCGGAAGGGGAGGGCGGCGCTGCGGTGGCGGGCGGCGCGGCGGTGGGCGAAGCGGTGGCGGGCGGAGCGGTGGCGAGCGTGGCGGCGGGCGGCGCGGCAGTGGGCGGCGCGGCGGCGGACGCTCGCGGCGACGCGCTCGCCCGGCTTCACGCCCACGCGGCGGACGGGCGCTGGCGCGTGCGCGAAGGCGTCGCGATGGCGTTGCAGCGGCTGGGCGACGCGGATCTCCCGCGCATGCTCGCGGTCGTGCGTGCGTGGGCCGAGGACGCCGACCCGCTCGTCCAGCGCGCGGCCGCCGCCGGCGTCTGCGAGCCGCGCCTGCTGCGCACGCCCGCGGCGGCGGCCGCCGCGGTGGACGTCTGCGACCGCGCGACGCGCCTGCTCGCCGCCCGCCCGCGCGAGCAGCGCCGCGACGACGGGGTGCGGGCCCTGCGCAAGGGCCTCGGCTACTGCTGGAGCGTCGCGGTCGCCGCCGACCCCGGGCCCGGATTGCCGCGCTTCGAGGCGCTCGCGTCCGTCGCCGACCCCGACGTCGCCTGGATCGTCCGCGAGAACCGCAAGAAGGCGCGGCTGGCGCGGGCGTACGACGCGGCGCGGGGCGGCGCGGCGGCGGCGGGTTGAGACACGTCGGGCGGCGCCGGGCGGCATCGGGCGGCGCGGCGGCGGCGGGTTGAGACACGCCGGGCGGCGGCGGGCGGCGCCGGGCGGCGCCGGGCGGCGGCCCGGCGAGGGCGCGCCGGGCGCGCGTGCCCGCGCGGGCTAGGGGGACGGGACCGCCGGCGCGGCGAGCTCGCGGCGCAGCCGCGCCACGTCGCGCGCCCGGTTGAAGCCGACCGCGCCGACGAGCCGGTCGCCGCGCCACGCGAGCGCGAGCCGCCGCGCGTCCTCGTCGGCCAGCGTCTCCCGGTCGGCCAGGTGCGGGAACCCGGCGGCCTGGATCTTGACCTCGTACTGATCCGACCACACGCTCGGCACCGGCGCCCGCGCCACGCACTCGCCGCCGTCCGCGCCCGCGAGCAGATTCCCTGCGACGATCGGCGCCCGCTCGGCGGCGTTGCTCCAGTGCCGGATCGCGACCGGCTCGCCGCCGGCCAGCGGATGCGGCCCCACGGCCACGTCCCCGGCGGCGACGATCCGGCGCGCCTCGTCGGCGAACCCGAACGCGTCGACCACCACCCCGTCGCGCAACGTCAGCCCGGACCCCTCCAGCCAGTCCGTGCACGGTGCGGCGCCCAGCGCGACCAGGACCACGTCGGCGTCGATCCGCTCGCCGCCGGCCAGCAGCACGCGCTCCCGCGCGACCCCCGCGACGCGCCGCCCCAGCCGCAGCGTCACGCCGCGCTCCGCGTGCATCCGCGCGACCGCCTCACCGGCCAGCGCCCCGAGCGGCATCAGCGGCCGCGGCGCGACGTCGATCAGCGTCACCGCGACCCCGAGCGACCGCAGCGTCGCCGCCACCTCACTGCCCACGAAGCCGGCGCCGACGATCGCGACGCGCCGCGCCCGCCGGCTCGCGGCCCGCAGCGCCAGCGCGTCCTCCACCGACCGCAGGACGTGCACCCCGCGAGCCTCCGGCCAGCGGCGCGCGCGAGCGCCGGTCGCGATCACCGGTGCGCCGCTTCAGCACACCGCGCGTCATCGAGCTGAGCCCCGCCGGGCGCGACGTGCAGCCGCACGAGCGCCCGGCGGTGGCCGGCGCCCTGCTCACGCCCGCGCGTTGACCGCGTGGCGGGCCCGCATGACGGCGCCCACGCGCGCCCGGGCGACGTCCTCGAGCGGATGCCGGCGGTCGGACACGACCGTGCGCCCACCCACCATCACCGTCCGCACCAGCGTGTCCGACGCGCTGGAGAACACCCAGGCGTCAAGCACGGTCTCCGGCGTCTGGCCGACCAGCGCCGGATGATCACGGTCGAGCTCGACCACGTCGCAGCGCGCGCCCGGAGCGAACCCGTAGGCCGGCTGCGCCAGCGCCTGCGCGCCGCCGTGCCCCGCCGCGGCGTGCAGGACGGCGCCGACGCTCCGCTCGCCCTCGGCCAGCAGCGTCTCGCGGCGGTGCAGCGCCAGCCGCTGGCCGTACTCGAGCGTCCGCAGCTCGCCCGGCAGGTCGATCAGGTGGTTGGCGTCGGTGCCGACCCCGAAGCGCCCGCCGGCGTGCCGGTACGGGGCGAGGTCGAAGCGGCCGTCGCCGAGGTTCGCCTCGGTCAGCGGGCACAGCCCGGCGACCGCGCCGGACGCCGCCAGCCCGTCGCGCTCGGCGGCGGTCATATGCGTGGCGTGGATCACGCACCAGCGCTCGTCCACGCCGTTGGCCAGCAGCCATTCGACCGGCCGCGTGCCCAGCCCCGCCTGCACCTCCTCGACCTCCTCGGTCCGCTCGGCGGCGTGGATGTGCACCGGCCCGGCCGGACGCGCGCCGAGCAGCTCGGCCAGCTCGGCGGGCCGCACCGCGCGCAGGCTGTGCGGCGCGACGCCCACGCGCAGCCACGGGCGGTCGGCGGCCAGCGCGTCGAGCGCCGCGACCAGGTCCAGGTACTCGTCCAGCGAGCACGTGAAGCGGCGCTGCTCGGGCTCGGGCGGGAGCCCGACGCCGCCCGACGTGTACAGCGCCGGCAGCAGCGTGAGCGCGATCCCGGCCGCTTCGGCCGCGGCCACGATCCGCCCGCTCAGCTCCGCCAGGTCGGCGTAGCGGGCGCCGTCGGGCGCGTGGTGGACGTAGTGGAACTCGCCGACGCTCGTGTAGCCGCGCTTGAGCATCTCGACGTAGGCGAGCAGCGCATAGGCTTCGAGCTGCTCCGGTTGCAGACCGAGCAGGTGCCGGTACATCACTTCGCGCCAGGACCACAGCGTGGCGGCCGCGCCCGGCCGCAGCTGGTCGGCGTGGCCGACGAGCCCGCGGTGGTGCGCGTGCGAGTGCAGGTTCGCGAGCCCGGGGACGACGAAGCCGTCGAGCAGCACGTCGCACGCGTCCGGCAGCCCGGCGCCGGCCGCGACGATCGTCCCGCCCTCGTCGGCGACGAGGTGCCCGGGCGACGCCCAGCCGTCGGGCAGCAGCAGGTGCGCCGCGCCGATCGTGCGCCTCATCGGACGACCTCCCCGGCGCGCACGACGGTGCGCACCGCGTTGTGCCCGATCCGGTAGGCGAGGTCCTCGAAGCGGTCCGTGTCGAGGATCAGCACGTCGGCCGCCTTGCCGGGCTCCAGTGACCCGGTCTCCTCCGCGCAGCCGGCGGCCGCGGCGGCGTCGATCGTGGCCGCGCGGATCGCTTCGGCGACCGACAGCCCGCCGGTCCGGCACGCGTGCTGCATGACGACCTGCATGCTGGTGACGTGGCAGCCGGGGCAGCAGTCGGTGGCCAGCGCGATCCGCAGGCCGCTCGCCGCCAGCGTACGCGCGTGTGCGGGCCGGTCGTGCTGGACGGCGAAGTCCAGCAGCGGCATCACCACGCCGATCACGCCGGCCGCGGCCAGCGCCTCCAGCTCCTCCGGCGGCGTGTGGTTGAGGTGGTCCGCGGTCGTCGCGCCCAGCGCGGCCGCCAGCCGCGCCGCGCCCGTGTGCGAGTACGCGTCGAGGTGCAGCTTCGGCTCCAGCCCGTGCTCGCGGCCGGCCTCCAGGATCCGCCGCCCCTCCTCGAGCGTGAAGTAGCCGTCGTCGCAGTAGACGTCGCAGAACGTCGCCAGTCCGCGCGCGTCCGGGATCGTCGCGACCACCTCGTCGACGTACGCGTCGCGGTCGGCGTCCGGCGGGAACGCGTGCGCGCCCAGGTAGGTGGAGACGATCCGCAGGCCGGTCGCGTCCGCCAGCCGCCGGTTGGCCTCCAGCAGCGCCAGCTCGGCGTCGCGCGCCAGCCCGTAGCCGGACTTCGACTCCACCGTCGTCGTCCCGTGCGCGAGCATCTCGCGCAGGCGCGGCGCGGACGCGTCGGCGAGCGCGCGGGCGTCGAGCGGCCGCGTCTGCGCCATCGTGCCGGTGATGCCGGCGGGCGCGCCGGCCGGGACCGGCGTCCCGGCGCAGGACGCCGCGTACTCGTCCACGCGCGAGCCGCCGAAGACGACGTGCGTGTGGCAGTCGACGAAGCCCGGCATGACGACGCCGCCGGCCGCGTCGAGCACGGGCTCGTCGGCCAGCTCGCCGAGGTGCCCGACGGCGACGATCCGCCCGTCGCGCACGAGCACGTCCGCGCCCGGTGAGCGCCCGAGGCCGCCGCCCGCGCAGGTCAGCACCTCGCTCGCGCCGCGGATCAGCACAGCCCACCGTCCGCGACCAGGGCCCGCACGGCCGCGACCCGCGGCGACAGCAGCTCGTCGCGCGCCTGGAAGTCCACCACGCCGCGGATCGCCTCGTACGCCCGCCGCGTCGCGGGGGACAGGTCGCCGAGCGAGCGGCCCGGCTCGGCGACGCGCAGGTCGATCGCCTGCGCCACCGCGTGCAGCTCCAGCGCGACGACCGCGGTCGCGTTCCAGACCGCCTGGCGGGCGTGCCGGCCCGCGTTCATCGCCATCGACACGTGGTCCTCCTGGTTGGCCGAGGTCGGGATCGAGTCGACGCTGTCCGGGTGCGCGAGCGTCTTGCAGTCCGAGACCAGCCCCGCCGCCAGGTACTGCGGGAGCATGAACCCGCAGTCGATCCCGGGCGGGTCGCTGGCGATCAGCATCGCCGGCAGCCCGCGGTTGAGCGCGGGGTCGACCAGCCGCGCCAGCCGCCGCTCGGCGATCGACGCGATCTCGGTCACCGCGATCGTCATGAAGTCCGACGCGAACGCGATCGGCTCGGCGTGGAAGTTGCCGCCGGAGACCGCCTTCAGCGGCCGCGGCAGCTCGGTCACGATCAGCGGGTTGTCGGTGATCGCGCCCAGCTCGCGGCCGATCGTCGTGGCCGCGAAGCCGAGGACGTCGCGCGCCGCGCCGTGCACCTGCGGCGCGCAGCGGACCGCGTAGGCGTCCTGCGGCGGCTGGCGCTCCGGGTCGGCGTCGGCGCCGCCGTCGACCAGCCGGCTGCCGTCGAGCAGCCCGCGGATGCGCGCCGCGGACGCGGCCTGCCCGGCTTGCCCGCGCGCGTCGTGGACCTCCGGCAGGAACGCGTCGCGGAAGCCGAGCAGCGCCTGCGCGCTGAGCGCGACCGCGAGGTCCGCGGTGTCCGCCAGCGCCTGGGCGTCGGCCAGCGCGAGCGCCGCCAGCGCGGTCGAGAAGCTCGTGCCGTTGAGCAGCGCGAGCCCGCCCTTGGCGCCGAGCACGAACCGCTCGATGCCGGCGTCGCGCATCGCGGCCAGGCCGGTCTTGCGCGCGCCCGCGTGGTCGGCGAAGCCGGACTCGGCTTCGCCGTCCTCGCCCGCGGGCCGGGTGACGACCAGCGCGACGTGCGCGAGCGGGATCAGGTCCCCGCTCGCGCCCAGCGACCCGTACTCGGGCACGACCGGCGTCACGCCCGCGTTGAGCATCGCCACCAGCGTCTCGACCAGCGCGACCGGGACGCCGGAGCGCCCGCGCGTGAGGCTGGCGGCGTGCAGCAGCATCGCCGCGCGGACGACCTCGGTGTCGAGCTCGCGCCCGACGCCGCAGGCGTTCGACAGCACGAGCCGGCGCGACAGCTCGGCCGCGTCCGCCTCGTCCTGGTAGGCGCCCTGGCCCGCGAGGCTGCCGAACCCGGTGTTGACGCCGTAGACCGGACCGACCTCGGCGTCGAACAGGCCCGCGATCCACTCGCGGCTCGGGCGCATGCGCTCGGCGACCGAGCCGGCCAGCTCGACCCGCGCGCCGTGGCGCGCGACGGCGACCACGTCGGCCAGGGCGAGCGGCGCGCCGTCGATGATCATGCCTCGGGCCCGAACGTCGCTTCGCGCGTCCACCACAGCGGCACGTGCATCCCCTCGCCCGGCCCGACCGTTTCGGCCACTTCGCGGGCGTGCTCGTAGCCGGCCTGCGCGTGGCGGATGACGCCGATGCCGGAGTCGACGGTCAGCGCCGCCTCCAGGCGCAGGTCGGCCTCCTCGGACCCGTCGGCGATCATCGTCACGCCGGTGTGGACCGAGTCGCCCATCGCGTAGTTGGCCTGGATCGCGATCAGGTCGCACATCGCGGACGCGTTCAGCAGCCCGTTCAGGTACGGCCAGTCGGAGATCATGTCGGAGCCGTCAGGCATGTTCTCGGACTCGAACGTCGGGTTGATGATCGAGCCCGAGTCGAGGTTGTCGCGGCTGAACGCCACCGGGCCCTTGACCTCGCCGCGGCGGATCAGCTCGTTGACGGCGAGCCCGAAGCGCTTGCGCTGGCCGAAACCGAGGTAGCAGACGCGCGCGGGCAGCGCCTCGATCGGCACGTGCTCGCGGGCGAGCCGGATCCAGCGCGTCGGGATGTCGTCGTCGGCGAAGAGCTCGAGCACGAGGTCGTCCAGCCGCGCGAGGTCGGACGCCTCGCCGCTGGTGCACGTCCAGCGGAACGGGCCGCGGCCCTCGAGGAACAGCGGGCGCAGGTACGCGGCGACGAACCCGGGGATCTTCATCGCGTCCGCCATCCCGTGCTCCTCGCACTGGCGGCGGATCTGGTTGCCGTACTCGAAGACGGCGACGCCGCGGTCGGCGTACGCGTTCATCGCGGTGAGCTGGCGGACCATCGAGTCCCGCGCGCGCGTGAAGTAGGCGTCGCGGTCGCGCGCGCGTTCCGCCTCGGCCTGCTCGGCGGTGAGGCCGCTCGGGATGTAGGCCAGCGGGTCGTGCGCCGGGGTCATCTCGGTCACGATGTCCGGCCGGAAGTCGCGCTCCAGACACGCCTCGAAGACGTCCACGGCGTTGCCGACCAGCGTGATGCCGAGCGGCTTGCGCTGCGCCGCCGCCTCGGTCGCGAGCGCGATCGCCTCGTCCAGCGAGCCCGCCAGCACGTCCGCGTAGCCGACCTCCAGGCGCCGGCGGATGATCCGCTCGTCGACGTCGCAGCAGATCGCGACGCCGCCGAGCATCGTCATCGCGCGCGGCTGGTTGCCGCCCATGCCGCCCATGCCGGCGCAGAGCAGGATCTTGCCTTCGAGCGTGCCGCCGAGGTGCAGGTTGCCGACCGAGCGCAGCGTCTCGAACGTGCCCTGGATCACGCCCTGGGTGCCGATGTACTGCCACGGCGCCGCGGTGTACTGGGCGAACATCGTCAGGTTCGCGTCCTGCAGCTCGTAGAAGCGCTGCCAGCTCGGGCGGACGAAGTTGGTGGTCGCCATCACGACGCGCGGGGCGAGCCGGTGCGTGCGGAAGACCGCGACCGGCATCCCGGACTGGACGACCAGCGTCTCGTCGTTCTCGAGCTCCTTGAGCGCCTTGACGATCGCGTGGTAGCTCTCCCAGTTGCGCGCCGCCTTGCCGATGCCGCCGTAGATCACGAGCCGTTCGGGGTGCTCGGCGTTCTCCATGTTGTTCTCGAGCATCCGCAGGATCGTCTCCTGCTTGGGCCCCTTGCAGCGCAGCTCCGGACCACGCTGCGCGCGCACGCTGGTGAGGATCATGTGCCGGAAGGTACGAGCTGTTCTCATTATGCGCAACCTGGTGTTTCCGTATATTGAGAGGGAATGTCCTC
Organism: Solirubrobacter sp.; assembly: GCA_035555675.1. GTDB lineage: Bacteria > Actinomycetota > Thermoleophilia > Solirubrobacterales > Solirubrobacteraceae > Solirubrobacter. Next base: position 25,490 of record DATMGH010000120.1, on the reverse strand, counting down.
CGTCGCCCGTGCCCTCCGCGTCCTCGCGCTCGTGCTCGACCGGCCCGAGATCCGCGTCGACGCGCTCGCGGCCGACATCGGGCTGCCGGTCTCCACCGTCTACCGCTACCTGCGCGAGCTGCGCGAGGCCGGCTTCGTCAGCGACTTCGACGGCGCCTACCGCCCGGGGCCGCGCTTCGACGGCGGCGAGTCGGCGGCGGTGCAGCGCGCGCGGCTGCGCGGGCTCGCGCGCCCGCAGCTCGAGCGCCTGGCCGGCGGGTCCGGAGAGACCGCGCTGCTGACCGTGCGCACGCACACGTACGCGCTGTGCCTGGACCAGGTCGAGAGCCACCATCCGATGCGGATGGCGTTCCGCGTGGGGCAGACGCTGCCGCTGTACGCCGGCGCGTCCACCCGCGTCCTGCTGGCCTACGCGCCGGACGAGATCGTCCAGGCGGTGCTCGACGACCTCGGGCCGGTGACGCCCGCGACGCCGAGCGCCGAGGACCTGCCGCGCCGGCTGCGAGCGATCCGCGCGGGCGGCGTGGCGACGTCGCGCAGCGAGTTCGTCGACGGCGCGATCGCGATCGCCGTGCCCGTGCTCAGCCGGGGCGAGTGCGTGTGCGCGCTCGCCCTGGCGGCTCCCGAGCAGCGCGCCAGCGCCGGCTGGCAGCGCCACGCCAAGCAGCTGCTCACGGAGGCGCGGCACGGCCTCGAGACGCTGTTGTGAGACCGCCCACCGCTAGGTGGAGTTTCCTGAGCACGTTGTTGGTCCGGGCATCCACAGCGACGTCAAGAGCCTGGGCAGCTGGCGCGGCGGGGTGATGGCCGGCGCCAACCGGCGCATCTACAAGGGTTAGAATGAAGCGACTTTGACATTCTGATGGAGCTTCCGATGCCGCAGGCTGAAACCGACACGACTGAGGACGGCCACGACCGGGCCGCCGACCGCGCGCTGATCGACAGTGGCTACTGGGTGGGCCGGCTCGGCAAGCTGCTCAGGGAGCGCCGCGAAGGTCGCTTCACGGTTGAGGAGCTGGCGGCGCGGGCCGGCGTCAGCTCGGGGCTCATCAGCCAGATCGAGCGCGGCATCGGCAACCCGTCGCTGGCCACGCTCACGCGGCTCTCGCAGGCGCTGGAGATGCCGATCGCGGCGATGTTCGACGGTCATCAGTTCCGCGAGGACGACATGCTGGTGCGCCGCGACGAGCGGCGGCGGATGGAAGTACCGAGCGACGGCATCGTGCACGAGATGCTGGTGCCGAACGCCAACCGCCGGCTCGGGCTGATCCAGACGTTGATCCCGGCCGGCTACTCCGGCGACGAGCTGCCGTGCTCGCACCCCGGCGAGGAGATCGTGCTGGTGCTCTCGGGCTCGATCCACGCGACCGTCGGCGGGCAGCGCTTCACGCTCCAGGAGGGCGACACGCTGTGCTTCGACGCGGCGCTGCCGCACAGCTGGTCGAACCCGGCCGACGAGCCCGCCACGCTGCTGCTCGCGTCGACCCCGCCGGGGAGCGCCACGCACTGATGGCGCGGCTCGGCGCGCGCACGCTGGCGCTGGTGTTCCCCGGCGCCCGGTGGATCGCGGACGACATCGTCGGCGAGTACGCGCGCGAGGGGCTGCGGATCAATCACGCACGCCGTCTGGGACGAGCGGCTCAAGACCAACCCCCAGATCGGGCGCATGACGCCGGAGAAGATCACGGCGCTGGTCGAGCCCGGGATCGTCGACGCCACCACGTGGCAGCTCCTGCGCATGGTCGGGGCGGCCGCTCCGCTTCCCGGCTGCTCGCCCGCGCCGCTTGATTGCACCGGTGCGGGTAGCATGAGTGCCTCCAGCTGAGGAGAGGCAGGCGATGGCGACACGAGAAGGCAAGCTCGGCGCCGGCCGATCGGACGACGGGCCCGGCGTCCCGGACAGCGCGTACTGGATCTCGCGGCTCGGCGCGATGATCAAGGAACGCCGCAGCGGCCGCTTCACGGTCGAGGAGCTGGCGGCGCGCGCGGGCGTCAGCGCGGGGCTGATCAGCCAGATCGAGCGCGGCATCGGCAACCCGTCGTTCTCGACGCTGTCACGGCTGGCGAACGCGCTCGGGCTGCCGATCGTGGCGATGTTCGAGGGCCCCGAGTTCGACGAGCGCCAGATGATCGTGCGCCGCAAGGACCGGCGGCGCCTCGTCGTCCCCGACGAGGGGACGGTGCACGAGATCCTGGTGCCGAGCTCCAACCGCCGCCTCGGGATGCTCTCGAGCGTGCTGCCGCCCGGTTACGAGGCCGACGAGGTCGGCAACACCCATCCGGGCGAGGAGATCGTGCTGGTCGTCTCGGGCACGCTGCACGCGTACATCGGTGGCCAGGCGTTCGTGCTCGAGGCGGGGGACACGGCGACCTACGACTCGTCGCTGCCGCACCGGTGGTCGAACCCGGGTGCGAAGCCCGTCGAGCTCCTGGCGATCTCGACGCCGCCCGCCACCGACCTCACGCACTAGCCCGCGTCGCGATCTCCCGGTCGCACGCGATCTCGTCGCGCCGCGCGAACCAGACGTCTCCGAGCGCGGCGGCGTGCTCGGGGAACGCGTCGAGCCCGCGCGCGTACCCCGGGCGCCCGATGACCCGCGGGTGCAGCGCGACGGTCATCATCGCGGCGCCCGGGCGCGTGTTGTTGCGCAGCATCTCGAGCGTGTCGCGCAGGTAGCGGTCGAACGCGCCGCCGGTCCGGGACGTGCGCACCAGGCTCGAGTCGTTGGTGTCGTGGCCACCGGTATGAACATGATCATGGGGTTCGTCGGCGGCGCGTTCCAGGCGCAGGTCTCGGGCGCGACCCTCGCCGCCGCGGCCGTGGTCAAAACCGTGACCGCGGCGGGGTTCAAGATCGCGTTCGTCGTGCCCGCCGGGTTGATGGTCCGGGCGTTCCTGGCGGCACTGCTGGTCCCGCAGCCGCGGCGGCGCCAGAGCAGCGCGCGGCCGCGGTCAAGGCGCTGTCGTGATGCGCGGGTCGTCGCCGCGCTCCGCCTCGCGCCGCCCGCGCACTGCCCGCCTCGCGCCAGCCGCGCGCACTGTCCGCCTCGCGCCAGCCGCGCGCACTGTCCGCCTCACACCGGCCGCCCGACCGGCTGCGTCGTCAGCAGCACGTTCGTCTCCACGAGCATCGGTGTGACCGCTTCGAGGACCGCGGTCGCGATCAGCAGGTCGCGCGGGGCGTAGAGCCCTTCGAGGCGAGCGAGCATCGCGCCGAGCAGCGCCTGGGCGTCCTCGTCGTCGCTGGCGTTGTCCGTGACGGTCAGGACCGGGTCGGCGGTGTCGATCAGGGCGTCGACGAGCTGTGCGAGTGGTGTCATACCTCTTCGAGGGCCGGGGACGAGAAGTTCGCCCCCGGCCGGTCCTCACGCGGACACGAAGACCCGCGTCGGGCGCTCCTCACCGTGCCCGCCCGCGGCGGTGCCGCGCATCCCGATGCCGTCGCGCGTCGCGGTGTCGTCGCGCGTCGCGGCGACGGCCGCGCCGAGCATCGCCGCCGGCGCGGCGCCGATCGGCCCGCCGACGTGCTCCTCGCCGGTCTCCTCGAGCGCGTCGCGCGCTCGGAACGGCAGTCCGTAGACGCACATGGCTACGCGGTCACGGGGATGTCGACCAGCTGTGCGAGCCGGATGTGGTTGCCGGACGGATCGCGAAACCCGGTGTCGATGCCCCACGGACGCTCGGCCGGCGGCTCGGAGATCTCGACCCCGCGCCCTACGAGCGCCTCGTACTCGGCCTGGACGTCCGGCGTCGCGAGGAACAGCGCGCCGACCGCGCCCTTGGCCAGCAACGTCTGGACCTGCTCCTTGGTCTCGGCGTCGAAGACCGGCTCGCCCGGGATCTCCATCAGCACGACGGCGACGTCCGGCTGGCTCGCCGGGCTGACCGTCAGCCAGCGGAAGCCGCCGAGCTCCGGCGGCGAGACGTCGGCGCGCACGGTCCAGCCGAGCTTGTCGCGGTAGAACGCGAGCGCCTCGTCCTGGTCGTGCACCCACAGCTGGGCGGTGGCAAGAGTGTGCATGCGTGGCTCCTGTGAGATTTCGGGCACGCCGCGACCGGGGCCGCGCCGTGCGGCCCCGCGCGAGCGTGCAGAGAACTAGAAGTTGCCGCTGAGCTGGCTCAGGCGGAAGTGGTTGCCCGACGGGTCGCGGAACCCGCAGTCGATCCCGTACGGGCGCTCCTCGGGCGGCTCGGAGAACTCGACCCCGCGCGCCTTCAGCGTCTCGTAGTCGCGGTGGATGTCGTCGGTGGTGAGGAAGACCGCGCCGGCGGCACCCTTCCCCGTGAGGTCGCGGATCAGCTCGACCGTCGCCGCGTCGAACACCGGCTCGCCGGGGATCGCCATCAGCACGATCGCGATGTCCTCCTGACCGGGCGGGCTGACCGTCAGCCAGCGGAAGTCGCCCAGCTCGGGCATCGTGACGTCCGACCGGACCTCCATCCCGAGCTTCTCGGTGTAGAAGGCGAGCGCCTCATCCTGGTCGAACACCCAGAGTTGCGTGGTGGCGATCTTCATGGCCGGGAAGCTAGTCGGGCCGCGCCGTCCCGTCTTCTCGAAATGTGCTCACTTGGCCGGTCGATGCTTCGGCCGCCCGTAGGCGCGCACGACGCACGACGGCACCACGACCTGCGAGACCGCGGGCGGGAACGACGCCCGGTACGCCGCTGGGGACTTCCCGAACATGCGCGTGAAGCTGGTCGTGAACGAGCCGACGCTCGACAGCCCCACGCTGAAGCAGATGTCGGCGATGCCGCGATCCGTAGTCCGCAGCAGCGCTGCCGCACGCTCGAGCCGGCGCGTCAGCAGGTACACGTGCGGCGGTTCCCCGAACGCCCGGCGGAACTCGCGCGAGAAGTGCGCGCGCGAGAGGCCGGCGGCGGCCGCCATGTCGTCCACGTCGAGCGGCTCGGCGTAGCGCGCGTCGGCGAGGTCCTTCGCACGAAGCAGATGACGCTCTGGCGGGGCGTAGGCCATGCCTGGCCAGTATCGCGGACGGATACCCTCCACGGCCTCGCGACTCACGAACCCGGGGCAGGCTCTGATGAAGCTGATCTACACCTACACGGACGAGGCACCGGCCTTGGCCACGCACTCGCTGCTGCCGATCGTCGAGGCGTTCGCCGGCCAGGCGGGCGTCGAGATCGAACTGCGCGACATCTCGCTCGCCGGCCGCATCCTCGCGCAGTTCGGGCTGCGCCCGGACACGCTCGCCGAGCTCGGCGAGCTCGCCCAGACCCCGGACGCGAACATCATCAAGCTGCCGAACGTCAGCGCGTCGATCCCGCAGCTGAAGGCGGCGATCAAGGAGCTGCAGGACGCCGGCTTCGACATCCCGGACTACCCGGACTCGCCGGCGACCGACGCTGAGCGCGCCGCGCGAGAGGCCTACGACCGCGTCAAGGGCTCGGCGGTCAACCCGGTGCTCCGCGAGGGCAACTCGGACCGGCGCGCGCCCGCGTCGGTCAAGGCGTTCGCGCGCTCGCACCCGCACTCGATGGGCACCTGGTCGGGGACCTCGAAGTCGCACGTGTCGACGATGACCGAGGGCGACTTCTGCTCGACGGAGACGTCGGTCACGCTCGACCGCGAGGACGTCCTGCGCATCGAGCACGTGGACGCGGACGGCGCGGTCACCGTGCTCAAGGCGTCGGTGCCCGTGCTGGAGGGCGAGATCGTCGACGCGGCCGTCATGCGCCGCCGCGCGCTGGACGCGTTCCTGGCCGCGCAGATCGCGGATGCGGCGGAGCGCGGCGTCCTGTTCTCGCTGCACATGAAGGCGACGATGATGAAGGTCTCGGACCCGATCATCTTCGGGCACGCGGTGCGGGCCTACTTCGCCGACGTGTTCGACCAGTACGGTGCCGAGCTGCCGAACCCGAACAACGGGCTCGCCGCCGTGCTCGCGGGCGCGCCGGACGCGGCCGCCGCCGCGATCTCGGCCCGGCTCGAGTCCGGCCCGGCGGTGGCGATGGTCGACTCCGACCGCGGCATCACGAACCTCCACGTGCCGAGCGACGTGATCATCGACGCGTCGATGCCGGCGATGATCCGCACGTCGGGCCAGATGTGGAACGCGGCCGGTGAGCAGCAGGACACCAAGGCTGTCATCCCTGACTCGTCGTACGCGCCGCTGTACGCGGAGACGATCGACTTCTGCCGCGAGCACGGCGCGTTCGACCCGCGCACGATGGGCACGACGCCGAACGTCGGCCTGATGGCGCAGAAGGCCGAGGAGTACGGGTCGCACGACAAGACGTTCGAGATCTCGGCGTCGGGCGTCGTGCGCGTCGTCGATTCCTCCGGCGCGGTGCGGCTGTCGCACGATGTCGAGGCCGGGGACATCTGGCGCGCCTGCCAGACCAAGGACGCGCCGGTGCGCGACTGGGTCGGGCTCGCGGTGTCGCGCGCCCGCGCGACCGGTTGGCCGACGGTCTTCTGGCTCGACTCCACGCGCGGGCATGACGCCGAAGTGCTGCGCAAGGTGAACGCGTACCTGGGGGAGCACGACCTGTCCGGCCTGGACATCCGGATCCTCCCGGTGCGCGAAGCGACCCGGTTCACGCTCGAGCGCGCCGCGCGCGGGGAGAACACGATCAGCGTCACCGGCAACGTGCTGCGTGACTACCTCACCGACCTGTTCCCGATCATGGAGCTGGGTACGAGCGCGAAGATGCTCTCGATCGTCCCGCTGATGAACGGCGGCGGGCTGTTCGAGACCGGTGCGGGCGGATCGGCGCCCAAGCATGTGCAGCAGCTGGTGCGCGAGAACCATCTGCGGTGGGACTCGCTGGGTGAGTTCCTGGCGCTGGCCGTCTCGCTGGAGAAGCTGGCGGACACGACCGACAACGAGCGCGCGGCGATCCTCGCGCGCACGCTGGATGCGGCCACGGGCACGCTGCTCGAGAACGGGCGTTCCCCGTCGCGGCGCGTCGGCGAGCTCGACAACCGCGGCAGCCACTTCTACCTGGCGCTGTACTGGGCGCAGGAGCTGGCGGCGGACGAGACGCTCGGCGAGGAGTTCGCGGAGCTGGCGCAGCGGCTGGCGGCGGACGAGGAGACGATCGTCAACGAGCTCAACGGCGTGCAGGGCGCGCCGGTGGACCTCGGCGGCTACTACTTCGTCGACCGCGAGCTGACCGACGGTGTGATGCGGCCGAGCGCGACGTTCAACGCCGCGATCGAAGGCCTTCGCGCGCACGCGTAGCCAGAGTGTTCCGCGCGGCCGGCGCTCCGCCGGCCGCGCAGCGGGCCGCCTCACGGAGTCTTGGCCGCGGTGGCGCCGGTCGCCGGCACCGCTCCGCGAAGCGCGCCAGTGCGCGGCGCCGGGCTGAAGCATCTGTGCCATGGCTCAGCATGCTGCATCACCGCGCGGACATTTGGTTCGACTGCGCAGAATTGTTGCAATTTCGATGCGGACTTGTGGCGAAGTCGTCTTGTTCGGTAACGCGATCCTCCCGATGCTGCGGTCATGCACACCGGACAGATCACCAGGGGATTGCGGCCGAGTTGGGAGCCGCTGAATGAGCTCGTAGGGCGTGACCTCGTGCCCGGGTTCATGTGGACGTACGCACTGAGCCTCGACGACGGCGCGACCGTCCACGCGTACCGCAACGTCTCGACGCGACGGCTCTTGCACCTGTCCGAGGACGGGCGGGCGTTCGTGTGCCGTCCGGGCCTCGGGTACGAGGAGCAGTCGCCGTCGGCGGCGCTGCAGGACGTGTTCGCGGGCTGGGAGGAAGCGGTCCCGCAACCGAAGAAGCCGGAAGCGGTGCGCGCGCTGCTCGAGCGCGCGCAGGCGGCGTAAGCCATGGTGACCCAGTGCTCGGAGCCGGACTGGGAGCCGCTGATCGCACTCGTCGGCCTCGACGTCGTGGGCGAGTTCATGTGGATGGGCGAGCTCGCACTCGAAGGCGGACTCGAGGTGCACGCGTACAAACACCGAACGACGCGCCGCTACCTGCACCTGAGCGTGGACGGGCGCGCGTTCAACGGTCAGGTGCCCGGGCGCTATCGGGAATGGTCGATGCGCGAGGCGCTGGCGGAGGCGTTCACCGACTGGGACACGCTGGTGCCAGGCGCCGCGGAACCGGAGGCGGTGCGGGAGCTGTTGCGGCGCCATGGAGTGGGGGCGGCGTGATGCGCCGGTGTAAGGCTCCGGCGTCGCGCGTACGATCGTCGGATGGCGCAACGAACGAGTCATGCGCCCGGGACGTTCTCCTGGGCCGAGTTGTTGACGAGCGACGCCGACGCGGCGAAAGCGTTCTACGCGCGCGTGTTCGGCTGGGAGTACCGCGACAATCCCGTGGGCGGCGGCAGCGTCTACACGACGGCGTTGCGAGACGGGCTCAACGCGGCGGCGCTGTACACGTCCGAGCAGTTGCCGCACTGGAACTGCTACGTGACGGTGGCGTCGGCCGACGCGGCGGCGGCGCGAGCGTTCGAGCTTGGCGCGACCGTGCAGACGCAGCCGTTCGACATCCTCGACGTCGGCCGGTCCGCGACGATCGTCGACCCGGTCGGCGCCGAGCTGTTCCTGTGGGAGCCTCGCCGCCATATCGGCGCGTCGATCGTCAACGCGCCGGGCGCGCTGACGTGGAACGACCTCATCACGCCCGACCCGGCGGCCTCGGCGCGCTTCTACGGCGACCTGTTCGGCTGGACGACGGAGGAGGTCCCGGACGCCGGTGGCTACCGGGTGATCCGCAACGGCGAGCGCACGAACGGCGGGATGCTGCCGCTCAGCCCGCAGATCGGTTCCGTGCCGCCGAACTGGATCCCGTACTTCGGGCACGAGGACGTCGACGCGCTGGCGGCGGAGATCGCGACGCTCGGCGGCGCCGTGCTGACCGGTCCGATGCCCATGTTCTCGGGGGCGATCGCCGTGTTCGCCGATCCGCAGGGCGCGGCGTTCGCGGTCTGGTCGGGCCGCTACGACGACTGAGGAGTGGGCGACGTTCCTTTCGGCTGGCGTGGGGTTTCGTCGAGCGCCGGGTTCAGGGCGTCGTGTTCTCCGGAGGCGCCGGGTGGGGTAGCCCTGTGGGCAGACCCGACGACGAAGGGAGTGGTCATGCCGCAACGGAGCCCAGGCCCCAGCGTGAAGGACCCGGAACGCTACGAAGCTCTGCGCGATCAGGGCGCGAGCAAGGAGAAGGCCGCGCGGATCGCGAACTCGCCCCGGTCCGAGACCGGCAGGAAGGGCGGAAAGTCGCCATCCTACGAGGATTGGACGAAGGACGATCTGGAGAAGCGCGCCGCGGAGATCGGGATCGACGGGCGCTCGAAGATGAACAAGGGCGAGCTGATCGACGCGCTGCGCAATCACTGAGCGGCGGGGCGGCGGCCCGCTGGTGGACGGTGCGGCCGGCGCAGAACCGCAAGCCGGACACGTACCGGTGCCCGTTCTGCAACCGGTACCTGTCCTCCATGAGCCCGCACGTGCTGATCAAGCCGGAGGGGGACGACCAGCGACGCCGCCACGCGCACACCGAGTGCGTGCTCGCCGAACGGCGCGCGGGCCGGCTCCCGTTCCGCGACGAAGTCGAACCGCCGCGCCCGGGCTGGCTCCAGCGCCTGCTGCGACGCGGAGACGCCACGTGAGCTCCGGGCGGTCGGGCCGGGTGAGCGCGGCGCGCCGGGGCTGTATGCGCGCGGCGTGGTGGGGCCGGGTGACTTCGGGTGGCGACGTGGGGTTCGGCCCGGGGCGGAGAAGCCGCGGGCGACCCGCGGCTCGTTCCGCCCCGAAGCCGGCGCGCTACGCCAGCACGATGACGCTGAAGGCGGCGCCCCAGGGGTCGGAGAGGTTCGCGAGCCGGCCGAGGCCCTCGACGTCCGCCGGCTCCGACAGCACGGCGCCGCCGCGCTCGGCCGCGAGCGCGACGGTCGCGTCCACGTCGGTGACCGCGAACGAGACGAGCCAGAACGCCGGCGTTCCGGGCGGGATCTCGGGCGGTGGCGGCATCAGACCCGCGACGCCGTGGTCGCCGAGCATCAGCAGCGGGAAGTCTCGCGGCCCGATCCGCTGGTGCTCCGTGCGCAGCCCGAAGACGACGCGCAGGAAGTCCGACGCGGCGTCGACCTCGGGCGTGACCAGCGTGTTCCAGATCAGGCTGCCGGGCTCGTTGACCAGCTCAGCGCCCTTGTGCGTGCCCGCCTGCCAGCCGCCGAACGCGCCCGCCGCCGGGTGGACGAAGAAGCCCATCCGGCCGGAGTCCATGACGTCCATCGGCTCGAACAGCGATGTCCCGCCGAACTCGGTGACGCGCGCGGCCAGCGCGTCGACGTCGTCGGTGTCGAAGTACGTCGACCACATGACCGGCTGCTGCTCGTCCATCAGCGGCGAGAGGCCGGCCACCTTGTGTCCGCCGGAGCGGAAGAACCGGTAGCCGCCGGTCTGCTCGATCGAGCCCGCCGGGTCAGCGCTCCAGCCGAACAGCGCGCCGTAGAAGTCGGCCGCGCCGTCGACGTCCGGCGTCGCCAGGTCGACCCAGCTCGGCGTGCCCGGCGCGTAGCCGTCACGCTCAGGCATACAGCTCCTCCGCGTAGCGCCGCAGCGAGCCCAGCGCGTCGGCGGGCGCGCGGAACGTCACCTGCACGACGCCGGGCGCACGGCCGATCTCGATCGCGCCCGCGATCGTCGCTCGGTTCATGACCTCCGGCACGCTCAGGCCGAGCAGCTCGGCCGCGCGGCGCAGGCCGTTGTCGGTCGCGGAGTTGAGGTCCGGTCCGGTGCCGACGACCGAGATCGGCAGCGACTCCTCGAGCGCGTCGACGCCTTCGCGCGCGGCCAGCACCTCCGCCCGCGCGCGCTCGGCGGCGGTCAGCGGCTTGGCCAGGAACGGCAGGTCCTCGGCGAGCGGGAACAGGACCGGGCCGTCGATCCCGAGGCCTTTGATCACCTCGACCTGGAGCGTGACCGTGCCGGCGACGTCCGCCGTGTGGCCGGCGATCTCGCCGTCGCCCTGCATCGCGTGCATGTCGCCGAGATAGACGCCGCCGCCCGGGACCTTGACCGGGCAGACGAGCGTCGCGCCGGCGCGGACGGCGTCGATATCCAGGTGCCCGTCCGTCTTGTGCTCCTGCAGCGCCTGCGCGTCGAGCGCGTAGCGGTGCGGCGCGCCGACCAGGAACGAGCCGAAATCGCCCGCGTTGTGGGAGTCCGGGATCGTGGTCGACGGCGACGTCCCGAGCTGGCCGAGGAACGGCCGCATGCGCGTGACCAGCCCGACGATGTCGTGCGGCGCGAACGTGAGGATCGGGTTCTGGATCGAGTTGTCCGGCAGGGCGGCGGCGGCCGGTGCCTCGCGGGCGTAGGCCTCGGCCCGGGTGCCGTCGACCGTCAGTCCCAGCCGACCGTCGAACGCGACCGTGTAGCCGTTGGTGAACGTGAACGGCGTCGCGTCGGCGCCGCAGTTGGCGCAGCGCACCGCGGTCTCGCCGATCCCGTCGAGCCGCGTCGGCGGCCACTCGGTCCCGCAGCCGGGACAGACCGCCGCGCAGAACGGGTCGCCGTTGAAGCGGCCCTCCATCGGCTGGTCGTTGCCCGAGCTGGTCGCCAGCGAGGTGACGGCGATGTCCTTGATGCGGATCGCAATCGCGTCGCCGACCTCGGCGCCCTCGACGAAGACGGGCGTGCAAACCTCGTGGCCGCCGCGGATCGCGGGCGTGATCATCGGTCCCCAGCAGCCGGGCGCGGAGTTCCACACGATGTGGCCGCCGTCCGCGACCGGGCCGGCCATCGGCACGTCCGGGCCGAGCAGGCCGTTCGTGAACGTGTCCACGACCACGGTGCGGCGGGTCGTCGTCTCGATCGCCATCAGGTCTCACCTCCGGATACAGGTAGGAGTAGCGCGACCTCCTGGCCACCGGCCAGGACGCGGTCGCGGGGAACGTGCTCGCCCGCGACGACGGGCAGCACCGAGCGCAGCGCGGGTGCGAGCTCAGGCTCGACCGCGCCGAGCCGCGCGAACAGGTCGGCGACGGTCGCGCCCTCCGGGACGTCGACCATCACGAACGGCGCGGCCGAGAGGCGCGCGAGCCCGGCGCCGAGGCGGACACGTACCGTCACCCTGCACGGAAGCCTACCCCCGGGGCGGGTGATGTGGCGCGAGTGGTCACGAATGGGCCGCGGAGGTCCGAAAGTGACCACTCGCCGGGCGAGGCGGGGCGCGGCGAGCGGGGCGGGGCGAGGCGAGGCGAGGCGAGGCGGGGCGAGGCGAGGCGGGCGAGGTGGACGAGGCGGGGCGCGGCGGCGCGAGCCGCGGCGGCGCGAGGCGGGGCGAGCGGTGCGGCCTCAGGTGAGCCGGACGCCCAGACGCGAGAAGCGCCGCGACGTGTCCGGCGTCGCGGCGGCGCGGGCGACGACCGGGCGGGTGCCGACGACCAGCGTCGCCAGCCGCGCGCGCGTCATCGCGGTGTAGAGCATCTCGCGGCGCAGGAAGTACGCGCCCGCGGCGGGGTGGGCGACGACGACCGCGACTGGCAGCTCGATGCCCTGGCCCTTGTGGATCGAGCACGCGTAGGCGAGCTGCAGCCGCGGCGCTTCCTCGTCAGGCAGCTCGACCAGCATCCCGTCGGCGGAGACGACCAGCGTGTCGTCGCGGTGCTCGAGCAGCCGCAGCACGGTGCCGTTCATCAGCCCCAGCTCGTGCAGGTTGCGCCCGGAGAGCATCAGCTTGTCGCCGATCCGCAGACGGCCGCCCATCACGGGCTCGCCGCGGGAATTGAGCTCGTGGCGCAGCCGGGTATTGATGGCGTCGATCCCGAGCGCGCCCTTGTAGACGGGCGCGAAGACCTGGATGTCCGTCAGCGGATCCACGTTGTAGTGCTGCGGGAGGCGCGTGGTGACCAGCGACGCGAGCTCGTCGAGCGCCGCGCGCGGGTCCTCCCGCTCGATCAGGAACAGATCGCGGCGGAGGTCGGCCTCCGCCGCGAACGACGGCGGCTCGCCGCGCCGGACCGCGTGCGCGCCGCGGACGATCATGCTGCCGGCGGCCTGGCGGAAGATGTGCGTGAGCTCGGCGACCGGGACGACCTTGGCCTCGACGAGCTCAGCGAACGGCTTGCCGGCGCCGACCGGCGCGAGCTGGTCGGCGTCGCCGACAAGGACGACGTGCATCGCCGGCCCGACCGCGCGCAGCAGCGTCACGAGTAGCTCGAGGTTGGCCATCGAGGTCTCGTCGACGACGAGGAGGTCGGTCTCGATCTCGTCCTTGGTCGGGCCCTGCCCGGGAATCCAGCCGAGCGCCGAATGGATCGTGGACGCGTCCATGCCGGTCGACTCCGCCATCCGGCGCGCGGCGCGGCCGGTGGGGGCGACGAGCGCGACGCTCGCCCGCTGCGCGCGGGCGGCCGCGCAGATGAGGCGGATCGTCGCGGTCTTGCCGGTGCCGGGGCCGCCGGTGACGATCGAGAGCCGCGAGGCGAACGCCGCCTCGACGGCGGCCCACTGGGCGGGGGCGGGGACGAACTCGGCGGCGGGCGCCGCGGCCGCGGCGGCGGGCGGCGCGGACGTGGCGGGCGGGCTGGTGGGCGCGGTGGCGGGCGGCGCGGACGTCGCGGGCGGGCTGGTGGGCGCGGCGGCGGGCGGCGGGGACGAAGCGGGGGAGGCGACGCCGCCGTGCGGCGGGCGCGGCGGGCGCAGCGCCGGGTCGGCGCCCGCGAGGCGCCGAACGGTCTCCGCCAGCTCCGCCTCCAGCGCCGCGGTCGGCGGCCGGTACGCCCAGACCGCGCCGCCGGCGTCCTCCTCCAGATGCACGAGCCCGGCATCGAACATCTCCTGCAGCAGCTCCGCCGACGGCGGCGGCCCGCCGAGCAGCCGCGCGGCGGCCGGGGCCAGCTCGGCGACCGGCAGGCACGTCGACCCGGCGCGCTCGGCCTCGACCAGCACGTGGACGACCGCGGCGCGCGTCCGGCCCGGCGAGTCCCGCGGCACGCCGGCCGCGCGGGCGATCGTGTCCGCGATCGCGAAGCCGACGCCGAACACGCTCGTCAGCTCGTACGGGTGCGAGCGCACGACGTCGTGCGCGCGGTCGCCGTACTCGGCGGCGATCCGCGGCACGAGCCAGGCCAGCCCGTGCGGGGCGAGCAGCAGGTGCAGCGCGCGGGTGGAGCGCAGCGCGTGCCAGGAGCGGACCGCCTCGTTGACGCGCTTCGGGTTCAGCCCCACCGAGCGGAACGCCGCCGCCGGATCCTCGTCGATCGCGAACAGGACGTCGTCCCCGTAGCGCTCGAGCAGCCGCGCGGCGCGTCCCACCCCGATGTGCCGCACGCGCTTCAGGTACGCGATCAGCGCGACTTCGCCGGACGGCGCGACCGACTCCGCGACGCGCACCTTGACCTGCATCCCGAAGCGGCGGTCGTCCGCCCACACGCCCTCCACGCGCACGCGCTCGCGCTCCTCCAGGTGCGAAAGCGTGCCGACGAGCACGACGTCGTCCCCGTCGCGGTCGGCGTCGACGACCGCGAAGCCCGTGTCCGGCGCCGAGAAGCGCAGGCGGCGCACGACGACCTCGTCTTGGAACGCGGTGCCGGGCTCGCCGTCGAACATGACGCCGACCGTACAACCCGGCGCCGCCGGAATCCCCGGGAAGTCGCAGTCTCGTGACGAAGACGTGCGTCTACTTGCGCACCTTGATCGTCATCCGCATCTCCTCGTGCAGCGTGCAGACGATCCTGTAGGTCCCGGGGACGGTGAGCTTGCGCTTGAACGAGTAGTCGGTCGACGCCGCCTCCGAGTGGAACTTCTTGACCCCTTTGGGCCCGGACTTGAGCTTGACGTCGTGCACGTCACCGGCCTCGTCGAAGCCCGGCCACTTCCACGTGACGGTCGTCCCGCGCGCGACGGTCAGCTTCTTCGGCGCGAAGTAGTTGTCGCCGATCTTGACGGTCTTCTTCGCCGCCGCCGAGGACGAGGCCGCCGGCGCCGCGAGACACAGCAGCGCGACACCGGCGGCGGCCAGCCGCTGCTTCACGATCCGAAGACCTCCAGCGGCGCGTAGCCCGCCTTGGGCGGATGCGGGTGCTTGTTCCACGCCGCCAGCGCGCCCTCGCCGGTCCAGCCGATCATCTGCGTCTGCACGGCCGCGCTGAACGCGTTCGTCCCGCCGCAGCCCGCGAACGTCGACCCGTCGGCCGGGAACATCGACGTCACGCCCGTCATCGAGAAGCAGTTGTTGGTCCCGTTGCCGTCGTAGATGAGGTCGAACCCGTTGACGTCCGTGCCCCCGAGCCCGAACGCGTTGTTCTGGACCACGTTGTTGCGCAGCGCCCGGGCGTCCGGGTTCTTCGCCAGCAGGATGCCCTCGACCGCGACCACGCCGGCCAGGTAGTTGCCGAAGATGCGGTTGTTCTCGATCCGGTTGCCGCGCCCGCCGAGCAGCAGCACGCCCGTGCCCACCGGCGCGAGCGCCGCCGTGCCCTCGGATCGCACCGCGAACGGCGGCTTGCCCTGGTGGAAGTTGAAGTTGTTCCAGAAGATGTCGTTGTCGATGATCACGTTGTCCTCGGCCGGCGGGTACTTCTCGCTGTCCAGCGCGTTCGGCGCGATCCCGAGCGCGTTGTTGTAGAAGCGGCTCTTGGTGATCGTCACGTAGCGCATGTTGGTCGCGCTGAACCCGAGCGGGCTGCCCCAGCCCGCGACGTTGCGCACGACCGTCCGCACCGGCTTGGCCTGCGGCGGCGTCTGCCCGATGTAGAACGCCCCGTCGTTGACGTAATACGCCTCCGAGTTGAGCATCTTGCCGCCGATCGTGTTGAACGCGTAGAGCCCGTAGACCCCGGTCTGGCGCGCGATCAGGTGGTTCATCGTGTAGCCGTTGAGGTTCGTGAAGAAGAACCCGTTGGACCTGTAGCCCTGCGCCATGAACCCGTCGACGGTGACCTCGTCGGCGTCGTTGACGAAGATCCCGTTCTGCATCTTGCCGCGCGCGAGCAGCTTCACCTTCGCCGGCTTCGACCGGTTCCCGATCAGCTTCAGGTAGCGCTTGCCGCGCCCGTTGATCTTCACCGCTTCGCGGTAGACCCCGTTGCGCACCCGGATCGTGTCACCGGCCCGCGCGCGGTTCACCGCCTTCTGGATCGACTTGAAGTCACACCGCGACGACGCACACACCGTGTACGTCTTGTGCGGCCCCTTCGGCGGCGCCTCGACCGGCCCGGGCTGCTTGGGCTCCGGGTAGGACTGCGCGCCGGCGACCGCCGGAACGGCCAGCGACGCGACCAGCACGCACAGCAACGACTTGCGCAGCGACAACGTTCTCTCCTCTCACGGGTCGACCACGTACCAGCCCGCCATCCCCGCGTCCTGATGGGTGAAGACGTGGCAGTGGTACAGCCAGCGGCCCGGGTTGTCCTCGGTGAAGCGGGCCGTCACGGTCTCGTTGGGCCCGAAGGTGGGGTTGTCGACGAAGGCGCCCGCGGCGTTGCGCCAGCGGTGCCCGTGGATGTGGAACGTGTGGAAGTTCGAGTCCATGCCGATCGCGTGGATCTCCACGTCCTCGCCGACCCGCGACCGCAGGATCGGCGTCGAGCCCGCGTACGCGTGCCCGTTGAAGCACTGAAACGTGCGGTCCAGGCCGGTCACCGGCGGCGGCAGCTGGTGGGCGAACAGCGTGTACATGCGGTCCGGCCAGCGGTCCCCGGGCGGGCGGACGACGATCGTCCCGAACAGGCCGCGGAACGTGTTCAGCGTGTGGTTGGGCCCGTGGTCGTGGTACGGCCAGGCGCCGATCGAGTCCGGCGTGCACTCCCACTGGTAGGTGAACGTCTCGCCGGGCGCGATGAACCCACCCGCGCGCGTGTACTCGCCCATGTACGCGCCGTCGTACTCGGGGTTGTACTTGACGCCGTGCGGGTGCATCGTGACCGCCTGGCGCAGCTTCGTGTCCCCGTTGCGGAAGTGCACGACCAGCACGTCGCCGACTTCCGCGGTCAGCGTCGGCCCGGGGATCGACGGGCCGTACTTGTAGGCCGCGAACCCGGCCGTCATCTCGCGGTAGACGAACGCGGTGAACGCGTTGCGGCCGCCCGGCACGGCCCGGTTGTGCCACTCGTCGCGGCGCGCGGGCGTGACCGACAGCCGCGCCGTCTCGGCCTGGATCCAGACCTCGCGGCGCGTCCCGCCCGGCGCGGGCTCGATCTGCGGGATCGCCTGCGCGACCGCCGCCCGCGGCCGCTTCACGCGCGCCGCCGCGGCGTCCGCCCGGCGCAGGTCGCCCCGGTCTGACACCGAGACCTCCTCGCCGCCGATCGTGCACAGCAGTGCGACACTCGACGCGGCAGTGAAGAACGAGCGACGTGTTCCGTCCATCAGACCCGGCCGCAATCTAGTACTGATGTACCGCTTCAGCAAGTACGAACGTACTGGTTAGGATTCCCGCGTGACCCGCGCCCAGTCCTCGCAAAGGGTCCGGGACGCGATCGTGGCCGCGACCGTGAAGGTCGTGGCCCGCGACGGCGTCGCGGCGGTGACGCACCGCGCGGTCGCGCGCGAGGCCGGCGTCTCGCTCTCCTCGACCACCTGGCACTACGCGACCAAGGCGGACATCCTCGAGGCCGCGCTGCGCTGGACCGCGCGGCACGAGGTCGAGCGCGTCGCCGCCTACCTGCACGAGCGCGGCCCGGAGGCGCTCGCCGACTGGCTGATCGAGCAGGTGACGAGCGAGCGCGAGACCACGCTCGCGCTCTACCGCCTGCAGATCGAGCTGCTCTCCCGCGACGTGCACCGGGAGTGGGGGCGCGGCCTGCAGGCGCTGGGCGACGAGTACGCGTCCGCGCTCGACGTCCGGCTCGTGATCGCGGCGCTCGACGGCCTGCGGCTCAGCGTGCTGCTTTCCGGTGAGGACCCGGCCTGGCTGCGGGAGGCCGTGCGGCGCCAGCTCGCCGTGTTGCTCGGCGATTGACCGCGTCCGCTCCCCGGCGTAGCGTGCGGCGCCATGGCCACGGGGACGCGGGACGTCGAGTCGGAGCTGATCGAATCGGTGTGCGACCTGGTGCGCGAACGCGTCGCACCGGACGAGGTCGACGCCGCGGAAGCGTTCATCCGCGCGTACTACCGCGGCGCGCCCGCGGAGGACCTGCGCGGGCGCGAGCCGATCGACCTCTACGGGTCGGCGCTCTCGCACTGGACGTTCGGCCGCGACCGCGAGCCGGGCGAGGCCAAGGTCCGCGTCTACAACCCGACGTTCGAGCAGCACGGCTGGCAGTCGCCGCACACGGCGGTCGACGTCGTCTCCGACGACATGCCGTTCCTGGTGGACTCGGTGAGCATCGAGCTGAGCCGCCGCGAGGCCGGGATCCACGTGCTCGTGCACCCGGTGCTCGGCGACGAGTCCTACATGCACATCGAGATCGACCGCCAGCCGAGCGACCGGCTCGAGGCGCTCGCGCAGGCGCTGCACCGGGTGCTCGACCAGGTGCGCGCGGCGGTGGAGGACTGGCAGCCGATGCGCGAGCGCCTGCGGGCGCTGATCGACGAGCCTCCGCCCGCGCACGTCGACCCGGACGAGGTCGCCGAGGCCAAGGCGCTGCTGGAGTGGATGAGCGAGCACCACTTCACGTTCCTCGGCTACCGCGAGTACACGCTCGGGGACGAGACGCTGCACGCCGACCCCGGCACCGGCCTCGGCCTGCTGCGCGGCGGCGACGGCAAGCACCGCTCGGCGGCGTTCGCGAAGCTCCCGCCTGAGGTCCGCGCGTACGCGCGCGAGCCGCGCATGCTGGTGCTGACCAAGGCCAACCGGCGCTCGCCCGTGCACCGCCCGAGCTACATGGACTACGTCGGCGTCAAGCGCTTCGACGCCGACGGCAACGTCACCGGCGAGCGCCGCTTCCTCGGCCTCTTCACCACCCGCGCCTACCGCGAGGTGCCGGCCGAGATCCCCGTCCTGCGCCGCACGGTGCAGGCGGTCCTGGACCGCTCCGGCTTCCAGCCCGGCAGCCACGACTACAAGGCGCTCTGCCAGGTGATCGACACCTATCCGCGCGACGAGCTGTTCCAGATGGGCCCGGACGAGCTCTACGAGACCGTGCGCGGGATCCTCGACCTCGGCGAGCGCCAGCGCGTGCGGCTGTTCGAGCGCACCGACCGCTACCAGCGCTTCGTGTCCTGCCTGGTGTTCCTGCCGCGCGACCGGTTCAACACGGCCAACCGGGTCAAGATCGCCGAGATCCTGCGCGAGGCGTACGGGGCGGAGGGCGTCGACTGGGAGCTGCGGCTGACCGAGCTGGTGCTGGTGCGCATCCACTACACGCTGCGCCTGCAGCCGGGCGCGCTGAAGACGGTCGACCACGACGCGCTCGAAGCGCGCCTGGTGGAGGCGACGCGCTCGTGGGACGACGAGCTGCTGGCGGTGCTGATGGAGGAGCACGGCGAGGAGCGCGGGATCGCGCTCTTCCGCCGCTACGGCACCGCGTTCCCCGCCGCCTACCGCGATGACCTGCTGGCGCGCTCGGCGATCGCGGACGTCGAGCGGATCGAGGCCCTGGAGGGCGAGGACGCGCTCGACCTCAGCCTCTACCGCCCGCTCGAGGCCGCGCCCGGCGTGCTGCGCTGCAAGCTCTACCGGCGCGGCGGGCGCGTGTCGCTGTCGGACGTGCTGCCGATGTTCGAGAGCCTCGGGCTGACCGTGACCGACGAGCGGCCGTACGAGGTGACGCCGCGTGAGGCGTCGCCCGCGTGGATCTACGACTTCGGCCTGCTGGCCCCGAGCGAGGTCGACGTGGGCGCGATCCGCGACCGCTTCCACGACGGCTTCCAGCGCGTGTGGCGCGGGGACGCCGAGCTCGATGGCTTCAACGGCCTGATCATCGCCGCCGGGCTCGACTGGCGCGAGGTGACGATGCTGCGCGCGATCGCGCGCTACCTGCGTCAGGCCGGGATCCCGTTCAGCGACCGCTACATGGAGCAGACGCTGCTCGGCCACGCGGACATCACGGCGGCGATGGTGCGGCTGTTCCACGCGCGCTTCGACCCCGCGCGCGAGCGCGGCGACGTGGACGTCGAGAGCGCGATCGACGCCGTCGACAGCCTCGACGAGGACCGCATCCTGCGCGGCTTCCTGAGCGTGCTGCGGGCGATGCTGCGCACGAACTACTACCTGGCCAAGCCCTACGTGTCCTTCAAGCTGGACCCGACGCAGGTCCCGCTGGTGCCGCTGCCCAAGCCGCGCTTCGAGATCTTCGTGCACTCGCCGCGGGTGGAGGGCGTCCACCTGCGCGGCGGTGCGGTCGCGCGCGGCGGGCTGCGCTGGAGCGACCGGCGCGAGGACTTCCGCACCGAGGTGCTCGGGCTGATGAAGGCGCAGATGGTCAAGAACGCGCTGATCGTGCCGGTGGGGGCGAAGGGCGGGTTCGTGGTCAAGCGCGCGGGCGACGAGGTGGTCGCCTGTTACACGACGTTCATCAGCGCGCTGCTGGACATCACGGACACCTACGACGCGGCGGGCCGCGTGGTGCCGCCGGACGGCGTGGTGCGCCACGACGGTGACGACCCCTACCTGGTGGTCGCGGCCGACAAGGGCACCGCGACGTTCAGCGACATCGCCAACGGCGTCGCGGAGCGCTACGGGTTCTGGCTCGGGGATGCGTTCGCGTCCGGCGGCTCGGTCGGCTACGACCACAAGGCGATGGGGATCACGGCGCGGTCGGCCTGGGTCTCGGTCCAGCGCCACTTCCGCGAGCTGGGCGTCGACGTCCAGACCGAGGACTTCCGCGTCGTCGGCATCGGCGACATGAGCGGCGACGTGTTCGGCAACGGGATGCTGCTGAGCGAGCACATCCGGCTGGTGGCCGCGTTCGACCACCGTCACATCTTCCTGGACCCGAACCCGGACGCGGCCGCCTCGCACGCCGAGCGCCGCCGGCTGTTCGCGTTGCCGCGGTCGAGCTGGAACGACTACGCGCGCGAGCTGATCTCCGAGGGTGGCGGCGTGTTCCCGCGGACCGCGAAGTCGATCCCGCTGTCGCCGCAGGTGCGCGAGGCGCTCGCGGTGGACGCCGAGCACCTGACGCCGAGCGAGCTGATGCAGGCGATCCTGCGCGCGCCGGTCGACCTGCTGTGGAACGGCGGCATCGGGACGTACGTCAAAGCGCGGTCGGAGAGCCACGCGGACGTCGGCGACAAGGCCAACGACGCGATCCGGGTCGACGGGGCCGACCTGCGCGCGCGGGTTGCGGGCGAGGGCGGGAACCTCGGCTTCACCCAGCGCGGGCGGATCGAGTTCGCGCTCGCCGGCGGGCGCATCAACACCGACGCGATCGACAACGCCGGCGGCGTGAACTGCTCCGACCACGAGGTCAACATCAAGGTGCTGCTGGACACGGTCGTGGCCGAGGGCGACATGACCGTCAAGCAGCGCAACGCGCTGCTGGCCGAGATGACCGACGCGGTCGCCGAGCGCGTCCTGCGCGGCTCCTACACGCAGACGCAGGCGCTCTCGTTGTCGCGCGCGCAGGCGCCCGCGATGCTCGACGTGCACGACCGGGTGATGCGCGACCTCGAAGCGCGCGGGCGGCTGGACCGGCACCTGGAGGCGCTGCCGGACGGCGAGGTGATCGCCGAGCGCCGGCAGGCCGGGCTCGGATTGACGCAGCCGGAGCTCGCGGTCGTGCTGGCGTACGCGAAGATCACGCTCTACGCGGCGTTGCTGGAGTCCGACCTGCCGGAGGACCCGGCGCTCGAGGACGAGCTCGAGCACTACTTCCCGGCGCCGCTGCCCGAGCGCTTCAGCGCCGTCATGCGCCGGCACCGGCTGCGCCGGGAGATCATCGCCACGCGCGTGACCAACGACCTGATCGACGGCGCGGGCACCACGTTCGTGTTCCGGCTGCGCGAG
The DNA here is from genome assembly GCA_035555675.1 of Solirubrobacter sp. Taxonomy (GTDB): domain Bacteria; phylum Actinomycetota; class Thermoleophilia; order Solirubrobacterales; family Solirubrobacteraceae; genus Solirubrobacter. The sequence continues at coordinate 3,659 of DATMGH010000120.1, read as the reverse complement.
GACACGGGGGCCGAGCCGGCGGAGATCGCCCGCGCGTCCACGATCGCGCGCGACGTGTTCGGCGTGCGCGCGCTGTGGGCGGAGATCGAGGCACTCGACGGCGCGGTCGCGGCCGACGTGCAGACCGAGATGCTGCTGGCCAGCCGCCGGTCGGTCGAGCGGTCGGCGCGCTGGCTGCTGCGCAAGCGGCCGCGGCCGCTGGACATCGCGGGCGAGAGCGCGCGCTACCGCGAGGGCGCGGCGCAGGTCGCGTCGCTGCTCCCGGCGGTGCTGGTCGAGGCCGAGCGGGCGACGTGGGACGAGCGCGTCACGCGGCTGACCGACGCGGGCGTGCCGGCGGCGCTGGCCGGGCGCGTCGCGACGCAGAGCGCGCTGTTCGCGGCGTTCGACATCGTCGAGGTGGCGGCCGCGACCGAGCACGACGTGGAGGAGGTCACCGCGCTGCACTTCCTGCTCGGCGGCCGGCTCGACCTGCACTGGCTGCGCGACCGGATCGTCGCCCTGCCGCGCAACAACCGCTGGCAGGCGATGGCGCGCGCGGCGCTGCGCGACGACCTCTTCAGCCTGCACGCGGAGCTGACCACCGACGTGCTGCGTCAGGGCGGCGCCGACGCCTGGTACGAGGCCAACCGGCCCGCCGCCGACCGCGCGCGGGAGATCCTGGCCGAGATCCGCTCCGGCGGGGCGTTCGACCTGACCACGCTGCCGGTCGCGCTGCGCGAAGTGCGTAACCTGATCGGTCGAACATGACGCTTTTCGGTGCGGAACATACGGCGCGCTACCGGGAGACCGGGGGCGCCGAGGGCCACGATTGGCAGGGCACCCAGGTGCTGCTGCTGACGACGAAGGGCCGCAAGTCCGGCGAGCTGCGCGAGCTGCCGCTGATCTACGGCCGCAGCGGCGACGACTACCTGATCGTCGCGTCCAAGGGCGGGGCGGACGAGCCGCCGGCCTGGTATCTGAACCTGGTGGCCGATCCGGCGGTGGAGGTGCAGGTCCGCGGCGACCGCTTCAAAGCCCGGGCGCGCGAGGCGACGCCGGAGGAGAAGCCGGCGATGTGGAAGACGATGACGGCCGAGTGGCCGGCCTACGACGAGTACCAGACCAAGACGTCGCGGGAGATCCCGATCATCGTCCTGGAGCGTCAGTAGCCGCCGTACCGCTCGTTCTCGGGCGCCTCTCGGAGGGGGGTGGGTCACAAATCTTGCGCTAGACGACAGATGTGTGCCACACCCCCTAGGTGCGTTCGCGGGGCGTGGCGACCGCCGCGATCTCGGCCCGCGCCTCGTCGCCGAGCGTCTCGAACCGCAACGCGTAGACGCGGTAGTTCAGCTCGCGCAGCACCCGGACGCGGCCGTTGATCCGCGCCCGGTCGGGCAGCTCGAACTCGAGCACCTCGTCGACCGCCAGCGGACGCTCGGTGTGCACGCGCATGCCGCCGGGCCCGAGATCGACCGTGTGCGCCTGGACCTGCTTGCCGGCGCGCCGGTGCAGCAGGCAGTCGAGCTCGATCGCCGTGCGCCAGCTCCGCCGCCGCTCCTCCACGTCGGACAGTATCCCTCCGAATGCTCTTCTACGAACCTGAATCGCGCGACCGCGCGCTGCTGCCGCACGACCCGTTCAAGGCGATGGTCGCGCCGCGGCCGATCGGCTGGATCTCGACCGTCGGCGCCGACGGCGAAGTGAACCTCGCGCCCTACAGCTACTTCAACGCGGTCTGCGACCGGCCGCCGATGCTGATGTTCTCCAGCATGGGGCCGAAGGACTCGGCGACGTTCGCGCACGCGAGCGGGGAGTTCGTCTGGAACCTCGCGACGTGGGATCTGCGCGCGCAGATGAACGAGACGTCGGCGGCGCTGCCGCGCGGCGAGAACGAGTTCGAGCACGCCGGGTTGACGATGGTGCCGTCGCGGCTGGTCGCGCCGCCGCGCGTGGGCGAGGCGGCGGTCGCGCTCGAATGCAAGGTGGTCGAGCGGGTCGCGCTGCGCGACCTCGCGGGCGCGCCCGCGAAGAACATCGTCACGTTCGGCCAGGTGGTCGGTGTGTGGATCGACGAGCGGTTCATCGTCGGCGGACAGTTGGACACGGCGGCGCTGAAGCCGATCGCCCGCTGCGGCTACCGCGGCGACTACGCGGTGGTCACTGACCTCTTCGAGATGTTCAGACCGTAATTCGGTCCGTTGTCCTGACGGGGCCGGTGCTGCTTGGATACGCGGTGATGGTTGGAGGGCTGCTCGTCTGCGGGAGCCTGCTGTGCGCCTCGCTCGCCGTCCTGCGGCACCGGAACCGGCTGGCCGGGCTGCTGTTCGCCGCCGCGCTCGCGGTCGCCGCGGCGGGTGAGCTCAGCGGGCGCGACGAGCTGCACGCCGCCGCGTGCGCGGTGGCCTTCGCGGCGCTCGCGGCGATGGTGGTGGAGCGGCTCGGGCGGCCGGTCGCGCTGAGCTTCGCGGACGCGGCGATGGGGGCGAGCGCGGTCGGCGCGCTGGCGGCGACGACCGGCGCCGAGCTGTCCTCCACGCTGGCCGCGTGCGGCGTGGCGGCGGCGCTCGGGCTGGCGCGCTGGCGCCTGACCTGGGCGCTCGCCTGCGGGCTCGTGGGCGTCGCCGCGCTCGGCGAGCTGCCGGTCGCGGCGATCGTGCCGTTCCTGGCCGCCGTCTGGCTGCCGGAGCCGGATGTGGGCCCGGCACGGGAGTTCAGCCCGGTCGTCCTGGCCGCGATCCTGGCGTACGCGGCGACGGCGCTCACGCTGCTGGTCGTCGGGCAGTTCGTGAGCCTGCCGCCGGTCGGCGCCACGCTGGCGACGGTCACCGTGCTGACCGGAATGGCCCGCGCGGGCGTGACCGTCGCCGCCCGCCTGCGGGCCAGCGAGCGCGAGGCGGTGACCGACGACCTGACCGGACTCGGCAACCGCCGGTACTTGATCGCGCGGCTGGAGGAGGCGATCGCGGCCGAGCAGGGCGACGTCGCGCTGCTGCTGATCGACCTCGACGGGTTCAAGGAGCTCAACGACACGCTCGGGCACTCCTCGGGCGACGAGGTGCTGCGCCAGATCGGGCCGCGCCTGCAGGAGGCGCTGCGCGACGGCGACACGCTCTCGCGCTTGGGCGGCGACGAGTTCGCGGTCGTGCTCGCGCCGGGCGACGAGGCGTCAGCGAGCGCCGCCGGGCTGCGGCTGCGGGCGGCGCTCGAGCGGTCCTTCGGCGTCGGCGGCATCCGCGTGCACCTCGACGCCAGCATCGGCATCGCGCTGTATCCCGAGCACTCCGGGACCGCGCTCGGGCTGCTGCAGCGGGCGGACGTGGCGATGTACGAGGCCAAGCGCACGCGCACCGGGCACGAGGTCTACCTGCCCGAGCGCGACCACCACTCGCGGCGCCGGCTGGAGCTGCTGGGCGAGCTGCGAGACGGGCTCGCGGAAGGGCAGTTCGTGTTGTATTACCAGCCGAAGGCGGAGATCTCGACCGGGGCCGTGCGCGGCGTCGAGGCGCTCGTGCGCTGGGCGCATCCGCGGCGCGGGCTGCTGATGCCGGGGGACTTCCTGCCGCTCGCCGACCACTCGGGGCTGGGGCGGGCGCTGACCGCATACGTGCTCGATCGGGCGCTGGACGAGATCGGCTCGCACCGGCGCGACGGGCTGGATCTCAGCGTCGCGGTCAACC
>DATMGH010000119.1:0-41476 GCA_035555675.1 Solirubrobacter sp. | reverse complement strand
GTCGAGGCCGTCAGCACCGAGAAGTCGTTGTCGGTCGCGGTGCCGGTCGCGGTGAACTCGATCAGGCCCGCGTTCTCGACCTCGCCGAAGCTGGCCGCCGTGTTCGCGTAGCCCGGATCGGTGCGGAGCCGCAGCGTCGCGCCGGCGTCGATCGTCAGCGTCCGCGCGGTCGGGATGCCGTTCTCGACGATCGTGACCGTCTTCCCGGCCGGGATGCAGGCGTCCTGCGCGCTCGTGGGGCGCGCGCCCGTCGACCAGCCGGCGTCGGTCTGCCACTCGCCGGACGGGCCGGTGTACGTGGTCTGGCACGCGGCGGCCGCGGTGCCCGCGAGGGCGAGGAGGAGCGTGGCCGCGACGGCGGCGGCCCGCGAGACGATTCGGATCACTGGCGCTTTGAGTCCCGGTCGGTGACGAGGCGGCGCGAGCCTAAGAGCGCGCGCCGCGCGACCGCAAACCGCGCCTGCGCAAGATTGCGTACGTTTCGCCCAGGTCTGGACGAAGGTATGGGGCGGCTACTCGCCGTTCAGCGTCAGCACGAGCGAGCGGGCGCCGCCGTGGTCGCGGTGCTCACAGAGGTAGATGCCCTGCCACGTGCCGACGGCCAGCTCGCCGCCGGAGACCGGGAGCGTCAGCGACGGGCCGAGCAGCGACGCCTTGATGTGCGCCGGCATGTCGTCCGGCCCCTCGAGCGTGTGCGTCCACGCGAACCGCTCGGGCACCGCGTCGTCGAACCACGTCGAGAAGTCGGCCCGCACGTCCGGCGACGCGTTCTCATTGAGCGTCAGCGACGCCGAGGTGTGCCGGATGAACACGTGCAGCAGGCCGGCCCGGGCGCGCCGCAGCTCGGGCATCGCCGACAGCACTTCACCGGTGATCAGGTGAAAGCCGCGCGGCCGCGGGCGCAGCGTGATCTCGCGCTGGACCCACATCAGGGAATCCGCGCCGCCCGCATGTCGACGCGGGTGCCGCGGAACGGCACGCCCTCGGCCTCCAGCAGCGCGCGCTGCCGGGCGCCCTTGGCGAGCGAGCCGTCCGCGCGCACGATCCGCCACCACGGCACCGGCGTCTCCGTCCGGAACAGGACGGTGCCGGCGAACCGCGGCGCGCCGGGGGAGACGTCGCCGTAGGTGCGCACGAACCCCTCGGGGACGGCGCGGACGCGCCGAAGCACGTCCGCGGTCCGATCGTGCGCCATAGGCGTACTGACTAGCAGATGACCTGCAGGTTGAACGAGCCCGGGTTGGTCCCGGTCTCGACGGTCACGCTGTCGACGGCGCCGCTCGTCGGCTGCACGCCCGGGGCCTCCGAGGCGGAGCCGACCGGGGACGCGGTGAACGAGCACTTGCTGACGTCCCGGGCGAACTTGACCGTGTAGGTCGAGCCGCTGACGGTCGCGGTGACGCCGGCGGGACGGCTCGCGCTGACGGCGGCGTCGGCGCCGACCACGGCGAACAGCAGGCTGCCCTGCAGCGCGGTCACGTCGGCCGCGGGGGCGAAGTCAGTCGCGTCCTTGCCGTCGACCTTGTCGGCGTTCAGGCCGGTGGCGACGCCGGTCGCGTTGGTGGTGAACGGCGCGCCGGCCGGGTTGCCGACCGTGATCTGGCCGGCCTCGGCGCCGACGGTGTGGAACTCGAACGCGCGGCCGCCCTTGAGGTTCGCCGCACGGATGCAGGGCTCGTTGCCCGGGTTGGAGCGGCAGCCGTAGATCGCGCCGCCGCCGTCACCATCGCGCTTGTTGGACTGGCGCGTGCCGTACGTCGAGTTGTTGGCGATGATCTCGGTCTCCGAGGTCAGGGCCAGCGAGGGATTGCTCGACGGGTTGCGCTTGCCGAGCAGCAGGTTCCGGCCTTCGCCGAAGCCCATCGCGACCGACGGTACGCCGAGCGCGAGGATCAGGGAACAGACGACCGCGGCGCGGCCGGAGAAACGCAGCTTCTTCATGCCCCTTTCGACACCAGCCCCGCAACAGAGTTGCGGGGCTGCAAGCAGGATTTCGCCCGCCCGTCGGCGTCCGGACCGGGCCGCTTGCCGGGCCCGCAACGCGGACGCCGACGAGCGTGCGACGTTACATCACCTGTCCCCCGGCTGCTTCTTCGGGTTCACCGACACCGGCACCGAGAGATCCAGCGCGGTGCGGATGATCCGGGTCTGCTCGACCGTGTGCGCGGCCGGGTAGCCCTCGCCCGGCGAGGCCCGCTCCGGCCGGCCGATGTAGCCGAACTCGATGTCGGTCGGGAGGATCTGCAGCAGGCGCGGCGACATGTGCGCGCGGGCGCCCATGTTGCGCGGCTCCTCCTGGACCCACACGACCTCGCGCAGGTTCGGGTAGCGCCGGACCTCTTCCATGATCTGCGCCTGCGGGAACGGGTACAGGAGCTCGATGCGGGTGATCGCGACGCCCTCGTTGTTCTCGCGCGTGGCGTGGCCCTTGAGGTCGTAGTAGAGCTTGCCGGTGCACAGCACCAGCCGGCGCACCTTGGCCTCGTCGATCCGCGGCTCGGCCAGGATCGGGAAGAAGCGACCCTCGGACAGGTGCTCGATCCGCGACGTCGCCTGCGGCAGGCGCAGCAACGACTTCGGGGTCATGATCACCAGCGGGCGCTGCTTGGCCACCCGCGCCTGGCGGCGCAGGAGGTGGAAGTACTGCGCCGGCGTGGTCAGGTTCGCCACCCGGATGTTGCCCTCGGCGGCCAGCGACAGGAACCGCTCCATGCGCGCGCTCGAGTGCTCCGGCCCGGAGCCCTCGTAGCCGTGCGGCAGCAGCAGCGTCAGCCGCGTCGTCTGCCCCCACTTCGACAGCGCCGACACGATGAACTGGTCGATGATCACCTGAGCGGAGTTGACGAAGTCGCCGAACTGCGCCTCCCAGAGCACGAGCGTCTCCGGCGCCTCCATCGAGTAGCCGTACTCGAACCCGAGGCAGGCGACCTCGCTCAGCGGCGAGTTGTGCAGCTCCATCGGCGCCAGCGCGCCCGGCAGGTTCTGGATCGGCGAGATCCGCTGGCCGGTCTTGGAGTCGTGCAGGACGAGGTGGCGCTGGGAGAACGTGCCGCGCTCGGCGTCCTGACCGGTCAGCCGCACGGGCGTGCCCTCGGTCAGCAGCGACGCGTACGCCAGCGCTTCGGCCTGCGCCCAGTCGATGCCGCCGTCCGGGCCGACGGCGACCCGCCGGCGCTCCAGCTGCTTGACCAGCTTCGGGTGCACGGTGAACCCGTCCGGGACGTGCAGCAGCGCGTCGTTGAGCGCCGTCAGCCGCTCCGCCGACACCGCCGTCTTGACCTCCGGGGAGGCCGAGCGGTCGAGCTCGTAGCCGCCGGTCGGCTGCTCGTTGCCCGCGCTGGCCAGCTGCTCCTTGAGCTCGCGGTGGCGGCGCGAGAGGTCGTCCCAGATGTCGGTGGAGATCTGGTCGGCCTCCTCCTGCGTGAGCGTGCCGTCGGCGACCAGCGTGGCCGCGTAGAGCTCCCGCACCGACTTCTTGGCCTTGATCTTGGCCGTCATCTCCGGCTGCGTGTACGCGGGCTCGTCGGCCTCGTTGTGGCCGTAGCGGCGGTAGCCGATCAGGTCGATCAGGACGTCGTGGCCGAACTCCTGCCGGAACGCGAACGCGAGCCGGACCGCCGAGATGCACGCGGCGACGTCGTCGGCGTTGACGTGGAAGATCGGGACGTCGAAGCCCTTCGCCAGGTCCGACGCCCAGCGCGTCGAGCGCGAGTCGTCCGGGTCGGTGGTGAAGCCGACCTGGTTGTTCTGGATCAGGTGCAGCGAGCCGCCGACCGTGTAGCCGTCGAGCGCCTGCAGGTTGAACGTCTCCGCGACCACGCCCTGGCCCGGGAACGCGGCGTCGCCGTGCAGGATGATCGGGACCGCGGCGTTGGTGTCCAGCGTCGCGTGCGTGCCCTGGCGCGAGGTCTGGACGGCGCGCGTCGCGCCCTCGACCACCGGCCCGACGTACTCGAGGTGCGACGGGTTGGACTCCAGCCGCACCAGCACGCTCTCGTTGTCCCCGCACTGGTAGGTGCCCTGGGCGCCGTGGTGGTACTTGACGTCGCCGGTGCCGCCCTGCGGGATCGTGGTCACGGCCTCGATCGAGGACGCGCCCTCGAACTCGCGGAAGATCGTCTCGTACGCGCGGCCCAGGTTGTGCGCGAGCACGTTCAGGCGGCCGCGGTGCGCCATGCCGATCACGACTTCGCGCGCGCCCTCGGCGGCGCCCAGCTGGATCATCTCGTCCAGCATCGGCACGGTCATGTCCAGGCCCTCGACCGAGAACTGCTTCTGGCCCAGGTACGCCTTGTGCATGAAGCGCTCGAGCGAGTCCACCTGGGTCAGGCGGCGCAGCAGCGCGATCTTCTCCTCGGCGCTCAACGGCGTGCGGAACGCGCCGGTCTCGATCTTCTCGCGCAGCCAGACGCGCTGGCGGTGCGAGGCGATGTGCTCGATCTCGTAGGCGATCGTGCCGCAGTACGTCTCGCGCAGATGCGGGATGACCTCGGCCAGCGTCTCGCCGGGGACGCCGACGCGCAGGATCGTGGCCGGGATCTTGGCCATGATCTCGGGCGTCAGCTTCAGCGGCTCGGGGTCGAGCGCGGGGTCGCCCTCGGGCTCGGAGCCGAGCGGGTCCAGCCGCGCGGCCAGGTGGCCGTGCGTGCGGTGGGCCTTGATCAGCGACATCGCGGCCTGCACCGCCTGCAGCAGCTCGAGGTCCGGCTCGCCGGACGGCGCGACGGCGGGGGCGGCCGGCACGGCCGCGGTCGCGACCGGCGCGCTCGGGGCGGCGCCGAGCGGCGCGTCCAGATCAGCGAACAGCTGCTCGTAGAAGCCGTGCTCACCCTGGAGGTAGGCCTCGACCACCTGCAGGAACTGGCCGGACTCGGCGCCCTGGATGATGCGATGGTCGTACGTCGACGTCATCGTCATCACCTTCTCGGCGCCGATCGTGGCGCCGATGGCCCCGAGGCCCGGCGGGTAGCCGATCGACCCGGTGGCGACGATCGTGCCCTGGCCGCTCATCAGGCGCGGGACGGAGGCGATCGTGCCGATGCCGCCCGGGTTGGTGAGCGTCAGGTTCGCGCCCTGCAGGTCGTCCGCGGTCAGCTTGTTGTCGCGCGCCTTGGCGATCAGCGCGTTGAAGGCGTCCAGGAACTGCGGGAACGTGAGCCGGCCCGCGTCCTTGATCACGGGCACCATCAGCGTGCGCCCGCCGCCCTTCTTCTCGACGTCGACGGCGATGCCGAGGTGCACGGCGCCGTCGTCGATCACGTGCGGCTTGCCGTCGAGCTCGGCGAAGTGGGTCGACATGACCGGCATCTGCTCGGTCGCGGCGCGGGCGATGGCGTGCGCGATCAGGTGCGTGAACGAGACCTTCTGGCCGGCGGCCTTGAGCTCCTTGCGGCGCGCGTCCAGGATCGTGACCGTGAACGTGCGGAACGAGGTCGCGGTCGGGATCGAGCGCGACTCGTCCATGTAGCGCGCGAGCATCGCGCTGGCGCCCTTGAGCAGGGTCTGCTTGGACGTGGTCGTCGCGGCGGCGGCGCCGTTCTCGCTGAACGCGAGCACGTCGGCCTTGCCGATGCGGCCGTCCGGGCCGCTGCCGTGGACCTTGGCGAGGTCGACGCCGTGAGCGGCGGCGACGCGCGCGGCGACCGGGGTGACCTTGAGGCCGTCGGGCGTCGGCGCGGCCTCGGTCGGCGTCGCCGCAGGCACAGCGCCTGGAAGGTCGGATGATCGGGGCGGGGCGGAGGGGATGTCCCGCCTTCCTTCCATCCGAGCGATCACTTGACCGACGTTGACCGTGTCGCCGGCGGCGGCGAGCACTTCGGTCAGCGTGCCGGACGCGGGCGCGGGGACCTCCGCGTCGACCTTGTCGGTCGAGATCTCCACGATCGTCTCGTCCTCGGCGACGGCGTCGCCGGGCTGCTTGGCCCACTCGAGGATCGTCCCCTCGGAGACCGACTCGCCCATCGCGGGCATCTCGATCTCGATCACGGTCGCTTCGGCGGGCTCGGCCGGCTCGTCCACCGTGATCGCGGGCCCGGACCCGTTGGTGGGCGCGATCTCGGCGAGGACGGCGCCGACGCCGACGGTGTCGCCTTCGGCGGCGTGGATCTTCACCACCGTGCCGCTGACCGGGGCGGGCACCTCGGCATCGACCTTGTCGGTCGATATCTCGACGAGCGTCTCGTCTTCGGAGACGTCGTCACCCTCCTGTTTGTGCCACTCCAGGATGGAGCCCTCGGAGACCGAGTCGCCCATCGGGGGCATGACCACTTCGACCGTGGTGTTCACTGCCATATCAGGGTCCTAGACGATATCGCTTTGTGGGAGTCGTGCAGGGGCATCGGCACGCCGTTCCGCGTAGATGAATCCGGCGGTTCCCGCGAACGGTCCGACGCCCCCGACCACGGCCACCATCACCCCGAGCCAGAGCGGGATGACGCGCCGCCGGACGGCGTCGATGCAGAGCAGGGACATGACGATCCAGCCGATTCCGTGCGCCCAGCCCAGCCAGTACTTGCCCTCCCAGTTCGCGACCGCGGCGACCAGCAGCGCGGTGTAGATCGCGGAGTGCGTGAACGACAGGTACTTGAGCGTGCGGAAGCTCATCCGTCTTTGATTAGCAACGACGCCGTGCGCCGAAGTTGCGGATGTGCCTCCGCCGGCCAGTCCTCCGGGTCGGGAGGCCACCAGGCGTGCGCGTCGTGCTCCGGATCGCGGACCACTTCGGCACCGGCGGGCAGCCAGGCCTGACCGATCAACATCGCCATATCGCCGGGGGTGGCGACGAGCGCTTCGACGGCGATGCGCTCCGGCACCACCGACCACTCCTCGAGCAGCTCCCGGCCCAGCGCCAGAGCCGGATCCTCGCCGGGATCGACCGAGCCGCCGGCGCCCAGCGCCCACACGCCGGCCCACGTCGCGACCCATTGCGCGCGCCGTCCGGCGAGCCAGCGGCCCTCCGCGTCGCGCACCACGCACAGCACGGAGAGCGCTCCGGACGCGTCCTCGCGCAGCAGCCGCAGCGCCCAGCGCATCTCCTGGAGGTCCAATTGCAGACCCCCATTAAGGACCGTGAAGCTCTGCAATCTTCCAGCCAGACCATCGTGCGAGGGCGACGAGCGGGCCTTCAGCTCGGCGATCGCCCGATCGGCCGCCGCGGCCTTCTCGGGCGACGGCTGGTAGTGCATCTCGCTCCAGCGCGTCGTCACCTGGTTCAGCGGCCAGGGACCGCGCGCGAGGATGCCGGGCGGGTAAGGCAAGGTCGCTTCTGAGGGTACCCTTGGCGACATGAGCGTCGAAGCCTCCGGCAAGAACATGGAAGCGGTCTGCAAGGCCAAGGAGGCCCACAACCGGTCCTGCCCGTGGGGCGGCAACGCCACCGAGGTCCACCTCGCGTTCTTCGACCTCGAGCGCCTCGGCTGGGACGAGGGCGACGTCATCTGCGGGTTGACGGTCGTCGGCGACGAGAAGGTCGCCACCGGGATGATGCGCGTGACCTGCGACGCCGAGCCCGACGGCGGGCCCGAGCTCGAGGAAGAGGTCGAGGAGGTCGTCGACGCGGTCGCCGAGCGCGAGCTGCAGCCGGTCGGCCCCAGCACCGCTCCGGCGCACACGCCGTCCTGGAACTGAGGCGCCGTCCGGGGTGATCGTCCGCGGGCGGCGCGGCGGCGAGTCCGGGGGGTGTTCCGATCTCCTTGCCTGAGCCGACAGGAGATCGCAGCACCCCCCCGGCATGACCGCTTCGCGCCCGCCTCGTCGCCGGCGGATGACCGCACCGGGTGGCGCCCGCCTCCCTCACCGGCGCAGTTCGCCCGCACGACCGCGGCGGCCCTCAGCGCGCGCCGTAGAACGCCGCCTCTTCCCGCCCCAGCGCGGTGACGGGCGGCTCGCCGTAGATCCACTCGCGCGCGATCCGGTGCCAGTTCGCGGTCGCGCGCAGCTGGCCGAGCACGGCCAGCGTCAGCAGCTCCACGCGGCGCCCGAAGATGTGGTCCGCCGGCAAGGTCTCGTGGCGCATCTGCCCGAAGTGCTCCGAGCGCGGGTCGGACATGTCGATCATCACCTGCGTCGCGACGTCCGGCGTCAATTCCAGCTCCTCGTCGGTCAGATACCACCAGGTGGCGTCGAGGAACTGCGAGAGCAGCTTGTCCGGCCGGAAGCGCTCCGGGTCAGAGAGCAGACCGCCCTCGGCCCAGATCTCCCACAGCCGCCGGGCGTCGCCCTCGTGGCCGGCGCGCTGGGTCTCCAGCTCGAGCTCGATCAGCCGCCGGGGCATCACCTTGAACAGGCCGAAGTCCAGGAACGCGACGCGGCCGTCGTCGAGCGCCAGGAAGTTCCCGGGGTGCGGGTCGCCCGAGAACTGGCGGTGCCGGTACATGCACCCGAAGTAGAAGCGGAAGACGATCTCGCCGATCCGGTTGCGGGTCGCCTGGTCGGCCTCCTTGACGGCGTCGAACCCGGCGCCGGACACGAGCTCGGTCACCAGCACCTTCTCGCGCGAGAGGTCGGTGAGCACGTCCGGGATCACGATGAACGGGTGGCTGCGGAAGATCCGGGCCAGCGAGCGCTGGTTGGCGGCCTCGAGCTCGTAGTCGAGCTCGTCGTAGATGCGCGAGCGGATCTCCTCGGCCGTGTTCTTGACGTCCAGGCCGGGCGCGATCCGCTTCATCAGCCGCAGGATGATCCCGAGGTTCTGCATGTCCGCCCGCACCGCGGCGGCGACGCCCGGGTACTGGACCTTGACCGCGACGCAGCGGCCGTCGTGCAGCCGCGCGCGGTAGACCTGCCCGATCGAGGCGGCCGCGACCGGCGTCTCGTCGAACGCGGCGAACAGCTCGCCCAGCGGCGCCTCGAGCTCTGACTCGATCACCTTGCGCATGTCCGCGAAGCGCACGTTGGGCGCCGCGTCGCGCAGCGCCCCGAGCTTGCGCTGGAACTCCTCGCGGTAGTCCTCCGGGACCAGCCCGACGTCGAGGAAGCTCATCATCTGCCCGAGCTTCATCGCCGCGCCCTTCATCGTCCCGAGCGCGGTGACGATCTGCTCGGCCGCTTCCAGGTGGCGGCGCTCGAGCGCCGCGTCGCGGCCCTCCGCCGACCGCGCCAGGTTCGTCGCGCGCGTCCCGAGGTGGCGCGCCGCCTGGCCGGCGGCGAGGCTCGAGACCCGCGCCGTGCGCGAGATCCGAGACGTCGGGATGCGGTCCTTGGCCACGGCTAGGGCGTCGGGGTGGGCGCGGCGGGCGTCTCTTCGGGCGGGGCGGTCGGCGTCTCCTGCAGCGGCGCCGGGGCCTCGGTGGGCGGGGCGGACGGGGTCGCCGTCGGCGTCGGCGTGGCCGTCGCGCTCGGGGTCGCGGTCGGGGTCGCCGTGGCCGTCGGCGTCGAGCTCGCGCTCGGGGTCGCCGTGGGCGTGGGCGTCGCCTTGTGCTCGCGCGACTGGCCGCCGAGCAGGCCCGTCGAGCGGCCGGAGTCGCCGATCTGGTGGCCGAACACGGTCAGCTCGGCGATCGTCACCGCGCCGGCACCGAGCACGGCCGCGACGAGGCCGGTGATCACCGCCAGCTTCAGCGGGAAGCGCCGCTGCGCTCGCGCCGGCTCGTAGAGGCCGAACGGGTCGTCGCGGGTCGGGGGCGGCGCCGGCTCGGGCGGGCCGACCGCGGTCGGCTGGCGCGCCGGCCGGCGCGCGACGACTTTCGGCGTGACCGTGCCGATCGCCTTGGCCGGGCGGTTGAGCAGCTCCGACACGACCGCGACGACGATCGGGGTGACGGCGGTGGCGATCAGCGAGCCCCTCTCCCAGAAGAGCGGCACCACGATCGCCGCGGCCACCGCGGAGAGACTCGAGATCAGGAGGGTCTGGAGCGAGATTCCGCTCTTTGAGGCCTTCTCAGAGCTCACCCCACCGACGTTAGCGGTCGACCCGCGAGCCCCCCACGATGTCGTCGGAGCCGTCGGGCCAGCGCACCCAGGCCTTGTGGCCGCCGTCGTAGTCCGGGCCCCAGAGCACGAGCGTGGCGGGCTCGCCGAGCGCCGTGCACGGCTCCGCGCCCTCCTCGTCGACCCCGCGCCAGACGCGCACGAACGGGTTGTGCTCGAGCTCGTCGGCGACCGTGCTGGGGTCGGTGTGGCCGGGCCGGATGACGGTCTCGGGAGGCAGCGTGAGGATCACGTCCAGGATCGAGCGCCTGATGTCCTCGAAGGACGTCGACCCGGGCGCGCGGACCCCGCCGACCGAGCCCTTGAACAGCGTGTCGCCGGTGAACAGCTGGCCGTCCACGAGCAGGTTCAGCATCCCCGAGGTGTGGCCGGGGGTGTGCAGCGCCTTGACGGTCAGGCCGCCGATCGTCAGCTCGTCGCCCGGGTGCAGGTCCCCGGTCGTCCCGGGCACGCGCTCCTCCGGGTGCGCGAGCACCTGCGCGTCCGGCCAGCGCTCGAGCGCCGTGCCGAGCTCGACGATGTGGTCCTGGTGGTGGTGCGTGAGCAGGATGTGGGTGACGTTGAGCCCGAGCTCGTCCGCTTTCGCGAACAGCGGCTCCATCGGGCCGCCGGCGTCGACCAGGAAGGCGTCGGTGTTCGGGCCGGCCGCGACCAGGTAGGTGTTGGTCAGCCACGGGTCGTTCATGGAGCGCTCGACGATCATGCGCTTGACGGTACTCTCGGCCGCGTTATGGAGCTCATCCACACCTGTTACCGGATCGGCGACATCGATCGCTCCGTCGCCTTCTACGAGGCGCTCGGGTTCGAGGAGCGGCGGCGGATGCCGATCCGCGACGAGGCGATCAACGTGTTCATGGGGCTGCCCGGGGACGGCGACCGGCTCGAGCTGACCTACAACTTCGGCGTCGACGCCTACGAGCTCGGCACCGGCTACAACCACATCGCGGTCACCGTGCAGGACATCGCGGGGACGCTCGAGCGACTGTCGGCGCAGGGCATCACGCCGGAGAAGCCGCCGTACCGGGTGCGCGAGGGCGGCTCGCTGATCGCGTTCGTGCGCGACCCCGACGGCTACCGCGTCGAATTGATCGAGAAATGAACGAATCGCGGCTTGCGGTCATCGACTGCGGGTCGAACTCCTTCCGGCTGGTCGTCTTCACCTCCACCGACGCGTGGTGGAAGCGGACGGACGAGATCCACGAGTCCGTCCGCGTCGGCGAGGGGCTGGACGCGACCGGCGAGCTGCAGCCGGCGCCGATGGAGCGCGCGCTCGAGACGCTCGAGCTGTACGCGCACTTCTGCGCCGCGACCGGGATCTCCGACGTGCGCGCAGTGGCGACGTCCGCGATCCGGGACGCGTCCAATCAGGCCGCGTTCCTGAAGGCGGCGCGCAAGCGCTCGGGGCTGGAGGTCGAGGTGCTGTCCGGGGCCGACGAGGCGCGCTACGGGTACCTCGCCGCGATCAACTCGACGACGCTCTCGCAGGGCGTCGTGCTCGACCTGGGCGGCGGCTCGATGCAGCTCACGCGCGTCGAGGCGCGGGAAGCGATCGAGGGGCGGTCGTGGCCGCTGGGCGCCGTGCGCATGACCGAGCGCTTCATGCCCGAAGGGGGCCGCGCGAAACGCAAGCAGGTCAAGGCGCTGCGCGACCACGTCGCGGCGGCGATCGAAGGCGCCGCCTGGCTGGACGACGGCGGACGGCTGACCGGCGTCGGCGGCACCGTGCGCAACCTGGCCGCGGCCGCGCAGCTCGCCGCGGGGCTCCCGTCCTACGGCATCCAGGGCTTCCGGGTGACGCGCGACGCGCTGGCCGCGCTGATCGATCGCTTCGCGGACATGACGCCCGCCGAGCGCGGCGGCGTCCCGGGGATCAAGGCCGCCCGCGGGGACCTGATCCTGGCCGGCGCGCTGGTGATCGACACCGTGATGGAGGCGGGCGGCTTCGGCATGTTCGAGGCGACCGACGCCGGCCTGCGCGAGGGCGTGTTCTTCGAGACCCAGCTCGGCGATCCCCCGCTGGTCGACGACGTGCGCGTGGCCACCGTGCGCAACCTCGCCGCCGAGTACCACACCGACTTCACGCACGCCGAGCACGTCGCGGCGCTCGCGCTCTCGCTCTGGGACGCGCTGGCTCGGGCCGGCGTCCACCGCGGGGACCCGAAGGAGCGCGAGCTGCTGTGGGCGACCGCGATGCTGCACGACATCGGCATGGCGATCGACTACGACGACCACCACAAGCACTCCCGCTATCTGATCCTGTCCGCCGGCCTCCCGGGCTACTCGCCGCGTGAGGTCGGGTTGATCGGCCAGGCGGTGCGCTACCACCGCAAGGGCAATCCGGGGCTCGGCGAGTTCTCCGCGCTGGCGCGTGACGGGGACGACGCACTGCTGAACCGGATCGCCGCCGCGGTGCGGGTGGCGGAGCAGCTCGAGCGCTCGCGCGATCAGGCGGTGCACGGCGTCGACGTGCGCGTGGAGGACGGGCGCGTCGACCTGACGCTGCGCGCGGACGTGGACGTCACCATCGCGCGCTGGGCGACCGAGCGCCAGGGCGACGTGTTCCGCCGCGCCTTCGGTCGCGAGCTCAGCGTGGCCTGACCCGCGCGCCGGCGCCGCCGCACACTCGGGGCCGCGTTCTTCGCGCCGCCTTCGCCGCGCGCACTTCTCGGCGCCCCGCGTCCCCCCGGCGCTCGGCGCCCCGCGTCCCCCCGGCGCTCGGCGCCCCGTGTCGTCGGCGCCCCGCGTCCTCAGCGCCCTGCGTCCTCGGCGCCCCGCGTCCTCGGCGCCCCGCGTCCTCGGCGCCCTGCGTCCCCGGCGCCCCGCGTCCCCGGCGCGAGCGGTCGCGTTTCGGCGGGGAGCGCCAGAAAGTGACCACTCGCCGCGTAATGTGGCGCGTCGCCGCTCACTTGCCGCGCCCGGCGTCCGCCCGCCGCGCAGCGGGTGCCGGCGAACGGCGCAGGCGAGGGAGTGCCGGCACCCGCCGCGCCCGCGATCCCCAACCCCCGCGGTCGCGCCCGCGTCGCGCGCCACTCACCCCCGCGCGGCCTCGTCCCACCGCCACCCCGCGAGCGACGCGACGAGTGGTCGCGTACCGGCGCCAGGCGCCGGAAAGTGACCACTCGCCGCGCAGCGTGGCGCGTTGCCGCTCGCCTACTCGCCCGTCCGGGCCCGACGCTCCAGCACCGCCGCACCGCGCGGCGAGAGGCGGTAGCCGACGGGGAGCGACTCGGTCAGCCCCAGCGCCTTGAGCTTGCGCACGTCACGCTTGAACGGCAGCGTCTCGCGCCCGAAGGACGCCGCCAGATCCGGCGCGCGCAGGCCCGGATGCGCAGCGATCGCGGCCAGGACCTCGTACGTCCACCGCCCCATGCGGTCGAGCCGCTCGAACAGCGCATCGTCCGGCGGCACCGCCCGCAACGCGACCCGCGGATCCGGTCCCGCGACACGAAGCGCCACGCGGTAGAGGTCACCCGGCCGCCCCGCGAACGCGCGCAGCACCGCCTCCCCGGACGCGTACCCCGCCGCCCGCGCGTCCGCCTCATCCGGCACGTCGACCCGCGCCACCGACGTGACCTCGATCACCCCGATCGAGGTCACCTGCCGCGACCCGGCCTTCATCCGCGGCCGCTCCCAGCGCCGGAACGCGAGCGTGACTCGCCCGGCCGCGATCCCCTCCAGGTCGCGCGGACGGAAGCGCACGCCGCCCCGGCCCCCTACACCTCTTGGATCTGCAGCAGCGACGTCGTCCCGGGCTTGCCGGACGGCAGCCCGGCGGTGATCCCGACCCGGTCGCCGGGCTTGAGCCAGCCGAGCTCGACCACGCGCGCCGCAGCCGCCCGGATCAGCTCCTCGGTGACCTCGTAGCGCGGCATCGACGCCGCCTGCACGCCCCACATCAGCCCGCAGCGGCGCACGGTCTCGCGCCCCGGCGACAGCGCCATGATCGGCACGGTCGGGCGGTGCGCGGAGATCAGCCGGGCCGACCGGCCCGACAGCGTCGGACAGACGAGCGCGGCCAGGTTGAGCTCGTGCGCCGCGCGCGTCGCCGTGTACGCCACCGTGTACGCCGGGTCACGGCGATCGCGCCGCACGCGCCGCTCGTTCCACTCCCGGTACGGGGCGGTCTGCTCGGTGCGCTTGGCGATCGTCGCCAGCATCGCGACCGACTCGACCGGCCACGCGCCGACCGCGCTCTCCTGCGAGAGCATCACGGCGTCGGTCCCGTCCAGGATCGCGTTGGCGACGTCGGTCACCTCGGCGCGCGTCGGGCGCGAGGAGGCGACCATCGAGTCCAGCATCTGGGTCGCGGTGATCACCGGCCGGGCGAGCGCGCCCGAGAGGCCGATGATCTGCTTCTGCACGATCGGGACCTCCTCGATCTGCAGCTCGATCCCGAGGTCGCCGCGCGCGACCATCACGCAGTCCGCCGCGCGCACGATCTCCTCGGCGCGCTGCACGGCCTGCGGCTTCTCGATCTTCGCCACCAGCGGCAGCCGCGTGTGCTGGCGCAGCTGGTGGATCTCCTCGGCCCGGCGGACGAAGCTGAGCGCGACGATGTCGACCCCGATCCGCTCGCCGGTGCGCACGTGCTCGAGGTCCTCGTCGGGCACGGCGGGCAGCGCCGCGGTCTCGCCCGGGATGTTCAGGCCCTGACGCGACGCGACCGCGCCGCCGATCTCCACGACCGCGTCGATCTCCCCCGACTCGGGGCGCACGGCGTTCACGCGCAGCCGCACGGACCCGTCGGCCAGGTAGATCAGCTCGTCGCGATCGACCGAGGACGCCAGCCCCGCGTACGTGATGAACAGCCGCGACGCGTCACCCTCGCCGCCGTTGTTGCCGCAGACGAACGTGGTCTCGTCACCGGGCTTGAACTCCACGACGTCGCCGCGGAGCTTGCCGATCCGGAGCTTCGGTCCCGGAAGGTCCTGCAGGATCGCGACCTGGCGGCCGGCGCGACCGGCGGCTTCACGGACGAGGCGGGCGGTCTCCGCGTGCTCGTCCGCGCTGCCGTGGGAGAAATTCAACCGGGCGACGTCCATCCCGGCCTCGACCATGCGGGCGAGCACCTCGGGGTCCCGCGACGCGGGTCCGATGGTGGCGACGATCTTTGTGCGGCGCTGCATCAGCGCCGCACGTTATAGACGCCCGGGTTTCGACATATGGCGCCGAACTCGTGAACGTCAGCCAACGCCCACGCCGAGCTTCGGTTGCTTGCGCGGCGGCGGGGCGTCGTGCAGCAGCTGCGGGACGCTCACCAGCGTGTAGCCGCGGGCGCGCAGCGCGTGCACGATCCGCGGCAGCGCCTCGATCGTCTGACTGCGCTCGCCGCCGGCGTCGTGCATCAGCACGATCCCGCCCGGCTTGACGTTGTCGAGCACGTTGGCGACGATCGCGTCGACGCCCGGCCGCAGGTAGTCGTGGCTGTCGACGCTCCACAGCACCATCGTCATCCCCCGGTCGCGCAGCAGGTCGAGCGTCGTCTGGTTGAACGCGCCGTACGGCGGCCGGAACAGCGTCGGCGCCGGCTGGCCGGCGGCCGTGAGGATGTCGGTCACGCCGTCGATCTCCGCCGCCTGCTCGGCGCGGCTGAGGCGGTCCATGCGGCGGTGGTTGACCGTGTGCCCTCCGACCGTCACCAGCGGGTCCTTGCGCTGCAGCTCCTCGGCGTCGGTGAAGTAGTGCTCGGTGACACCGACCTGGAAGAACGTGCCGGGCGCGTGCAGCCGCCGCAGCGTGCGCACGAGCGTGGCCGTGTACGGGCCCGGCCCGTCGTCGAACGTCAGCGCGACCTCGCGGTGCTTGCGGCCCGCGACCGCGACGTACGGCAGGTGCGCGGGCGGGAAGATCCGGGTGGCCGCCGCGAACGGGTTCAGGGTCGCTGGCGCCGTCTCGTCGTGACTGCCGCGGGTCATCGTGACGACGACGAGCAGCAGCGTGAGCGCGAGCACGGCAGCCGCGACGGCGCGGCGCCTGCGCACCTGCTGGCGTCTCTTCGTGTCCGTCCGACGCTCCGGCATCGCGTCCGTTCCAGGCTGACGTACGGGAGCCCGATCCGGGCCCCTGCACGAGATCTCCCGTCAGGTGAACACGCCGTCGCGCAGCAGGACCTCGCCGTCCGCGGACAGCGTGCCGCCGGCACGC
The DNA here is from genome assembly GCA_035555675.1 of Solirubrobacter sp. Lineage (GTDB taxonomy): Bacteria > Actinomycetota > Thermoleophilia > Solirubrobacterales > Solirubrobacteraceae > Solirubrobacter. The sequence goes on along the minus strand of DATMGH010000119.1, from coordinate 25,405 downwards.
AGATCGCAGATCAGGTCCCAGTGCAGCGCGCTGACGTTCGTCCCTCCGGTCTCCGGATACGAGCGGCCGAGCGCCAGATGGACGGTCCCGCCGATCTTCTCGTCGAACAGGATCGCGCCGATCGGGCGGTCGATGCCGAAGTTGGTGCCGATCCCGAGCTCGCCGAGGAACCGCGCGCCCGCGTCGGTCTCCAGCGCCGCCTGCAGGTACGCGTCGCCGCGCTCCGCCCGCGCGCGCACCACGCGCCCGGCCCGGAGCTCCAGCTCGACGTCGGAGACGACGACGCCGCGCGGCGCGGTCGGGATCGTGAACCGGATCACGCCCTCGGCCGAGTCCTCGACCGGCCCGGTGAAGACCTCCCCGGACGGCATGTTGCGCCGCCCGTCCGAGTTGACCCAGTCGCGCCCGGCGACGCTCAGCGTCAGGTCGGTGCCGGGACCCTCGATCCGGATCGTCCGCGCGCCGGACAGCCGCCCGATCAGCTCCGCCTGGAACGCCCGCAGCTCGCCCCACGCCGCCACCGGATCGTCGCGATCCAAGAACAGCGCGCGGGTGACGAACGCCTCGAGCTCGCGCGTCCCCATCCCCGCCTGCTGGGCGGCGGCGGGCGTCGGCCACAGCGTGATCGACCAGCGCTTGGACGCCCGCAGCTCGCGCAGCGGCGCCTGCGCGACCGCGAACCGCGCCAGCCGCGCGGGATCGACGCCCGCCAGCGCGTTCGCGTTCGCCGTCGCGTCGATCCGCAGCGTCGCGTCCACTTCGCGCGCGAACGCCACCGACGCCGACGCGACGCCGTCCAGCTGCGCGTCGCGCACCGCGTCCCAGAACTCCTCGCTCTGCCCGGGCAGCGCCACGTCGAGCAGCGGCCAGGCCTCGCGCTCCAGGATCCGTCGCTGCAGCGCCAGCAGCAGCGGCGCCGCCAGCGTCGTGGAGGAGACGGCGATCTGCTGCCCCGGCCGCACCTCGAGGCAGTAGTCGGTCAGCAGCGCGGCGAAGGCGTCGGCGTTCACGGCGCCTGCAGGTCCGGGAAGTGCTCGGCCAGGTGCTCGCGCAGGACGTCGCGGATCCAGCGCCGCTCGTCGGCCGTCGCGAACCGGTAGCGCCCCAGCAGCTCCTTCTGGCGCGTCAGCGGCTCCGCGCCCGCGATCTCCCAGCGCACGACGAGCCGCTCGAACAGGAACTCGACCGCCCGCTGCCACGCGTCCTCCTGCGACAGCACGTTCCCCGCGAGCACGTCGCGGTACTGCAGCCGCGTCGCCGGGGTCAGCGCCCCGCGCAGGACGAGCAGCGACCCGTGGTCGTCCGTGTAGGACGACTCCGGCGCCCGCAGGCGTTCGCGGCGAGCCTTCTTCGCCATCGCCAGGACGGTAGCGTGCGGGCTCATGCGCAAGCCCACCCGGACGCGCGAGATCGGCCGCGGCGAGCGGATCCTGCCCGGCGTCTGGCGGCTCCGGCTGCCGCTCGACCTGCCCGCGGTCCCGCACTGCAACGCCTGGGCGCTGCAGGCCGGCGACGGAATCGTGCTGGTGGACACCGGCATGCACGACCGCGGCTCGATGACGCACTTCGAGACCGCGCTGCAGAAGACCGGCCACAGCGTCGACGACATCCGCCTGATCGTGATCACGCACGCGCACATCGACCACTGCGGCCAGGCGCCGCCGCTGGCCGAGCGCGCCGGCTGCGAGGTCTGGATGCACCCGGGCTGGAAGCTGCACGCGCGGGACGCGCCGGACCTCGACGAGACGATCGAGGTCGCGCTCCAGAGCGGGGTCCCGGAGGCGCCGCTGCAGCGCTGGGCCGAGCGAAGGCGGGGCCTCGGCAGCGGCCAGGCCGGGACGCTGTACGCCGACCGCGACCTGCTCCCGGGCGTGACGATCGAGACCGACGCCGGGACGTGGCAGGTGATCGAGACGCCCGGCCACGCGCCGTCGCACGTCTGCCTGCACCAGCCCGAGCAGCGCCTGCTGATCAGCGGCGATCACCTGCTCGGGCGCGTGTCGCAGTACTTCGACGTCGGCTTCACGCCGGACCCGGTGGGTGAGTTCCTGGACTCGCTGGACAAGGTCGATGCGCTCGACGCCCGGCTGGCGCTCGCCGGCCACGCGCGGCCGTTCACGGACCTGCACGGCCACGTCGAGGCCAACCGCACGCTGCTCGCCCGCAACCTGGACGCCGTGCGCGCGCAGCTGCGCACCGGCGAGCAGACGGCGTACGCGATCACCCGCGCCGTGGTCGGCGAGCACTTCACCGAGGAGCTCGCGGCCTGGCAGCTGGCGATGACGCGCGCGTGGCTGACGCACCTCGAGGCGCGCGGGGAGGTCGCACGGATCCCCGGCACGCCGGCGGACCACTGGGCCCTACTGGAACCTTGACACGGTTGTGTCAGGGTTCGGTACACTCGCCCGATGCGCATCGACGAGCGGATCGCGAGCGGCGCCGAGCCGGCGTTCTCGTTCGAGTTCTTCCCGCCTAAAACCGAGGACGGCGAGGCGAACCTGGCCGCCGCACTGCACGAGCTGGCGCGGCTGGAGCCGGCGTTCGTCTCGGTCACCTACGGCGCCGGCGGCACGCCCGCCCAGCGCGGGAAGACGATCGACATCGTGTCACGGATCAAGGCCGACCACGGCCTGGAGGCGATGGCGCACTTCACGTGCGTCGGCGCGTCGGTCACCGAGCTGCGCGCGACGCTGGACCGCATGCGCGACGCCGGGATCGAGAACGTGCTCGCGCTGCGCGGCGATCCGCCCGCGGGCGTCGAGGCGCGCGACTGGGCCGCCGCCGACGGCGGCCTGCGCTACAGCCGCGAGCTGATCGAGCTGATCCGCGCGGACTACGACTTCGTGGTCGGCGCCGCGTGCTTCCCGGAGGTGCACCTGGCGGCCGAGTCCGCGGAGGCCGACCTGCGCTACACGCGGGAGAAGGTCGACGCCGGCGCGCGCTTTCTGGTCACGCAGCTGTTCTTCGACAACCAGCTCTACTACGACTTCGTCGCCCGGGCCCGCGAGGCCGGCATCGACGTCCCGATCATCCCGGGCATCATGCCGATCACCAACGCCGCCCAGATCCGCCGCTTCACCCAGATGTGCGGCGCGTCGATCCCGCCGGGCCTGCTGCGCGAGCTCGAGCTGCGCGCGGACCAGCCGGAGGCGGTCGCGGACTTTGGCGTCGCGTACGCGACGATGCAGTGCGCGGACCTGCTCGCCAACGGCGCGCCCGGGATCCACTTCTACACGCTCAACCGCTCGCCCTCGACGCGCGCGATCCTGAGCGCGCTGCGCGCCCTGGCACCCTGGCGCCGCGCGGTCGCCGCGTAGCCTGCGCGAATGCGTCCAGGGCTCCTGCGCATGGCGGTCGCCGGCGGGTTCGCGCTCGGGCTCGCGGCGCACGCCGACCCCGCTGCCGCGGGCACGGTCCGCTGTCTCGCGTTCTCGACCTTCGACGTCGACACCGACGCCGGCAACCGCCAGGCCAACAGCCGCGGTTGGCTGCGCTTCTCCGCTCCCGGAGCCGAGATCAACCACCTGACGGTCGTCGGCCGGCAGGACGGCGGCTGGAACCTCACGGACGCCGCGGCGACCGTGCGGATCGGCAGGCCCGGCGCGCGCGAACGCACGTGCGCGCGGCGGGACGCGAAGACGATCACGGCCCCGGCGTCGTCGCGCTCGGTCACCTCGCCCACGCTCGGGTTCCCGCGCACCGCGTTCTCCGGGTACCTCGGCGCGGGCGACGATCGCATCGCGGTCTCGTTCGGCGCGACCGGGCTCGACACCCGTGGGCTCGTCGACGGCCAGGCCGGCGACGACACGATCGTCGTCCACGGCGGGTCGGCGCGGCTGCGCGCCGCGATCTCCGGCGGTGCAGGGGCCGATCGGATCACGGTCGACTGGCCGCACGCACCGGCGCCGATCCGCGAAGCGTGCCAGGGACACATCCGCTGCTGGTACCGCAACCACACGCTGACGGTCAACGGCGGCCCGGGCAACGACTCGATCGAGGTCTCGTCGCCGACCGCGGTCAACCGGCAGCTGCTCGTGTCCCCCCAGCCCGCGGGCGGCGCGACCGCGCATCAGCAGAAGCGGCAGTTCCGGATCAACGGCGGCGCGGGCGACGACACGCTGCGCGGCAACGCCGGTCCCGACGCCCTCTACGGCGGCGCCGGCAACGATCGGCTCGAGGCCAGCGGCGGGGGCGCGGACTGGTTGAGCGGCGGCCCGGGCGACGACGTCATCGTGCTCGACCCGGCCAGCGATCCGGCGACCGTGGTCGACTGCGGCCGGGGCCAGGACGTGCTGTACCTCTCCGGGTCACACCCCGCGGCCGTCACGGGCTGCGAGACGATCGTCGACTAGCTCGATCGCGAGCGAGACGCCGAGCGCCGGGTCCAGCGCCGCCTCGATGGCGGCCGCGGCCTCCCGCGGGTCGCCGGACACGAGCAGGCCGAACGTGTCGTCGCCGAGCCGGCCGGCGACGCCGTGGCGCGCGAGCACGCGGGCGACCTCGGTCAGGACCGCGTCGCCCGCGCGGACGCCGTGGGCGGCGAGCCCGTCCACCGCGCAGACGAGCACGGTGGCGTCGAGCGAGCGGGTGACCGGGTCGAGCCACGCGTCGCGGCCGGGCAGGCCGGTGAGGTCGTCGGTGCCCGCGGCGAGCTCCGGGCGCGGTACGCCCGCGCGCTCGGCGACCTCGTCGAGCAGGTCGAGGTCGGCGTCGAGCCGGTCGAGCGCGACGCGCAGCAGCGCGCGGTCGGTCTCGCCGCCGGCCAGCAGGTGCGCGAGCGCGTCCGCGACCTGGACCGCGGCCGCCTCGGGCGTCGGCGCCGCCCGGCCGGTCGCGCCGCCGTGGTGGTAGGCGATCGCGCGCGTGACCTCGTCCTCGCACGCCGACAGGCCGACGAGCAGTGCGCCGGCCGTGGCGTGGTCGATCCCCAACCGCTTGCGCTCGAGCGCCGCGCGGGCGGCGCCCGCGGGCTCGGCCGCGGTGATCTCCTCCAGCGCGGCGACGCCGAACGCCGCCGGCATCAGCAGCTTCCCGACGTCGTGCAGCAGTCCCGCCAGGTGCGCGGTGTCCGCGTGCGCGCCGGTCAGCTCCGCGCACGTGCACGCGTACGCCGCGACCGAGACGGCGTGCACGTGCAGCTGCCCGCGGCTCAGGTGCGCGCCGCCCGGGAAGCGCTCGAGGAAGCGGTAGGTGGCGGACTCGAGCGCCATCCGCGCGAGCGCGCGCCGGCCGAGCAGCGTGACCGCCTGGCGGATCGTGCGGGCGCGGATCGGACGCGCGTGGGCGGCCGAGTTCGCGTAGCGCAGCAGGTTCGCCGCGAACGCCTCGTCGGCCTCGATCGCCGCGACCAGCGCGCCGGTCGAGCCCTCCGGGTCGGCGGCGACCGCGCGGACCGTGGCGACCGTCCCGCTCAGGACCGGCAGCGGGCCGATCCGGCGCAGCGCGTCGTGGACGCGGGTATCGAGCGTACGGGCCATTCGCTGGTGTGCATCGGCCGTCGGCGACCCGCGCATGAGCGGCCCGCGGGTCTTACGGGGCGGAGGCGGCCCGGTGCGTCGGCTCGATCGCGAGCGCGTGCGCCACCTGCGGCTGACCGTCACGCTCCCAGGCCACGTCGACCTGGTCGTTGCGCTTGTACGTGCCGATCCCCCAGGCGCCGAGGAACCACCGCCAGAACCCGAGCTTGCCCTCCTGGACCAGCTCGCGCTCGAACACCAGCGCGCCGCCGGCGACGCGGTAGTCGGGGCCGAGCTCCTGACGGACGCCGTTGACGTAGACCGTGAACGGCTCGCTGACGCCGGGCGGCAAGGGAACGCGGGACATCGTGCGCGGCATCATGGCATCCGCGCCGCGGTCTACCCTCACGCCGCCGTGTCCGTGCCGTACCGCATCCGCCGCTCCGACCGGGCGCGGCGCATCCGCGTCAGCGTCGACAACGAGGGCGGCGTCGAGGTCGTGCTGCCGCGGCGCTCGCCGGAGCGCCACGCCGAGCAGGCGGTGCGCGAGCTCGCGGCGTGGATCGAGCGCCGCCGCCGCGCCGTGGCGGTCGCCGCCCGCGAGCGCGCCCGCGAGCCCGGCACCGTGCCGTACCTGGGCGAGACGCTGCGGCTCGTGCCGGAGCCGGGGCGGGAGCGCGTGCACCGCCGCGGCGACGAGCTGCTCGTCCCGGAGGGCGACGCGCGGCCGGCGCTGGAGCGCTGGTACCGGCGCCGGGCGAAGCTCGAGATCGGGCCGCGGCTGGACGCGGCGACCGCGCGCGCCGGGACGACCTACACGACGCTGACGATCCGCGGGCAGCGCACGCGCTGGGCGTCGCGCTCGTCGTCGGGCGGGATGTCGTTCAACTGGCGGCTGCTGCTGGCGCCGCCGGAGATCCTCGACTACGTGGTCGAGCACGAGGTCGCGCACATCGAGGTGATGGACCACTCGCCGCGGTTCTGGCGCCTGCTGGCGTCGCGCTCGCCGGGCTGGCGCGAGCACGCGGCGTGGCTGCGCCGCTACGGCTCCACGCTCACGCTTTGACCCGGCACCGCCGGGGCCCTTCAAGTCACCCGGACGGTGCGGGTCGCGACCTTCCGGCCCGCGACGCTCACCGTCACGCTGTAGGTGCCCTTCCGCGCGGGCGGCTTCACGGTCGCCTTGCCGCGCTTGACCTTGGCGGAGCGCACGGTCTTGGCGCCCTTCTTCGGCCGGAAGGTGACGGTCACCTTCGCGCCGTCGGCGACGTTGGCGAACGACAGCGACAGCGACCGTGATCGCGAGACCGCGGAGCGCAGGCTCACCTTCGGCGGCTTGGCCTGGGCTCCGATGGTCTGGACGCGAGGCGCCTGGGTCGCCGGGATCGGCGTGCCGGGCGGTGCCTGGCCGCCGTCAGGCGACGGCGTGTCCGCCGCGCGGATCGTGAAGCGCACCGTCACGCTCGCACGGTTCCCCGCCCGGTCCTCGGCCGAGATCGTGAGGCTCCCGACGCCCGCTGAGGACGTGTCGAGCGTCGACGGCCCCTCACAGGCCGCGAGGCCCGACCCGCCGGGCTCGTCGGCGCAGCTGAACACCGGGGAGACCGCCTGCCCGACCGTGAACACCTGCCCTTCGGTCGGGCTGGTCACCGTGATCGTCGGCGCGGTCGTGTCCACCGGCGCGGGCGGTACGCCGGCCATGATGTCGTCGTTGACCGCTGCCATCGCGGCCGCCGACAGATCGAACCCCGTACCCAGGTTCCAGGCGGCGACCGCGACCCCGGCGGCGTTCGCGACCAGCGCCAGCGAATTCAGTCCGTGCTCGGCGACGCCCGCGACCTGCATCGGCGCGCTCCACGCCGCGCTCGCCGACGCGCGCGTGACCGCCAGCACCCGCTGCCCGAGCCGATCCTCGCTGGTGCGGCCGTCCTGCGGCCAGATCACCGCGGCCGCGCCGGTGCCGGTGACCGCGACCCGCGGGGCGCCGTTGCCGACGCCGGTCGACAGATCGGCCGGCGCGCTCCACGCGCCGCCCGCCGGGCGCGTCGCCGCGCTCACGGTCCCGAGCGACGCGTCGCCCCGCACGACCCACACCAAGGTGAGCGCGCTCGAGCCGTCGCGAGCGACGTCGAACCCATTGACGTAGGCCCCCGCGGGCGCGCTCACCAGCGCCACCGGCGCGCTCCACGCGCCGCCCGCCGGCCGGGACGCCCACCACAGCGAGGAGATCGCCGTGTCCTGGTCGGTCTGGGTCCAGAACGCCGTCAGCCCACCCGAGCCGTCGGGCAGCAGCCTCGCGCCGTAGCGCACGGACGGGGGGAACGTCATCGGCGCCGACCACGTGCCGTTCGCCGCGCGCGACGCGTACTCCGGGCCCGCGACGGTCTGCCACGCGGCCAGCACCGCGCCGCCGTCTCCCGCGGTCAGTTGCGGCGACCCCACGCTCGTGCCGTCGGTGACCGTGCGCGAGAGCCGCTGCGGGCTCGTCCAGGGCTGTCCGGGGGCCTTGGACGCGGTCCAGAGCGCCGCCGTCGTCTCGGTCCGCCGCGGCCAGGCGGCGATCAGCGTGCCGTCCGCCGCGATCGCGAGATCCGGGAACAGGCTCACCTCGGTCGTGTCCAGCGGCGTCGCTGCGCTCCAGGCCTGCCCCGGCGCCTTGGACGCCACCAGCAGCGTGAATTTTCCGCCAACGTTCCCGACCCAGATCACGGTCGCGGTGCCGTCAGCGCCGATGACGACCTGCGGTCCGCTCGCCGGGATCGCCGGGCTGGCCACCGTCACGCCGGGCCCGAGCGTCACCGGCGGGCTCCAGCCGCCGCCCGCGGCTCGCACCGACGCACGCACCTCGTCGTAGGCGTCCCAGACCTCGACTGCGAAGCCGTCCGCTGCGACCGCGACGTCCGGCGCGCCCGAGTAACGGTCGGCGTCCTGCAGCGTCGCCGGGACCCAGCCCGCGGCGCGCGCCGGCACCGCGCCGGCCGCAAGCGTGAACGCGGCGGCGACCACGGCGGCTACGGCCTTCCTGAGCACGACCATCCCGACCCTCCGTGATCTCGAATCCTGACCGGAGAGCACCCTACAGCGGGCGGCGGGCGTTCGTGGACCGCGCTGCCCGTTCGGCCAGTGGTCCGCCGTCCTCGCGGCTCTACGGTCCGGCTCGGGTCGGCGTGCGTGCCGGGCCGCGGTGCGACCGGCGCGTCCGTCCTGATCGACACGCCCGTCCTGACCGGCGCGCCCGTCCTGACCGGCACGCCCGTCCTGACCGGCGCGCCCGTCCTGACCGGCGCGCCCGTCCTGACCGGCGCGCCCGTCCTGACCGGCGCGCCCGCCCGACCGGCGCGCCCGCCCGACCGGCGCGCCCACCCGCCCGGACGATCAGCCCGTCCGGGCGTCCTGAAGCGCGGCGCGTAGCGCCGCGTACGGGTCCGCACCCTCGAGCTGCTCGCGCCGGAAGCGACCGGTGAACGCGATCACCGCGCCGTCGCCGAGCACGTCGAGCCCGCCGCTGCCGCCCGGCCCCTTGAGCTCGATCCGCAGCGCGATCTGCTCGCCCGGCTCGTAGCGGCGATTGAACGCTTCCACCGGCGCGCGGCCGGGTGCGCGCCGCACGTGGTCCGCGGCCAGCGCGATCGCCGCCTCGAGCGTGTCGCAGCGCTCGCGTTCGACGTGCGGCCCGCGCCGGACCGTGAGGCGATACGCGCCGACCCGCGGGGGCTTCGCGTCCGAGTCGCTCCCCGGGCGCGCCGGTGCCGCGTCGCCACCCTCCACGCTCACCGCACCTCGTCGAGCAGCGGCTGCACGCGCTCCCAGCGGTCGATCTCGCAACCGTTCGTGCGGTTGAACGCGGCGTCGATCGTCTCGCCGCGCAGCGTCCCCTTGATCGTCGCCTTCTCCGGCCCGCCGTAGATCTGCGTGCACATCGTGTCCTCCGGCGTCGGTGCCAGGTCCGCGGCGGACACGCCCGCGGCCGCGCCGCAGGCCGAGCTGTCCGTCGGCTGCGCGCACTCCAGCTGCAGCTCGCGCGGCGCACCCGCGCCGTCGTCCACCCTCACCGTCAGCGCAGCGAGACCGCCCGACGCGGCCTCGTCGGACCCACAGCCCGCGAGCAACAGTACCGTCCCGGCGATCAGTAGGCAGCGCATGAGACTCAGCTTACGCGCACCTAAAGGTGCCAGGCCCCCTTAGGTTCGCTTTAGGTCCGGATTGACCCCCGAAAGCGCGCAGCTCGCGCCAAACGAGCGCGTCGATCGGTGTTCCGTCGGCTTCACGAAACCTAAAGGGGCCAGGCCCGTTTAGGTTTTGTTTAAGTTTGGGGCTCGCCCCAGCCGAGCGCGCCGATTGGCGTGCCGTCGGCGTCGTGGGCCGGCGACCAGCGCCAGGCGTAGCCGGGCGTCCGGGCCAGGTCGCCGCCGTCGCTCACCAACCGCTCGCCGCCGTCCCCGGCGAGCAGCGCGGCGTAGGCGGCGCGCGCGGGCTCCCGCTCGTCCTCGGGCAGCGCGACGGCGAACCAGTCGCGCCCGACCAGGTCGTCGGACTCGAAGCCGAACGCGGCACAGGCGGTGCCGTTGGCGATCTCGACGCGCCCGTGCACGTCGAGCGAGACGACCAGCGCGCCGGCGCCGTCGAAGCTCCGCCGCGCCCGGGCGCGCACGCGGCGGCGGGCGAAGTACGCCGCCACCTGCCCGCCCACGGTCGCGAACAGCGCCGACACCTCGGCGTTCGGCTCCCGGGCGTCGCCGGCGTAGAGCTCGATCACGCCCACGCACTCGTCCCCCAGCGCGATCGGGAACGCCGCGGCGGTGACCAGCCCCGCGCGCACCGCCTCGGCCGGGAGGTCCGCGAGCCAGACCGGGCGCCGGAACGCCCACACGCGCCCCGGGAGCCCCTGGCCGGCGGCATAGACCCGCACGTGCGTGGCGCCCGCCAGCTCGATCACCGGCCCACGGGCGCCCGCCGCGGTCCACAGCGACACGCACCGCAGAACCGACCCGTCCGGCCGCCAGAGCGCGCCGAAGGACCACCCGAGCGCCTCACCGAGCGTCGCCAGCACGCGGTCGCACAGCGCGCCCGGCTCCAGCCCCGCGGCCAGATGATCCGCGATCGCCTGCTGCGCGCCCAGCAGCTTGTGCGCCCCGCCGACCCGCCGGCGCATCCGCGCCTGCTCGAGCTCACGCGTCAGCACGCCCGGCAGCTGCCCCAGGTCCGGGACGCAGGGCACGCCCGGCGGCAGCCCGCGCAGGACCGCGGACAGCGCGCCCGGCCGCAACCGCGGGGAGACGGCAACGAACGGCAGGTGCGGGTCCGCCATCCGGACCAGCTCGAGCGCCTTGCGCGACGGCACCGCCAGCGGCCCGTCGCCGCCGTAGAGCACCGCGTCCCAGCCGCGCCGGTGCAGCGCCGCCGACAGCGCCTCGGGCCCGTGGACGGGCACGGCGCGCACGCCCCAGCCCGCCTGCTCGAGCGCGCGCGACAGCAGCGTCGCCTGCCCGGCCGGCACGTCGACGAGCAGCGCACTGAGACTGCGAAGGCGGCTCACTCCCCGTTGATCGACGGGGCCCGACACGCGCTTGAGGAACGCGCCGGTCAGGCGGCCAGAAGTGCGACGACCTCGCGCACGCCGTGCGACGTGTGGTCGCGCACGAAGTCGCCGAGCCCGCGCATGACCCGCAGCGCGGGCCGGTTGTCGACCAGCATCGTGGCGCCGATCCACCGCACGCCCTCCTGCGCGCCGCGCCGGGCGAGCAGCGCCGTGAGCTGCTGCCCGAGCCCGCGCCCCTGCCAGGCGTCGCAGACCACGATCGCGACGTCCGCGAAGTCGGGTCCGGTCTTGACCAGCCGCGCGACCGCGACCAGCGCGCCGTCGTGCAGGGCGACGTAGGCGATGTGGTCGTGGCCGTCGACCTCGGTCAGGTAGCGCAGCTCAGCGGCGCTGAAGCGCGTCTTGGGCGCGAGGAAGCGGCGGTGGATCGTCTGCGGGCTGCAGGTCCGCAGCCCCGCGACGAGCAGCGGCTTGTCCTCCGGAGCGATCGGCCGGACGTGCACCGCGGTGCCGTCGGACAGCGACAGGAGCATGGCGTTGCATCATGCAACCCATGCCCCTCGCTGTCAGTACGGCTGGCTCTACCGCTTCTCGACCGGCACGTAGTCCCGGCCGCGCTCGCCCGTGTAGATCTGGCGCGGGCGCGCGATCTTCTGCTCCGGGTCGTCGATCATCTCCAGCCACTGGGAGATCCAGCCGCTGGTACGCGGAATCGCGAACAGCACCGTGAACATGCCGACCGGCATCTGCAGCGCCTCGTAGATCAGGCCGCTGTAGAAGTCGACGTTCGGGTACAGGCGGCGCTTGACGAAGTACTCGTCCTCGAGCGCGATCTTCTCGAGCTCGAGCGCGATGTCCAGCAGCGGGTTGGTGCCCGTGACCTCGAAGACGTCCTCGGCGGCCGACTTGATGATCCGAGCGCGCGGGTCGTAGTTCTTGTAGACCCGGTGCCCGAAGCCCATCAGGCGCTCCTTGCCCTCCTTCACGCCCGCGATGAAGTCAGGGACGTTCTCCTTGCGCTCGATCCGGCGCAGCATCCGCAGCACCTGCTCGTTGGCGCCGCCGTGCAGCGGGCCGTAGAGCGCGGCGATGCCCGCCGCCACCGCGGAGTACGGGTCGACCTGCGACGAGCCGACCGCGCGCACCGCGTTCGTCGAGCAGTTCTGCTCGTGGTCGGCGTGGAGGATGAAGAGGATGTCCAGCGCCCGCTCGAGCCGTGGATCCGGCTCGTACTTGAGCTCGGTCATCTTGAACAGCATCGACAGGAAGTTGCCCGGATAGGCCAGGTCGTTGTCCGGATAGACGTACGGCTGCCCCATGTTGTGCCGATAGGCGAACGCCGCCAGCGTCGGCATCTTCGCGATCAACCGGATGATCTGCAGGTACCGGGTCTCCGGGTCCTTGATCTGGTTCGCGTCCGGGTAGAAGGTCGACAGCGCGCCGACCGACGCCAGCAGCATCCCCATCGGGTGCGCGTCGTAGCGGAAGCCCTGGATGAAGCTCTTGACGTTCTCGTGGACGAACGTGTGGATCGTGATCTGGTGCGTCCACTCGTCGAGCTGTTTCTGATTCGGAAGCTCGCCGTGCACGAGCAGATACGCGACCTCGAGGTAGGTCGAGTGCTCGGCCAGCTGCTCGATCGGGTAGCCGCGGTACTCCAGGACGCCGGCCTCGCCGTCGAGGTACGTGATCGCCGACCGGCACGACGCCGTGTTCATGAACGCGGGGTCATACGCCATGACCCCGAAGTCCTCGTCGGAGACCTTGATGTTGCGCAGCGCGGTCGCGCGTACGGTGCCGTCCTCGATCGGCACCTCGTACGTCTTGCCCGTGCGGTTGTCCGTGATCGTCAGTGAATCCGACGCCGTGGCCAGACCGCCGCCGTGCTCGCTCAGTTCCTCGGTTCCCATTTGGCTCCTCTAGAGGGGGAGGTCAAGTCTCCCTCCCATTGTGGCGGGGTGGCCTACGCCGTGACGACCGCGGTCACCATGGTGCCCGCGACGAGCACCGCGCCGACCAGCATCAGGACCCGCTGAAGCGCCTTCGTCGGCGGGAAGGTCTCGTGGCGCGCGGTGCCCACCACCGCCAGGATCACCGCGAACGCGACCAGGGCGGCGGCGAAGATGTAGAACGGCGTCTTGGAGGGCTCGGCGCCCTCTTCGGCGGCGAGCAGCAGCAGGGCGAACATGGCGCGCGGGAAGCTACCGCATGTAGCGGCTCTCGGTCGCCGCGACCTGCCCCTGGTAGTGCGAGCCGAGCTCCTTGGACCCGTACGGGCGCTCCGCCGGACGGTCGAGCCCCATGAACGACAGCTGCGCGATCAGCTGCCCCGGATAGAGGCGGATCGGCACGCGCGTGAGGTTGTTGAGCTCGAGCGTCAGCGTGCCCTTCCAGCCCGGGTCGATGAAGCCGGCGGTGGCGTGCACGATCAGGCCCAGGCGGCCGAGGCTGGACTTGCCCTCGATGCGGGCGACGACGTCGCCGGGCAGCTCGACCCATTCCTCGGTGCGGCCGAGGCAGAACTCGCCCGGGTGGATGACGAAGCCGTCGACCGGCGACGTCTTGACCTCCTCGGTCAGGCCGGGCGGCGTGCCGTCGCGCAGGTCGATCGCCGGGATCTTGTGGTTGGAGAACACGCGGAACGAGTCGCCGAGGCGCAGGTCCACGGAGGCCGGCTGGACGAGGTCCGGGTCCCAGGGTTTGATGACGATCCGGCCCTCGTCGACGAGGCGGCGGATCGTCCCGTCCGACAGCACGGAGGCAGGCACGGGCGGGAAGGCTACTGATGCAGCTCGCGGGCGCGGCCGGCGGCGGTCACGGACCGGATGCGCGGCGGCGGGGCCAGGCGCGCGCCGCACGTCGGGCCGCCGCGCCGCGGGGGCCGCGGGAGCGGCCGGCGGGGATGCGGGCGGCGCGGCAGCTTCGGGCCGCCGTCGGCCGGGACGTCGGTGGCCGGGTCGTCGGTCTGGTGGATCGCCCACCAGACCAGCCAGCACAGCGCCAGAAGCGGCAGCTTCAGGAACAGGAAGAGGTACAGCATCGCCCAGCCCACGGGCGAAATGCTACGCCGCTGAGATCAGATTCGCAGGGGAACCGGTGTGGCATCGAACACCGTGACCCGCTGCAGCTCCGCGACGCGCTCGTGCACTTCCGCGGACGTCAGCGTCTGCATGCGCTCGGTGCCGAACGCCTCGACGTTGAACGAGGCCAGCGCGGTGCCGTACGCCATCGCGCGGCGCAGCAGCTCGTCGGTGATCGGCTCGTCCGCGTGGGCGGCGACGTAGCCCATGAACCCGCCCGCGAACGTGTCCCCCGCGCCGGTCGGATCGATGACGTCGGCGGTCGGGTAGGACGGCAGGCCGAACGCGCCGTCGCCCGTGTACATCGCGCTGCCGTACTCGCCCTGCTTGACCACGACCACGCGCGGGCCGAGCTCCATCACCGCGCGCGCGGCGCGGACCAGGTTCGGCTCGTCGGTGAGCTGCTTGACCTCGGAGTCGTTGACGATCAGGCAGTCGACCATCCCGATCGTCTTGACCAGCGAGTCGTGCGCGATGTCGATCCAGAGGTTCATCGTGTCCAGCGCCGTGAACCGGGCCTGGTCGCACTGCTCGCGCACCGCGCGCTGCAGGTCCGGCTGGATGTTCGCGAGGAACAGCGTCTCGGCGGCGCGCGACGCGTCCGAGAGCTTCGGCTCGAAGTGCTCGAAGACGTTGAGGTCCGTCTGCAGCGTGTGGCGGATGTTCACGTCGCGCTCGTAGCGGCCGGCCCAGAAGAACGTCTTGCCGCCCGGCACGTGCTCGACGTCGTCGGTGACGACGCCGCGATCGTGCAGCACGGCGTACTCGGCCTCGCCGAAATCGTCGCCCACGGGCCCGACCACGCGGGTCTCGGTCAAAAAGGACGACGCGAGCGAGAAGTGCACGGCCGCGCCGCCGAGCAGCCGGTCGCGCTTCCCGGCCTCGGTCTCGACAGCGTCAAAAGCGATGGAACCGACAACGGTGAGGGACACGGCGCGAGAGAGTAGCGACGCGCCTGAGCGCTAGCCTGCGTAGGCGCACATGACCACGTTTGCCGACCTTGGGCTGTCCGAGCCGATCCTGCAGGCCCTTCAAGACGTCGGCTATGAGTCGCCGAGCCCGATCCAGGAACAGGCGATCCCGCCGCTCCTGCAGGGCCGCGACGTCATCGGCCAGGCGCAGACCGGGACCGGCAAGACCGCCGCGTTCGGGCTCCCGTTGATGGAGTTCGTGGACCCGTCCGAGGACGAGGTGCAGGCGCTCGTGCTCACGCCGACGCGCGAGCTGTGCATCCAGGTGACGCAGGCGCTGCGCGCGTACGGCGCCCGCAAGGGCATCGACCCGGTCGCGGTCTTCGGCGGCGCGCCGATCCGCAGTCAGCAGGCGCAGCTGCGCCAGGGCGGGCAGGTCGTCGTCGGCACCGTCGGCCGCGTGCTGGACCTCATCAGCCGCCACTCGCTGATCCTGCACTCGACGCGCTACATCGTGCTCGACGAGGCCGACGAGATGCTCGACCTGGGCTTCCTGGAGGACGTCGAGAAGATCCTCGGCCTCGCGCCCGGCAGCCGCCAGACCGCGCTCTTCAGCGCCACGATGCCGACCGAGATCCGCCGCCTCGCCGAGCGCCACCTGTACGACCCGATCACGGTCAAGGTCAAGGCCGCGACGCTGACGATCGACACGGTCGAGCAGTTCTACCTGGAGACGAAGCCGCAGGAGAAGATCGACGCGCTCGTCCGCGTCCTGCAGGCCGAGCGGCCCAAGCAGGCGATCGTCTTCACCCGCACAAAGGTCCGCTGCGAGCAGCTGTTCCGCACGCTGCGCGACAAGGGCATGAACGTCAAGGCGCTGCACGGCGACATGAGCCAGGGCGCCCGCGACGGCGTGATGATCTCCTTCAAGGGCGGCCGCGTGCCGATCCTCGTCGCCACCGACGTCGCCGCCCGCGGCCTGGACATCTCCACGGTCACGCACGTCGTCAACTTCGACGTCCCGACCTCCCCGGACGTCTACGTGCACCGGATCGGCCGCACCGGCCGCGTCGGCCGCAGCGGCCGCGCGATCACGTTCGTGGAGCCGCGCCAGCGCCGCGAGCTGGAAGCGATCGAGAACCACGCGTCGACCAAGATCGCCCCGTGGGTCGAGGGCGCCCGGATCGCGCCCGAGCGCGCGTCGGAGCCCCGCCCGCGCCGCCATCGCAAGCCGCACGACCCGATCACGATCGCGACCAACGGCGACGGCACGTACACGAAGCTGATCGCGACCGCCGGCCGCCACGAGGGCGTCGAGGCCGCGGACCTGATCGCCGCGATGACCGCGGGCGGCCTCGACGGCGAAGCGATCCGCAACGTCCGCGTGCTCGAGCGCTTCGCGCTGGTCGAGATCCCGGCCGGCGCCGTGGAGCAGATCGTCGAGCGCGTGAAAGAGGTCCACGGCAAGCCCGTGGCCCTCGAACCCATTCGCAACTAAGGGAGGCCATGCCGATGTCCACGGCGACGATGACCACCAACCTCGGTGACATCACCATCGAGCTGTTCGACGACGACGCCCCGAAGACGGTCCAGAACTTCAAGGACCTGGCCGCCAAGGGCTTCTACGACGGCCTCTCGTTCCACCGCATCATCAAGGACTTCATGATCCAGGGCGGGTGCCCGAACGGCACCGGCACGGGCGGCCCCGGCTACACGTTCGAGGACGAGATCAACGACCACAAGCTGGTCCGCGGCTCACTCGCGATGGCCAACGCCGGCCCGAACACCAACGGCTCGCAGTTCTTCATCGTCACCCTCCAGGAGACGCCCTGGCTGGACGGCAAGCACACGAACTTCGGCCAGGTGACGACCGGCATGGACGTGGTCGACAAGCTCGAGGGTCTGCCGACCGACGGCCGCGACAAGCCCCGCGAAGACGCCAAGATCGAGAAGCTCACGATCACGGACTGACGCGACCATGGCCACGATCGCCGTCGAGAACCCGGCCACCGGCGAAATCGTCCGCGAGGTTCCGACGACGGACGACGTCCAGGCGGTCGTGGCCAGAGCCCGCTCAGCGCAGCCGGGCTGGGAGGCGCTCGGCTACGAAGGCCGCGGGCGGATCCTCAAACGCGCGCAGAAGTGGCTGATCGAGCACGCGGACGAGGTCGCGGACACGATCTGCGCCGAGACGGGCAAGACGCGCGAGGACGCCCTGCTGGTGGAGGTCGCCTACGGCGCCAACGCGCTCGGCTTCTGGCCCCGCAAGGCCCCCAAGTGGCTCAAGGACGAGCGGGTCCGGACGCTCAACCCGTTCGTGCTCGGCCGCAAGCTGGTGGTGCGCTACCGCCCGGTCGGCGTCGTGGGCGTGATCGGCCCGTGGAACTACCCGCTGGTCAACTCGGTCGGGGACGCCATCCCAGCGCTCGCCGCGGGGAACGCCGTCATCGTCAAGCCATCCGAGGTGACGCCGCTGACCGCGCTGCTGTTCGAGCGCGCGCTCACCGAGTGCGGCCTCCCCGACGGCGTCTTCCAGACCGCGATCGGGACCGGTGAGACCGGCGCGCAGCTGATCGACGAGGTCGACATGGTGATGTTCACCGGGTCGACGCGCACGGGCCGCAAGGTGATGGAGCGCGCGGCCAAGACGCTCACGCCCGTGTCGCTGGAGCTGGGCGGCAAGGACCCGATGATCGTGCTGGCGGACGCGGACCTCGAGCGCGCGGCCAACGCGGCCGTCTACTACTCGATGCAGAACGGCGGGCAGACCTGCATCTCGATCGAGCGCGTCTACGTGGAAGCGCCGGTCTACGACGACTTCGTGGCCAAGGTCACCGAGAAGGCCGCCAAGCTGCGCCAGGGCGCGCCCGACGGCACCGGGTCCGTCGACGTCGGCGCGGTCACGTTCCCGCCGCAGCTGGAGATCGTCGAAAAGCACGTGCAGCAGGCCCGGGACGCAGGCGCACGCGTAACGACCGGCGGCCATCCACGCGCGGGGGCCGGTCGCTTCTACGAGCCCACCGTGATCGCGGACGTCGACCACTCGATGACGGCGATGACGGAGGAGACGTTCGGCCCGACGCTGCCGGTGATGAAGGTCGCCGACGCCGAGGAGGCGATCCGCCAGGCCAACGACTCGCCGTACGGCCTGGGGGCCGCGGTCTTCACGAAGGACCTGGCGCGCGGCGAGCGGCTCGCGCGCCGGATCGACGCCGGCGCGGTCTGCGTCAACGACGCGGCGCTCAACTACATGGTGCTGGAGCTGCCGATGGGCGGCTGGAAGGACTCGGGCCTGGGCGTCCGTCACGGCCCGGCGGGCCTGCGCAAGTACACGCGCCAGCAGGCGCTGCTGGTGACACGCTTCGCTCCCAAGCGCGAGATCCACTACTTCCCCTACAGCGCCCGCGTGACCAACGCGCTGACCCGCGGCATCAAGCTGCTCTGGGGGCGCTGACCGGCGCCCAGCCGGCGAGCTCGCCGCGCAGCCGCCGCCGCGCCCGGTGCAGCAGCGCGTGGACCGAGTCCACCGAGCGGTCCAGCCGCTCGGCGACCTCGGCCGGCGACAGGCCCGCGACCAGCCGCAGCAGCAGGACCTGCCGCTGATCGTCGGGCAGGGCCTCCAGCGCCGCGCGGAGGTCGTCGAACCGCTCCCTCGAAGCGAGCTCGACGACGGCTCCGCGGGCGCGAACCTCCGCCAGTGGCACCGAACGCTGCGCTCGCAGGTGATCGAGCGCGGCGTTGCGGGCGACCCTCAACAGCCACGCGGCGAAGGGCGCAGCGCTCGGGCGGTAGTGCGAGAGCGCGCGCGGGAGGCGCGAGAACACCTCACTGGTGATGTCCTCGGCGTCGTGCTCGTCGCGGACGATGGCCAGCACGTAGCCATAGACGTTGTCCGCGTAGAGCAGGTACAGCAGGCGCAGGGCGTCGTCGTCGCCCCGGCGGGCGTGCTCGACCGCCGCGGCGACGAGCGCCTCCGGGTGGACGAGTTGACGGCGGCGGCGGTATCCGGACCGCGCCGCCGTCGCCTCTAGACGGTCCGCCGCCCGGCGAACCGCCACCTGTCCCATTCCTTGAGAGATGAGCAACCCTGCCCTCTGTCCGTGTTTCCCCGCCGTCCTTGACGGGGCTGCGCAAGCCTCCCACCGCCGGGCGGAGAACTGAAGTCCGACATGCGTCCAGAGCCCTACTGCTCGAAAGCGGTGCGTCGCGCCCGGGCGGCGATCTCGGGCACACCGTCCTTCAGTCGATCGAAGAACGGATCGTCGGTGGAACCGGCCAGCCGACGCCTATACGAACCTTCGAGGAAGATCGCCGACTTCCACAGCGCGAGCGTCGTGTACCAGCGCACGTCTCGCACCGAGCGGCCCGAGCGGGCCTCGTAGCGCTCGACCAGCGCGTCCCGCGTCGGGAAGCCCGGCCGACGCGTGACCGTGGTCAGCGACGCGACCGCCGTGTCCGGGTCGCCGTGCTGCGACCAGGTGGCCAGCAGGTAGCCGACGTCGGCCAGCGGGTCGCCGGTGGTCGCGAGCTCCCAGTCGAAGATCGCGCTCAGCCGGTCGCCCGTGAACATCACGTTGCCGAGCCGGTAGTCGCCGTGCACGAGCGTCGCCGTCCCGGACTCCGGGCGGTGCTCGGCGAGCCAGCGCGTGACCGCGTCCAGGTCCGGGATCTCCCGCGTGGCGTTGTGCTCCCAGAGCCCGGCGAAGCGCCGCAGCTGGCGCTCCAGGTAGCCGGTGGGCCTGCCGAACCCCTCCAGCCAGTCGACCGCGTGGACCTCGACCAGCGCGTCGATCAGCTCGTCCGCGACGCGGTCGGGGGTCAGGCCCTCCGGCAGCGTGTCGGACAGCACGACGCCGTGCACGCGCTCCATCACGTAGAACGGCACGCCGAGCACGCGCTCGTCGTCGCACGTTGCGACCACGGCCGGCACGCGCACGCCGCGCAGCGCCCGCAGCAGCCGCGCCTCGCGCAGCACGTCGTGGGCGGACGGCGGCAGCGGCGGGCGCGGCGGGCGGCGCAGCACCCACTCGTCCGTCCCGCGCCGGATCAGGAACGTGACGTTCGAGTGGCCATCGCCGATCGGCTCCGCCTGCAGCTCGCCCGCACCGAGGCCGTGCGCGTCCAGGAACGCCTCCAGCGGACGGCGGACCAGCAACGGCGGGCGGGCGAGCGCGGCGGCCTGCGCGGGCGTGTCGACGACGTCGGGCACGGCCTAAAGTGTGATTAACCGGCGCGACATCGGGGTCTTCGGCGCGTTTGGACTAGACCGTGCGTCGAATTCTCCCGCTCATCCTCCTGCTCTTGTGCTTCCCCGCGGCCGCCCAGGCGTCGCCGCGCCAGACGGTCACCTTCGAGGCGCCGCGCGAGCTGCTGTCCGCGGCCGACCGCGACAGCACGCTCGACCAGATCGCGTCGTTCGGCGTCAACCGCGTGCGCCAGCTCGTCTACTGGCGCAGCTACGCGCCTGACCCCGACAGCCGCACGCGCCCGGACTTCGACGCCAGCAACCCGGACGCGTACCCGCCCGGGACGTGGGACAACCTCGACGCGCTGGTCGCCGCGGCCAAGGCGCGCGGGATCACGGTGATGATGACGCTCACCGGGCCGGTCCCGAAGTGGGCGACCAAGGCCAAGAAGGACAACCTGACCGACCCGGACCCGAAGCAGTTCGGCCAGTTCGTCACCGCGGTGTCGCGCCGCTACGCGGCCGACGTGGACACGTGGTCGATCTGGAACGAGCCCAACCAGCCGCAGTTCCTCAAGCCGCAGTACAAGAAGGGCAAGCCGGTCTCGCCGAAGCTCTACCGCAAGCTCTACCAGGCCGCCTATAAGGCGCTGCGCGCGACCAACCCGACCGACGCGATCCTGATCGGCGAGACCTCGCCGCGCGGCAACCAGAACGTCGTCCACCCGCTCGCGTTCCTGCGCGGCATGCTGTGCCTGGACTCCAAGTACCGCAAGGCCAAGTCGTGCGGGAAGCTCGACGCCGACGGCTACGCGCACCACGCGTACACGACCAGCCAGGGCCCGCGCTTCAAGCCGCCGAGCAAGGACGACGTGACGATCGGCGTGCTCTCGCGCCTGGTCAGCGCGCTCGACAAGGCGGCCCGAGCGCGCGCGATCCCCAAGCACCTGCCGATCCACCTGACCGAGTTCGGCATCCAGTCGACGCCGGACAAGATCGCGGGCGTCTCGCTCGCGCGCCAGGCCGCGTACCTGGCCCTGTCCGAGCACATCGCGTACGTCAACCCGCGCGTGGTCGCGTTCTCGCAGTACCTGATGAGCGACGACCCGCCGCGGTCGGAGGGCTACAAGTACGGCGGGTTCGAGAGCGGGCTGCGGACCTCCTCCGGCAAGGCCAAGCCGGCCTACGAGGGCTTCCGGCTGCCGCTCGCGGTCGAGGTCTACGGCAACGACGACGTGCTCTGGGGCCTGGTGCGGCCGCAGCGGTCGGCGACGCAGGTCACGATCGAGCGCAAGCCCAAGGGCAAGAGCTGGCGCACGCTGCGCACGCTGACCACGACCGCGACCGGCGTGTACGGGCTCAAGACCTCACACCACAAGGGCCAGCAGTACCGCGTCAAGTGGACGGCGCCGGACGGCCAGACGTACACCGGCCCCGCGATCCAGGGTTATTAGGGTCCCGACCGGGTACGGCGCCGCGCCGTTCGCTCCGATCCTCTCTACATGCGGAAGCGATGGACACGGTGGGGCGTACTGGGGCACGAGGTCATCGACGGGACGGGCGTCTCGATCGGCAAGATCGTCGACACCTGGCCGTTCGACGGCGGCGACGTGGAGCTCGTCGTCGTCCGGATGAACGGGCCGTTCGGCGGGAAGCGGATGCTGGCCGTGGAGGACCTGTGGTCCGACGGCTTCTTCCTGCGCACCCCGTTCTCGGCCTGGCAGGTGGAGGACTCGCCGCGGCTGAGCCACAGCCGCCACGCGGCGGAGGATCCGTACCGCGCGCGCAGCTACTGGCGCTTCGCCGAGCCCGACGCGTTCTACGCGGCCGCGTAAGCTGGTGCGCCGAGATGGCGCACCAACTGTGGCTGCTGCGGCACGCGGAGGCGGTTCCGCACGGCATCAAGCCTGACGCCGACCGTGAGCTCACCGAGCGCGGCCGGCGTCAGGCCGACGCCGCCGGCGTCGCGCTGGCGGCGCTCGGGGAGACGTTCGCGGCCTGCTACACGAGCCCCAAGGTGCGGGCGGTCGAGACCGCGGCGCTCGCCTGCGTGCACCTCGACCTCGAGCCCGTGGTCGAAACGTCGCTGGCGAACGGGTTCAGCCGCGTCGACGCGCTCGCGCTGCTGGAGGCCCACGAGGCGGACGCGCACGTGCTCGTCGTCGGGCACGAGCCGTCGTTCTCCCAGGTCGTGCACGACTGCACCGGCGCGCGGGTGGACTTCAAGAAGGGCGGCGTGGCGGCGATCGACTCGCCGCACACCCACGGGCACCTGATCGCGCTGCTGCGGCCGCGCGAGCTGCGCGCTATGCGCTGAGCGCGGCCAGGATCACGGCCAGCGCGACCTCCGCGCGCGGCCGCAGCGACGCTTCGAGCACGAACTCCTCCGGGTTGTGCGCCTTGCCGCCGCGCGGGCCGAGACCGTCGATCGTGACCGGGATGGACGCGGCGAAGTGGCTGGCGTCGGACGCGCCGCCGCGGGCGGAGGGACGGATGGGCCTGCCGAGCAGCGCGCTCGCGCGCTGGAGCACCGCCGCCGGCTCGGCGTGCATCCCGGGCCAGCGCCGGATCAGCTCGGGGTGCAGGGTCGCGCCACCGACCTCGGCGGGGATGTGCGGCAGGATCGCCTCGATCGCGTCGAGGTCGTCCGCACGCACGTCGCAGAACAGCTCGCCGCTGCCGGGGACGACGTTGAACGCGTCGCCGGAGCGCAGCACGGTCGGGACAGCGGACAGGTGGGCCGGGCCCTGCGGGTCGTGGCGCGCGGCCACGGCCTGCGCGGCCTGGGCGAGCGCGAGCAGCGCGTTGCGGCCGCGATCCGGGGCGGAGCCGGAGTGCGCGCTGCGGCCGCGGGCTTCGATCCGGATCGTCCCCGCCGCCTTGCGCCGCACGACCACGCCCTCGTCCTCGCCGCTGAGCTCGCCGGCCTCGAAGCACAGGCACGCGTCGAAGCCGGCGAAGCGCTCGACGTGGCCGAAGTCCGCCGTCCGCCACTCCTCGTCGCAGACCAGCAGCAGCGCGACCTCGGCGTAGAGCTCGGGGCGCGTGACGAGCGCGCGCAGCGCGCCGATCGCGAGGATGTCCCCGCCCTTCATGTCGACGCTGCCGGAGCCGACGAGCTGCTCGCCCTGGCGGGTGAGCGGCCGGTGCTCGGGATGCGCGACGACCGTGTCCAGGTGGCCGACCAGCAGCGCCCTGCGGGTGCCCGTGCCGGCGAGGCGGAGGATCAGGTCCTGTGCGTGGCCGGGGCTCGAGCACGGCACGCGCTCGATCGTCGCCGCGTCGGGCGCGAGCGCCGCGCAGACCGACGCGCACTCGTCCGCGCCGTGCACGTCGCCGCTCGGCGACGACACCGCCAC
The DNA here is from genome assembly GCA_035555675.1 of Solirubrobacter sp. Lineage (GTDB taxonomy): Bacteria > Actinomycetota > Thermoleophilia > Solirubrobacterales > Solirubrobacteraceae > Solirubrobacter. The sequence goes on along the minus strand of DATMGH010000119.1, from coordinate 1,875 downwards.
CAGCGCTTCCAGCTCACGCGGCGCGCGCCGGGCGATCTCGGCCGCCGCCTCCCTGATCCACGGATCCACCGCAGGCAGGCTAACGTGCACGATCGTGCCCGAGCTGCCGGAGATGGAGATCACGGCCCGCCGGCTGGCCGCGGTCCTGCCCGGCGAGACGATCGAGTCGGTGCTGACGCCGGGGATCAACGTGCTCAAGACGTTCGATCCGCCGCTGTCCGCGTTGGACGGCGCCGCGTTCACGGGCGTGCGGCGGCGCGGCAAGCTGCTGCTGCTCGAAGTCGGCCCTTTGACGCTGCTGGTGCACCTGATGTCGGCGGGGCGGATGATGCTCTACGACAAGCGCGGGTCGCTGCGGGACAAGACGTCGCGGGTGCTGATCCGGTTGCCCGGCGACCGAGAGCTCCGGCTGCGCGAGTTCGGGACGCGGCAGGCGGCGTGGGTGAAGCTGCTGACGGTCGAGGGGCTTTCGGAGGAGCCCGCGCTTCGCTCGCTGGGACCGGAGGCGTGGCCGTCGCCGCCGCCGCTGCGCGAGCTGCTGGCGTCGCCGCGGCCGCTGCACTCGCTGCTGCGCGACCAGCAGGTGATCGCGGGGATCGGGCGCACGTGGGTGGACGAGATCCTGCACGCGGCGCGGCTGTCGCCGTTCAAGCGCGGGGACGACCTCTCCGACGGCGAGGCGGAGGCGCTGCGGTCGGCGATGGTGAGCGAGCTGGGGCGGGTGCTCGACGTCTACGAGGAGAAGGTCGCGCTCCCGCTGCCGGAGAAGTTCCCGAAGCCGACGCGGGTGCACGCCCACCAGGGCGAGCCGTGCCCGCGCTGCGAGACGGTGCTGGAAGCGGTCTTCTACGAGGACTACGTGATGACGTACTGCCCGCACTGCCAGACCGAGGGGCGGATCCTCAAGGACCGCCGCCTCTCGCGGCTGCTCAAGTGATCTGGCCCGTCGTGCGGTCTGATGGGTTCAGCGCCGCTCGAACTCCCGCCAGGCGATGATGGCGACGATGATGATCGCGATCGCGGAGATGATCCAGATGGGTTCCATATGAAGGGCCTGCCCGATCCTCCCGGCTCGCATGCAACGATGAACCGCATGCTCGAGACCGGCACCAAGGCACCCGACTTCACGCTCCCCGACCAGGACGGCGAAGACGTGTCGCTGTCCGCGCTGCGCGGCCAGACCGTCGTCCTCTACTTTTACCCCAAGGCGAACACGCCCGGCTGCACGACCCAGGCCTGCGGCGTCCGCGACCACCTGCCGGACTACACGTCGGCCGGCGTGCGCGTGCTCGGCGTCTCGCCCGACCCGGTCAAGGCGGTCAAGAAGTTCCACGGCGAGCAGGCGCTGAACTTCACGCTGCTCGCCGACGAGGATCACGCGGTCTGCGACGCGTACGGCGTCTGGGGCGAGAAGTCGATGTACGGCAAGACGTACTGGGGCGCCCAGCGCGCCACGTTCATCATCGACGCCGACGGCGCCGTCGCCCACGTCATCCCCAAGGTGTCGCCCAAGACGCATGACGACGAGGTGCTCAAGGCGCTCACCGACCTGGCGGCGGCCGCGTAGCCGAGTCACGGTGGCGGTCGCGCTCGCCATCGGCATCGCCGTCGCGGCGTGGATCGTGCTCGCGCGTCTGCTGTCGCCGCGGGCCGCGATCGTCAACGCGGGCGTCGTGCTGCTCCTGGGCGTGGCGCTGGCCCTCGAGGCCGTCACCGGCAGCGCCGCGTTCGCCGCTGCCGCGTTCGGCCTGGCGGCGTTCGCGTGGCTCCTGCGCTGGGTGGTGAACGCCGCGTCGTGGCTGCGCGGACGCACGCGGCCGGTCCCCCGTCGCGGCTGACGATGGCCGAGCGCTTTCGCGTCGTCGCGCTCGACGA
>DATMGH010000118.1:0-32429 GCA_035555675.1 Solirubrobacter sp. | reverse complement strand
CGCCCGCCCACACCGCCGCCGCGCCGCCGCACTCTCCGCCCACCCGCGCGGCCGCGCCACCCCACTCGCCGCCCGCCGACGCCGCCGCCACGGCGCCCCACTCGCCGCCCACCCACGCCGCCGCTACGGCGGCACACTCATCGCCCACCCACACCGCCGCGCCGCCCCACTCGCCGCCCACCGACGCCGCCGGCGCGCCGCCCGGCGTCGTCCTCCTCGGCCACGAGGTCGGCGAGGGCGTCGTGCTCGCCGCGGCGCGCGCGGCGGCGGACGCGGGCTGGCCCGTCGTGCTCAACCCCGCGCCCGCGCGCGAGCTGCCCGACGTCCCGTTCGCGGTCGTCACGCCGAACGCCGCCGAGGCCGCGCAGCTCACCGGCCACGACGATCCCGAGGCGGCCGCGCGCGAGCTCGTCGCCCGCACCGGCGCGGCCGCGCTCGTCACGCTCGGCCCCCGCGGCGCGCTGCTGCTCGCGCCCGGCGGCGAGCTCACGCGCCTGCCGGCCACGCGTGTCGACGCCGTCGACACGACCGGCGCCGGCGACACCGTCAACGGGGCGCTCGCGGTCGAGCTCGCGTCGGGCCATCCGCTGGCCGACGCGGCCCGCTTCGCGCTCGCCGCCGCCGCCCTCTCCACCACCGCGCCCGGCGCCCGCGGCGGCATGCCGACCCGCGACGCGGTCCTCGCCGCCCTCGCCCGATGACCGCCGCGCCCCGACACCCGCGTCCGATGACCGCCGCGCCGCGACACCCGCGTCCGATGACCGCCGTACCCCGACGCCCGCGACGGCGCCCTCGTCCGACGACCACTGCGCCCCGGCGCCCAGGACTCGCCGGACCCGCCCGATGATCCGCCGCCGCGTCCTCGTCCCCGCCCTCGCCGCGCTCGCCTACGCCGCGTGGTTCGAGCCTCGCCGGCTCGTCGTCCGCGACGTCGACCTCACGCTCCCCCACTGGCCCACCGAGCTGTCCGGGCTCCGGGCCGGCGTGCTGTCGGACCTCCACGCCGGCGTTCCCCACGCGGGTCTCAAGGCCGTCCGCCGCGTCGTCGACGCGCTCAACGCGCGCGAACCGGACGTCCACCTCCTGCTCGGCGACTACCTCGACGCGAGCCAGGTCTGGCGACATCGGCTCGCGCCCGAGCGCATCGCGGCCGAGCTCGCCCGGCTGCGCGCGCCGCTCGGGACGCTCGCCGTGCTCGGCAACCACGACTGGCACGACAACGGCGACCGCATGTGGCGCGCACTGTCGGCGGCGGGAATCACCGTGCTCGAGAACCGCGCGGTCGAGCTCCACGCCCGCGGCGGGTCGTTCTGGGTCGCCGGCCTGGCCGACCTCCGCTACCGGCGCCCGCGCGTGGACGCGACGCTCGCGACCATCCCGCCCGGCGCCCCGACGATCCTGCTCGCGCACGACCCGGACATGTTCGCGGGCGTCCCGAGCCGCGTCTCGCTGACGCTTTCCGGCCACACGCACGGCGGCCAGGTCGCGATCCCGCTTCTCCGCCGCCCGCTGCTGCCGTCCTACTACGGCGAGCGGTACGCGCGCGGGCACATCGTCGAGCACGGCCGGCACCTGATCGTGACCAGCGGCATCGGCACCAGCGGCCTGCCGATCCGCCTCTTCGCCCCGCCCGAAGTCCTCGTGCTCACGCTCCGCGGGTGATCAGCGACGGCGGCGCCCGCGGGGCCGATCGCGCGCGACGTCGAACACGGCCGGGTTCGACGGCGTGACGGGAAGCGGCGGCGCCGGTCGCGGGCGACGCCGGAACCGCAGGCTGTACACGCGCAGCCCGAGCATCACGGCCGCGATCGCCGCGATCAGCCACGCGCCCTCCACCACCAGCAGCACCATGAACGCGAGCCAGAGCGCGAGTGAGATTCGCAACACCATTGGCACGAAGTTGTAACGATCTCGTCTAGATCCGTCACAGCGCCCGGACGGATGATCGGGGGGTGCCTCAAGTACGTACCCCCACAGGTGACAAACTCGCCTCACCCCCCACGGACCGCGTGATCGCCGCCCTCGCCGCTCGCCAGCACGGGCTCGTCACCGCCAAGCAGCTCATACGCGCGGGGCTGAGCCGCAACGGCATCGCAGCCCGCGTCCGGCGCCGCGCCCTTCACCGCGTGCACCGCGGCGTCTACGCCGTCGGCCACGCCGTCCTATCCCGCGACGCGCAGTTCCTCGCCGCCGTGCTCGCGGCGGGCGACGGCGCCGCGCTGGGCGGCGCGGCCGCCGCGGAGCACTGGCGCATACGCCGCCGCGCCGAGGCGATCGACGTGATCGCGCCGGGCCGACGCTCGGTCCCCGGTGTCCGTGTCCACGCCGTCCGGACCCTGCGGCCGCTCGACGTCGTCGTCCACCGCGGCGTCCCGATCACGACCGTCGCGCGCACGCTCGTCGACCTGACCGACGCGCTCATCGCCGAGGAGCTGGCGAACGTGATCAAGGAAGCCGCGTTCCGGAGCCGCTTCAGCCTCGCCGCGACGCGCCAGGCGATCGAGCGCGCGAACGGCCGCCGCAACCTGGACGTGCTCGAGGCCGCACTGCGCCTCTATCTGTCCGGCAGCGCCGGCACCCGCAGCGGCCTGGAGGTCACCGCCGTCAAGGCCCTGAAGGCGTCAAGCCTCCCGGATCCGGTGGTCAACGCGAAGCTCCTCGGGTTCGAAGTCGACCTCCAGTGGCCGGAGCACCGGCTCGTGGTCGAGCTCGACGGGCCCGGTCACGCGCGCCCGCCCAACCGCCGCGCCGATGCCCACCGCGACCAGACCCTCCGCGCCGCCGGCTGGACCGTCCTGCGCTTCCAGGACGTCGAGCGCATGATCGACGAGCTCGGGAGGCACCTGCCGTGTCAGTCGTCGTAGAGCCCTTCGAGCGCGAGGATCCGGCGCATGATCGCGACCGAGGACGCGTACGTCGAGTCCATGCCGTAGTAGGAGAGCCCGCGCGCGCCGAGCGTGCGCGCCTGCGTGTACGGCGTGTCGGACGCGTAGTGAATGATCCCGAGGTCGATCGGCAGCTTTGCGAAGTTGACGGCCTCGCCTTGCGGGTAGCGGTCCGCGTCGGCGATCTCGTAGACCGCGTTGCAGAACGGCCCGGCCTCCATCTCGACCACCGTGTACGCCTCGCGGTAGTAGAAGTCGAGGTAGCTGCGGTTCTGCAGGAACGTCGACTTCACCGTGACCGCGCGCTGGTTGTCGAGCCCCGAGCCGAACACCAGGTACGGCGCGATGTCGTCGAACGAGAACGCGTTGTCCAGCCAGTAGGTCGAGCCCGAGTGCTCGTCGTGGATGACGCCCGAGATCAGCACGTCGCCGACGTCCGCGTTGAGCGTCGCCGCCTTGCCGAGCACGTAGACGCCGCGCAGGGTGTCGTGCGCGGTGGTGATCTCGCGCAGGATGTTGTAGGCGGCCAGGCCGAGCGGGTACTCGATGTTCACGATCACGCCCGGCGCCCGCGCCAGCCGCTCGCCGTCCACGGGCCCGAGCCGCGAGTCGAGCCCCGCCGGGTCGAGCTTCGCCAGCTCCATCACCTGCGCGCTCACGCGCAGCCCGGTGCGGGAGGACAGGTGGGTGACGCCGAGCTCACGCTCGTGCGAGCGCCGGCGCTGCCATGCCGGGCCGTCCTCCGGCTGCGCCGCGTAGTACAGGCGCGCGCCGTAGTAGAGGAAGTTCTCCCAGGACCCCTCGGTGCGCCCGGTGCGAAAGCGCTCGAGCTCCTCGGTCAGGTAGTCCGGCCCGTCCGCTTCGACGAAGGCGACGATGTCCTCCTCGCTCGCTCCCGCCCGGCGCGTGAGCAGATTGACCAGCGAGTGGGTGTTGGAGGACACGAAGTACATCGGCCGGTCCGACAGCCCGCGATCGGTCAGCGTCGCCCGGATCGGCGCCCACCAGCGCCGCGTCAGCCGCGCGTAGCCGGACTGCGAGCCCCCGAGCATCCGCAGCCGCAGGTTGAGCTTGCGCTCGCGCACCTCGCCGATGAACGCGCCGAGCCCGTCCGGCCACGCCTCGCGCACGCGCGTCCAATCCTCCTCGGAGCCGCCGATCATCTCGGCCAGCTCGAGCGGGTCCGGGTCCGCGGGCAGGTCGGCGCCGCGCAGCAGCGCGTGCAGCTTGTTCCACTCGAGCTGGTAGGCGACGAGCGTCGGGATCGCGTCGTCGAGGTCCGACGTGGACGCGAGCAGGACCGCGAGCGTCCCGCGGCCGGAGTCGTACCAGCGACGCCGCCGCGCCGGCGCCTCGACCGGGACCCAGTCCTCGATGCGCCCGATCCCGGCGCGCGCGAACGCTTCGGACTCCTGCCCGACGACGATCACGCTCGCCTGCCAGATCGACGCCGGCAGCCGCCGCAGCGCGTACAGGAACGCGCCGAGGTCGGGGGACTCCGGGTCGCTCGCGAGCGAGTGCAGGCTCGAGCTCATCGCCGCGTGCGACGGCTCGAGCACCCGCAGCAGCGTCTCGCCCGACGACCGCAGCAGGGTCGTGTACGTGCGGTGGTAGAGCTCGACCTCATCGGAGGCCTGCCGCAACGTCGCGTCCGGCACGGTGGGCACGCGGAGGCGGGGAACGGCCATGCCCGCTGACGCTAGCGCACCTCACGCCGCCGGCGAGCCGCCCGCGGCAACACAGGACGAACGCCGGCCGCGAGCACTCAGCCCGCGTACCGAGCCGCCCGCGGCAACGCAGGACGAACGCCGGCGGCGAGCACCCCTCCCGCGCGCCGAGCCGCCCGCGGCAACACAGGACGAACGCCGGCCGCGAGCACTCAGCCCGCGTACCGAGCCGCCCGCGTCAGCGCTCGATCGGCCAGCCCGCGCGCTCCCACGTGCCGACGCCGCCGTCGACCACGTGGAACACGTCGCGCGCGCCGAAGCGCTGCAGCAGCGAGGCGCCAACCGCCGCGCGCTGGCCGGACGCACAGATCACCGCGACCGGCCGCTGCGCGTCGACGCCGTCCGGCACGGTCCGGATGTCGTGGTACGGCGTGTGCACCGAGCCCGGGATGCGTCCGGCCGCCCACTCGTCGCGCTCGCGCACGTCGATGATCTGGAGGGCGTCGCGGTCCGCGCCCGCGCGCTCGTGCAGCTCCGCCACCGTCAACCGCGCGATCGAGGACGTCGGCAGCCGCTCCTCGCGCCAGCTCGTCATCCCGCCCGCGAGGTACCCCTCGATGCGCCGCACGCCCACGGCGGCCGCGAGCTCGACCGCCCGCAGCGCGTCCGCGTCGTCGCGTCCCACGAGCACGACCGGCTGCTCGGGCCCCGCGATCCAGGCCAGCCGCGTGCCGAACCCCGCCTGCAGGACCGTGTTGGAGATCGCGCCCGGGATGTGCGCCTCGTCGAACTGCAGCGCGGTGCGCACGTCGATCACCGGCGCGCTCGTCTGCGACACCTGGCGCGGCGTCAGCGGCTCCGCGTCCAGCGGCCGGCGCTCGAGCGGCCCCCGGTTCATCGCCACGATCGCCTGGAAGTTCGGCGGCTGCGGCCGCAGCCCGGCCACGGCGCGCGCGACGAACGCATCGACCGGGGTCACCCCCAGCAGCGGGTTGTGCCGCCGCTCGTACCCGATCGTGGACGACACCTTCAGATCCATCGACGGCCCGCCGCACAGCGACCCGCCCAGGTGCCCGGGCCACACCTCCACGTCGTCGCCGAGCGACAGCAGCGCGGCCAGCGACCCGAAGATCCCGCGCGCGCCCTCCTCCTTCTCGACCGCCAGATCCGGCCGCGCGATGTCCCCCACGAACAGCGAGTCGCCGGTCAACACCGCCCACGGCTCCTCGCCGCGCGCCAGGTCGGTCAACACGAACGCCGTGTGCTCCGGCCGGTGCCCCGGCGTGTGCAGCGCCCGCACGCGCACGCTCCCCAACGCCAGCTCCCAGCCATCGCTGAACGCGGCGTGCGGATACTCCGCGCGCGCGATCTCGTTCACGTGGATCACCGCCCCCGTCGCGGCCGCGAGCCGCCCGTGCCCGCTCACGTGGTCGGCGTGGTTGTGCGTCTCGAGCACGTGCTCGATCGACACGCCCAGATACCGCGCCAGCCGCAGGTACTCCTCGATGTCGAGCCGCGGATCCACGACCGCGGCCACGCCGGCGTCCGCATCACCGACCACGTACGACGCGCACCCGAGGTCCTCGTGGACGATCTGCCTGAAGATCACGCCGCCAACCCTACACCGTGCGGACCATCACATTGCATGCGCAACCACCGTCGCTACCATCTAAGTCACTGTGACTGAGATCTTCAATAACCAGCCCTGTCAGGCCTGCGGCCTCCGGCCGGGCGCGATGCGGATGGTGTTCGCCAACGGCACTGAACGGCGCGCCGCGCTGCTCTGCGAGCAGTGCGCGGCGGAGATCGGCAAGGCACGCGGCGGTGCCGGCGCCCCCGGTCAGAAGACCGGCGCGCTGGACGAGTTCGGCCGCGACCTGACCGCCGACGCGGCCAACGGCCGGATCGACCCCGTCATCGGCCGCGCCGAGGAGATCGAGCAGACCGTCGAGATCCTCGCCCGCCGCCGCAAGAACAACGCCGTCCTGATCGGCGAAGCCGGCGTCGGCAAGACCGCGATCGCCGAAGGCCTCGCCCTGCGCATCCACGACAATGACGTCCCCGAGGCCCTCCACGGCACCCGGATCGTCGCGCTCGACCTCTCCGGCATGGTCGCCGGCGCCCAGTTCCGCGGCCAGTTCGAGAAGCGCTTCAAGGACGCGCTCAACGAGGCGGCCGAGTCCGACGGCAAGATCATCCTATTCCTGGACGAGCTGCACACCGTGCTCGGCGCGGGTGCGCCCGAGGGCGGGATGGACGCCGCGAACATCCTCAAGCCGCTCCTGGCGCGCGGCGAGCTGCGCGTGATCGGCGCGACCACGCTGGCCGAGTACCGCAAGATCGAGCGCGACTCCGCGCTCGCCCGGCGCTTCTCGCCCGTGACCGTCGAGGAGCCGTCGGTGGAGGACACCGTCGCGATCCTGCGCGGCCTGCGCGGCGCCTACGAGACCCACCACGGCGTCTTCATCGACGACGCCGCGCTCGAGAGCGCCGCCCGTCTGAGCGACCGCTACATCACCGAGTACCACTTGCCCGACAAGGCCATCGACCTGGTCGACCAGGCCGCGGCCAAGCTGCGCCTGAGCGGCGTCCGCGACGTGCGCGCCGAGATCGACGCCGCCGTGCAGGCCGAGGACTACGAGCGGGCCGCCGAGCTCAAGCGCCACGAGGACGAGTCCGGCCCGAGCCAGGTCGGCGAGGCCCAGATCGCCGCGGTCGTCGCCGCCCGCACCGGCATCCCGGTCGGCGAGCTGATGGCCGGCGAGCTGCAGCGCCTGACCGAGCTCGAGGCCGACCTGCACCAGCGCGTCGTCGGCCAGGACGCCGCCGTCGAGGTCGTCGCGGACACGATCCGCCGCGCCCGCGTCGGCCTGTCCGAGGGCGACCGGCCGCTCGGCAGCTTCCTCTTCCTCGGCCCCACCGGCGTCGGCAAGACCGAGCTGGTCAAGGCCCTGGCGGAGCGCCTGTTCGCGACCGAGAAGGCGCTCGTGCGCATCGACATGTCCGAGTTCCGCGAGCCGCACACGGTCGCGCGGCTGATCGGCTCGCCGCCCGGCTACGTCGGCTACGGCGACGGCGGCCAGCTGACCGAGCCCGTGCGCCGGCGGCCGTACTCGGTGATCCTGCTGGACGAGATCGAGAAGGCCCACCCGGAAGTCTGGAACGTGCTGCTGCAGGTGATGGACGACGGGCGGCTGACCGACGGCGAGGGCCGTACGGTCGACTTCACCAACGCCGTGATCGTGATGACGTCGAACCTGGGCGCGGGCAAGGCCAAGCGCGGGCTCGGCTTCACCGCGAGCGAGCCGGCGGGCGAGGCCAACCGGATGCTCGACGCCGCCAAGCAGGCGTTCCTGCCCGAGTTCATCAACCGGATCGACGAGATCGTGACGTTCGAGGCGCTGACCCCGGCGCACGTCGAGCGGATCGCCGCGCACATGGTCGCGCGGGTCGCCGACCGGCTGCGGACCGAGCGCGGCATCGAGCTGACCGTCGACGACGCCTACGTCGCCCAGCTGGCACGCGACGGCTTCGACGAGGCCTACGGCGCCCGCCCGCTGCAGCGCCACATCCGGCGCACGCTGGAGAAGACCCTGACGCGGGCGATCCTGGCCGGCGAGCTCGGCGACCGCGTCCACGTCGGCGCCGACGGCGAGCTTCTCAGCGAGCCCGCGCTCGCCCTCGCCGCCTGAACGCCCCGCCCCGCCGCGCCGCCCGCCCCGACCCGGGGCGGGCGGCGCGACCCGTTTCACGGCGTCGTCGTCGAGAGCGTGAAGCGCAGCGCCTTCTCGTAGCGGCCGGTCCGCAGCGGCGTGTCGGCGCCGATCGCCTGGCGGAACCCGATGATCGCCGCGTCGTTGGACACCGGGCCGTCCAGCTGCACCAGCGGCGTCGGCGCGCCGCCCACCGGCGCGAACGCGCCGTCGCCCGCGCGGACCTCGAGCGCCTGCGGGAGCGCGACCGCGCCGTTGACCAGGTGCCCGGTCCCCGCGGGATCGACCACGGTCAGCGTCGCGTCCGCGGCGGTGCTGACCACGTTCGCGGTCGTGCTCGCCTCGTACGTGCCTGCGACGCCCGGCACGAACGAGCCGAAGCTCGCGGGCGCGCCGAGCGTCAGCGACAGCGTCGCGGGCACGTCGCCGCCGGCGGGCGAGGACTCCGACACCGTGTCGACCGCCTCACCCGCGGTCGCCGCGCTGTAGGCCGCGATCGCGTCGGCCATCCGGTCCTGCGCCGCCTGCGCGGGCGGCAGCTCGGACGTGCGGTTCATCAGGATCGAGAACAGCACGAGGTGCCCGCCGTCGCGCTGGCAGTAGCCGGACAGCGAGCTGGTGGTGGAACCGAGCGTGCCGGTCTTCGCGTGGCACGCGCCGGTCGCGGGCGAGCTCACCATCCGCGCCGCGAGCGTCCCGTCGACGCCCGCGACCGGCAGCGAGCCGTAGAACGCGTCGAACCCGGACCGCGAGCGCATGACGTCCAGCAGCCGGACGATCCCGGTCGGCGTCATCTCGTTGCCGGCGCTCAAGCCGGAGCCGTCGACCTGGTCGATCTCGATCCCGAGCGAGCGCGCCAGCGCCTCCGACTGCTGCGCGCCGTTGACCGTCGTGCCGAGCAGGCCCTTGGCCGCCGCCACGTTGCGGATCAGCATCTCCGCGAAGAAGTTGTCCGACGGCTTGTTCATCAGCGGCAGCAGCTCCCCGATCGTGGGGGACTGGACCGCGGCCAGCTCCGTCGCGCCGGCCGGCGCGGTGCCGGTCGCGGCCGTGCCGGCGACGGCGATCCCGCGCGCTCGGAGCAGGGTCGTGAACTGCTGCGCCGCCCACAGCGCGGGACCCTGTGAGCGGACGCCGCGGTCGAACGTCAGCGCGCTCTCGCCGTTGGACGGCCCGACGTCGCCGTCGAAGCGCGACGCGTCGCCGACCACGCGGCCGGTCACGCTGGTGACGCCGGCCGCGACCAGCGCGTCGAGCAGGTCCTCGACCTTGGCGCCGACGCCCGCGTAGCGGGACGCGATCGTCGCCGCCGTGCCGAACGTCGGGTCCCCGCCGCCGACCAGGTACAGGTCGCCGTCGATCACGCCGCCCGGCCCGGCCGGCGCCGCCGCGACCACGCGCGTGGTGAGCCGCCCGCCGACCCCGTAGGCGTCGAGCGCCGCCGCGCTCGTGAACAGCTTCGTGTTCGACGCCGGGGTCCGCGAGATCGCCGGGTGGAACGCGTACAGCTCCTGCCGGCTCGCCGCGTCCCACACGTACACGCCGACCGAGGCGTTGACCTGCGGGTTCGCGAGCTCGACGTCGAGCGTCCGCCGCAACGCGTCGCCCGCGTCGCCGTCCGCGGCGTACGCGGCGCCCGGCACCGTCAGCAGCAGCGCGACGCCGAGCGTCGCTGACCATCTGCGCATCTCTCTCCGCCCTCCATGTGGTGAGTCCCCGCCTCCTGCAGAGACTCGAAAACGACCGTGGGCGACGATAACCCGGATGCGGTCGCGAGGCGTCCCGCCTCGACGAACGGTCAGCTATCCGCCGTATGCGACAGGAAGTGACCGCTCGATGCGCGCGTGGTCTTCACGCGCAGCGTCCCGCCGACGCCCGACGTCAGGATCCGCAGCCGCGGCGCGTCGCCGACCGGGCCCGCGTCGGCCAGGTCGATCTCGCGCGTCCCGAACGGGCCGCCGCCGTCCACCGACACCTCGACCCCGCGCGGCACGAGGATCGTGACCGTGCCGAACACGTTGCGCACGTGCAGCACGGTCTCCGGGCCGTGCAGCGTCGCGTGCCCGAGGTCGAGCACGACCGTGCCGCCGACGGACAGCACGCGCGACGACGGCGCGAGCTCCCACCGCCCCGACCGCGTCAGGCGCGAGAACCAGGCGCCCTGGCGCACCGGGGCGTCGGCCGCGCCCGCCGAGGGCAGGTCGGCGGTGATCGCGGCCAGCTCGTCGGACGTGCGGGCGAGCTCGGCGCGCTCGACGCGGTCCGCGAACTCGTCGAGGGTCAGGCGCCCTTCGACGGTCGCGTCGCGGAGCGCGACGATCGCCTGGGAGCGGTCGGCGTCGCCGGCGAGGGTCATGACCGGCAAAGTACCGACCATGCGCGACGCGTACGCGGAGCTTGACGATGTCCGGCTGCACTACGTCGAGGCCGGCGAGGGCCCGCTGGTCGTGCTGCTGCACGGCTTCCCGGAGTTCTGGTACGGCTGGCGGCACCAGATCGAGCCGCTGGCGGCGCGCGGCTTCCGCGTCGTCGCCCCCGACCTGCGCGGCTACAACCTGTCCTCCAAGCCGCGCGGCCGCGACGCCTACCGGATCGATCGGCTGGCGGGCGACGTGCGGCAGCTGATCGAGGAGCGCGGAGCGCCGCGCGCCTGCGTCGCCGGCCACGACTGGGGCGGCCTGGTGGCGTGGGCGACGGCGATGGACCACCCGGACGCGGTCGAGAGGCTCGCGATCCTCAACGCGCCGCACCCGCGCGTGTTCGCCGCGGCGGTCCGGCGCCCGCGCCAGGCCGCGCACTCCTGGTACATCCTCGCGTTCCAGCTGCCGTGGCTGCCGGAGCGCCTCGCGCCGCACGTGCTGCCACAGCGCCGGCACCCGCGCTACCGCGAGGCCTGGGCCCAGCCGGGCGCGCTGACCGCGATGCTCAACTACTACCGCGCGCTCTCCCCGCGCACGCGGATCGCCGCCGTGACCGCTCCGACGCGGGTGATCTGGGGCGAGCGCGACCGCTACCTGCTCCCGTCGCTGGCCGAGCCCTCGCGCGCCGACGTCCCCCACCTCGAGCGCGTGATCCGGCTCGACACGTCGCACTGGGTGCAGCACGAGGCGCCCGAGGCGGTCACGGGGTTGCTTGCCGAGTTCTTCTCGCTAGGCTGAGTCGTGTCAGATAGCGAGGGCAACCGGAGGGCTGAGACCTTCAGCTTCACCGAACGTCCCCCTGCCACACCCGCCTGATCTTCTGATGGCCGAGGCCCGCCTAGATGCGGGTCTCCGCGTTTAATGCGCCGTATGCGCCTCGACCACGCGATCTATGGGACCGCCGACCTCGCCGTCGCCGCCGTGCGCATCGAAGCCGAGCTCGGCCTGCCCGTCCTCCCCGGCGGCCACCACGTCGGCCAGGGCACGCACAACCGGATCGTCCCGCTCGGCGACGGCTACCTGGAGCTGATGGCGATCGACGACCCGGAGGAGGCCGCGGCATCCCCGATCGGCGAGGTCCTGCTCGACGTCCTCGGCGTCGAACGCCTGATGGCGTACGCGGTCGCGGTCGACGACGTCCACGCCGTCGCCCAGCGCCTCGGCACGCCGCTGCTGACCGTCAAGCGCGACACGCTCGAGGCGTACGTGACCGGGATCGTCGAAGCGCTGCGCGAGCCGTTCCTGCCGTTCTTCATCGGCGCGAACCGCAGCGGCCCGCGCCCCGGCGACGCGGGCGCCGCCGGCGGCCTGACCTGGATCGAGGTCGCCGGCGACGAAGCCCGCCTACGCGACTGGCTCGGCGGCGCCGAGCTGCCGGTCCGCGTCGTCGCCGGCGCCGGCGCGGTGCGCGCGATCGGCGTCGGCGAGCGCGAGTTCCGGACCGTCTAGCGCCGCAGCGCCGCCTTCACCTTCGCGGTCTTCCCGCCGGCGGCGACCGTGATCGTCGCCTTCCCGGGCGCGCGGCGCAGCAGCGAGCGCAGCTTCGGCCCGGTCGGGCGCAGCGTCACGGTCCGCTCGCTGAACGCCTCCAGCGCCACCGTGCGCGAGACGCGCGCCTTGCCGAGCTTGAGCGTGAGCCGCACGCGCCCCGCCTGCACGGCGCTGACGCGGACCTTGACGCCCCGCCGCAGCGACTGCTTCGACGCCGCCGTCAGCGCGAGCGCCGGCGGTGCCGCGATCTCCGCGACATTGTCCGCCGCCACCAGGTCCGGGCCCTCGGCGCCCACGGTCACCGTGCCGGCCGCTGCGGCGAACAACGTCACCGTGCGCGACGCCCCGGGAGCGATCGGGTCCAGCGCGCAGTCCGGGAGCCACGGCCAGACCGCCCGCTTCGCGCACCCTTCCCAACGGGCGCCCGGCGCCGTCGTCGCCGCCGCCGGGAGATCAGCCGAGCGCGGGCCGGCGTTGGTGATGGTGACCGTGACGGCTCCGTTCGTCTCCCGCTTCGCGGTCACCCGCAGGTCGGTGCGATCCTCGGTCTGGTCGCCGGCGAGATCCTGATCGATGTCCGGCTCGTAGAGGCCGACGAGCGTGAGGCGGGCGCCGTCGTCGCTCTCGCTCGTGCCGTCCGGACGGAGCACCTTCACGGACTGGAGCTGGCACGGGTCGGCCCAGCGGCCCAGCTCCGGCTGGCATGCCTCACGAGCGATCAGCGCGTGCCCACCGGTGGTCTGCTCGATACCGAGCGAGCCCGTGCGCGAATCCCACGCGATGTGCGGCGCCGGGAACGTGTACGAGCCAGGCTCGGCCGGCAGCGTGACGGGGTCGCCGGTCAGCGCGGTCTGGGGGTTCGCAGCCCGGAACCGCACCGTGCCCGCCTGGCCGCCGGTGCCGACGTCGGCGCGCACCGCCACCAGCACCGCTGGCGGCCTGCCCTCGCTCGTCGAGATTGCCGTCGACACCGACGTCAGCGTCGCGGGACCGTCCGGCGTCAACTCGGCCGCGGCCGTGGCGGGGAACGCGGCGACCAGCGCCGCGGTGACCAGTGCGATTCTCATGGCACACCCAGGCTAATCGCGCCTCGCGCAATCAGGCCGCGGCGGACCGGTGAGCAAACCGCTCGCGCAGCGTCTTCTTGGAGAACTTGCCGACCGACGTCTTCGGCACCTCCTCGATCAGCTCCAGATCGTTCGGGATCCACCACTTCGGCACCCGCCCCGCCAGGAATTCCTGCAGCGACGCCAGCGTCAGCGACGCGCCCTCCCGGACCACCACGCAGGCCAGCGGCCGCTCGCTCCACTTCTCGTCGGGAATCCCGATCACGGCCGCCTCGGCCACGTCCGGATGCGCCATGATCGCGTTCTCGAGCTCCACTGAGGAGATCCATTCGCCGCCGGACTTGACCAGGTCCTTCGTGCGGTCGACGAGCCGCACGTAGCCCTCGGACGAGATCGTCGCCACGTCGCCCGTCCGCAGCCAGCCGTCGTCGGTGAACGACTCCCCGGAGCGCTCGTCGTGGTAGTAGCCGGCGGCCACCCACGGCCCGCGCGCCTGCAGCTCGCCGCGCGCCTCGCCGTCCCAGGGCAGCTCGTCGTCGGTCCCCGGCGCCACGATCCGCAGGTCGACGAGCGGGATCGGCAGCCCCTGGGCCGCACGCAGGTCGGCCAGCTCGTCCTCGCGGCGATCCAGCAGCGTCGACTTGATCCGCCCGGTCGTCGCCACCGGCGAGGTCTCGGTCATGCCCCAGGCCTGCAGGATCGGCAGGCCGATCCGCTCCCGGTAGGCCTCGCTCAACGCTCGCGGGACGGCGGAGCCGCCGCACACGATCTCGCGCAGCGCCGACAGGTCCCGCCCCTCCAGCTCCGGCAGGACGCTCATCCAGATCGTCGGGACGCCGGCGGCGAGCGTCACCTGCTCGGACTCCATCAGCTCCGCCAGCGCCTTCGGCTGCATGTTCGGTCCCGGCAGCGCGAGCGACGCGCCCGCCATGACCGCCGCCTGGCAGAGGCCCCAGGCGTTGGCGTGGAACATCGGGACGACCGGCATCACCGTGTCGCGCTCGCTGACGCCGGCGGCGTCGGCGACCAGGGCGCCGATGGAGTGCAGGACGATCGACCGGTGCGAGTAGACGACGCCCTTCGGGTGCCCCGTCGTCCCGCTCGTGTAGCACATGGCCGCGGCCCGGTTCTCGTCCTCGATCGGCGCGAACGCGGCCGGCGGCGCGGCCGCCAGCAGCGCCTCGTAGTCGTGCACGCGCGGGTCGTCGGGGACCTCCACGTCGGCCCCGTCGTCCATCACCACGACGTGCCGGACGGTCTGGAAGCGGTCGACCAGCGGCCACAGCGCGCCGAGCAGCGAGCGGTCCACGAACACGACCTCGTCCTCCGCGTGGTCGGCGATGTAGACGACGTCCTCCGGGAACAGGCGGATGTTCAGGGTGTGCAGGACGCGCCCGCTGCACGGCGCAGCGAAGTACAGCTCCAGGTGGCGCGCGGTGTTCCAGGCGAACGTCGCCACGCGACCGTCGGCGGAGATCCCCAATGCGTCGAGCGCGCCCGCGAGCCGCCGCGTCCGCTCCGCCCACTCGCCGTAGGTCGTGCGCACGATCCCGCCGCCCTGGGCCGTCGCGATCCGCTTGTCCGGGAAGATCCGCTCGGCGCGCCCGAAGATGTGCGTCAGCGTCAGCGGATACGACGACATCAGTCCTTGCATCGCGGCTCTCTCCTTCTCCTCGCTGTCGCAAGCGTACGGCACACTGAAGGGCGTCGTGCCGGACGCCGATCACCCGGGCAGGATGCCCCGCCTCGCTGCCGTCCTCGCCCTGCTCGCGCTCGCCGGCTGCGGCGCCAGCGCGCCGCAGCCCGCGGCCACGCCGGCGCCCGTTCCGGGCGAGCCGCTGGACGCGCTGCCGGCGAAGGACAACGCGCTGCCGCTGGCCCGCCAGCGCGCGGCGGACGAGCGTCTGCGCGCCGAGATCGCGCGTGCTCGGCGGTCGCCGACCGTCGAGGCCGCGCTGCGCGTCGCGCGGCTGACCGGCCGGATCTCGCCGAGCGTGGAAGCCGGCCTGCGCGCGGACTGGCGCGCGGCCGACCGCACGCTGCGCCGCCTGAGCGGCACGCGGCGGACCGAGCTGGGCGCCGTCGCCGCCAGCGTCCGCACGTTGGCCGCCTCGCACCGGCTGACCGCCGACCGGCTGCGTCCCGTGTTCCTCGTCCTGCGCACCAACACGCGCTTCTGGGCGCGCGAGCCGATCCCCGCGGCCGGCTTCCGCACGAGCCCGGACACCGATCCCGCGGTCTTCCAGTACTACCCCGGCCAGGGGCTGCAGCTGCAGCCGCTCGCCAGCTGGGGGCGCGCGAACGCGATCGCCGGCGCCTGTCTGGCCGCGCTGCGCAGCCGCTCGACCAAGGACCGCTGCCGCACCGCGGCGCTCACGCGCAGCCTCGACCGGCTCGGCGCGCTCGGCGCGCGGCGCTCCGGCTATTTGGCGTGGGAGTACTACTTCACGTACGGCAGCGGCACGCCGCCGTGGGTGAGCGGGATGGCGCAGGCGACCGCGATCCAGGCGCTCTCGCGCGGCTACCGCGCGCTCGGCGTCACGCGCTGGCGGCGCCGCGCCCTGAGCGCGCTGGGCGCGTTCGAGCAGGCACCGCCGGCGGGCGTCGCGGTCTCCGTGCCCGGCGGGCGCCACTACCTCCTGTACTCGTTCGCCCCGTCCCAGCGCGTGTTCAACGGCGGTCTGCAGGCCGTGATCGGGCTGCGGGACGCGGCCGCGCTGCTGCATTCGGCCCGCGCGCGGCGGCTGTTCCAGCGCGGTGAGCGGGCCACGCGGCGCGAGGTCGCGCAGTTCGACACCGGCGCCTGGTCGCTGTACTCCGAGCACGGCGCGGAGGCGACGCTCAACTACCACGCGCTGATCGCGGGCTTTCTCGGCGGGCTGTGCGATCGCGTCCACCGGCGCGTCTACTGCAGCGCCGCGGCCCGCTTCAAGCGCTACGAGCGCGAGCCGACGCGGATCGGCGTCACCCCGCTGCGCCGCGTCCGCGCCGACCGCGTGAGCACCGTGCGCTTCACGCTTTCGAAGGTCTCGACGGTCAAGGTGCGGCTGTGGGGCAAGCGCGGGCTCAGCCTCTCGCGCGACCTGCGGCTGACGCGCGGCGCGCACACCGTCGCCTGGCGACCGCCGGGACGCGGCCGCTTCCGCCTGCGAATCGAGGCCCAGGGCCCCAGCGGGCCGCTCGGCGTCGCCACCCGGAGCATCCGCGTGGCGTTGCCGAAGCCAACTTTACGTCGCGATCGAGGCGGACCTGACAGACTTTCGCGCGATGGCCGCAACCGCGACAGAACAACGCGACGACGTCCAGCCCGTCGCGAATGAACGACTCGACCGGATCCTGACCGGCATCGTGACCGTGGTCCCGATCCTGGCGCTCGGGATCGTCGCCTGGCAGGTGTGGGCGAGCCTGCTGGGCTGGAGCGACCTGCTGGTGTTCGCGATCATGTACACGGCGACGGGGCTCGGGATCACCGTCGGGTTCCACCGCCTGTTCACGCACCGCGCGTTCAAGACCACCAAGGGCGTGCGCGCCGTGCTGGCCGCGCTCGGCTCGGCCGCGATCGAGGGTCCCGTGATCTCGTGGGTCGCCGATCACCGCAAGCACCACACGTTCTCGGACAAGCCGGGCGACCCGCACTCGCCGCACGTCGACCATGGGCACGGGCTCAAGGGCGCGCTGCGCGGGCTCTTCCACGCGCACGTCGGCTGGCTGTTCATCCACACGCAGCGCGGGCTCAAGACGCGCTACGCGCCGGACCTGCTCGCCGACCCGGTGGTCAACTTCATCAACCGCACGTTCCTCTTCTGGGTGCTCGCCGGGCTGGCTGTGCCGTTCATGCTCGGGTGGCTGATCGGCGGGACCGTGATCGAAGGGCTGACCGGTCTGCTGTGGGGCGGCGCCGTGCGGATGCTCGTCCTGCACCACGCGACCTACAGCATCAACTCGCTCTGCCACTTCTTCGGCCGGCGCGACTACGAGACGACCGACGAGTCGCGCAACCTGTGGTGGCTCTCGTTCTTCACGTTCGGCGAGGCGTACCACAACAGCCACCACGCGTTCCCGACGTCCGCCCGTCACGGGCTCCGGCGCTGGCAGTTCGATCCGTCGGCGTGGGTCATCTGGGGTCTGGAGAAGACCGGCCTGGCCTGGGACGTGGTCCGGGTGTCCCCGGAGCGCCAGGCTGCCAAGCTGATGGCGTGACCGACGACCTTCGCAACGCGCTCGCGCAGGCACTGCCCGACCGGCCGTTCACACTCGAGCTGTGGGACGGCACCGCACTTCCGCCGACCAACGGCGGCGGCCCGACATTCCGCATCACCACCCCTGAGGCGCTCGGCCACCTGCTGCGCGCGCCGGGCCAGCTCGGGCTCGGGCGGGCGTACGTGAGCGGCGCGATCGAGGTCGACGACATGGACGCGGCGCTCGAGGTCGTGGCCGACTGGAAGCCGCCGGCGATCGACAACCGGTCGAAGGCGGCGATCGCGCTCGCCGCGGTCAAGGCGGGCGCGCTGCGGCGGGTGCCGAAGGTGCCGGCGATGGAGCTGCAGCCGAAGGGCCGGCGGCATTCGATCCTGCGCGACAAGCGCGCGGTCACGCACCACTACAACCTCTCCAACGAGTACTTCGCGCTCTTCCTGGACGAGTCGATGACGTACTCGTGCGCGGTCTGGTCGCGCGGGGCGACCACGCTGGAGGAGGCGCAGCGGACGAAGCTCGAGCTGGTCTGTACGAAGCTGGCGCTGTCGCCCGGCGACCGCGTGCTCGACGTCGGCTGCGGCTGGGGCGCGTTCGCGATCCACGCGGCGCGCGAGCACGGCGTGCACGTCACCGGGATCACGCTGAGCGAGCCGCAGGCGTCGCTGGCGCGGGAGCGCGCGGCGGCGGCGGGCGTGGCCGACCGGGTCGACATCCGCGTGATGGACTACCGCGAGATCGCGGGCGAGACGTTCGACGCGATCGCCTCGATCGGCATGGTCGAGCACGTCGGCAGCGTCAACATCGACGCGTACGCGGCCAAGCTGGCGTCGCTGCTCAAGCCCGGCGGGCGGCTGCTCAACCACGGGATCGCGCGGCTGCGCGTCGGCGACCCGGAGTCCGGGGCGTTCTCGGAGCGCTACGTGTTCCCGGACGCGGCGCCGCTGCACCTGTCGCGGATCCAGCTCGCGCTCGAGCGCGCCGGGCTGCACACGCGCCACGTCGAGGATTTCCCGGACGACTACGCGCGGACGCTGCTCGAGTGGCAGCGGCGGTTCGAGTCCAACATCGACCGTGCGCGGGTGCTCGGCGGCGACGAGCGGGTGCGCGTCTGGCGGATCTATCTCCGGGTCGCGCGGCAGGGGTTCGAGAACGGGTTCATGTCCGTGTACCAGGTGCGTGCGGTGCGCCCCGGCTAACATGAGGGGGCACGGGCCGGCACCGATGCCGCCCGCGAGACCGCCTTGCTTACGCGGTCTCCCGCTTTCAGCAAGGAGTTCCTTCCTCTTGTCATCGCAGTCTTTCGCCGAGCTCGGCCTGTCGCAGCCCGTTGTGCGCGCGCTGGCCGACCGCGGCATCACTTCCCCGTTCGCGATCCAGTCGCTCGTCATCGAGGACGTCCTGGACGGCATCGACGTCCTCGCCAAGTCCCCCACCGGGTCGGGCAAGACGATCGCGTTCGCGGCGCCCATGATCGACGTGCTCGAGCGCGACGATCAGCGCCCCGCGGCGCTCGTGCTGGCGCCGACGCGCGAGCTGGTCTCGCAGATCGTCGAGGAGACGCAGCCGCTGGCCGCGGCGCGCGGGCTCCGGGTCGCGTCCGTCTACGGCGGCGTCGGCTTCGAGAAGCAGATCAAGGCCGCCCGCGCGGCGCACGTGATCGTCGCCACGCCGGGCCGGCTCGAGGACCTGCTGGCGCGGCGCGCGCTCTCGCTCGGCTCGGTGTCCGTGCTCGTCCTCGACGAGGCCGACCGCATGCTCGACATGGGATTCCGTCCCGCCGTCGACCGGATCGTCGCTCAGTGCCCGTCGGACCGCCAGACGCTGTTCTTCTCGGCCACGCTCGACGGCGAGGCCGGGCGCGTGGCCGTCGGCTACACGCAGGACGCGGTGGTGCACGAGCACACGCCGGAGCCCGAGCGGCGTGCCGACATCCAGCACCGCTTCCGCGCCGTCGACCGCGACTCGCGGCTGGACGCGCTGGTCGACGAGCTCAACGCCTCCGACCGCGGGCTCGCGCTCGTGTTCGTGCGCACCAAGCGCGGCGCCGACCGCCTGGTCAAGCGCCTCGGCGGAGCCGGCGTGCGCGCGGTCGCGATGCACGGGAACAAGTCCCAGAACCAGCGCGAACGCGCCCTGGCCGAGTTCGGCTCCGGCCGCGTCGACACGCTGGTCGCGACCGACGTCGCCGCCCGCGGGATCGACGTGAACGGCATCTCGCACGTGATCAACTTCGACGCGCCCGAGGACCGCGAGAGCTACGTGCACCGCGTCGGGCGCACGGGCCGCGCCGGGCGCACCGGCATCGGGATCACGTTCGTCGAGGAGTCCCAGGCGGGCGACGTCAGCAAGATCGCCGCCGCGCTGCGCCTGCACGACCAGTTCGCGCACACGGGCTTCGCCCCGCGTCCCCACGCCACGGGCGGCGGGGGCGGCGGGCAGGGCAACGGCGGCCGGCGCCGCCGCCGCCCGCGCCGGGCGCCCGCGGCGCGGTAGCAGCGCCGCTTCTCCCGGCCCGCGGCGGTTCAGGCCGCCGGGCTGGGTTGTCCTCGCCGCGCGGGCGTTCGTCCCGCGCGGTCGGGGCCGGTGGTGCGGCGCGCCATTTCTCGGATGGCGCGCGGTCCCCGATCCGCGCGGGTGCGCCGGCGTCGTGGCGCCGGCTCTGGCCGCCACGCGGTCCCCGATCCGCGCGGCTCCGCCGGCGAACGGCGGCCGGTAAGGGCGGCGCCACACCCAGCCACCACGCGGACCCCGCACCACGCGGGTCCGCCAGCGTCGCCGCGCCGGCTCTGGCCGCCACGCGATCCCGATCCGCGCGGGTGCGCCGGCGAACGGCGGCCGGTAAGGGCGGCGCTCCACCCAGCCGCCACGCGGACCCGCAGCCCGCGGGTCCGCCAGCGTCGCCGCGCCGGCTCTGGCCGCCACGCGGTCCCCGATCCGCGCGGATGCGCCGACGAACGGCAGGCGATGAGGGCGGCGCCGCTCCCAGCCGCCACGCGGACCCCGTACCCCGCGGGTCCGCCAGCGTCGTGGCGCCGGCTCTGGCCGCCACGCGGTCCCCGATCCGCGCGGATGCGCCGGCGAACGGCGGCCGGTGAGGGCGGCGCCACTCCCAGCCGCCACGCGGTCCCTGCAGCCCGCGGGTGCGCCAGCGTCGCGGCCCTCTCCCCGCCGCGACGTGGTCCCGCGGCGCGGCCGCGCGGTACTTCTCGCTCTATGGCCGTCCTCGCAAGCGGTTGCGCGGGGCGTGGGGCGTGGCGAGCGGTGACTTTCGTGCCGCCGGCGCCAGAAAGTGACCACTCGCGGCGTCACCGGCTCCGATGCAGGCCGAACAGGTCACCGTGCGGACCTCGGGCGGGCTGAGCGCGAGCCGGGGCGTCACTACGCGGACCGCGGATGTGTGCGGCGCTCGGCGCTGCCGCCTCCCTCACCCGCGCAGTTCGCCGGTACCACGCCGCGGCCCGCGGACGAACGCGCAGCGCGAGTGGGTGCGAACCCGCGGGAACGCGACGCGAAGTGATGGCGCGGCCACGCGAAGTGATGGTGCAGCCACACGAGCGGCGGCGCAAGCTACGCGCAGCGACGGCGCAAGCTACGCGCAGCGACGGCGCGGCCACGCGAAGTGATGGCGCGGCCACGCGAAGTAGCGGCGCGGCCACGCGAAGTAGCGGCGCGGCCAGACGGAGTGACGGCGCGGGCCACGCGAAGCGGCCGCGCGGGCGACGCGAAGTGAGGCGCACGCGCCCGCGGGCGTCGCCGAGACGCAGCGCGCGGGCGCCGAGGACACGCGGTCCGCGCGACGAGGACACGCGGCCCGCGGGCGCCGAGGCGCCGGGCCGCGCCCCGCTAGGACTTGCCCGCGTTCTCCGACACGTAGTCGGCGATCTGCTTGATCTGCTCCTCGCTCAGCTTGCCGCCGAACGCGGGCATCGCGCCGCCGCCGTTGGTCACCTGGGTCGTGACGAGGTCCGGACCCGGGCGGAGCTGGTCGAGGTCCGGGCCGACCTTCCCCTTGGCGTCGGCCGCCGCGAGCGTGTGGCAGCTCGAGCAGTTGTCGTCGAAGAGCTGTTTGCCGGCGGACGCGGACTCGGAGCCCGAGCCGGACGATGGCGTGGCGGTGCCCTCGTCCGACGACCCGCCGCCACAGCCGGCGACGAACGCGACGAGGAAAGCGGCAGCGGTCAGACGGAGCTTCACGCCGCCACTGTACCGGGCGGGCACCTTGTGACTACATTAGGCAGCGCATGCGCTCACCTCGCGCTCTTTTGGTCATCCTCGGCTCGGCCGCGCTCGCGATCGCGGCCGTCCAGGGCCTGACCGGTATCCAGGAGCTCGTGTTCTACGCGTCGCCGTTCCTGCTGCTGATCGGGCTGCTGCTGAGCGGGCGCTTCATCGGTGAGGACGCGATCCTCGCCCGGCGCATGACCGCGCCGCGGCCTCGAGCCGCCGCGCGCCGCTGGATGCCGGTGCTCGAGCGCGAGCTGGCGTCGCTGCTGGAGCGTTCGAGCCGCACCCTGCGCGGCCCGCCGGTCGCGGCGTAGTTTCGCCGCCCGTCGTCTCCAGTCCCGTACCCCAGCACATGTAAGGAGGTCCCCTTGCGGACCGTCGCCTGCGCCGCCGCGGTGGTCGCGCTCCTGCTCGGCGCACCCGTGGCTCTCGCCCACCAGGGCAACCCACACTTTCGCTCCGTCGTCACGTCGGTCGACCCGGCCGTCAAGGGCGTCGAGGTGTCGGTGCTCAACTTCGACGATCGCCTGCTGCTGCACAACACCAGCGGCCAGGACATCACGATCTTCGACTACAGCGACCCGCCGAAGCCGTACGCGCAGGTGCTCGCCGACGGCACCGTCCAGGTCAACACCAACTCCGAGGCGTACTACCTCAACGAGGACCGGCTCGGGGAGACGTCGGTGCCGACGGACCTCGGCAGCGAGCCGAACTGGAAGGAGCTGTCCAAGAGCTCCCGCTTCGAGTGGCACGACCACCGCATGCACTGGATGGGCAAGGGCGACCCGCCGCAGCTCAAGGACAAGAGCGTGCGGACGCACATCGACGACTGGACGATCCCGATCCAGATCGGCGACCAGAAGGGCCAGGTCGCCGGCACGCTGACGTGGGTCCCGCTCGACGAGGGCGGCCTGCCGCTGGGCGCGATCTTCGCCTTCGCGGCGCTGCTGATCGTGCTCTCGCTCGCGGTGTTCTTCGTGCGCCGCCGGCGCAGCGGTGGTGATGGCGACGACGATGACGCGGAGCGCCGCAAGCAGGAGCCCGTGGAGGCGTGGTGAAGCTCGCCCGCGCACTCGTCGCCGCGCTGCTCGCGCTGGCGCTCGCCCCCGCGGCGGCGCTCGCGCACGCGACCCTGCAGGGCACCGTCCCGGAGCGCGGCGCGAAGCTCGACCAGCCGCCCGCGGAAGTCGTGTTCCGCTTCGACGAGGCGGTCGAGGCGAGCTTCGGCGCGCTGAAGGTCTTCGACGCCAAGGGCAACGAGGTCCAGACGGGCAAGGCGTTCCACCCGGACGGCAAGGGCGAGCAGATCGCGGTCAAGCTCAAGCCGGGCCTCAAGGACGGCACCTACACCGCGACGTACCGCGTGATCTCCGCCGACGGGCACCCGGTGTCGTCCGGGTTCGTGTTCACCGTCGGGGAGGCGTCGGCGCCCGCGGAATCGCTCGACCAGCTGCTGGCCGGCGGGAACGCGGGCAGGATCACGACCGCGGCGCTCGGCGTGGCGCGCGCGCTGCAGTACGCGGCGATCGCGCTCGGGCTCGGCGGGCTGATCTTCTTCCTGGCCGTCTGGCGCCGCGGCCGCGCGGCGTCGCGCGCATTCGCCGCGCGGCTGGAGCGGATCGTGCTCGTGGCGGCGCTCGTGGGCGTGGTCTCGGCCGTCGCCGCCCTTGTGCTCCAAGGCGCGGTCGGCGAAGGCGCGTCGTTCTGGTCCGCCGCCCGCCCCGACACCGTCAAGGAGGTCCTCGGCACGCGCTTCGGCCGCGCCTGGGGCCTCGGCGCGCTCGCGTGGCTGCTCGTGCTCGGCGTGCTGGCGACGCGCCCGCTGCGCGGCGGCGAGACGCCGCCCGCGGACCCGTTCGGCCCGGGCGAGCCGGACGTGGGCGCGCCCGCCGGCGCGGTCGCGACCGCCGTGCCGCCCGTCACCGCGCCGGCGAGCACCGCGGCGCCCGTGACCGCGAAGCTGGTCGCGTTCGCCGTCCCCCTGTTCGCGCTCGCGCTGCTCCCCGCGTTCGGCGGCCACGCCAGCGTGCAGCCGCCGGTCGCGATCCTGCTGCCCGCGAACCTCCTCCACGTGCTCTCGATGAGCGCGTGGCTCGGCGGCGTCGCGGTCCTCGTGCTCGCGCTGCGCGCCGCGACGTCCGAGCTCGCCCCCAGCGAGCGCACGCCGCTGCTCGCCGGCACGGTCGCGAACTTCAGCGCGCTGGCCACGATCGCGCTCCCCGTCCTGCTGCTCTCCGGCGTCGTGCAGGCGATCATCGAAGTGCGCAGCGTCGGCGCGCTGTTCGACACCGCGTTCGGCCGGGCGGTGATGCTGAAGGTGATCGTCGCCGTCGGCATCGTCGTGCTCGGGTACCTCAACCGCCAGGAGCTCGTCCCCAAGCTCAGGCTGGCGGCCGCGAACCGCACGACGCCCGGCCAGGCCGGCGTGACCCTGCGCAAGACGCTGCGCTTCGAGCTGCTGCTCGGCCTGACCGCGATCGCGATCACCGGCGCGCTGTCGAGCTACGCGCCCAGCGTCGCCGAGTCCAGCGGCCCGTTCTCCACCACCGTCAACGCCGGGCCGATCCGCCTCGAAGCGACCGTCGACCCCGCCAAGGTCGGGCCGAACCAGGTGCACCTGTACCTGTTCGACCGCAAGAGCGGCTCGCCGTTCGACCAGACGAAGGAGCTCGCCGTGACCGCCGCCCTCCCGGACAAGGAGATCGCGCCGATCACGCTCAACCCGCACGTCGCGGGCCCCGGCCACTACGTCGTCGACGGCGCGAGCCTCGCGGTCGCCGGCAAGTGGACGATCTCGATCACCGACCGGGTCTCGGACTTCGACCAGTACGAGACGCAGTTCACCGTCCCGATCAAGTGAGGATTCCATGCTGAGGACCGCTCTCGCGACGACCGTCGCGCTCGCACTCGCCCTGCCCGCCGTCGCGTCCGCGCACGTGACGCTGCAACCGAACACCGCCGTCGCGGGGACCTACACGCGCCTCGACGTGCGCGTCCCGAACGAGCGCGACGACGCCTCGACGAACAAGGTCGAGGTCCAGTTCCCGGACGGCTTCGCCGCCGCCTCCTATGAACCGGCCCCCGGCTGGGACGTGAAGGTGACCAAGCGCAAGCTGGCGACGCCGGTCAAGACCGACGACGGCGAGATCACCGAGGGCGTGGACACGATCACGTGGACGGCCAAGGACGACAAGGACGCGATCCCGCCCGGCGCGTTCATGGACTTCGGCCTCTCCGTGCAGGTCCCCGGCAAGGCCGGCGACAAGCTGACGTTCAAGGCCCTGCAGACCTACACCGGCGGCGAGGTCGTGCGCTGGATCGGGGCCGAGGGCTCCGACAACCCGGCGCCGACGATCTCCGTCACCGGCAGCGACACGTCCGCGGTCGCGACCGCCTCGCCCCAGCGGGCGAACCCGGCGCCCGCGGCGTCCGACGACGACGGCGACTCCAACGGCCTCGCGATCGTCGCGCTGATCGTCGGCGCGATCGGCCTGCTGACCGGCGGCGCCGGGCTGATCGTCGCCCGCCGCGCTAGCGGACGGTCCGGCGCAGCAGCATGAAGCAGATCGCGGCGATGATCAGCGACACGATCGGCCAGCCCGCGCCGAAGCTGGTGAGGATCGCCAGCAGCAGGCCGGCGATGCCGATCAGCCCGAACGCGCCCGTGGCGAGCACGAGCCGATAGGCGCGCTGCTCGCGCTGCTTGCGGGAAGGGCGGGAGCCGCCACGGCGCTCGAGGTCGCTCATGCGTCTGATGATGCCACGCCGCCGCGCGCGCCGGACCGATGACGGGGGCTAGCCCCAGCGTCCGGGCGCGCCGGCGTCGTTGATAACGTTCCGGCCTCGATGCTCGTCTTCGCCGACTACGCCCTCAAGGTCACGCTCGTCTCGCTCGCGATCTGGGTCGTGTTCTTCCCGGTCCTCGTCCAGGGCCTGATCGCCTACGCGATCGTCCAGGCGCGCGGCGAGCGGCGCCAGAACGAGGAGTTCAGGCGCCGTCACCAGGACGGCTAACGCCCGCGGGCCGTCGGCGCTGGCCGAGTAGCGCACGCCGGGCGCGGGCGCGGAGGCACTCGCGGGCGGCGGCGTGGTGACGGGCGGCGTCAACCCGACCGCCAGATTCAGCGTCGCCGACGGCCGCCTCGAAGTCAATGGGGCCAGCTCCCAGGAATCGAATCCCGTCCGCCCCTAACCTGGGGTCCGTCCATGCTCGTCCGCCTGCTCAGGGCCAACCTGCGCCCGTACCGCCGTGTCCTGGGCCTGGTGGTCGCGCTCCAGTTCGTCGGCACGCTCGCCGCGCTCTACCTGCCGAGCCTGAACGCGGACATCATCGACGACGGCGTCGTCAAGGGCGACACCGGCTACATCGTGCGCACGGGCGCGCTGATGCTCGGCGTCACGCTCATCCAGATCGCGTGCAGCATCACCGCCGTCTACTTCGGCAGCCGGACCGCGATGGGCTTCGGCCGCGACGTCCGCCACCACATCTTCCGGCGCGTCACCGGGCTGTCCGGCCACGAGGTGACCGCGTTCGGCGCGCCGTCGCTGATCACGCGCAACACCAACGACGTCCAGCAGGTCCAGATGCTCGTCCAGCTCGGCGCGACGCTGCTCGTCGTGGCGCCGATCATGATGGTCGGCGGGATCGTGATGGCGCTGCGCGAGGACGTCGGCCTCTCGTGGCTGATCGCGGTCTGCGTCCCCGCGCTGGCCGCGGTCGCGATCCTGATCATCCGCCAGATGATCCCCGGCTTCCGGCTGATGCAGAAGCGCATCGACCGGGTCAACCGGGTCCTGCGCGAGCAGATCACCGGCATCCGGGTCGTGCGCGCGTTCGTGCGCGAGCCGCAGGAGACCGCGCGCTTCGGCCAGGCCAATCAGGAGCTGACCGACGTCGCGGTCACGACCGGCCGCTGGATGGCGACGATGTTCCCGAGCGTGATGCTGATCTTCAACGTCTCGCTCGTCGGCGTGCTCTGGTTCGGCGGCCACCGGGTCGACGCGGGGTCGATGCAGATCGGCGCCCTGACGGCCTTCATGAGCTACCTGATGCAGATCCTGATGTCGGTGATGATGGCCACGTTCATGCTGGTCATGGTCCCGCGCGCCTCGGTCTGCGCGGACCGGATCAGCGAGGTGCTCGACACCGACTCCTCGGTCACGCCGCCGGCGGCGCCGGTCACGTCGCTCACCCGCCACGGCGAGCTCGCGTTCGAGGACGTCTCGTTCACGTACGCGGGCGCGCCCGAGCCCGTCCTGCAGGACATCTCGTTCGTCGCCAAGCCCGGCGAGACGACCGCGTTCATCGGCTCCACCGGCGCCGGCAAGACCACGCTGCTGAACCTCGTGCCGCGGCTGTTCGACGTGTCGGCGGGCGTCGTGCGCGTGGACGGCGTCGACGTGCGCGAGCTCGAGCCGGAGCTGCTGTGGTCGACGATCGGGCTCGTCCCCCAGCAGGCGTACCTGTTCAGCGGCACCGTGCGCTCGAACCTGCTCTACGGCAAGCAGGACGCGACCGACGCGGAGCTGTGGGCGGCGCTGGAGACCGCGCAGGCGCGCGACTTCGTGGCCGCGATGCCGGAGGGTCTGGACGCGCCGATCGCCCAGGGCGGCACCAACGTCTCCGGCGGCCAGCGCCAGCGGCTCGCGATCGCCCGCGCGCTGGTCAAGCGCCCCGAGATCTACCTGTTCGACGACTCCTTCTCGGCGCTCGACGTCGCCACCGACGCGCGCCTGCGCCGGGCGCTGCGGCCGGTGACCCGCCACGCGACCGTGCTGATCGTCGGCCAGCGCGTGGCGACGATCCGCGACGCGGACCAGATCATCGTGCTCGACGAGGGCCGGATCGTCGGTCGCGGCACGCACGCGCAGCTGCTTGCGACCAACGCGACCTACCAGGAGATCGTCGAGTCCCAGCTCACGGCCGAGGAGGCCGCATGAGCGACATGAAGGCCACCGAGCGCGTGCCGGCGCAGCGCGGGCCGTTCGGCGCCCAGATGGTCACGCAGAAGTCGATGAACTTCGGGCCGTCCGCGCGGCGGCTGATCGGCCGCATGCGCCCGCAGCGCGTCCGGGCGCTGCTGACCGTGGCACTGGCCTGCTTCAGCGTCGCCTGCTCGGTCGCCGGGCCGAAGATCCTCGGCCACGCGACCGACCTGATCTTCGCCGGGCTGTTCGGCCGCAACCTGCCGGCCGGCAGCACGCAGGAGCAGGCGGTCGCGGGCCTGCGGGCCCGCGGTGACGACCGGCTCGCGGACGTGGTCGGCGCGCTCAAGGACCTGGTGCCCGGCCAGGGCGTCGACTTCGGCGCGCTCGCGGGCGTGCTCGGGATCGTGCTCGCGCTCTACGTCGTCGCCGCGCTCGCCTCGCTGGCGCAGGGCTACCTGCTCAACACGGTCGTCACCAGCACGATGCTGCAGCTGCGCGCCGACGTCGAGGAGAAGGTCAACCGGCTGCCGCTGCTGTACTTCGACCGCCAGCCGCGCGGCGAGCTGCTCTCGCGCGTGACCAACGACATCGACAACATCAGCCAGAGCCTGCAGCAGACGATGAGCCAGCTGCTGACATCGGTGCTGACCGTCGCCGGCGTCCTCGGCGTGATGGTCTGGATCTCGCCGCTGCTGGCGCTCGTGGCGCTGATCACGGTCCCGCTCGGGATCGTCCTGACGGCCGTTATCATGAAGCGCTCCCAGGGCCAGTTCGTGCGCCAGTGGCGCCAGACCGGCGCGGTCAACGCGCACGTCGAGGAGGCGTTCACCGGGCACGCGCTGGTGAAGGTGTTCGGCCGCACGCGCGAAGCCGAGGAGATCTTCGACGAACGCAACGAGCAGCTGTTCGAGGCGTCGTTCCGGGCGCAGTTCATCTCCGGGCTGATCCAGCCGCTGATGATGTTCATCGGCAACCTCAACTACGTCGTGATCGCGGTCGTCGGCGGCCTGCGCGTGACCAGCGGCGCGATCTCGCTCGGCGACGTGCAGGCGTTCATCCAGTACTCGCGCCAGTTCACCCAGCCACTGACGCAGGCGGCGTCGATGGTCAACCTGCTGCAGTCCGGCGTCGCGTCCGCCGAGCGCGTGTTCGAGCTGCTCGACGCCGAGGAGGAGCCGGCCGACCCCGTGCACCCCGCGCAGCCGGCGCGCGGGCTGGGCCTGGTCGCGTTCGAGCACATCGCGTTCAGCTACGACCCGGAGACGCCGCTGATCGAGGACCTCTCGCTGGTCGTGCGGCCCGGGCAGACGGCGGCGATCGTCGGCCCGACCGGCGCCGGCAAGACGACGCTGGTGAACCTGATCATGCGCTTCTACGACCTCGACGCGGGGCGGATCACGCTCGACGGCGTCGACATCGCGACGATGCGGCGCGCGGACCTGCGCAGCCAGGTCGGGATGGTGCTGCAGGACACGTGGCTGTTCGAGGGGACGATCCGCGACAACATCACCTACGGCCGCGCGGACGTGACCGAGGAGCAGATGCTGACCGCGACGCGGGCGACGTTCGTCGACCACTTCGTGCGCACGCTGCCGGACGGCTACGACACGGTCATCGACGAGGAGGGCTCGAACATCAGCGCCGGCCAGCGCCAGCTGCTGACGATCGCGCGCGCGTTCCTGCTCGACCCGGCGCTGCTGATCCTCGACGAGGCGACGTCCTCGGTGGACACGCGCACCGAGCTGCTGCTCCAGCACGCGATGCGCTCGCTGCGCGCCAACCGCACGTCGTTCGTGATCGCGCACCGGCTCTCGACGATCCGCGACGCGGACCTGATCCTGATGATGGACGGCGGCACGATCGTGGAGACCGGCGACCACGCGTCCCTGATCGCCGCCGGCGGCGCGTACGCCGCGCTGTACGCGGCGCAGTTCAACGCCGAGCCCGAGGAGGAGGCGGCGGCATAGAGTGACGCCATGCGCAAGCTCCAGAGCCAGGGCCTCCACCACGTCACGATCGTGGGGGCCGACCGCCAGACCTCGATCGACTTCTGGGAAGGCGTACTGGGGATGCCGTTCGTGTTCGAGCAGCCGAACCTCGACAACGCCGCTGAAAGCCACCTCTACTTCGATCCCGGCGACGGCCGCCTGATCACGATCTTCACCAACGAGGAGCGCACGAGCACGCCGGACCGCACGCCGACCGACCCGGGCTGCGTGCACCACGTCGCGTTCGCGCTCTCGCAGGCCACGTTCCGCCAGGCGGTCGAGCGGCTCGACGAGCGCGGCATCCACCACTCCGGGGTCAAGGACCGCGGGTTCATGGACTCGATCTACTTCAAGGACCCGCTCGGGCTGCTGATCGAGCTGGCGTCCTACCGCTTCGAGCCGCCGTTCGGGCACACGCACGCCGACGTGCTGCTCGCCGCGCACCAGCTCCGGGTGGAGCGCGGGGACCGCAACATCGAGCCGGTGCACCTGGCCGACGCGATCGAGCGGCTCACGACGCGGTCGCGTCCGTCGCTGTCGGCGGACCGCTCGCCGGCGAACCCGTACTGAGCGGCAGCGTCCGGACGGGCGGGCCGTCCACGACGATCGCGGACACGACGCGCAGCGTCGGGGCGACGTGGAGCAGCTCGCCCGGGGCGAGCAGGCGCCAGCCCGGCTCCTCGTCCATCGGCTCACTGGCCACGATCACCGCCGGGCACCGCGACAGGTGCGCCGAGCGCACGCGCACCGTGCCGGCGGCGCTGGCGGCGTCGAGGTGGCGCCGGCCGCTCTGCCCGCCCGCGGGGCGTTCGAGCACCCACAGCTCGTGCGCGTCGGGGTAGCGCAGCGCCCACAGCTGGTCCGCGGTCGCGACGATCAGGTTGATCGCGTAGACCGGCAGGTGCTCGGCCACCCAGCGGGCGGCGGTGGCGATGCCCGCTCCGACGTCCCCGCCGTGGCGCTCGGTCTCGCGGGTGACGAGCGCGAACAGGCGCTCGGAGTCGGTGTCGCCGTGCACCAGCGCCCGGTCGGGGCCGAGCTCGCGCTCCAGGCGGTCGAGGTCGCCGACGACGCCGTTGTGGGCGAACAGCCGGCCGCGCTGCTCGAAGGGATGGGTGTTGCGTGCCTCGACCGCGCCGGTCGTCGCGTAGCGCACGTGGGCGAGGAAGACGGCCGACTCGAGCTCGCGCGCCTCGTCGGCGAACGCCCGGTCCGCGTACGCCGCCAGCGGCTGCTTGGCCAGGCGCGGGCGGCCGCCGGCGTCGAACCAGCCCACGCCGGTGCCGTCGGGCTCGCGGCGGGACTGCCGCGCCAGGCTGTCGGGCGCGTCGAGCAGCCAGAACGTGGCGTGCACGCGCCGGGTCCCGCCGGTCATGCCGAACAGGCGGCACATCGCATCCAGAGCTTCCCGATCGGAGCCCGGCATGTCCAGCCCGGGTATCGTCGAACCATGAGCAGGCGCCCTGACGAGGCCGATGCGCTGGTGCTGTTCGGCGCCACCGGCGACCTCGCGCACAAGCTGATCTTCCCGGCGCTCTACGCGATGGTGAAGCGCGGAGCGCTGACGCAGCCGGTGATCGGAGTCGCGTTCTCGCACTGGGACCTCGACCAGCTGCAGGCGCGCGTCCGCGACAGCGTCGGCGACGCCGACGACCCGGCGGCGCTGGACCGGTTGCTCGAGCGGCTCCGGTACGTCGACGGCGACTACAACGACCCGGCCACGTTCGCCGCGCTCAAGGACGCGCTGGACGGCGCCGAGCATCCCACGCACTACCTCGCGATCCCGCCCGAGCTGTTCGCGACCGTGATCGAGGGGCTCGCCGCGGCCGGCCTGGCCACCGGCGCGCGGCTGATCGTCGAGAAGCCGTTCGGGCGCGACCTGGCCTCCGCGACGGACCTCAACCGCGTGGTGGGCTCCGCGTTCCCCGAGGACTCGATCTTCCGCATCGATCACTTCCTCGGCAAGGAAGCGATCATGAACCTCGTCTACTTCCGGTTCGCGAACGCGTTCCTGGAGCCGATCTGGAACCGCAACTACGTCGCGAGCGTGCAGATCACGCTGGCCGAGAGCTTCGGCGTGCAGGGGCGCGGCGCGTTCTACGAGACCGCGGGTTGTCTGCGCGACGTGGTCGAGAACCACCTGTTCCAGATGGTGGCGCTGCTCGCGATGGAGCCGCCGACCTACCGCGGCTTCGGGGCGCTGCAGGGCGAGAAGCTGAACGTCTTCAAGGCGATGCGGCCGCTGCAGCCCGGCGACCTCGTGCGCGGCCAGTTCGTCGGCTACCGGGACGAGCCGGGCGTGGCGCCGGACTCCGACGTCGAGACGTTCTGCGCGCTGCGCCTGCACGTCGACTCGTGGCGCTGGGCGGGCGTCCCGTGGTACCTGCGCTCCGGCAAGCGCCTGCCCGTGACCGCCACCGAGGTCCTGGTCACGCTCAAGCCGCCGCCGCAGCGGCTGTTCGAGGACGCCGCGGCCAACCAGCTGCGCTTCCGGCTGTCCCCCGACGCGGCGATCGCGCTCTCGGCGCGCGTCAAGCGCGCCGGGGAGCAGTTCGTCGGCGACCAGCGCGAGCTGCTGCTGCTGGACGCGCAGGCCAACGAGGAGTCGCCGTACGAGCGGCTGCTCGGCGACGCGATGGCGGGCGACGGCGCGCTCTTCACGCGCGAGGAGGCGGTCGAGGCGGCGTGGGCGGTGGTCGATCCCGTCCTCACCGACCACCACCCGGCGATCCCGTACGAGCCCGGCACCTGGGGCCCGGACGCGGCGGACGCGCTGATGGCGGCGCACGGCCGCTGGCACGAGCCCGAGTAAGCGACCTGCGACCCTGGAGAGACCGTGCGCAACTACC
>DATMGH010000117.1:0-15445 GCA_035555675.1 Solirubrobacter sp. | reverse complement strand
GGGGACGGTGACGATCCGGCCGGCTTCGGCCGACGCGATCACGCACGCGGCGTGGTCGGGCTCGACCGCCACGATCGTCGCGCCCTGCGGGCGGAAGTGCGCGGTCAGCGCCGCCGCGAACGCGCCCACGCCGGCCTGCGCGGCGACCACGTCCGGCGGCGCTGCGAGCTGCGCGTCGAGCTCGGCGCCGATCGTGGCGTAGCCCTCGATCACCCACGCCGGCACCTGCTCGTAGCCGGGCCAGGACGTGTCGGAGATCACCACGTGGTCGGCGTCGGCGAGCGCGGCCGACGCGGCGACCGCGTCGTCGTAGCCGCCTTCGACCACGGTCACGCGCGCGCCCTCGCCGGCGATCGCCTCGCGGCGCGCGCCGACCATGTCGTGCGGGACCAGGATGTGTGCGGACAGGCCGAGCAGCGTCGCCATGCGCGCGACCGCGCGGCCGTGGTTGCCGTCGGTCGCGGCGACCAGCTCCAGCCGGCCGCCGAGCCGCGCGCGGAGGTTGTCGAGGGTCTCACCGTCCCGGGCCAGCGCGCGGTACGTCGCCCAGGACGCGCCGAGGATCTTGAACGACGGCATCCCGAGCCGGGCCGACTCGTCCTTGACCAGCACGCGCGCGACGCCGAGCGCAGCCGCCGCGGCCGGCGCGTCGACCAGCGGCGTCGGGGCGTAGCCGGGCAGCGTGCGGTGGAAGCGCAGGGGGCCGTCGGCGGCCGGCGGCGCGGCCTCGCCGGGGCGGCCGGTGGCCGGCGCGGCGTCGCCGACGGGCGGCGCGGCCTCGCCGCGGGTCGCGCGCGGGTTGTGGTGCAGGCGCGCCACGTCAGGCCATCCCCGTCAGCGCCTCGCCGAGCGCCGCGTAGCCGCGGGCACCGAGCGCCAGCTCGTCGAGGTCCATGTGCTCGTCCACCCGGTGCGCCAGCTCCTCGTCGCCGGGCCCGAAGCCGAGCGTCGTCAGCCCGAGCGTCCCGGCGCTGCCCGAGCCGTTGGTGCAGAACGCCCAGTGGCCGAGCCCGCGGTCGATCCCGGCGGCGCGCAGCGCGGTCAGCGCGGCGGCCAGCTCGGGCGCGTCCGGGTCCAGCTCCCAGGCGGGCGCGAAGTTCGGCGCCTCCATGTGCGCGCCCGTGTACGTGTCGTAGCGGTCGACCGCGATCGAGACGCGGCCGGTCGCCCCGTACGGCGCGACCGCGGCCTCGACCGCGGCCCGCAGCGGGCCGAGCACGTCCTCCTCGCTCTCGCCGGGGAGCGTGCGGCGGTCGTAGGTGGCCACGCAGCGGTCCGGCACGACCGAGAGGCCCGGGTACGGGCGGCTGATCACGTCCGTGAGCACCAGGATGCCCTCGCCCAGCAGCGCGTGGCGCGGCAGCGCGATCCCGCGCAGCGCGTGGATCGCGTCGGCCATCGCCTCGGCCGCGTTGACGCCCAGCTCAGGCCGCGCCGAGTGCGTCGGGGAGCCGCCGACCTCGACGACGATCTCGGCGCGGCCGCGCTGCGCGCGAGCCAGGCGCAGGCCCGTCGCCTCGCAGATCACCACGCGGTCCGGCCGCGCGGCCTCCAGCACCGGCAGCAGCGCGGGGCCCTCGGCCAGCTCCTCGGCGATCGAGGCCGAGACCACGATCCGGCCGCAGCGCAGCGTGCCGCGCAGCGCCGCGATGCCGTGGATGCAGGCCGCGAGCTGGCCCTTCATGTCCATCGCGCCGCGCCCGTAGAGCTTGCCGTCGGCGATCTCGCCCGCCGGGTCGCGGGTCCAGGCCGCGGGGTCGGTCACGCCGACCGTGTCCATGTGGGAGTCCAGCAGCAGGCACGGGCCGGGACCGGCGTCGAGCGTGCCGGTGACGTTGCCGTAGCGGTCGACGGCGACGTCGAAGCCGAGCTGGGCGAGCGCGTCGCGCACGATCGCGGCGACCTCGCCCTCCTGGCCGGAGAGGCTGGCGGCGCCGACCAGGCGCAGCGCCAGGTCGGCGACCGCGTCGCGGTCGATCGCGGCGTGGAGGGTGGACAGGGCGGTGTCGGTCATCGGGTGCTCCCGGTCATGGTCTTGCCGGCGATCAGGACGCGCACCACGCCCGGCGGCGTGCGGCACGGGTCGTCGTAGGTGGCGGTGTCGACGTAGGTCTCGGGGTCGAGCAGGACGAGGTCGGCGCGCAGGCCTTCGCGGATGCGCCCGCGGTCGCTGAGGCCGAGGCGGTCGGCGGCGCGGCTGGTGAGCCGGGCGACCGCGTCCTCGACACTGATCAGCCGCTCGCGCAGCGCGTAGCGGCCGAGCACGCGGGCGGCCGTGCCGTACAGGCGCGGGTGCGGGCGCGCGCCGAAGATCCCGTCGGACCCGACCAGCCCGAGCCGATGCGAGAACAGCGCCCGCACCACCTCCTCGGCGGCGTAATGGTCGACCATCGCGACGTCCAGGCGGGTGTCGCGCAGGAGGTCGAGCGCCGCCTGCAGCGGGTCGTCGCCCAGCTCGGCCAGCGTGCGGCCGACGGCGTCGCCGCGCGGCGCCGCCGCCTGGGCGATGAAGATGCGCTCCGGGCCGCAGGCGCGGTACAGGTTCTCCCAGCCGGGCAGGCCGGACGTGACGTCGCGGACGATCCGGGCGCGCTCGCCCGCGTCGTCCAGCCGCGCCAGCACCCGCTGCGCGCCGCCTTCGAGCGCCCACGCCGGCAGCAGCGCGGTCAGCACGGTCGAGCCGGCGCCGTACGGGTACTGGTCGAACGTCAGGTCGATCTCGTCCGCGGCGCGGTCCAGCAGGGCGAGCAGCGGCTCGACCAGCTCGGCGTGGCCGACCAGCTTCAGGTGGCTGAGGTGCAGCGGCGCGCCCGTGCGGCGGGCGATGCCGACGAACTCCTCGATCGCCTCCAGCACGCCGCCCGCCTCGTTGCGCACGTGCGGGACCAGCGGCGCGTGGACCCGGGCCGCTTCGTGCGCGACCGCCTCCAGCTCGGCCGTGTCCGCGTACAGGCCCGGCAGGTAGATCATCCCGAACGAGAGCGTGCGTGCGCCGGCCGCGAAGCAGCCGGCGACGGCGTCGCGCATGCGCGCCAGCTCTCCGGCGTCCGGCGCGCGGTGGTCGCTGCCGATCACGTAGTCGCGCACGGCGCCGTGGCCGGCGGACGGGATCTGGGAGGTCGCGGGGCGGGTGTGCTCGAGGGCGTCGAGGTACTCGGCGAAGCTCGACCACGCCCACTCGTCCGGGCCGTGGCCCTCGAGCCCGGCCAGGTACGCGCGGCGGTCGTCGCGGCGGGCCGGGTCGACCGGCGCGGGCGCGAGCCCGTCCGGGTGCAGCAGCTCGGTCGTGAAGCCCTGGGCGACCTTCGGGGTCAGCTCGGGGCGCGCGAACGGCTCGAGCGCCGAGTGCGCGTGCATGTCGATGAACCCGGGCGCGAGCAGGAGGCCTTCGGCGTCGATCACCTCGCCCGCGCTCGTCACCGGCAGGTCGCCGCCGACGGCGAGGATGCGCTCGCCGGCGACCGCCACGTCGGCGACCCGGCGCGGGCCGTCGCCGTCGGCGACGACCGCGTTCCGGATCAGCAGGTCCGGCTCCATCAGGCCGGTTCCGCCGCTTCGACGCCGGTGGTGCCGGCGGGCTGGAACTCGACCGGCAGCTCGCCGCCGCGCGATCGGCGAGCGAGCGTGACCGCCAGCAGGTGCAGCACGAAGCCCAGGCCGAGCCCGACGAACCACGCGTACTCGTAGGTCCAGTCGATCGCGTCGATCACCTGGCCGAGCAGGCAGATGACCGTGCCGGTCGCCAGCACGGAGAGCGTCAGCCAGTTGAAGCCGCCGCGCCCCCAGTACCGGCTCTGGCGCCGGTAGAGCTCGCCGACGTCCAGGCGGCCGCGGCGGATCAGGTAGAAGTCGGCGATCAGGATGCCGGTCGCCGGGCCGATCACGGCGCCGACGTTGTTGAGCACGCGGAACAGGGTGTCCGGGCTCTCCATCAGCTTCCACGGCATGTAGACGAAGCCGAGCACGATCGCGAGGCTCGCGGCGCGCTTGAAGGTGAAGATGCGCGGCGCCACGTTCGTGATGTCGTAGGCGGGCGAGACGATGTTCGCCGCCAGGTTCACCGACATCGTCGCGACCGCGATCAGGATCGCGCCGACGATCGTGAACGCCGGGATGTCGATCGCCACCAGCACGTCGGACGGGTTCCACAGCAGCTTGCCGGTGTGGGCCTGGGTGCCGGAGACGATGATCGCGGCCATGCCGTAGAAGACGATCGTCGCCAGCGGGAGGCCGATCAGCGTGCCGCGGACCTGCTCGCGGTTGGAGCGGGCGAAGCGGGTCAGGTCGGGCAGGTTGAGCACCATCGTCGCCCAGCTGGCCGAGATGAACAGCGCGACGCCCGGCAGGAAGCCGTGGATGAAGAAGGCGCCGGTCGTCCCGTACTTGGAGGACTCGTGGAAGACCGGGCCGAGGCCGTGGGCCTTGTCGATCGACCAGATCAGCAGCGGCACCATCACGACGAACACCATCGGGCCCGCCCAGCCCTCGAAGCGGCGGACGGTCTCCATGCCGTGGCGGATGATCAGGAAGTTCAGGGCCCAGTAGACGATCATCGCGACCCAGAGGTTCGCGGCGACGCCGCCGATCACCGAGTCGAAGCCCTTCCAGCCGTCGAACACCGCGCCGAGCAGGGCGTTGATCGCGGTCGCGCCGAGGTAGCTCTGGACGCCGAACCAGCCGATCGCCACGAAGCCGCGCAGCAGTGCAGGGACGTTGGCGCCGTAGGAGCCGAACGCGGCGCGCGCCCAGACCGCGAACGGGATGCCGAAGCGGGCGCCGACGCGGCCGGTCAGGATCATCAGGGCGAGCTGGATCAGGTTCGCGATCAGGACGACGAACAGGGCCTGCCACGCGGACATCCCGCCCGCGATCATGCCGCCGAGGACGCTGAAGCCGAACGCGCTGTGGACCATGCCCATCCACAGGGCCGCGAAGTTCCAGCCGGTCCACGTGCGCTGGCCGACGGGGGTCGGCGCCAGGTCGTCATTGATCAGTCTCGGATCCGCCTCGCGGGGGCGGGCCGCCTCCGCGAGCGGGACGCTGGCCGTGGTGGCCATGGGCGGTGCTCCTCTCTCTCCGTACGTCGTTCGCCTGCGTCGCGCCCGGGCCGTGGGGGGTCTCCGCCAAGTGTCTCGGGTGGCCCGGGCAAGTGGACGCTGCGCATCCTAGACAGGTTGTAATACAAGTGTCAACTGACAAATGATGGCGTGATGACTGCCGGCCTGCCGAGTAGGCTGTCCCAGACCATGAGCAGCGAATCCGAAACGGTCGGCCGCCCCGCTCCGCCCCCGGGGCGCCGGCGCGCCCGGCGCCCGCTCGGGGACGAGATCCGCGACGCGCTGATTACCGACTTCATCGCCAGCGGGGCGGTGGGCGCCGGCGAGCGGCTGCCGACCGAGGCCGAGCTGTGCACGCGCTACGGCGTCTCCCGGGTGACCGTGCGGGCCGCGCTGCGGTCGCTCCAGGAGGCCGGGCTGATCACCGTCCGCCAGGGGCTCGGGTCGACCGTGCTGCCGCAGTCGGAGACGATCACCTCCGGGCTCGACCGGCTGTGCTCGTTCGAGACGTTCGCGCGGGCCGCGGGGCGGGAGGTCGACAGCGCGTCGCTGGAGGTGACGGAGCTGGCGGTCTCGGGCTCGGTGGCGGCGCGGCTGGCGGTCCCGGTCGGGACGCGGGCGCTGCGGGTGCAGCGGGTCAAGCTCTACGGGGGCGTGCCCGTGGGCTGGATCATCGACTGGGTGCCGGTCGACGTGCTGGCGCCCGCGACGCTGATGGGCGAGTTCCGGGGCTCCGTGCTCGACGTCCTGCTCGCGCACGGTGAGCTCGACGTGGAGTACTCGGATTGCGACGTCGTCCCGGTGAACCTGGACGACGAGCTGGCCGGGCTCTTGCGGGTGCCGCCGGGGACGGCGGCGTTGTACTTGGACGAGCAGACGTGCACGCGGGAGGGGCGCGTGGTCAACTGGAGCCAGGCCTGGCTGCTCCCGGAGCACCTGCGCTTCGCGTTGCGGCGGCGCAAGCAGTACGGAGGCGTGCCGGAGGCGTAGGGGGTGCAGCACTCCACTTGCCTGAGCCGGCAGTGGATTGCTGCACCCCCCTCAGTCGAGCCGCTCTTCGAGGCGCGCGACGGCGTCGCGGGCCTCGGCGACCGCACCGTCCGCCTCGGCGACAAGTCGCTCGGCCGCCTCGCGCTCCGCCGCGGCGTCGTCGGCCGCCCGTCGCGCGGCCTCGAGCGCCTGGCGCGCACGCTCGGCGGCGACCGCGGCCTGCTCGGCCTCTTCGCGGGCGCCGGCGAGCACGCGTTCGCGGACGCGCAAGGAACCGCGGGCCTCGCGCAGCTCATGTTCGAGTGCGGCACGAACCTCCGCCGCACGCTCCTCCGCGGCACGTTCCTCCGCCGCACGTTCCTCCGCCGCACGTTGCTCTGCGGCGCGTGCTCCCTCGGCGCGTACTCCCTCGGCGTGCGCTTCCGCGGCGCGCGTGTCTGCCGTGTGCGCCGCGGTCCGCGCTTCGCCGCGGCCGATCTTCGACCGCGCCGCCCCGCGCCCGCCTGCTTTCCCCGCATCGCCCCCGCGCTTGCCGGCCTCCCCCGCGTCGCCCCGGCGCCCGCCGGCTTTCCCCGCGTCGCCCCCGCGCCCGCCGGCCTTCCCCGCGTCGCCCCCGCGTGCGTCGTCCTCCAGCGCGAACGGCCACGCGCCGCCCGCCGACGGCTCGCTCACCAGGCGACCGTCGACCAGGGCCGAGCGGATCGACTCGTCGGTCGCGGCCGCGTGCAGGGTGGTTCGGAGGCGGTCGGCGAGGGCGGACGAGAGCGGGCGGCCCGCGGGCCGGTAGCCGGACGCGGCGGCCAGCACCGCATCGACCGCGGTGCGCTCCGCCGACGACGCCGCGCGCAGCCCCGCCGCTCCGCCGCCCGCGAGCGCGGCGTCCTGGGCCTCGCGCAGCGCGGCGCCGGCCTCGAGCAGGGCCGAGATCAGCTCCGGGTGCTCACGGGCGAGTTGGTTCGCCGTCCAGGCGGCGGGCGTCGGCTTGGTCAGCTTCGCCACCCGCGCGGCGGCCTCGCGGTCACCGGCCTTGCGGAGCTGGCGCGCGAGCGCGTCGCGCGCCGGGACGAACTGCTCCAGCGGCAGCGCGTACAGGTCAGACATCGACCCCGATCTCG
This sequence comes from Solirubrobacter sp., assembly GCA_035555675.1. GTDB lineage: Bacteria > Actinomycetota > Thermoleophilia > Solirubrobacterales > Solirubrobacteraceae > Solirubrobacter. The sequence continues at coordinate 8,283 of DATMGH010000117.1, read as the reverse complement.
CCGTCGCCGATCCGCCACGCGCGCGGCATCGCGGCGGTCGTGTACGGCATGGCGATGCCGTCGGCGCCCACCGCGATCAGGCCCGCGGTCCCGAGCCTGGCCAGGGAAGCCAGTGCCCACTCGCACGCTTCGGCCAGCGGGAGACCGGCGAGGCGGACGAGCGCGTCGATCTCGTGCGCGAGCGCGACGCGCATGACCGCTTCCCCGTCGCCGGTGCAGGAGATCGCGGCGGTGGCGTCGTCCGCCCACGTGCCGGCCCCGATCAGCGCGGAGTCGCCGACCCGGCCGCGCCGCTTGCCGCTGATACCGCCGGTGGACGTCGCGGCGGCCAGGCCGCCGCGGGTATCGCGCGCGACCGCGCCGACGGTGCCGCCGCGCGTGTCGGGCGCCCCGGCGCCGGGCACCTCGAACCAGCCGTCCGGCGCCGCCGCGATGCCGGCCCGGCGGGCGAAGTCCGCCGCCGGGGCGCCGACGAGGAGGACGTGCCGGGCCTCGTCCAGCACGGCGCGGGCCGCGAGGATCGGGTTGCGGATCCCGGCGAGCGCCGCGACCGCGCCCGCCGCGCGGTCCGGGCCGCGCATCAGCGCCGCGTCGAGCGTCACGCCGCCGCTCTCGTCGCGTACCGCGCCGCGCCCGGCGTTGAACACGGGATCGTCCTCGAGCCGCACGACCGCGGCCTGGACCGCGTCCAGCGCGTCCGCGCCCGCGGCGAGCAGCGCGTGCCCCGCCTCGACCGCCCGCCGCACGCCCGCGCGCGCCGGCTGGTGCGCCGCGGCGGGCCAGGCGCCGGCTCCGCCGTGGACGACGATCGCGACCTCCGTCACCGCGGGGACGATACCTGCGGCGCGGCCCCGCACGCGGCGGCCACCTGCCAGTAGCGGCCGGGGGCGAGGACGCGGTAGCCGGGCTCGAGCCGCGGCTCGAGGCCCTGGCCGTAGAACCATTGCGCGCGCAGGACGACCGCGGGCCGGACGGGCCGCGCGTCGAGGTCGCGCAGCGGAAGATCGAAGCGCCAGGCGACCAGCGACCGCGCCCGCGTGCTCGTCCGGATCCGCGCGCAGCGCTCCAGGGCGGCCTTTCCGCCGGCGCGCGCGATGACCGCGTCGAACTCGGCGGCGGCCGCGGCGCGCGCGTCGAGCTCGCGCCCCTGCGAGCGGAGGTCGCCCGCCGTGACCGCGAGCACCGCGAGGACGAGCAGAAGCGCGCCGGCCGGGGCGGCGAAGCCGCGGGGACGGGCGGCGGCGCGCCGCGGGGACCCGTCGTCGTGCGACGCGCCGGCCGGGGCGGCGAAGCCGCCGCGCGTGGTCCACCAGGCGGCGGCACGCTGCGCGGTCCAGACCGCGCCCGCGCCCGCGAGCGCCGCGCCGACCGCGGCCGCCGCGACCAGGTAGCGCGGGTTCCCCGCGTAGCCCGCGGCGGTCATCGCGGCCACGATCGCCACCCACGCCGCGACCCCCGCCGCCAGCCAGCGCGTCACGCGCCCGCCGAACCAGACCGCCGCCACCGCGGCGACCAGCGCCGGCACGGTGAACAGCGTCGCCGTGTCCCCCAGCAGCGCGAACAGCGGGTGCGTGGCGAGCTTTGCGCTGCCCGGGCTCGGAATCCCCCGCGCCGTCTTCGACGCGTCCAGCGCGCCGCCCGCCCCCACCAGATCCGGTCCGAGCCAGAGCAGCGGCACGAGCACGCCGACCCCCACGATGAACCCGCGCGGCACCAGCTCCCGCCGCCACAGCCAGACCCCGTACGCGATCAGGAACGGCCACGTCTCGGGCCGCATCAGCGCCGCCGCGGCGGCCAGCGCCAGCGCCGCCCGCACCCGCCCGTTCAGGTGCGCGACGATCGCCCACGTCACGGCCGCCGCCAGCAGCCCCTCGGAGTTCCCGAGCGCCGTGTTGTACGCCCACCAGGGCGAGAGCGCCGTGACCCCGGCGGCCGCGACGCCCGCCCAGCGCCCCGCGAGCCGGTCCGCGAGCGCGAACGCCCCGGCCAGCGCGAGCAGCCCGCCCGCACGGGCGACGACGAGCCAGAGCGCCGGCACCGCGCTCCCGCCGATCAGCGCGAACGGCGTGGTGAACAGCACCGGGAAGGGCTTCCAGGACGGCCCGGAGGACGTGTCGAGCGCGAAGTGCCCGATCTCGCGCCCCCACACCGCCCACGCCAGCGGGTCGAACGCGAGTGCGTACGGCCGCAGCAGCGAGAGCGCGGCGACCGCGAACGCCACGGTGACGAGCGCGGTCGCTCGGCCCGCGATGCCCGGCGTCGTCCGTGCCGCCGGCGGCGCGAGTGCGGTCAACTACGTCGCCAACGAGACGAGGATGACGAGCGCGACGCCGAGCGCCGCCACCAGCAGCGCGGCCGCGATCCGCACCGCCCACAGGGCGTACGGGGACGGCGTGGCCTTCGGAACGCGCGTCGAGGCGCCGGCGCGGGCCGCGTCGACGCGGCGCTGCGTGGTGAGCCCGAGCGGCCGCGTCTCGTCCGACGGCCGGCGCAGGCGCTCGACCTCGTCCTCGAGCGCCTCGTGCGCGGCCTGCAGGCTGCCGTGCGCCACACGCAGCCCGGCCAGCTCGCGCTCGGCCGCGCGCAGCGACTCGGCCTCGGCCGCCTGCGCACGCAGCGCGGACAGCTCCGACGCGTGCGAGCGCAGCTCGATCTCCAGGCGGTCACGCTGGGCGCGCAGGGCGGACAGCTCCGCGTCCGCCGCCGCGCGCTCGGCGTCGGACGCGGTCGCGCGGTCCGCGCGCACCGCCGCGAGCTCCTCCCCGAGGCGATCGCGCTCCGCGCTCACCGCCGGGAGCTCCGCCGCGAGGCGGTCGCGCTCGAGCCGCACCGCCGCGAGATCCTCGGCCAGCCGGTCCCGCTCGGCCGCGGACTCCGCCGCGGCCGCGCGCAGCCCTTCCAGCTCCGCGTTCGCCGCCGCCCGGACCGCCTCGACGCTCGCGGTCCCGTTGTGCGCGAGCTCGGCCACCAGCCGCTCGCGCTCGGCCTCGGAGTGCATGACCACGGCGCGCAGCTCGTCGACCTGCATCCGCAGGTCGTGCTCGGCCGTCCCGCCCCGCCGGCGCCGCCGCCGCGGCGGCGGGAGCTCGACGACGAGCGTGCGGCCGAGCTCCAGCTCGGCGCCCGTGATCTCCCCGCCCGACCAGGGGAACGCCGCGCTCCACGGGTCGTCCGAGAGGTGCGTGCCGGAGACGCGGCGGCGCCGGCCGCCGGACTCGATCGTCAGCGCCGGCCGCGCGACCCGCCGCCCGCGCACCCCGTTCCAGCGCCCGACGACCTCGAGCCGGTCGTCCGCGGTCCACTCGAACCGCTCGAGCTCGAAGGAGACCTCACTGGCCGCCGGCATCCTTGGGCTCCTCAGGGTGCAGGAGCGAGCTGCTGGAACGCGAGACGGGCGCGCCGCTCTCGGTCGGCGGACGATGGTCGACCGTGCTGACGCGCTGGCGCCGGTCGCGCCCCTCGACCGCCACGGCGACCGAGACCTTGGTCAGGCTCAGCACCGCGCCGGCGATCATCGCGATCGTCGCGCCGAACGCCACCCAGACGCCCGTGCCGAGCTGCCGCGGGCCGACCGACGGCCCCAGCATGTGGTTGACGACGAGCAGGAACGCGGCGCCGACGATCCACGGGATGTAGTGGCGGTCGACGTAGTCGATGTCGGGCAGGATCAGGCCCGCGGCGGCCACGACGGCGGCGATCGCCAGCACGGCCAGCAGCAGGTCGGTGATCTCGAACAGCTCCCACGCGTTCAATCGCCCGACCACGGTATTGCCGTTGACCCACGTCAAGAACAGGCTCACCAGCAAGACCAGCGATGCCACGACGAGGATGAACGGGCCAATGTCGAATCTGCGAGTCAACGAAGACTCCCCCTGTGAGCTGATGACCTCAAGGATGACAACCCCCTTCCGCGGCGATCAGCGCCGCGGCCGACTCCGCGAGATGCTCGCGCAGGACGCCGGTCCCCTCGCGCTCGAGCCCGTCGATCAGCGCGACGTGGTCGGCGGCCATGCGCTCGGGGCTCCAGAGCGGCTCGAGCTGGGTGAGAAACAGCTGCAGCTCGCCGTTGAGCGCGGTGTGGGCGGCGTCGATGCGCGGGCTCTCGGCGGCGGCGACGAGCGCGCCGTGCAGCGCCGCGTGCGCGGCGTTGATCGAGCCCCAATCGCGCGTGTCGCAGGCGTCGCACAGGCGAGACAGCGCCTCGTGCACGGAGGCCGGAAGCCGGCCGCGGCCGCGTTCGAGCGCGAGGCGGGCGGCTTCGACCTCCAGCGCGGTGCGCAGCTCGTACAGCTCCGCGACCTCGCGGGCCGACAGGCGGGTGACGCGGGCGCCGCGGTTCGGCTCGACCCGCACGAGTCCCTCCGCGGCCAGCGCCCGCAGCGCCGCTCTGAGCGTGTGGCGGGCGACGCCGTAGCGGGCGGTCAGCTCCTGCTCGACCAGCCGCTGGTCGCCCGGACGCTCGCCCGCGAGGATCTCCCGCCGCAGCGTTTCGGTGACCGTGTCGACGGTACTCACGCCGGGACCGTAGCGGGACGGCGCACCTCGGGCGCCGCGAGCACGATCAGGCCGGCGAGGATCGCCGCGGCGCCGGCGGCCGCGGGTGCGCTCAGGTGCTCGGCCAGGACGATCATCCCCAGCAGCGCGGCGGTCAGCGGCTCCGCGAGCGTCAGCGTGGCCGTCTCGGCCGCGCTCAGGCGCTTGAGGCCGCGGGCGAAGAGCAGGTAGGCGAACGCGGTCGGGACGACGCCGAGGAACAGCAGCAGCGCCGCGCCGCCGGGCTGCGCGACCCAGCCGGCGCCGGTGAGCGCGAGCACGGGCGCGAGCAGCACGGCGGCGAGCCCGAACGCGCCGGCCATCACCGACTCGGGCCCGTGGCCGGCGGTCAGCATCCGCTTGGCGGCGAGCGTGTAGCCGGCGTAGGACGCGCCCGCGCACAGCGCGAGGCCGACGCCGGGGAGCGAGATCGCGGTGTCCGACCCGGCCAGCAGCGCGACGCCGGTGCACGCCAGCGCGGTCGCGAGCACCCAGGCGCGGGTGGGCGCGCGGCGCTCGACCCCCCACTCGATCAGGCCGGCGAGCGCGGGCGCGGAGCCGAGCGCGACGATCGTCCCCACCGCCACGCCGGTGTCGGCGACGGCGGCGAAGAACGCGAGCTGGTAGGTCGCGATCGCGACCGCGGCGAGGATCAGCGGGCGGGCCGGGAGGCGGGTGAGCCGGCGGCTGAGGAGAGCGATCAGGAGCAGGAGCGTGCCGCCGACCAGGATCCGGCCGGCGCCGACGCCCGCCGGCGAGAGGCCGCTCGGGCCGAGGGCCTGAGCGGTGCCGGTCGTGCCGAAGCAGATGGACGCGAGCAGGACGTGGAGCCGGGACATGCACGCGATTGTTCCACAATCACTGTCATTGTTCAACAAACCGCCTGAGCAGCTGGTCCATGGCCCTTCCAGGAAGCGCTCTGGCGAGGGCCGCCTGGACGCGGGCGGAGCGACCGATCACGTACCGGGTGCGGGGCCGGGCGGTCGTGAGCGCGGTGGCGATCACGCGCGCCACCAGCTCGGGCGGGTCGCGCTTGGGCGTCGCCGCGAGCGCGCGCATGCGGGCGACGAGCGGCGCGTAGCGGTCCTGCGGCATGGCGTCCCAGAGGGCGTCGGCGGCGTCGATCGAGCGGTCCCAGATCGGCGTGGCGATCGCGCCGGGCTCGACCAGGATCACGGGCACCTCCCGCTGCTCGCGGCGCAGGGCGTCGCTGAGCGCTTCCAGGGCGAACTTCGACGCCGCGTACGGGCCGAACAGCGGCAGCGCGACGCGGCCGGAGATCGAGGAGACGTTGACGATCCGGCCGTTCGCGGCGCGCAGCGCGGGCAGGCACGCCTGGATCACCGCGAGCTGGCCGACGACGTTCACCTCGAGCTGGCGGCGGAGCTCGTCGAGCGGCAGATGCTCGAGCGGCGCGGTGACCGCGATGCCCGCGTTGTTGACGAGGCCGTCGAGCGGCTGCAGCTCGCGGAGCCGCTCGACGTGCGCGGCGTCGGTGACGTCCAGTTCGACCGGCGTCGTGTGCGGTGGCGCGGTGACCGGGTCGCGGACGCCGGCCAGGACGGTCGCGCCGCGGGCGGCGAGCAGGGTCGCGGTCGCGCGGCCGATGCCCGTCGAGGCGCCGGTGACGAGCACTCGCACGGCGGCGAGCCTATTGAATGTGGGCGTGCTGTTCGCCGAGCTCGCCGCTGCCACCGAGGACGTCCGCTCACTACCGGGGCGCAAGGCCAAGGTCCTGCGGCTCGCGGACGCGCTGCGGGCGCTGGACCCTGGGGAGCGCGCGGCCGGCGCCGGATTCCTGGCGGGAGCGCCGCGGCAGCGGGCGCTCGGCGTCGGCTGGGCGTCGCTGCGGTCCGTGCCCGAGCCGGCGGCCGGGGCGTCGCTGACCGTGGCGGAGGTCGACGCGGCGTTCTCGGCGTTGGCGGAGATGAGCGGCGCGGGCGTGGTCGCGGCGCGGCGGGACGCGCTGGCCGCGCTGTTCGGGCGCGCGACGGCGCCCGAGCAGGCGTACCTGCGAGCGCTGATCGTCGGGGACCTGCGGCAGGGCGCGCTGGCGGCGGTGGTGGGCGACGCGATCGCGCGGGCCGCCGACGTGCCGCTGGCGGTCGTGCGGCGGGCGCTGATGCTGCGCGGGGACCTCGGGGCGGTGGCGGTCGCGGCGCTGGAGGGCGGGGTCGGCGCGCTGGAGGCGTTCCGGCTCGAGGTCGGGCGGCCGATCGCGCCGATGCTGGCGCAGACGGCCCCGGACGTGGAGGCGGCGCTGGCGAAGACCGGGCCTGCGGCGGTCGAGTACAAGCTCGACGGGGCGCGGATCCAGGTGCACCGGTCGGGCTCGGAGGTGGGGATCTTCACGCGCACGCTCGACGACGTGACGGAGCGGCTGCCGGAGGTCGTGGCGGCGGCGCTGGCGCTGCCGGGGCTCGCGTTCGTGCTCGACGGGGAGGCGATCGCGCTGCGAGCGGACGGGCGGCCGCACCCGTTTCAGGTGACTGGGGCGCGGTTCGCGTCGCGCGCGGGCGGCGGCGGGGTGCCGCTGACGCCGGTGTTCTTCGACCTGCTGCATCTGGACGGCGAGGATCTGCTGGACCGGCCCGGGTCCGAGCGGGCGGCGGCGCTGTCGGCGCTGGTGCCGGCGTCGTGGCGGGTGCGGCGCGGCGGGCCGGAGCTGCTGAGCGCGGCGCTGGAGGCCGGTCACGAGGGTGTGGTGGTCAAGGCGCTGGACGCGCCGTACGAGGCCGGCCGGCGCGGCGCCGCGTGGGTGAAGGTCAAGCCCGTTCACACGCTCGATCTCGTGGTGCTGGCGGTCGAGTGGGGCTCGGGGCGGCGGCGCGGGTGGCTCAGCAACCTGCACCTGGGGGCGCGCGGGCCGGACGGCGGATTCGTGATGCTGGGCAAGACGTTCAAGGGGCTCACCGACTCGCTGCTCGCGTGGCAGACGGAGCGCCTGCTGGCGCTGGAGGAGCGGCGGGACCGGCACGTGGTCCACGTGCGGCCGGAGCTCGTGGTCGAGATCGCGTTCGACGGCGTCCAGACCAGCCCGCGCTACCCGGGTGGCGTCGCGCTGCGCTTCGCTCGGGTCGTGCGCTACCGGGAGGACAAGACCGCGGCGGAGGCCGACACGCTCGAGTCCGTGCTCGCCCTGCGGGCGGGCGACGTGCCCTGAGCGCGGCGCGCGCGCCGTCAGATCACGGCGGCGATCACGATCAGGACGACGGCGAGCGCGACCAGGAGCGTGGCGACCGACGCGACCCACGTGCGCCGGTCCCACTCCTGGGCGCGCCGCGGGCGGCGCGGCGAGCGCGGCGGGAGCGGCCCGACCTCGATCCGCGCGGGCCGCTCGGCTTCCCGCGCCCGGCCCTCGGCGGCGCTCGCGCGCTCCGTCGCGGCGGCGGTCTCGCGTTCGGCGGCCTTGACGCGCTCGGTGGCGGCGGCGAGGCGCTTCGTGGCGTCCTCGCCGGCCCGTTCGGCCTTCACCGCGCGCTCCTTCGCCGCCGTGGCCTCCCGCTCGACCGCCGCGAGCTGCGCCTTCGTCGCCGCGACCTCGCGCTCGGCGGGCCGTTCCTTCGCGGTCGCGGCCTCGCGCTCGGCGGCGGCCAGCCGTTCCTTCGCGGTCGCGGCTTCGCGATCGGCGGCGGCGACGCGCTCCGCCGCACCGCTCTCGGCCGCCGCGGCGCGCTCCGCGGCCTCACGCTCGGCGACGGCGACGCGCTCGGCCGCGCTGCGTTCGGCCGCCGCGGCGCGCTCCGCGGC
>DATMGH010000116.1:0-19847 GCA_035555675.1 Solirubrobacter sp. | reverse complement strand
GCGCGGCGCCGCGGTCGAGGACCCGTTCGCGTGGACGCCGGCGCGCTCGGACGAGCTCGCCGCCCGCGCCGCCGCCGGCACGGCGCACGTGCTCTACACGCGCTCGCCGGGCGGCGCCGCCGTCAGCGCCGAGCGCGTCATGCGCTACCGCAAGCCGATCGAGCGCGCCGCGCGCACGGCGGGCGTCAGCGCCGACCGGCTCGAGGGACTCGTGTTCCTGGAGAGCGCGGGGCGGCCGGACGCGCTGGCGCCGGGCGGGATCGAGAGCGCCGCCGGGCTGACCCAGATCCTGGCCGAGACCGCGACCGGCCTGCTCGGCATGCACGTCGACCTCAAGCGCTCGCGCTCCTACACGAAGCGACTCGAGCGGGCGCTGGCGGACGGGAACCTCAAGCGCGCCGCGGCGCTCAACCGTGCGCGCTGGCGCGTCGACGACCGGTTCGACCCCGCCAAGGCGCTCGCGGGCACGGCGCGCTACCTGAAGCTGGCGCGCGAGCGGTTCGGTCGCGAGGACCTCGCGTTCGTCTCCTACCACATGGGGATCGGGAACCTCGAAGGCGTGCTCAAGCGCTTCGGCGGCGGCCCGCGGCCGTACGCGCAGCTGTACTTCGACTCGACGCCGCTGCGCCACCGGGCGGCGTGGGAGCGGCTGGCGGCGTTCGGCGACGACTCGTCGAACTACTACTGGAAGCTCGGCGCCGCGATGCAGATCATGCGGCTCGCCCGCCGCGACCCGGCGCGGCTGGCGCGGACGGCGGCACTGCAGACGTCCGGCGACTCGGCGCGCGCGGTCCTGCTGGACGGCGCGCCGCAGGGCGATCTGAAGACGCTCAAGGGCAGCGTCGCCAACACCGGGCTGCAGGGAACCGCGGAGCTGCGCCCGGAGGCGCTCGGCGCGGCGCTCTACATCGCCGCCCAGGTGCGCGCGATCTCCGGCGCCGACGCGCTGCGGGTGACCGGCGCGGCCGACGGCGGCTGGACGTTCCGCGTGTCCCGCCACTACGCGTCCGACGGGCAGGCGCAGGCGTTCCAGTTCGCGCTCGACCGCCTGCAGGTGCTCAACGTGATCGCGTGGGAGCGCTCACGCCGCGAGATCGCGGTCACCGCCGCGCGCGACGCGCGCGTGCTGGAGCCGCTGCTCGACCGGCTCGGCTGATCGAGTGGGCGCGTTCCGGCGCCGAGCGCCGGAAAGTGACCACTCGCCGCGCCACCACGCCGCGCCACCACGCCGCGCCACGCCACCACGCCACCGCGGCGCGCCGCGCCACCGCGCCGCCTCGCCGCGCGACGCCACTCGCCGCGCCGTCGTACCGCGCCACGCGCGGCGACGCGCGGCGCCGCTACGCCGCGGTCTCCTCGAGCGTCTCGTCCGCCGCCGGCGCGCTCGCCTGGGCGCGCGCCTCGTAGGCCGCGCGGGCGCCTGCGTCGGTCGCGACGACGGCGTTGGCGTTCATCGCCCGCGAGACCGCCTCGCGCCAGCGGCGCGGCAGGATCGCCGCCGCCGTCATCAGCGGCGCGAGCCGCTTGGGCGCCCACACGTCGAAGCGCGGGACCTTGATCGCGTCGACCGTCTGGGCCGCGATCTCCTCCGGCGTGACGCGCTTGACGCCGCGCAGGTCCGGCACGCCCGACGCCAGCTCGGTCTTCGCGAACCCGGGCATCACGACCGTGACCTCGACGCCGGTGCCGCGCAGCTCGGCGCGCACCGCCTCCGAGAGCCCGATCACGCCGTGCTTGGTCGCGCAGTAGGTGGCGAGCCCGGGCGCGGCGGCGCGGCCCGCCAGCGACGCGACGTTGACGATGTGGCCGGTGCCGCGCGGGCGCATCCGGCGCATCGCCTCCTGCGTGCCGTGGATGACCGCGTGCAGGTTGATCTCCAGCTGCCGCGTGACGCTCGCCTCGTCCTCGTCGGCCAGCGGCGTCACGACCATGATCCCGGCGTTGTTGACCAGGATGTCGATCGGCCCCAGCCGCCGCTCGACCTCGTCGAGGAACGCGGTGAAGCCCGCGCGATCGGTGACGTCGAGCGCGAGCCCGAGCGCACCGTTGCCGAGCTCGGCCGCGGCGGACGCCGCCAGCCCGGCGTCGAGGTCGCCGATCGCGACCACGGCCCCCTCACGCGCGAGTGCGCGAGCGAGCGCCTGGCCGATGCCGCGCCCGCCGCCGGTGATGACGGCGACCTTGCCGCTCAGCGAGCGGGGAGTTCTGGACATGCCGTCAATTATGGTGAGCCCGCGAAAGCGGTCGTGTGGCGGCCGTCACAGGAACGCGCCGGTCGGGACGTACGGGCTGAACGGGCCGACGTCGCCGCCGAGCAGCATCGCCCCGCGCTGGCCGCGCAGCCGCAGCCCGGCCTCCAGCAGCACCGGGACCGCCCACTGCTGGGCGGTGGTGAACGGACTCACGGTCGTCTCGACGTCGAACCCGGCCAGCGCGCCGCGCAGCAGCTCCTGGGCGCTCGCGTCGTCGAACGCGGCCAGCGTCCGCAGCCGCCCGTCCCCCACGACCGCGTACCCGCGGTCCGGCAGGATCAGCAGCGTCTGCCCCATCTCCAGCAGCGTCGCGATGTCCGCGCCGCGCGCCGCCCCGCGGGCCGCGCGGTCGACCGCCTCGGTGAGCGGAAGGTCGTCCGCGTCGCCCACCCGCAGCCCGGCCGGCGGCACCAGCCCCCGCGGCCGCCCCGCGGCCTGGAACGTCGGGTGCAGCTCGAGCCCGAGCCGCGCGTAGGCGCGGATCGCCCGCTCGTCCGGCGAGGCCATGATGATCCGGCCGCGCGCGCCGGCCGCGTAGTCGTGCGCCGCGGCCAGCAGCGCCCGGCCGATCCCGCCCGACTGCGCGTCGGGCCGCACGACCAGCAGCGAGAGCCCCCAGACGCCTTCGCGCAGCAGCGCCAGCGCCGCGCCCGCCAGGCCGCGCTCGTCCTCCGCCAGCCACGCACCCTCGGGGTCGCGCCGCACCAGGTCGCGGAAGCGGACCGCGGCCACCGCCGGATCGGGCCGCGGGGCGGGCGGCTCGCCGAGGCGGCGGTCGAGCGCCTCGAACGCATCCAACATGAGCTCCAGCGCGGCGGGGATGTCCCGCTCCTGCATCGGGCGGATATCCGGCATGGAAGCCCAGAGTAGGCGGCCGTCTTTCCCGTACGCGCGTCCGAAATACGCTCGGGGCCGCTACCCTCACGCCCCGGTATGTCGAGTCGCCAAGAGGAGAAGGAGCGCCGCAAGCGCGAGCGCCAGGAGCGAGCGGCCGCCGAGAAGGCCTCCGCCGCGCGTCGCAAGCGCCTGCAGATGGTGTTCGGCGGAGTGATCGCCGCGCTGGCCGTGGTCGCGGTCGTGGTCGTCGTGGTGGTCGTCGCCGGTGGCGGCGGCGATGATCCGGCGACGGAGGTGTCCGCCAGCGCCGCGGCGATCCCGGAGGTCAAGGAGACCGACCTCAAGAAGGCGGCGGCCGCTGCGGGCTGCAAGATCGTGGACGCGCCCAACGAGGGCGCCGGGCACGAAGAGAAGGACTTCAAGCCCTCCGACTACAAGCAGAACCCGCCCACCTCGGGCACGCACTTCCCCGAGTGGTACCAGGACGGCGTCTACAACCCGGGCGACACGCCGAACCTCGGCATGCTCGTGCACACGCTCGAGCACGGCCGCATCGACGTGCAGTACAAGCCGGGGACCCCGAAGACCACCGTCGCCCAGCTCGAGACCCTGCTCAAGGAGTCCGACGACGGCTACCACATGCTGCTCTTCGAGAACACGACCAAGATGCCGTTCCAGATCGCCGCGACCGCCTGGGATCATCAGCTCGGCTGCCCGACGATGAACGACAAGGTCTTCGACGCGATCCGCACGTTCCGGACCGCGCACATCGACAAGGGCCCGGAGATCGTCCCCTAGCGCCAGCCGCCGCTCTCGCCGCGGTAGAGCCCGTGGCCGGTCACGGCCATGCGGGCGGACAGCCAGAGGATGCGCAGGTCGAGCCGCAGCGACGCGTGCTCGAGGTACCAGAGGTCGAGCTCGATCCGCTCCGACCACGGCAGCGACGCCCGGCCGTTGACCTGCGCCCAGCCGGACAGCCCGGGCCGGACGTCGAGCCGGCGCCGCTGGCGGTCGGTGTACTGCGCGACCTGGACCTCGAGCGTCGGCCGCGGGCCGATCAGCGACATCTCGCCGCGCAGGACGTTGACCAGGTTCGGCAGCTCGTCGATCGACGTCCGGCGCAGGAACGCCCCGACGCGCGTGATCCGCGTGTCGCCTTCGTCGACCGCCATCCCGGCGCCCAGGTGCTCGGCGCCGGTGACCATCGTCCGCAGCTTGACGACCTCGAAGACGTGCCCGTCCTTGCCGACCCGGCGCTGGCGGTAGATCGGGTGGCCGGGGGACTCGAGCCGCACGGCCAGCGCCGCGAGCGCGATCACCGGCGCGCTGACGACCAGCGCGGCGCCGGACAGCGCGACGTCGAGCGCGCGCTTGCGCCGCGAGTGGAGGTACGTCACCGCGTGCCCTCGGGCGCGTCCCAGCCGGCCGGCGTGCCGTGCCGCAGCCAGTCGTACAGGCCGGCGGCCAGCGCCGCCGTGGTCAGCACGTAGTAGCGGGCGATCAGCGCCGGCCGTGCCCGCGCACCGGAGAACGCCGCCGCCGCCAGCGCCGCCTGCGCGGCGCCCGCGAGCGCGTAGACGCGGCCGCGACGCACCAGCGCGAGCGTCGCCAGCCCCAGCGCGACGTGCAGGAACGGCGTGCCGTAGCGCAGCAGCCGGTGGCTGACGATCATCAGCGCGTACAGCGGCGAGTAGCCGCGCGGGTCGGCCAGGCCGCCGCGCACGACGATCGGCCAGCCGTGGGACATCATCCGCCGTTTGCGCGCCCACTCGCCCTCGATCGACGGCACCATCTTCTCGGTCGCCCGCGCGCGCGGCGCGTAGACGGCGCGCCAGCCGTTCTTGACCATCCGGAACGGGAACGACAGGTCGTGGCCCATGATCGGGTCGACTTCGACGTAGGCCTCGCGGCGCACGGCGTAGATCGCGCCGTTGCCGCCCGTGACCGACGCCAGCGCCGACTCCTGCGCGCGCAGGAACATCTCGTAGCGCCAGTAGACGCCCTCCTGGTTGGTCCCGGCGTCGTTGACGAACGCGACGCGCCCGCAGACGTAGCCGACGCCCGGGTCCGCGAACGGCGCGAGCAGCTCGCGCAGCGCGTCCGGCTCCCACAGCGCGTTGGCGTCCGAGAACGCGACCAGCGTGCCGCGCGCGGCACGCACCGCGGCGTCCTGCGCGCGGACCTTGCCGCCGCGCGGCAGCTCGAGCACCACGTCGGCTCCGGCGGCGCGCGCCCGCGCGGCGGTCGCGTCGGACGCGCCGTCGACCGCGACGATCACTTCCAGGTCCGGCCAAGCGAGCGCGCGCGCGTTGCGCACCTTGGCCTCGATCACCGCCGCCTCGTTGTACGCGGCGATCACGAGCGTGACGGACGCGTCGACCGGCCCGGACGGCGCGGTCGGCGGCGAGCCCGCCGCGCGCCGCAGCAGCCACAGGAACGGCGCGTAGAGCGCCTGGGTCCAGGCGATCAGGACGGCGGAGATCCAGAACAACGCACGCACGGGCGCGCTGATGGTGGCAGGTGCGCGACAATGCCCCGCATGCTGAGCGACGGGGACATCACGCTCAGGGCCCCGCACGCGGGCGACATCGACGCGCTCGTCGTCGCCTGCCAGGACCCGGAGATCCCGCGCTGGACGCCGATCCCGTCCCCGTACCGGCGCGCGGACGCGGTCGCGTACCTGGACCGGGTCGCGAGCGCCGCCAACGAGCGCCACTTCCTGGCCGTCGACGCCCATGGCACCCTGCTCGGCTCCTTCAGCGTGATGGGGATCGACGGCCGCTACGGGGAGATCGGCTACTGGGTCGCGGCCGAAGCGCGCGGGAAGGGCGTCGCGACCCGCGCCGTGGTGCTGCTGCGCGACTGGGCGGTGGCCGAGCTCGGGCTCGAGGAGCTCGAGCTGATCATCCACGTCGACAACGCGGTCTCGCGCCGCGTCGCCGAGCGGACCGGGTTCCTGGAGACTGGCGAGCGCCGCCCGGCCCCGCGCCAGAGCGAGAGCCCGGCGCGCGACTACGCGGTCTACGTCTTCAGGGCCTCGTAGAGCGCGAGCGTCCGGGCCGCGATCGCGTCCCAGCCGTACGCGCCGGCGGCCAGCGCGCGCGAGGCCGCGGCCATCCGCTCCAGCCGCGCCGGGTCGCCCAGCAGCGCGGTCAGCGCGCCCGCCAGCGCGTCCGGGTCGTCGGGCGGCACGAGCGCGGCGCCATCGATCTCCGGGAAGCCGCCGACCGCGCTCAGCAGCAGCGGCTTGCCGAACGCCAGCGCGGTGAAGAGCACGCCGGACTGGTCGATCTCGCGGTACGGGAGGACGACCAGGTCGGCGGCGTCGAACGCGCCCGCCAGCTCCGCGCCGGACACGAAGCGCAGCGCGGTCCGCACGTTCGGCCCGTGGATGAACGACGCGTCCATGCGCGGCATGCCCACCACCCACAGCTCGGCGTCCGGCGCCGCGCGGCGCCAGGCCTCGAGCAGCGTGTCGAGGCCCTTGTACGGCCGGATCAGCCCGAAGAACAGCACCACCGGCCGCGTCTTGGCGAACAGCGGGACGGGCGCCACCGCCGCCAGGTTGTCGAGCACGCCGTGCGGGATCACGTGCACGCGCGCCGGGTCCAGACCGACCTCGTCGCGCAGCCGCGCCGCGCCGTGCTCGGAGTGCACGACGATCGCGTCCATCCGCTCGTAGAGCGCGCGCTGCCCGGCCAGCTGGGACGGCCGCGGCTCGCGCGGCAGCACGTCGTGGGCGGTCAGGACCCGCGGGTGCACGGGCGGGAGCAGGCGCGCGTCCAGCGCCTGGATCGGCAGCCACTGGAAGTGCACGACGTCCGCCGCGCGGGCGGCGCGGCGGTAGCGCAGCATGTCCGGCACGTGCTGCGCGGCGCGGGCCAACAAGCGGCCGCGGCCCGGCGCCCAGCGGTAGAACGCCTCCCGCACCTGCGCACCGCCGGCGGAGGGGACGTCGCCGTAGTCGAAGCGGCTGGTCACCAGCTCGACCTGCGCGCCCCGGCGCGCCAGGGCGGCCGCCAGCGCGCGGTCGTACGGGGGCGTGTAGGCGGCCGGATCGACGAGCTGTATCAACACGGTCTCAGTATGGGCGGCGCGCGTGCTTCA
The DNA here is from genome assembly GCA_035555675.1 of Solirubrobacter sp. Taxonomy (GTDB): domain Bacteria; phylum Actinomycetota; class Thermoleophilia; order Solirubrobacterales; family Solirubrobacteraceae; genus Solirubrobacter. The sequence goes on along the minus strand of DATMGH010000116.1, from coordinate 12,651 downwards.
AGATGCAGGCGCCTTGCCCATCGAGCTCTCCTTCTGCGTCGTCAACACCGATCAGCGCGGCCTCCTGCGCTACTGCCTGGACGCGATCGCGCGCGAGCGCGCCACCGTCGCCTTCCCCACCGAGGTCCTGGTCCTCGACAACGCGTCGCGCGACGGCTCGGCGCAGGTGGCCCGCGAGCACGGGATCACCGACCACGTGATCGAGCGCAGCCAGCGCGCCGCCGCTCCCGCCAACGACAACGCGCTGCTGCAGCGCGCGTCCGGCCGCTACTGCCTGCTGCTCAACGAGGACACCGAGCTCGAGCCGGGCGCGACCGCCGCGCTGCACCTGGCGGCGGCGGGGGACCCCGCGGTCGGCGCCGCGGCGCCGATGCTGGTCGACTCCGGGGGCGGGCAGCTGCCGTCCGCGTGGCGCTTCCGCGGCGGGCCGTTCGCGGTCCAGAGCCGCGGGGACGCGATCCGCGCCGTCGACTGGGCGCGCTCGACCGCGCTGCTGGTGCGGCGCGAAGCGGCGGACGACGTCTCCGGCTACGACGATTCGCTGGACCCGCGGCGGGCCGCGATCGACTTCTGCCGGCGGCTGCGCCGGGCCGGCTGGACCACGATCTACGTCCCGGCGGCGCGGGCGGTGCACGCATGATGGTCTCGCTGTGCGTGGTCAACACCGAGCAGCGCGACCTGCTGCTGCGCGGGCTGGACGCGATCGCGCGCGAGCGCGCCGCGGTGGACTTCGAGACCGAGGTCGTGGTGCTCGACAACGCGTCGGGCGACGGGTCCGCCGACGCGGCGCGCGCGCACCCGGCCGTCGACACGCTGATCGCGTCCGAGGAGCGGCGCGGCTGGTCGGCTAACGTGAACGCGGTCGTGGCCGCGTCGCGGGGCGCGTTCGTGCTGCTGCTCAACGAGGACGCGGAGCTGCAGCCGGGCGCGCTGGCGGCGCTGCGGCGCGCGCTCGACGCCGACCCGCGCGCGGGCGTCGCCGCCGCCAAGCTGCTGCGGCCGGACGGGCGCCAGCAGCCGTCCGCGTGGCGGTTCCCGACGCCGTGGACGGCGCTGCTGACGCTGCTGATGCTGCACAAGCGGTTGATCGTCCAGAGCACGGGCGCGGCGACGCGCGAGGTCGACTGGGCGCAGTCGTGCACGATCCTGATCCGGCGCGACGCGGGCGACGCCGCGGGCTGGTGGGACGAGGCGTTCTTCGTGTACTCCGAGGAGGTCGACTTCCAGCGCCGCCTGCGCGACGCCGGCTGGACCGTCCTGTACGTGCCGGACGCGGTCTCCGTCCACCACGAGCAGCTGTCGACCGGCAGCGTTCCCGAGCGGCGGATCGTCGAGTTCTCGCGCAACCGCGACCGCTACATGCGCAAGCACCACTCCGCGCTGAGCGCCGCGCTGGTGCGCTACCTGACCGCGCTGACGTACGCGCTGCGGGCGGCCGCCGCGCTCGTGCTGCCCGGACACGATCCGCGCCGCTACTTCAAGCACGTGACGGCGACGCTGTTCCCCGGCCGCGGCGAGGGGATCGCCGAGGCCGCGGCCCGGTTCAACCGGCGGCGCGGGTAGCCCGCGCCGCCGATCGCCGGATCACTTCTTCTTCTTCTTCGCCTGCTTGGTGTCGACGAGCAGGGTGACCTTGCGCGTCACCGTCGCGGTGTTGCCGGCGGCATCGGTGGTGGTGATCGCCAGCGACGCCTTGATCTTCGAGCCCTTCAGGCTCGCGAGCGTCTTCTTCGCCGCCTTCGACGCCTTGACGAGGACCTTCGCGGTGCCGCCGTCGAGCGTCACCGCGCCCTTGCCGGTGCCGATCGCGACCGCCTTCGTCTTGGCCTTCGGCTTCTTCTTGCCCTTCTTGCCCTTCTTGGCCTTGACCGGCACCGAGACGAGCAGCTGCTCGGAGACCGTCCCGGCCTCGCCGAGCGTGACGAACGTGTTCAGCCCGGACTTCAGGAACGACGAGACCGTGGTCGACGGCGCACCGAAGTCGAAGCGGCTGACCGCGGGCGCGACCTTGTCCGGCGGCGGCACGACGCCGGCGGGAGCGACCGTCGTGATGTACACCTGGCTCTCGACGTCGCCCACGACCGACTGCGACAGCTCGCCGACCGAGACGTAGTCGCCGGCGGCCATCGGCACGGCGAACGCGCCGGCGAACGTGTCCGCGCCCGTGGCCGTCAGCAGGCCGTAGGCGACGGGCTCGAACCGGTTGACGTTGCGCATGACCCAGGATCCCGGCGTGACCAGGCGCAGGTACCAGTACTCGTTGGGATCGAGGTCCGCCGTCGACGGGTACGTGGGCGTCGAGTCGTTCTCGTTGAGCTCGCTGATGTCGTAGCGCGACGACGGCGGCGTCCCGGTGGCGGTGCGCTTCTCCCACGTGTACACGCCGCTGGTCCAGCCGGCGCGCTCGGTGCGCGCCACGCGCCGGTTCAGCGTGACCTGGTTGACGTTGGCGCCCGCCGTCTTGCCGCCGGCGAACCCGCCCTGCCCGAGCACGCTGGAGGTGATCGCGGGCACGCCCGCGAAGCTCGTCTGGGCGAGCACCGCGCCGGTGTCGCGGTTGATCACCTGGAAGACGTCACCGGGGAGCACGTCGACCGGCAGCGAGGCCGGCGCGTTCGGGTCGCCCCGCCGGCCGTTGCGGCCGATCTCGACCCCGCCGCGGAGCTGCAGCACGGCCGTCGGGATGCTCGTGTCGGCGTTGCGGACGTAGTAGTCGCCGTCGAACCCGCCGGTGTGCGGCACGCTGACCGGAATGACGCCGTCCGACCGGTAGTCGGCCGGGTAGACGTCGACGTCGAAGTAGACGCTCGTCCCGGCCGCCGACGCCGCGGGCGCGGCGACCAGGCCCGCGACCAGCGCGGCGAGCAGAAGGGTGGACCGGCGCGCACGGCTGCGGCGCAGCCGACGAGTCAGTTCTCGCATGAAAGAGACGTCTCCAGTCTCTGGTGTGGATATGGACGTACGGCGCCGCCGAACGGCGGGTTACGGCAGGGGATCCCTCAGGGCGACCGCGGCGGACTGTACCACCTCACCGCGTCCCGAATCCTCCGTATTCAGCGCGACGCCGCCGGCCGGGCCAGCAGCCGGCGGGCGGCCAGCAGCTCCCCCGGGCGGAAGAAACGGGCGGCGTAGAGCGCGGGGACGATCGCGACCAGCGCGGCCGCGCGCGTGGCGAAGCCCGCGGCCCCGGCGGTCGGCAGCAGCACCTCGCCCGCGGTCGCGATCCCGCCGGCGACGAGCACGAAGCACGCCAGCCGGCCCCACTCGAACGCGACCGGGAACAGGTTGCGGGTCAGCGCCCACATCACGATCAGCACGACGACGTACGCCCCGGCCAGCGCGAGGCCGGCGCCCGCGGTGCCGAGCGGCGGCACCAGCAGCGCGAGCAGCGCGACGTTCACGACCAGGCCGGTCAGCGCCGCGGGCGCGTTGCGGATCGTCACCCGCGCCCGGCCGGCCATCGCCACCAGCACGAGGAACAGGCCGTAGAGCGCCCAGCCGAGCGCGACCCAGGGCAGCGCGACGTGCGCCTGGAAGAACTCGGGGGCGGCGAAGATCCGCACCACCCAGCGGCCGAGCAGGACCAGCCCGGCGACGACGACGCCCGTGAACAGCACGTAGTACGTCGTGATGCGGGCGTAGACGCGGCTCGCCTCCTCGTCGGACTCGATGCTGTAGGCCAGCGGCGGCCACGCGTACTGGAACGCGCGCACGGTGAAGACGACGATCCCGGCCAGCTTGACGCTGAGCGAGTACAGGCCGGCCTCGTCGGCGCTCTCGAACCGGTACAGCCACAGGCGGTCGACGAAGAACAGCGCGAACACGGACACCTCGGCGGGGACCGTCGGCAGCCCGAAGCGGAGCATCGGGCCGAGCGTGGCGCGCTCGATGCCGCCGGGCCGCAGGCCGAACGCCTCGCGCTCGCTCCACCACAGTCCGACGAGCACGACCGCGCTGGCGACGTAGTTGCCGAGCAGCAGGCCGAGCGCGCCCTGGCCGGCGAAGACGACCAGCCAGACCGTCAGGGCGATCGTGAGCGCGACGTTGATCAGGCTCGCGGTGGCGAACGCGCGCGCCCGCTCCTCGACGCGCAGCAGGGCGTAGGCCAGCTCGAGGTTCGTGAACGCCCACAGGCCGAGCGCGGCGGCGCGGATCTCGTCCGGGTGCGAGGCGCCCAGCAGCAGCTTTGACACCGGCTCGGCGAGGACGGCGACCGCGATCGAGACGAGCGTGCTGGCGATGAACAGCGTGCCGGTCGCGGTCCGGGCCAGGCGCCGGCGGCGCTCCGGGTCGGTGTCGATGAAGTGGAAGCGCACGAGCGCCTCCCCGAGCCCGAGCCGGAGCACGATCGAGACCAGGATGATCGTGGTCAGCAGCAGCTCCGCGGTGCCGTAGTCCGCGCGCGTCAGGTGGCGCGTGTAGACGGGCAGCAGCGCCAGCGCGAGCACCTTGGCGACCGCGTCGGCGAGCTGGTACGCCGCACCGGCGCGCAGCAGCCGTCGCAGATAGCTCGTCATCGCGCCCGAAGACGCTAGCGTCTGGCGGAGATGACCGACCCGGGCGGCGGCTACGGATGGCGTGCAGGCGGCGCGCTCGGCAGGCGCGCGGAGCGGGCCGCGCGGATGGGCGCGGAGGAGCCGCGGCCGATCGGCGTGCTGCTGCTGCCGCGAGCGCTCGAGGCGTTCATCCTGCGCGACCAGGCCGAGGACCTGCTGACCGCGCCGGGCATGGTCGCGGTCGAGCCCGCGCGCGTGCCCTACGGCGCCTACCTGCGGCTGCCGGCCGTGGTCGCCGACGGGCTGGCCGCGAGCCAGGCGCGGCGGCTGCGGCTGCCCGGCGTCCCGCGCGCGATCGTGATCTTCCACCCGCTGCAGTACCCCTTGGCGCGCGGGCTGATCGCGCTGTACCCGGACGCGGAGCTCTGGTACTGGCGCTGGGACCGCTACGAGGTCGCCTACGACGCGACGCAGCGGCAGCGCGATCGGCTCGAGGAGCTGCACCTGGCGGCCACGCTGCGGGCCGCGCTGACGGTGACGGTGACCGAGGCGCTGGGCGACATCGCGCGCTCCGAGGGCGCGAAGCCGCTGCTCGTGCCGCTGGCCGCGGACTCCTTCCCGGCGCCCGCTCCGGGCGCCACGGTCGTCGCCGTGTCGCTGGGGCACCTGGGGCGGCGGACGGACTGGGCGCTGCTGCGGGCGGTCGTCGAGGGGATGCCGGAGCTGGTGCTGCTGCTGATCGGCGAGTGGCACGACGCGGAGTCCGGCACCGACCCGGACTACGTCGCGGTGCGGCGGGCGTCGAACGCCGTCTGGCTCGGACGGCGGTCCGACGAGGAGGCGGCGCGGCTGATCCTGCTCGCGGACGTCGGGATCGTCCCGTTCGAGCGCTCCGAGTTCAACGAGACCGCGCTGCCCTACCGGATCCTCAAGTACGCCCGGCTGGGGCGGCGGACGATCTCGCGCGGCCTGCGGGGGGTGCTGACCTGGGAGCGGGCGGTGACGGTCGCCGAGACGCCGGAGGAGTGGATCAGCGCGCTGCGGGCGTGCGCGGGGGCGAGGGTGCGACCGGACGAGGACCTGCGGGCGTGGGCGCTGGCCCAGACCGCGCACGCGCAGAACCGGCCGCTGTGGGAGCGGCTGGAGGCGCTGGGGATCGAGTCCGGGCGGCTCGGCTCCGAGCGCGTCTAGGGGCAGCGCGCGTACGCGGCCAGGATGCCGTGGCGCGCGATCGGCGCGAAGCCGTCGGACGGGATGTTCACCGACGTCGACGTGCCGGCGGCGAACCCGTAGCGGCGCAGCGCCTTCGGGCCGAGCGCGAAGACCTCGACGCCGCGGTCGCGGCGCTTGGCCGAGCGAGCGCCGATCGACGCGTGCGGGAGGTGCCAGCGCGCGTCCGGGACGAGCCGGTAGGTCGGGAACGTGAGCGTGCCGCAGCGCATGGCGGCGCGCACCTGCGGGTCGTCCAGCGTGGCGATCAGGCTGTCGTGGGTGGCGCGGATGAACCGCACCTCCTCGCGCACGTTGGTCAGCGACGGGGCGAGGATCGCGAGGCCGATCGCCCCGACGACGGCGGTCGCCGCCGCCGCCCGCGTCCAGGCGCGCCGCCAGGGGTGCTCGGCGGCGAGCGCCGTGAAGCCGAGCAGCGCGTAGCCGGCGAACAGGCACAGCGAGACGGCGGGGACGGTCAGGTAGCGGGGGAGGATCGACAGGCCGAGCACGCCGGTGCCGACGAACGTGATCACGCCCGCCGCGAACAGCGCCAGCGGCACGCGCAGCCTCGGCACCCGGACCCGCCACGCGAGCACGGCGCCGACCGGCGCCAGCAGCGCGACCGGGGGTCGCACCGTCGAGCTGATGAAGGACACGAACGACCCGGGTACGTGCTGCAGCCCGCGCACCCGGCCGAGGTCGTCGGCGAGGTCCGACGTCGCGTGCAGGGAGTGCAGCGGGTCGCCGGTGACGAGCCAGTCCGTCAGCGCCCAGAGAGCGGGCGCGGCGACGAGCGCCGCCGTGGCGGCCAGCGGCGGCCAGTGCGCGCGCCGCGGGCCGTCGCCGCCCGGCGGCGTGATCGCCGCGCCGATCCACGCCAGGCCGGTCAGCACCCACGCTTCCGGCCGCAACAGCCCGGCCAGGAACAGCAGCAGCCACGGGGAGCGGGCCTCAGCGGCGCGCACGCCGGCCCAGACGACCAGCGCGAGGAACGGCGCGTCGACGTACCCGCGCGCGGCGTAGAGCCAGAAGGACGCGCTGGCGGCCACGAACAGGGCGGCCAGCGCACCGCTCCAGCGCCCGAAGACGGCGGCGCCGAGGCGGTAGGTCCCGAGCACGAGCAGCGCGTGCGACAGTAGGCAGACGAGCACGAGCACGCGGTCCGCGGACTCGCCGAACACGAGGCCGAGCAGCGCGGCCAGCGCCACGTAGAGCGGGTGCTGGGTCGGCGCGGCGTAGGCCTGGAACGACGGCTTGAGCCCGTCCAGCAGCTCCCGGCCCCAGACGAGGTGGTAGTAGGAGTCGTAGTTCGGATACGTGCGCGTGACCACCCAGACGAGCACGGCGACGGCGAGGGCGACCGCGGTCGCGGCCCACTCGACGCGCGGGCTGAAGCGGCTCGCCTCGCTCGCTCGTCGCGGCGCGGCGAGCTCCGTCATGGGGTGCGCGCCACGACCACCGGCTCGCGGCGATGGCCGTTGAGCGCCGCGGCGACGTCCTCGCCCTCGCCCGCCCGCGCCGCCGCGGGCAGCGCGAGCGCGGTCCCGAGCGCCAGCAGCGTCCAGGTGACCGGATCCTCGAGGAACGCGGCGTAGAGCCACGTGTGCAGGACGAGCGCGGCGAAGCCGGCGGCGATCGCCGCCCGCGCCGGCGCGCCGCGCGCGCCGTCCAGCAGCCGCCGGAACGCGAGCACGAGCAGCGCCACGTAGACCGCGAGCCCGAGCACGCCCTGCTCGGCCGCGATCGTGATCGGGATCGTGTGCGACGCCGACACCGCCTCGCGGCCGGAGCTGTGCTGGTGGCGCCGGTACTCGACGTTGAACGACCCCGAGCCCCACCCGAGCAGCGGCCGCTCGCGCGCCAGGTCGACGCCCCCGCGCATCAGGTCCGCGCGCCCGGACGTGGCCTTGTCGATCGACCCCGAGTCGCCGAGGTCCAGCCGCAGCGCGCTCGGGAACGCGAACACGATCACCGCCCCGACCACCAGCGCGGCGATCACCGGCGCGATCACCACCTTGCCGCCCCAGCGCAGCCAGGCCAGCACCGCCAGGCCGAGCAGCAGCGCCGCGAAGCTCGACTGCGACAGCGTCGTCAGCAGCCCGCCCCAGAGCACGACCAGCGACGCGATCGTCCACCCCAGCGTGCGCGGCCGCCGCGCCCAGATCAGCACGGTGGCCAGCCCCAGCATCACCAGCGCCAGAAAGCGCCCGTAGATGTTCGGGTCGAAGAAGAGCGAGTTGACCCGGAAGTACTCCTCGACCTGGTTGGACGCGATCACCTTCGGGTTCAGCAGCAGGCTGCGCGTCTGGAACTCCCAGAACCCGACCGCGGCGAAGGCGAGCGCCAGCACCAGCAGCGCGCCGCCGCCCCACGCGAGCTGGCGCGGCGTCCACGGCAGGTCCCGCAGCAGCGCGAACAGCAGCGTGAACGGGACGTAGAAGAACACCACCTGCTCGAGCGCCCTGTCGCTGTCGCCGGCGTAGACCGACTGCAGCGCGTAGAGCACGATCGCGCCCGCCAGGACCCACTCCAGGCCGCCGGCCCGCGACGCGGGCTCGCCGGCCCGCCGCGCACCGAGCCGCGGGACCAGCCACGCGACCGCGCCCGCGCCGATGACCACGTACAGCGGCACCAGCAGGTTCGCCGTGCTGCCGCCGGACTGCACCGGCACCCGGAACGGCAGCGCGGCCAGCGCGGCCACGCCCAGGACCCCGGGCCGGCGCGCGAACACCCACGCCAGCGCGCCCATGCAGGCCAGCCCGAACAGCGCCGCCGCGCCCAGTACGACCGGCCCGCGGTCGCGCACGGACTCGAGCTGCGGCGAGTTCCAGATCTCCGCCACCAGCAGCACCGGCGTGAGCACGAGCGCGCCGAGCATCGCCCACGCCCGCCCGCGCACGGTGCGGGCGAGCACGGCACCGGCCGCGCAGCCGACGGCCACGACCATGCCGGCGATCAGGACGCCGTCGCTGAACGCCGCCGTATCGCTCATCTTGTCGACCGGATCCTCGGCTGCACGCCGCGCAGGATGTCGACGATGTTGTAGGTGACCTGGGCCACGTTCGGATCCTTGAGCCGCTGCGGCCACTCGGGCAGCCCGACGCGGATCACGGTCCCCTTGCCGACGCGCACCGCGGTCAGCGCGGGCCGCAGCGGGCGGACGTCCTTCTCCGACGCCTCCTCCTCCGGCGTCAGCGGCTGCCCGACCGCCGCCAGCACGTCCTTCGCCTCCGGCAGCGCGGACTCCTCGAGCTGGGTGAAGTCCGGCAGGTCGGTCGCGCCCTCCATCAACCCGTAGGAGGCGTCGCCCTCGAACTGGCTCAGCGTGGCGGGCGTGGTGAGCGTGCGCAGCTTGGCGATCCGGGCGCCGAAGACGTCGGTCGCCGACGGCTGCGTCGGGCGCAGCAGCGTCCCGGCGTCGTCGGACGCGAACACGCGCAGGCGCACGCCGCGGCGCATCGAGTCGCCGCCGAACATCGCCACGCGCCCGCCGTCGGACGCGTACTTGCGCAGCCGTCGCGAGAGCGTGCGCGTGATCCAGCGCTCCGAGCCGGCGAACAGCACGCCCGGCCGGTCGGTCGCGCGCGGGTTGCGCGTGAGGTCGAGATCGAGGTCGCTGGTGAGGTCGTAGCGGATCTTGTGGCGGTCGAGGAAGACCAGCAGCGGCGCGACGTCGTCCGCGAACCCGGCGGGCAGCCCGTCGGTGCCCACGAACGGCCGCGGCCAGCGCACGGTCTCCCCGTCGGTCAGCGTGTTCGGGATGCCGTCGAACGGGCTGTCGTCGACCTTGTCCAGGCCCAGCCAGGTGATCGCCGGCATCACGACCAGCACTTTCGCGCGCTGCTCCGCCTGCACCATGAACGGGACCGTCGTGTGCCAGCGGCCCGAGCGCAGCTCGAGCAGGTAGACGCCGGAGGGCCCGCCGGGCGCGTGGATCACGAGCTTCTCGTCGTGCGATGTGCCGCGCTTGCGCACCGCGGAGTCCCCGACCCGGCGCACGCGCCAGCGGTAGGAGGCGCCGCGCGAGTCGACGAAGAACTCCGCGCGCTGCCCGGCGGTCACCGGCCGCAGCGGCGGCTGGGCCGCGAGCCCGCGCACGGTGATGCCCGGGCGGCCGGGGATCTCCACCCCCGGCGCGATCTCCGGCGGCGTCAGGCCCACGTTGCCGGCCTTGTCGCGCACGCGCGACTGGACGATGTACGTGCCCGGGGGCAGCGGCCGGCCGTGCGCGTCGAGGCCGTCCCAGACCCAGCGGTGACGGCCACGCTTGATGCTGCCCTCGCGCACCACGGTCGGCTTGCCGGCGTCGGTGCGCAGGATCCGGAACGTGGTCCCGTAGAACGGCGAGACACCACGGATGTAGATCTTCACCCGCCGGTCGCCCTGGGAGATGAAGTTGCCCTTGCGAACCCGGTCCGAGCACGGGTACCCGACGCACACCGCCGAGCGCGGCGGCTTCGTGTCGACCGTGATCGTCTTCTGGATCGTCGCCGAGCGGTTCTCGTTGCGCAGCGCCACCCGCAGCCGGTATTGCCCGTCCGGGACCGTGCGGCCGTCGTCGGCCGTGCCGTTCCAGACCAGCCGCAGCGGCCGGTAGCGCTGCATCGGCCGGTTCTCGGCCAGGCGCTTGACCCGGTCGCCTTCGAGGTTGACGACGTCGACGGTCGCGTCGTCGCTGATGCGCAGGCGGATCGAGATGTGGTTGAGGTCGCGGTTGCCGTCGCCGTTGGGCGAGAAGTAGCGCGAGATGCGCTTGACGTCGATCACCGGCGGCGTGCTCTTCAGGCGCTGCGCGACGAAGAACGCCGAGAACGTCGCACCGACCAGGATCAGGAAGGTGATCCGGGCGACGAGCGTCATCGCCCCCACGCAGCTACGGCGTCTTGTCGTTGCCGAGAATCACGACTACGTCCCACGCTTTGCTCGCCTTGGTGGCCAACTCCCGCGCCGTGTCGTCGAACTGCTGCACGGCCGCGATGCCGAGCGATTGCGCCACGCCGGCCGCGGCGCTCTTGGCCCCGCGCTTGTACATCACCACCGACGTCGGGCGGACCTGCCCGTCCCCCGTGTCGCCGGTGCCGAGGTTGTCCGCCGGGTAGCCGTCCTCCTTGAGGGCCGTCACCTGGTTGGCGGCGAGCCCGGCCTGGCCGGTGCCGTTGTAGACCCCGATCAGGGCGGTCTGCTTGGTCGGCGCGGGCGCCTCGGTGGGCGCCTCGGTGGCGTCCGCCTCCGGCGTGGGCGTGCCGACGTTGTTCGGCGGCGTGGACGCGGTGGGGGTGTCGTCGCCGCCACCGCGGGTGATGAAGAACGCGGCGCCGCCGAGCACCAGCACGCCGATCACGGCGGTCAGCACGATCGCGAGCACGTTGGACTCGCGGCGCGGCGGGGGCGCGGCGGGGCGGCGCCCAGCGGCCGCGGCCCGGCGCGGGGGCAGCGGCGGCGGGGGCGGGACGTCGGCGCGGCGAGCGGCGGGCGTCGCCGGCGCCGGGACGGCGCGGGTCGCGCCGTTGCCGCCGTTGACGGCCTGCGCGGGGACGGTCTCCTCCGCCACCGCGGCGACCGGCACCGGATGCGGCTTGGGCTCGTGCGGCTCGTGCACGCCCGCGGAGCGGGCGAACGCCAGCGCCGCGACCTCCGCCGGCTCGAGCTCGGCCGCGCCGTTGGTCGCGACCGACGGCGCCGGCGTCTGCGGCACGGGGACCGCGCGCGGGGCGGGTGCGCGGCGCACCTCCTGGGCGTGCTCGGCCACCGCCTGCTCGAGCTCGGCCGCACGCTCGGGCGAGCGACCCGCCCATTCGCGCAGGCGTTTGACTTCGCGCGCCTGGGCGAAGTACAGCAACGAGAGAAAGGCCAGGCCGAAGAAGGCGGCGATACCGACGTATGCGCCGTACTTCTCGACCTGGTCCTGAAGCGAGAACGCGATCAGCACCATGGAGCCGAGCAGGGAAGTCTAGGAGGCCGGGGACTCGCCATGGGCTTCGACGACTGCGGTGCGTCCACCTGCCAGCTCGGCGACGGCCGCCGCGAGGCCCGCGGCGTCACCCTCGGCGACCAGCAGGCCGATGCGGTCGAACACGTACTCCACCCACGCCGGATCGACGCCGGGCCGCGCCGCGCGGGTGATCTTGGACGCCGGGGTCGGCTCCGGGCGCTCGTAGCGGTTGAAGAGCTGCTCGTGCAACTTCTCGCCCGGGCGCGGGCCGATGATCTCGATCGCGATGTCGCGCCCCGGCTCCAGGCCGGAGAACCGGATCATGTCCTCGGCCAGGTCCATGATCCGCACGGGATCGCCCATCTCGAGCGCGAACACCTCGCCGCCGCGCGCCAGCGAGCCGGCGCGGATGACGAGCTGCACGGCCTCCGGGATCGTCATGAAGAACCGCGTCATCGCCGGATCGGTGACCGTGACCGGGCCGCCCGCGGCGATCTGGCGCCGGAAGATCGGCACGACCGAGCCCGAGGAGCCGAGCACGTTCCCGAAGCGCACCGCGCAGAACGCCGTCTGCTCATAGTGCGCGTCGGCCGCCTCGACCGCCCACTCGGCCAGCGCCTTGGACGCGCCCATCACGGTCGCGGGCTCGACCGCCTTGTCGGTCGAGACGAGCACGAACACCTGGGTCTGCGCCTCGGCGGCGATCGTGGCCAGCAGCCGCGTCGCGAGCGCGTTGTTGCGCACCGCCTCGACCGGGTTCTCCTCCATCAGCGCGACGTGCTTGAACGCCGCCGCGTGGAAGACGATCTCCGGCCGGTGCGCGGCGAACACCTCGCGCATCCGGACCTCGTCCTTGACGTCGGCCAGCACCGAGTACGAGAACGGGATGTGGCGCTCGCCGACCAGCTCGCGCTCGATCTCGAACAGGTTCGCCTCGCCGTTGTCGACCAGCACGAGCTGACTCGGGTTCACGCGCGCGATCTGGCGGCACAGCTCGGCGCCGATCGAGCC
>DATMGH010000115.1:0-1672 GCA_035555675.1 Solirubrobacter sp. | reverse complement strand
CGGCGTCATCCCCGCGAGGATCACCGGCGGGCGGCCGGTGGCGCGGGTGTAGCGCGTGTCGAGGTGGCGGCGGCCGCCGGGCAGCTCGACGACGCCCGGGACGAGCTCGGCGTACGTGATGTCGCGCCCCGCCGGCGCGGCGCCGGGCGCGGTGAGGACGCGACGGCCCTCGGGCGAGGCGAGCGCGAGCGTCCGCACGCCGGTCCCGCGCAGGTTCTCGGCGGTCAGCCGCGCGACCGCGGTCCCCGGCCCGAGGTCGAGGACCCAGTCGGCCCCGAGCGCGGCGATCTCCGCCGCGACCGCGTCCCAGCGGACCGGCTCGACGAACTGCGCGCGGGCGACGCCGCCCTCGCCGCCGAGCACCGGCGCCCAGGTCTCCGCCTCGGCCGCGTGCGGCTCGAACGCGGCCAGCGGCCCGGCCAGCGCGGGCGAGTGGAACGGCACGTCGACGGCCAGCTCGTGCCACTCGAAGCGCAGCGGCGCGCCGCCCCGGCGCCCGGCGCGCCGAGCGCGCTCCTCGCGGGCCGCCTGCTCCGTGAGGCGCGCACGGAGGAGATCGAGGGTGGCGGGCGGCCCGGCGACGACGAGCCGCGCGGGCGCGTTGACGAGCGCGACGGTGGCGGCCGGCGACGCCGCAACCGCGTTCACCTCCGCCAGCAGCGGCTCGAGCCGCGCGAACGGGACGCCGTCGATCGCCGCCATCGGTGAGCGCCCGCAGGCGGCCGCGGACAGGTGCAGGCCCTGGATCGCGGCGCGCTCCAGGTGCGCGGCCAGCAGCGCGTCCGTCACCTCGCCGCCCGGCGCCTCGGCGACCAGGCGCGCGGCCAGCAGGCCCTGGGAGTGCCCCGCGAACGCCAGCACCGAGCCGGCCGCGATCGCGTCCGCGAGCGTGTCCGCCCACAGCGCCCGCCACAGCAGCGCCTGGGCCAGCAGCGACAGCGGGTACGCGACGGCGGCCCCGCGCAGGTAGGCCGCGTCCGGCGCGCCGTCCGGGTCCAGCACCCACGCCGAGACGTCCACCCCGTGCCGGTACGCGCCCGCCTCCAGCGCCAGGTCGGACCCCGCGACCCGGGTCATGACCTCCGTGCCCAGCGCGACGCCGGGCGCGAGCTCGGGCCGCTGGGCGACCAGCGCGGCGAGCTCGTCCAGCACCGCCACGCCCTGCCCCGCGAACGTCACCACCGCCCGCGCGGAGCCCGCGGCGAGCCGGCCCCCCAGGGTCGACGGGTGCGCTGCGCTGACGTGGTGAGTTGCGGTCAGGACCATTAAACGATCAATATCAAGCAGGCTTGCAGCAAACGACCAAGCCCGCTTGCCACGCACATTGAAGCGTAATCCGATCCACGGCGTCGGGATTTGTTAGGGTCCCCTAAGGGCGTCCACCGTGACGCCTCCAGGGGACAAGCACTGCGGAGGTCGGCACGTGAGCAGCGACAGACATACGGCGGTACGCAGGCCGGTCACGGCCCTGCCGTTCCGGCTGCACGCGGCCACCACGTGCCCGCCGCCCGCCGAGGTGGCGCGCTCGCTCGCCTGGGAGCTCGGCGACTTCGACGCCGACGGTGCCGAGCGCGCGCTGACCGCGCTCACGGCGGCCGCGCTGGCCGAGGTCGAACGCTCGCCCGAGGCCCAGCTGCACGCGCTCGGCGAGGTCGTGACGAGCGCCGCGCTC
>DATMGH010000114.1:0-16920 GCA_035555675.1 Solirubrobacter sp. | reverse complement strand
CCGCTCGATATCGTTGCCCTTGTAGGTCGAGCCGTCGCCCCAGATGTGGACGTCGTCGTGCTGCATCGCCTGCACGAGCAGCGTGCCGGTGACGGCGCGGCCGAGCGGGGTCGTATTGAAGTACGTCTTGCCGGCGGTCGTGATGTGGAACGCGCCGCACTGCAGCGCGACCAGGCCCTCGTGCGCGAGCAGCTCACGGCAGTCGACCAGGCGAGCGATCTCCGCGCCGTAGGTCTTCGCGCGGTCCGGCACTTCCTCGAGGTTCGGCTCGTCGTACTGGCCGAGGTCGGCCGTATACGTGCACGGGATCCCGCCGCGCTCCCGGATCCAGGCGACCGCCACGGACGTGTCGAGGCCACCGGAGAACGCGAGCCCGATGCGCTCGCCCTCGGGCAGGCTGTGCAGGATGTGAGTCAACGCCGCTCCTCGTCTTGGGTCAGGCGGTGCAGGTTAACGGCGCGCCAGGCTGCAGCGAGAGGGCGGGCGTACGTGATCGCGCCCGGCAGCATCTCGGTGATGCGGCTCCCAGCGGGGGTGAGGAACAAATCTTGCGCCAGACAGCAGATGTGTTCCACACCCCCCCTCGAGCACCGTCGCTCGGGCGCGCCGAGCTCGCGCAACGTCCACGGGCCGTGCGATAGCCCGTCTCGTCCGTCCTTGTCTCCGCATGATGTTTCCGTCAGAGCGGAGGGATGTGCGGCGCCGGGTCGTCGAGCCGCGGGGCCTGGTGCTTGCGGTAGGTCAGCTCGTCCGGCAGCGGCCATGGACCGAGCGAGCGTCGCGGCCGCGGTTCATCGCCGAGCCGCACGAGCAGCCCATCCGTGCGGTCCTCGATTCGCGGCGGCTGCGCCCGTCCCAGGAGCCGGCGCATCCCGCGGGCGGTGAGTGCCGCCTCGGTGAGGTGGGAGGCGACCAGGTCCCGGTACGGTGCGCCGAACCAGCTCAGCCACATCGGCACCGGTGGAAGGCCGATCCACCGGCCGCCGAACGGGATGTGCTCGCAGCCGTGCCGCATCGTCTTCGCCGTCGCCCACAGGCGGTTGTTGGTTGAGACGAGCCAGTGCGGCCCGACCTGCGCCGCAGCGAACACCGCCCCGAGTCGAGTGGCGGCGGTCGCGAACAGCTCGACGACCGCCTCGCGCCAGCGCGGGTCCCGCTCGAGCACTCGCCCGTCGAACTCGACCTGCAACTGGGCGATCCGCAGGTGCTCGTGCCCCGGCGTGATCCGCGGATCGTCGTGCGGCGCCCGCCAGAAGCCGCCGAAGCTCGGCCGCGACGCCAGCCAGAACCCGTCCCCCTCGCGCTCGTCGCACATGAAGTGCGCGAGGGCCGCCGGAGCGGCCGGGTCGAAGCGGTGCGGCAGCGGCTCGAAGCGGCCGTAGCGCGTGGGCAACGCTTCGGGACAGCGGTGCGCGAGCAGCTCGAGCAGGATCGCGGGAGCCTCCGGCCAGCGCCGGGCGGGCAGGAACCACGCGAGCTCCACGACGCTCGTCGCCTCCTCCTTGTGCCGCGGCTGCACCCGCTTGGGTTCGCCCCGGGGCCAGATCAGCGCGTCCTCCTGCGGGTCGAACGCGGCGCCGTGAGTCTCCTGCGCGAGCGTCCGCGCCAGCGAGCGGGCGAGGGCGATCGCGCGCTTCGGCCCTGGGCGCGGCACCTCGATCGTCAGCATCCAGCGCGGCGCCAGACACGCCGCCGCGAGGTCCTCGGCGAAGTCGTCCGGCTCCGCCGGCACCGGCCCGTTGACGCTGAATAGGTGCCCGTCGCCCCGTGCGGCGGGACGGCTGATCATGAGGTCGTCGTCGACGAGGAGGTCGTGCTCGGACGCCCAGCGCTCGATCAGCTCGCGCGCGGGCCGCTCATGGCTGCCGATCTCGAGGTCGTAGCTCATCCCGACCGGTATCGGCATCCCGCCCGCCGGGCACGATGGCCTCGGCGGTACGCCTGGCCCGACCTCACACGTGGGCGTCGCGGCGTCCATCACTGCCGAGGGACACCAGGAGATGCGGGCGGAGGGACTCGAACCCCCACGCCTTGCGGCACCGGCACCTAAAGCCGGCGTGTCTACCGATTCCACCACGCCCGCGCGGCGACCATCGTACGTCACGCCTTCAGCCCCACGTGGCGATCGAGCAGCGCGACGCTGCGACGGTGCGAGATCGAGACGTTGCGGGGTTCGATTGCGTCCAGCGCACGCCGACCGCGTCGCACGTCGTGCAGAAGAGCCCGCGAATGTCGGCGGAGAGGTTCGAGAAGAACCAGCGCGGATACTCGTACTCGGCGACGCGGCCGCTCGGCAGCGTCGTCTGGAAGCGGTTCAGGGTGCGGCAGCCGTCGGAGTGAAGGAGCCCGCGCAGGAACGCCCACGGCTCGGCGGTCACGATCCGCTCCTGCCAGGGCTCGAGCACGATCGGCCGCTCGTGCTTTCGCCCAGGACCATGCTGCGGGAACGCCTCGGGCCAGCGCAACCAGCCGGACTCGATCCGGACGAGGTTGTGTACCGGATGCGGACGTATGTGCGGCGTGCGGCCTGGAACGGCGGCGGCGATCGACCGGCTGCACTCGACGATGATCCACGGATACGCCAGGTCGGCGGTGATCACGAGCTGGTACGCGCGGCCGACGTTCGAAATGCACCCGTCGCCCAGGTACCAGCCCAGGAGATGCGCGTACGCCCAATCGTTGGAGGGTCGCCATGGCACGAACACATGTTCGTGTGGGGGTCGGACGGAACGGCGCTCGGGTTACTACAATGGCCCGCTCCCGGGGGGACTGGTGTAACGGCAACATCGGGGTCTCCAAAACCCTGGCTCGAGGTTCGATTCCTCGGTCCCCCGCTTCCTGAGCGCCAGCTCCGTCACATTTCCGCCGCTCGTCCGTTCCGGGCGGGCAGATGCTGAACCACGACGCCCGGCCGATATACCTCCCGGCGATGCGTGAGCTCGAGCCCGGCGACGTCTTCGCCGGCCACCGGATCGAGGCCGTGGCCGGACGCGGCGGGATGGGTGTCGTCTACCGGGCGACGCAGCTCGCGCTCGACCGCACGGTCGCCCTGAAGGTGATCGCCCCCGGCCTGCTCGAGGACCAGAACGTCCGCCACCGGTTCGTGCGCGAGTCGAAGGTCGCCGCGTCGATCGATCACCCGAACGTGATCCCGATCTACTACGCCGGGCAGGAGAACGGCGTCGCCTACATCGCGATGCGCTACGTGGCGGGCGACGACGTCCGCAGCCTGGTGCGCCGGGAGGGCCCGCTGCCGCCCCAGCGGGCCGCCGCCATCGTCGCCCAGATCGGCTCCGCGCTCGACGACGCGCACGCCGCCGGCCTCGTGCACCGCGACGTCAAGCCCGCGAACGTCCTGATCGCCACCGGCGACCACGTCTACCTGACCGACTTCGGCCTCACCAAGCACGCGCTGTCGGTGGCGGGGACGACGAAGCCGGGCCACTGGGTCGGCACGCTCGACTACGTCGCGCCCGAGCAGATCCGCGGCGAGCGGGTGGACGCGCGCGCGGACGTGTACGCGCTCGGCTGCGTCCTGTTCTTCACGCTCACCGGCCAGGTCCCGTTCAAGCGCGACGGCGACGAGGCCCGCCTGTGGGCGCACCTGTCCGAGCCGCCGCCGAAGCCGTCCAGCCTCGACCCGGAGATCCCGAAGGCGTTCGACGACGTGATCGAGCGCGCGCTGGCCAAGGACCCGGAGGACCGCTACCCGTCCGCGGGCGACCTCGGGCGCGCCGCGCTCGCCGCCGCGACCAACCGCAGGCCGGACGAGACCGAGCGGCTCGTCGCCAAGGGCGCGGCCGCGCCGATCGAGGCGGCGACGGTCACGGCGGCTCGCCCGCAGGACCAGACGAAGCGTCAACCTGAGCCTGAGACACGGGCGCTCACGCCCTCGAAATCCCCGCGCCGCCGCGGGCTGATCGCGGCCGCGCTCGTGCTGGTCGCGGCGGTCGGGGTCGGCACCGCGTTCGCGCTCACTCGCGACCACAAGGACACGCCTCCGCCGCCGCGCCCAACGCCCACCGCCACGCCGACTCCGACCCCCACCCCCGAGGGGCAGCACATCCTCAAGACGCTCACGGTCGGCAAGCGCCCGAACGTGGTCCGCGTCGCCGGCGACATCGTCTTCGTCGGCTCGTTCCGCAACGACCGGGTGGACCTGATCGACGTGAAGAAGCGCAAGAAGCTCGCCTACCGGCCGAAGGTCGGCGTCGGCGCCGCGGACGCCGTCGTGGTCGGCGACTCGATCTGGTTCGCGATCTCCCGCTCCAACCAGCTCGTCCGCCTGAACGCGAGCAACGGCCACCGGATCGGCGACCCGGTCAAGGTCGCCTTCCAGCCGACGACGATCACGTACGCGCGCGGCGCGATCTGGGCCGGGCTGGTGCGCGGCAAGGGCCTCCCGGACCAGCTGGTCAAGGTCGACCCGAAGACGGGCCAGATCCTCCTGAGCGTCGACTACCCGCTCGGGATCTCCGCGCTGACCGCGAGCCCGACCGCGGTCTGGGCCGCCGCCCGCCGCAGCGCGAGCGTGCAGCGGATCGACCCCGCGACCGGTCAGATCCTGAAGGACTTCCCCGTCGGCGGCAGCTACAGCGAGGACATCGCGTACAGCCGCGGCTCGCTGTGGCTCGCGTCCCCCGACGACGACACGGTCTACAGCGTCGACCCGGAGAGCGGGCAGGCGATCGCGATCGGGGTCGGCCGGCACCCGCGTCAGCTCGCGGCGACCAAGGACGCCGTCTACGTCACCAACTACAACTCGAGCGACCTGACCACGATCGACGTCAAGACGCTGCACACCGCGGGCGAGACGCTCGAGCTCCCGGTCAACCCGTACTCGCTCAGCGTCGACGGCGACACGCTGTGGGTCGCCAGCCAGCCCAGGAACCAGCTGTCGGCGGTCGCTATAGGTCGCGACGGGTGATGACGCCCGTCCGCAGCGCCTGCAGCGCCAGCGACGCGCGCTTCTGGTTCTGCGGCAGCGCGTCGACCCCGAAGACCTCGAACAGCGCCCGCAGCGTGCTCTTGACCGCGTCGACGGTCACCACGAGCTCGTCCGCGATCTGCTGGTTGGTGGCCGGGGACGCGTAGGTCGAGTCCTTGAACGGGCGGCAGAGCGCGACCAGCACGCGCCGCTGCGCCGGGGTCAGCAGCTCGCCGACGTGCGGGCCGAGCGCGGTGACGGTCGGGCTCGACTGCGACTCCCCGCCGGGCAGGCGGTAGGCGATCGTCACGCCGCCGACGGCCAGCACGTCGCCGTCGTGCAGCCGCTCGCGGGAGGTGACCCGCTTGCCGTTGAGGAACGTCCCGTTGTGGGAGAGGCCGTCGTCGACCACGGTCCAGTCGTCCCCGATCGGCTCCAGCGCCGCGTGCACGCGCGAGACCTCGGAGTCCCAGTCGAGCACGACGTCGTTGGTCGGCCGGCGGCCGATCGAGATCCGGTCGCCGCCCGGCCCGAGCTCGACGATGACCTGCCGGTCGTCCGCGTCGCGGTAGACGACGAACGGGGTGCCGCGGCGCTCGGCGGCGATCCGGTCCTTGAGATCCTGCGGCGTCGCCGCGTGGGCGTCGAGCGGGGAGTCGGGCACCCCCTCAATGTACGCGGCCACCAAGGGTGGGGGAGGGGTCCACCTTCGGGTGCTCCGGTCCACACCGGGGCGCATATGAGAGCGGCCTGTGAGGCGAGAGCGTGGAGTCATGCTCCGCTCTCTCCTCCTCGCCGCCTCGCTCTCGACCCTCCTGATCGCCGCTCCCGCCCAGGCCGCCAGCTACGACGACGACGCCTACTGGGCGTTCGCCGACCGCATGCAGCAGCGCGTCGACGACCGCTGGGACGAGCAGGCCGGCTACTTCAAGTTCTCCGGCGGCGGCGTCGAGCCGATGGCCAACTCGATGCAGCTGCTGACCTACTCCGTCGCGGCGCTGCAGGGCCACGTCGGCCCCGCGCGCAACGATCGTCGCGCGCGGATCCTCGCCGACCGGCTGGTCAGCAGCCCGCCGTTCGTGACCCGCGCGACCGGCACCGGCCAGACGCACGCGCCGGGCTGGGTGAACAGCATGGGCTCCACCCGCGGGGGCCAGCACCTCGTCTTCGACGCGGAAGTGATCGACGGGCTCGTCTACGCGTATCGCGCGCGGGACGCGCTGGCGCTGCCGGCGAGCACGGTGGGTCGGATCCGCGACGCGATCCACCGCACCGCCCGCGGCTCCTTCTGGCGCTATCCCACGATCCGCCTGAACCAGGTCAACTGGTACGCGCTGGTGTACGCCGCGGACGCGACCGTCACCGGCGACCCGACCCTCTTGAAGCACGACATGTCCCTGCAGCTCAAGCGGTTCTTCGCGGGGATGCGGGGGACCGGCGGCGCGGCCGGCAACTTCGGGCCGGGCATGCGGTTCCACTATCTGCCGGCGAAGTCGATCTACGGCTCCGCGAACGTCGACTCGGCCGAGTACGCGAACATCGTGTTGACGTTCACGCGCTTCTACGACCAGGCGCGGCGCGCGGGGATGCCGCCGCTGAGCGCGTCCGCCCGCTCGGCGATGCGCCAGTGGGTCAAGCGCGCGGTCGCCGGCTACTGGACGCACGCCGGCTACATGAACTGGGACTCCGGCCTCGGGTTCCAGCGCTGGCACCAGGGCAAGAAGTTCGGGCTCACGCAGGAGGCGCTGATCGGGCTCGCGTCGGTGTCCGACAGCCTGCTGCCGTCGCGCTCGTGGGCGGCGTGGTCGAAGTCGATGCTGGACAGCGGGTTCGACTTCTACGACCGGCTGGCGGCGCGGGCGCGCGGCGGGCTCGTCGACCCCGTCCTGTTCGACGTCAACGTCGTCCCGCAGGGGACGGGCAGCGCGTACCTGGCGGCGGTGCGGATCGAAGCGAACGCGGCCCGCGCGGTGGACGCCGGATTGGGTCGCCGCGCGGCCGCGACGCCTCCGCCGCTGTACTCCTACGACCCGGACATCGGCCGCCTGGCGGTGACGACGCCGACCTACAACACCGCCGTGATCGCGGTCAACCAGGGCGCGTTCCCGTACGGCGGGCTGGATCTCGCGCGGCTGTACGACGGCCGGCAGGAGGTCGCGGCGAACATCGGCGGGCGGCCGCCGGCGTCGTTCGGGCTGCTGATCCGGGACATCGCGGGGCGGCGCGTGACCGCGTCGCAGCTGGGGCGGGCGCGGGTAACGCCGGGGGCGAGCGCGCTGCGGCTGATGAAGTCGCCGGTCGGCGCGGCGGTGTCCTCCTCATCGGTCGGCCGCGCGTACGCGGGACCGTTCTCCGACCTGCGGGTGACCGGGACGAGCGCGGCGCGCGGGCTGGCGCTGCGGGTGACGCACCGCTTCACGCGCGACTGGATCCAGACCAACTGGACGGCGACGCGGCGGTCGGGCTCCGGCCGCTACACCGCCGACGTGCTGTTCCCGAGCTGGCGCGGCTCGGGGGGCTCGGCGGGAGCGCGGGTGGTCGCGGTGCTGCGTGACGGATCCTCGGTCGCGGTCGGTTCCCGGCGCGTGGCGCTGTCCTCGGTCCGGTACGTGTGGGTGCAGAGCGAGCGGTCCGGCTACGTGGTCGTGCCAGTCACGCGGCCTCGCGGGGCGTCGGTGCACGTGCTGCGCGCCGCCGCTCAGACCTCCGACCCGCGCCCGGGGCCGACGCTCGCCGTGCAGATCGCCCGGTCCTCCCGGTTCGCGCGCGCGACGTTCGCGGCGCGGATCATGCCGGTCCACAACGAGCAGGAGGCCGCCGCGGCGGCCGCCCGGCTCGGCTGACGGCTCACCGCCGGGGCGGCTCGACCAGCACGAGCTTGCCCCGGTTGAGCATCTGCGCGATCGCGCAGGCCTGCTCGATCTGCGCGTACGTGTACCGCACCGGGTTGTGCAGGGTCTCGATGTGGACGCCGGGGATCTGCATGATTCTGGTGTTCCCGGAAACCGCCGGCCGTTATCATGCTGACGGAGTCCGCCCGCGGGCGAAGTGTTGTGGTTGCACAGGAGCCTTCCAAGCTCTTAGGGCGGGTTCGATTCCCGTCGCCCGCTCTTACGGACGACGACATACGGGGAGTGGCGCAGTCTGGTAGCGCACCCGGCTGGGGGCCGGGCGGTCGCAGGTTCAAATCCTGTCTCCCCGACTTAGAATCGGCTCTAGGGCCCGACTCTCTCCTAAGCAGAAAAGTGGCTCCCGGGGACCAAACCGGTCCCCGGGGACCGTTCCGTGCGATCGAGCGAGAAGCGGAGCGTCGCGGCTGGCCGTGGGGTTCGGGGAATTGGTTGCCCGCGCTTCATCTCGCGCAGGTTCGAGCACGAGCGATCGGGTCGGCGTGATACACCGTGCCTGCGCCGAGTCGGCGACTGTTCGCGCCCGGTCAGTCGTGCTCAGCTAGGTATCGATAATCATCAGAGTTTGTAGGTCAATGACCTACAAACTGCGTATCATCTACGTTGTGCAGCGACGTGAGGCACTGGCTGCCCTTCTGGAGGCTGCTTCTGAGCAAGGCGGCTACGTGAACGCCAGGCAGGCGCTGCGACTCGGGCTCGCTCGCGACGACATTGCGAGGCTCGTTCAATCAGATGATCTGCGTCGCGTCCGCCGTGGCGTGTTCGGGATGCGGCACGCGGATGACCGGCGCGAGGATGAGATCACAGCGTGGCTGTATTTCGAGCGTGATCGGCTTCCCTGGGAGCGGAACGGCGCTTCGAATGCGGTCTTGTCGAACGCGTCGGCCGCCGCGCTCCATGGGCTCGGCACGATCGTTCCGGCGCTGCCCTCGGTGACGCTGACCGCGGGCCGGCCGCCACGAATCGACGACATCGTCGTGCACTCGGTTCCGCTTCGACGGCAGGACTGGACATGGTTGGACCTCGCCACGGTCCGACTGCCGGTGACCTCACCGTCGCGCACCATCGTTGACCTGATCATCGACGGCGAGGAAACCTCGTACGTTCGACGGGCCATCGACGAGTCACTCCGCCGGGGGACCGCCGATGACGTGTCGATCGTCGATGCTGCGCGGCATCGCAAGGGGCCGAGCCGAGCGCTAGAGCAGCGCGTGGAGTCACTGCTGAAACGAGCGGCATGACTTGGCCGTGGCGGTCTCCTCAGGCGACTCGGCAAGCGCTCACCGCCCGGATCAGGACGCGCCATCCATCGGGAGAACGTCCACGGCGGCTGCGAGAGATTGCGTATCGCCGGTTTCTCGCGCGTGTCTTTGTGGCCCAGCCGGAGCGCTGGGTGGTGAAAGGCGGAGCGGCGCTGCTTCTACGCCTCGATCCGAACCGGACGTCGAACGACATCGATCTCGCCTACGTGGCCGAGGCGGGCGGCCACGCCGTCGCGGTGAAGGCACTCGAAGAGGCGATGAGCCTCGACCTAGGGGACTTCTTCACGTTCGAGCTCTGCCGTGACCGGATGACCGAGATCGAGGTCGATCATCCGCTCGAGCGTGCGCTTGCGGTGCCGGTGACTGCACGCATCGGTGAGCGGGTGTTCGTTGAATTCAGCATCGATCTCGCGCTCCCGCGCGAAGACAAACTCGCGATCGAGTGGCTCAAGCCGGAAGTAACGCTCACCGGGGAACCGGCTGTCGACACGACGGCGCCGATCGCCGCCCTCGCGCTGTCGTCACAGGTTGCGGACAAGGCCTGTGCCATCTTCGAGATCCACGGCGACGGGCATCACTCCTCGCGAGCGCGGGATCTCGCTGACATCGCGATGATCGCGAGTCAGAAGGACTTCGACGGGACCGAGCTGGAGGAGAGACTGCGGGCCGAGGAGCGGCGCCGTCTTGATGCCGGCACGCTCGCCAGCCCGTTGCCGGTCGAGCTGGATCTGCCTGCAGCTCAGATCGCCGAGTGGCGGGCACATTGGAAGAAAGCGACGCGCGAGGCTCCCGTGAGCTTTGGGGAAGCGAAAGATCAAGCTGCGGCCTTCATCGACCCAGTCCTGGCAGGTGTCGCTCGCGGAAGACGTTGGGACGCGGCGCGACAGAGGTGGTGCTAGCCCGGGAGCGGCGGCCGCAGGCTGCAATTACGAGCTGCCAGGTGTTCACTCGTTCCGCCGTGCGCATCAACGTGGTGCCGGCTGAGCGCGCGGCGGCCTGAGCCAGTCCGCGCTACGTGGGGATTGCTACCTCCTGGACTACGCACGCGTCGGGAGCTTGCGTACCGTGAGGGTTCCGTCGGCGTTGGAGACCACGCAGTAGCACTGCCCCGTGGATCGTGATTGGGCGTGAAGGCGGATCTCGTGCTGGTCTCGCTCGACCTCCTCCACCTCGAGATCGCCGCGGCGGAAATCTAGCGCTCTTTCAGCGTCGGAGATGGCGGGCACAGCGGTGCTCGAACGTAGGGGACTTCGCACTCGATGACGAGATGGCGCTGGATCGTGTCGCGGAGCTCCCAGGCGATTTGTCGGACATTGGCCAGAGCGACTGAGTTCTCAAGCGGCCGTCCAGGAACTCGCGTACGCACCAGCTTGTTGTCTTGGAATCCGATCCCGAATCCAAGCTGCGCCGAGAACGGATCGTCACCGGGACTCTGCTCCATACCTATCGAGTTTTCTCGAGTCAGAGCCTTGTAGGCCGCTGGCAGGCGGGAATCGACATGGGCGCCTCCGTCCTTGTTCGCAACGCGCAACACCAACTCCGGCGGGAGAAGGCGTTGCTGTCTGCATCGTCGAGCACGGAGTCGTTCCACCAGTCGACGAAAGCGGCACCAGGGTGGATACGCTCCGGCGGCAGGTTGCCGAGTGGGGGCACGAAGCGGGATGTGCCCTCGCCGAGGTCAAAATGCGTCGAGCAGAGCCCTGATCCGAGTGTCAGCGCGGCCTCTCGAATGACGCCCGCGGCCGTGTCCGTCCAGGGCAAGCGGTCGCGGACGCCAAGGTGCGTCAGCAGCGACACGGACGCGTTCGTGTTGTGTGTCAAGGATCGCGCAATTTCCTCGGGTGTGATCACGGGAATTCCCCACCTGTGATCGCGGGTCGCAGCGACGCGATCGCGGCTTGGTGGGCGCGCATGCGGTAGCTGTCGCCGTTGATGGACAGGACGGTGGCGTGGTGCAGGAGGCGGTCGAGGATGGCGGCGGCGACAGTGGTGTCGTGGAAGACGTGGCCCCAGTCGACGATGTGGCGGTCGGTGGTCAGGACGATGGAGCCGTGTTCGTAGCGGCGGCTGACGACTTGGAAGAAGTGCGAGGCGGCTTCGTCGGCCAAGGGGAGGTAGCCGAGCTCGTCGACGATCAGCAGCTGCGGACCGTTCCAGAAACGCATCGTGTTGGCCCAGCGGCCTTCGATCGCGGCCTTGGCGGTGCGCGCGACGAGTTCGGCGGCGGTCGTGTAGTAGACGCGGTAGCCAGCCTCGACGGCGGGATGGCCGAGGATCGTGGCGAGCAAGGTCTTGCCGACGCCCGGCGGCCCGATCAGCAGCACCTTGGCCTTGTCTTCGACGAACCGCAGCGTGGCGAGGTCTTCGACTAGGCGTCGGTCCAGTGAGGGCTGGGCGGCGAAGTCGAATTGGTCGAGCGTGCGCCGGGCCGGAAGCTTGGCGAAGCGCAGCCGTCCCTGCAGGCGGCTCGATGCTCGGTCCGCATCTGCCGCGCCTCGGGCACCGCATCGTGCACGAAGCCCGCCGTCTCGGAGAACACCAGCAGCGCGATCAGCGCCCGCCACGGGACTTGTCGTTGCATCTTCACCGCCGTAGTGGACAGGCAGCCATACCAGCCGGTATGGTTGGCGTGTATCAGATGCCGTACTACAAGGAGAGCTCGTGCCTGACATCGGGATCGGCTTCCATACTGACGCGTTCAATTCCAGCCACAAGTCGTTCGAGCAGGCGCTCGCCTGGGCGCAAGAGCACGGCGTTCGCTACATCGAGCCCGGCGTGATCGAGGGCGCGTGCTGGATCCACGGGCTGGGGTACTTCCCGCACATCTCGCTGATCGAGGACCCCGTCCTCTTGCGCCGCAAGATGGAGCGCTACGACGTCCAGTTCTCCCAGATCGACGCCGCGTATCCGCTGTCGGGCCGGGACGGCATGACCGTCGGTGTCCCGTACGTGCAGAAGTCCATCGCCTGGGCCGCCCTCGCCGGCAGCCCGCGCGTGGCCACCACCGACGGTCTGCACAAGCCGGAAGGGCTCGGTGACCGCGAGGCGCTCGACCTGATGGGGCGTGCCTACCGGGAGATCGTCCGCGTGGCCGAGGCGCACGGCGTCGTCGTCACGATCGAAGTGCACGGCTACTTCACGACGCGCCCGGAGTGGCTCGAGGAGATGCTCGCCTACTGCGGCGACTCGCCGTACCTGCGGCTCAACCTGGACACCGGCAACTCGTTCATCGCCGGCAACGATCCGGTCGAGTTCACCGAACGGTTCCTCGACAAGATCCACCACGTGCACATCAAGGACGTCTCCGCGTCCCTGGCTGAAGCGGTCCGCGGGGCGGCCACCGGCGTCGCCATCAGCCACGTCGCGGCCGGCAGCGGCGTCAACGCCGACAATATCCGCCAGATCCTGCGCAAGCTCGCCGACGGCGGCTTCGACGGCGTCCTCAGCCTCGAATGCGAAGGGCAGGGAGGACCGATGCTCGCCGACTCCCTCAACTGGCTCCGCTCTGAGCTGCCCGAGGCCGGGTTCCGGGAGCGCTCGGCAGTACTGACGGGTATGGCGCGCTGACTATGCTGCAGGCGTGGCCACGAGAACGCGGACGCTGACGACCTCCGACTCCTCGGCGAAGGCCGAAGAGCTGGCGCAGGCCGCGTTCGAGCTGTTCTGCAGCCGCGGCATCGATCGGGTCAACCTCGACGAGATCGCTGCCGCGGCCGGCGTCACCAAGGGCAGCCTCTACTGGCACTACGCGTCCAAGAAGGCAGTCGTGCTCGCTGCGTGCGACGTGTACTACGCGCGCTGGCGTGAGCAGATCACGGCCGCGACCGGTGGCGCCGAATCTGCGTACGGCAAGCTCGAAGTCGCGATCGCCTACTCGGTGCGCAGTTGCCTGCTCGACGAGGCCAACCGCGTGTTCTCGACCGAGATCGTCGCGCTCTCGCTCTACGACACCGAGGTTCGCGCCAGCTGGGCCGGCTTCCTCGACGAGACCGAACGCTTCTTCCTCGGCCTCACCCACCAGGCCGTCGGCCGCGGCGAGCTCGTTTGCGACGACGTCGATCGCGCCGTCGACCTGATGCTCGCTGCGATGGAGGGCATCAAGCAGACGGCGCTTTTCCGGCCGCAGATCTGCGGCCCGCAGAGCGAACAGCGCACCGAACGCCGACTGCTGTCGCTCTTGGGCGACCGTCCCTGAGGCGCGTGCCCCGTCGCTCGGGAAGCGCAGCACCGGCCCCGGCGTGATCGCACCGGTGCCGGGCGTGCTCAGGAACTCCAGCTAGCCGCAGTCCAGTGCGACTGAGCGCAGGCCTCGCCGTTGCAGGGCGGGCAGGATCCGGCGAAGCGCCGCGATCGTCTGGGCGCGAGGACCGCCACCGTCGTGCATGAGGACGATCGAGCCGGCGTGGGTGTGCTTGAGCACGTTGCTGACGATGGCGTCGACTCCGGGGAGCGACCAGTCCTGCGGGTCGACGTCCCAGAGCACGACCTTGAAGCCGTCGTGCTGGGCGAGCGAGCGGACGTTGGCGCTGGTGGCGCCGTAGGGCGGCCTGAGGCAGGTGGTGGTCTTGCCGGTGGCTTCGCGAATGGCGGTGCGGGTGGAGTTGACTTCGCTGAAGAAGCGCTGGGTGCTGGCGCGGGAGAGGTCGGTGTGGTCCCAGGTGTGGTCGCCGATGGCGAAGCCTTCCTCGGAGAGTTGGCGGACCTGGGCTCGCCGGGCGGCGATCTGCTGGCCGATCTCGAAGAACGTGGCCTTCATGCCGTAGGCGTCGAGCAAGGACTTGATCTGGGCCGTGTACTCGCTGGGGCCGTCGTCGAAGGTGAGGTAGACGACGTTGCCGGTGGCGCGTGGGTTGTGGGTGCCGGCCACGCCGGGAGCCAACAGCGGCTTGGACGGGCGTTTGGCGGTGGCGGCGTAGAGCGCTTCGCGGGTGGCTTGGCCGAGGACGCCGTTGGGCTCGAGGCGGTTCTCTTGCTGGAACCAGGCGACGGCGCGGCGGGTGAGCTCGCCGTAGGTGCCGTCGGCCTCGCCGGCGCCGTAGCCGAGCCGGTCGAGCCGCGCCTGCGCGCGCTTGACGATCGAGCCGCGTGCGCCGATTGTGAGCGCACGACGGTCCAGGCGCTTGGCGTTGGCCAGGACGGTCGCGATCGAGGGCGGCCGGAGCGTCGCCACGCGCGGGTAGCCGAGCGTCGCGAGCTGGGACAGCTTGGTGAGCCCGAATGCGTCGGAGGTCGCGCGCGTGACGACGAAGACGTTGACGTTGCGAGCCGGCGCCGGCGTGTAGACGCGCAGCGAGCGCCGCACGGCGTAGCGCTTGAGCACGCGGATCACGTCGCCGGTGTCCTGGGAGCGGAAGCCCTGGAACTGGTCGAGGTGCTCGAGCAGCGAGGCGGCGTAGTCGACCATGATCGACGCTCGTTCGCGTTCGAGGGCATCGAGGGCGAGCTCGCGGAACCCGTCGACGTTCACGACGGTCGCGCGGTAGCCGGCGGAGGAGAGCGCGGCGGCGTAGACGTGCGCGATCAGCTGGCTCTCCGGGAACGCCTGTGCCACAGCGGCAGCGCCGGCCCGGGCTTGCGCTTGGCGCTGCGGGCCGCGAGCCCCTGCGCCTGGACCCAGCGCTCGGCGACGGTGTCGAGGGCGTCGCCGCCGGCGGCGTCGGTGTTGAGCGCGCGCAGCTCGTCCAGCGACAGCTTCGCGCTGATCCGGTCCAGCTGCGCGCCGAGCGCGTTGCCGTAGGTCTCGGCGATCCGCTCGGTCACGACCGGAACGAGGTTGTCGGCTCCGGTCATGGCCCGGTCGTCTTGCAGCTGGACGAGGTCGGAGGCATTCAGCTGCGGATCGGTGGAGAACCCGACCGCCAGCGACACCGTGCCGGCGCGGAGCGCGTCGTACGTGGCGTCGCCGGGCGCGAGCGGAGTGAGCTGCTTGGTCACGTCGATGCCGTAGACCTGGCGCAAGCCCAACGCGCAGAACGCGTTCGAGGTGCAGTCCATCGGCGCGCCGATCACCGGCGGCGTGGGCGGTGCCTGGCTGCTGCTCGTGGTCGCACCGAGCGCGATCCCGGTCACGGCGCTCAGGGCCGCCACGGCGCTGCCCACCTGAACCACATGCCTTACCCGCATCCAACTAACGGAGCAGGGCCATCGACGGACAGGTCGATGCGACCTCGTCGAACGGCCCTGCTATTTGCGGTTGCCGTTGCGGATCGCGCTGTTGGCCATCTTCACGAACGCCGCCTTGCCGCCGAGCGCTTTGGCCTGGATCTCGTAACGCACGCCCTTCTGGACCCACTGGATCGACGGGGGCGCGCAGGAGGCGCCGCAGCTGCCGCGCGTGTAGTAGCCCTTCTGGCCGAGCGCGAGTGACACGTTGGTCGAGCGGTAGCCGAGTGGCTTGCCCTTCTCGCCGGTGAACTCGGCCAGGAAGCACGCGTTGCCCGTGCAGTTCTTCGCGGCGCTCAGCGTCAGCGAATAGACCTTGTCACGCTTGCTGCCGTCACCCGCGGCGAACACCTCGCCGCCCTGCTTGTAGTCGAGGTTCACGCGCGAAGGCACGAGCACCGGGATACGGGCCTTCTGCGCGTCTGGCAACGCGTCGGCAAGCACAGCGGGAGCGTCGACCACTTGGGCGGCGACCGCCGGGGTCGCAAGAACCGAGAACGCCACCGCCGTCAACGCGAGCCATCTGAGCATGGCCGGAATGGTATGGCTCCGATGCCGGTCGGCCTGCTGATCGGCATCGACGCCGAGGGTGACGCGAAGTTCCCGACGGCGGGTTGATCCCGATCGCCGTGTCCGTGCTGTTCACGGCCGGCGTGGTGACCTGGCTCGGGTGGTGGGGGAGCATGCGCTGACGTGATGACGCAGGGCCTTTCGCGTTCGCGGTCTACGCGCAGGCGACCTGCTTCTTCGAGCCCGGGCGGATGCAGCGGGTCGTGATCGTGGGGGCCTTGGACTTGCGGACCTTGAGGATCTTGACGGCGCTGATCGCGTTCGGCTTGGACACGACGACGGTGATCGTCACGCCGACCTTCAGCGGCTTCTTGATGAACGTCTTGAGGTTGACGGAGCCGAACGCGTTCTTCTTCGTGTAGCCCTTGCGCTTCAGCCCGCGCGGGCAGCCCGAGCCCTTGCAGGTGACCGTGACCGTCGCGCCGAGCGGGACGTTGCGGACCTTCAGGCTGGTGAACTTGCTGCTCTTCGCGCCCGCCTTGGCGAAGTAGGACACCGTGACGACGACCTGCTCGACCGCCGCCGGGGCGGGACCGCCGCCGCTTCCGGTGCTCGGCGGCGGGGTGTTGCTCCCGGGCTGCGGGACCGGCGTGGCCGTCGCCGTGGCCGTCGGCGGCGGGGTGACGACCGGGTCCGGGCAGCCGTCGCCGTCGGCATCCGTTCCCGGCGCGGGGGCGACCGTCGGGCACTTGTCGATCGCCGTGCCCCGGCCGTCGGTGTCGGGGATGCCGTCGTGGTCGGTGTCGATCAGCTTCGCCGGGCGGACCGGGCAGCCGTTCGTGGTCGCCACGGCCGCGACGGTCGGGCAGTCGTCGAGCGGGTCGGTGACGCCGTCGGCGTCGAAGTCGCCCGCCGCACTCCCGACGCCGCCGGCCTGCAGCAGGCCGCTGGACGGGCCGTTCGGCGAGGGCAGCCCGTGGCCGCCGACGCGGCCGCCGGTGCCGCCCTTGCCGCCCGTCTGGGTCGTGGCGCGCTCCGAGTAGAACGAGGTGCCGCCGCCGCGGAACACGCCGGCGCTGGGGCCGCCCGTGCCGCCGGAGCCGTCGCCGCCGAAGCCGCCCTTGCCGCCGTCGCCGCCCTTGCCGCCGCT
>DATMGH010000113.1:0-2582 GCA_035555675.1 Solirubrobacter sp. | reverse complement strand
GACCGCGCATCGGTGACGGCGAGCCGGACGTACTTGGTCCCCGAATTCTGGAACGTGAACCTCAGGGTCGAGCCGGAGCCGAGCGGCCAGCTGCCGGTGCCGTCGCTGCCCACGTCGGTCCAGGAGTAGGTGCACGGGGCGGCCGGGCAGCTCGTGCCGGTACTCGCCGTGAAGGTCGTCTCGCGTCCTGCGACCGGCGCCGCCGGAGCGAACGAGAACGCTGCGGTCGGCGGCGCAGGCGTCGGGCTGGGAGCCGGCGGCGCGGGTGTGGGCGTGGGGGGCGCGGGCGTCGGCGTAGGGGCCGGGGGCGCCGGCGGGGGCGTCGGCGCCGGAGCGGGCTGCGCCGGAACGGGCGGCACGGGAGCGGGCTGCGCCGGTTCCGTCGCGGACGGGCTGAACGTCACGTCGACCCAGTAGTTGGAGTCCTTGTAGTTCTTCGTTGGGAACGACGTCCGCGAGCTGTACGTGTATCGGCCGCCGGTCGCGGTCAGCGGCGAGCTGACCTGCGACGAGCTGAAGTACCCCGTGTCTCCCGCGTAGTGGCCTTTCGGCGCGTGATAGCTGGCCACGTATGTGGTGTTCGCGCTGATTGCCACCGGCTTGGAGAACCGCGCCGACTGCCAGCCGGACGCGGTCTCGTTCTTGAAGGTCAGCGTCGCGAGCTTCGAGCCGCTCGATGACCACATGGCGCCGGTGTGCGTCCCGGTGTTGCCGCTCCCCTTGTAGAAGCGCAGACCGGTGACGTAGCCGGCTTTCGAGGACGTGAATCGAACGCCGATCTCGGTCGAGTCCGTATCCGGATCCGACGCCAGCTTCGGCTTCGCGGTGGCAAAGATCGTTCCCGCGACGGCTTCGGCCGCGCGAAGGTTGCGCTCTTGCTTGCGCTTCACCGCAGCGTCGGCTGGACCGCCCATAAGACCGAACACCGCCAAGGCGGACAGGGCGGCAGCAACGTTGCGCGCGCTGACGCGTGGACCAGATGCACGCCGACCATCGGCGTTGCGACCAACGAACATCGACCAAACTCCTTTTGCTGGGACGGCACACCCACCGCTCGAGCCTCCGGCCATGTGGTTCCGCCGGCTCGAAGTGGCCTCCGAGACCCGTTATCGGAGGCGTATCCGGATGCGCTTGATGACTACATCGGCGCGCTGCCAGCGACCTGTGATGGGTTGGAGACCCCAGGCGCTGTCAGCATACGAACCGCCACCCTGCCCAGATCCCTGAGACGCCGCCGCAATGACGTACGAATCCGTCCGCTGCGCCGCCCAGTCCGTGTCCGCCCGATCCCTGCCGGCGGTGGGGCGCGCCGTGTGAATTCCCGTGGTCCGGGCGGGCCAAACGAGAACTTCAGCGCTCGCCAACAGACACAAAAAAGGGGCGCCGCCGGTATACCGGCGACGCCCCTGGTCAGGCGCGATGTTCGCTCTGTGTCTAGACGAGCTTCGATTCGACGAACGCCGTCAACGTCCCGAGCGTCTCGAAGACCTCGGCACTGACGTCCTCGCCGTCCACCGCGATCCCGAAGCGGGTCTCGAGCGCGTGGACGAGTTCGAGGACGGCCATCGAATCGAGCTCGGGCAGCGAGCCGAGGAGCGCGGTCGATGCGTCGAAGGTCGTCGCGCGATCGTCGACGTCGAGCGTCTCAACCACGACGGCCTTGACGTCATCGATGGTGACGGTGCTGGTGTTCACTGTGTCCTCTCGATCGGTCATACGAGCACCTCGACCGGTGCCGGATGGCTTAGGAATGCGGTCGGGCTCGCGGTCAGGCCGTATGCGCCGGCCTGGTGGACGACCACCAGGTCGCCGATCTCGGCCGTCGGCAGGGTCGCGCCGTCGGCGAGCAGGTCCAGCGGTGTGCACAGGCAACCGACGACGCTGACGGTCTCGGAGCCCCCGGTGTCGGAGCGCGGAACCACCGACACCGGATAGTTGCGGCGGATGACCTGGCCGAAGTTCCCGGATGCGGCGAGCTGGTGGTGCATCCCGCCGTCGACGACGAGGAACGTCTTGCCGCGCGACACCTTGCGGTCGACCACGCGCGTCACGTAATAGCCGGCCTCGCCCACGATGTAGCGCCCGAGCTCGATGACGACCCGCGGCTCCTCGCCGACGGCTGGGCGAACGACGTCGCGCAGCAGGCTCTTGAGGTTGACGCCGATCGTCGCGAGGTCGAGCGGCTCGTCCTTCTCGAAGTACGGGATGCCAAACCCGCCGCCAATGTTCAGGTAGCGGATCGGGGCGGGCGCATCCGCGGCAAGTCGCAGCGCGAGGTCGACTGTCCGTCGCTGCGCCTCGCAGAGCACCTCCGCGTTGAGGTTCTGCGACCCGCCGAAGATGTGGAAGCCCTGGAAGTCGATGTCGGCACGCGCCAGCTCGCGGAGCAGCGCAGGGACTACCTCGGCATCCACGCCGAACTGCTGCGGCCCTCCGCCCATGCGCATGCCCGAGCCCTTGATCTTGAAGTCCGGGTTCACGCGCACCGCGGCCCGCGGACGGATGCCGAGCCGCTCGCCGATCTCGGCGACGCGGCGTGCCTCGGTCTCGGACTCCATCTCGATGGTCACGCCCGCGGCGAC
>DATMGH010000112.1:0-2232 GCA_035555675.1 Solirubrobacter sp. | reverse complement strand
GGCGGCGGCCTTGGAGGCGAACGCGGAGAAGCCGACCTGCAGCGCGGCGCCGGCGCCGGCGGAGCCCGCGGCGGCGCCGCCGGCGGTCGCGGCCGAGCCGGCCGCGGCGCTGGTGCCGATGTGCGTCACCAGCAGCTTCTTGAACAGGATCAGCGGGCCGACCGGGTACAGCGACGCGAGCGCGCGGTTGGTCTGGCGCAGCTGCTTCTTGAAGGCCGTGCAGCGCTCGCAGCCGCGCATGTGCCGGCGGACCGGCGCGCTGGTGCGCTTGAGGCCCTCGGCGACCTCGCCGAGCTCGATGCGCACCTCTTCGCACGACAGCAGCCGCGCTTCGGCCGCTTCGGCGAGCGACACGCGGGCGCGCACCAGCAGCGACTTGACCGACGGGACCGTGGTCTCCATCGCCTCGGCGATCTGGTCATAGGAGAGCGCGTCGATCTCGCGCAGCAGCAGCGCGGTCCGCTGCGTCTCCGGCAGGTCCTGGACGTCGGCGATCAGGAGCCGGAACTCCTCGCGCTTGTGGACCTTGTCCGCGGTCGTGAGTCCGCCCTCTGACAGGTGGACGTCCATCGAGTCCATCCCGACCGCCTGCGTGCGGCGCAGGTGGTTGAGCGAGCGGTTGCGGGCGATCCGGTACAGCCACGGGCGCACGTTGATCTCGCGCTCGTCGGCCAGCATCGCGTTGAACGCGGCGGCGAAGACCTCCTGCAGCACGTCCTCGGCGTCCTCGCGCGAGGACAGCATGTGCCGGCAGAAGGCCAGCAGCCGCGACTGGTAGCGGGCCACCAGCGCTTCGAACGCGTGGTGGTTGCCGCGGCGGATGAGCGCGACGAGGCGCTCGTCGGACTGCAGGCGCAGCAGGGGCGAGCGCCCGTGAAGGCCGGCAGCGCCGGCGTGCTGTAGAGCGGAAGCTTCCAAGACTTGAGGGCGAACTGAGAGGGCCCACTCGCGAAAACCAACGGCGAGGGGGGAAGTTGCGGCGAATCCAGCGTAGCGGCACCCTCTACGATCCTCCGCGGCCCGGGTGGCGGAAATGGTGAGACGCGATCGGCTTAAACCCGATTGTCCGTTATGGGCGTGTGGGTTCGAGTCCCACCCCGGGCATGTCCACGTCAGCGTCCTTTGACGGACGCGTCCGAACGATGACCGACCTCGCCATCCGCCTGCAACCGCGCGCCCGCCGGGACGAGGTCGTGGGCGAGCGCGCGGGCGCGATCGTGATCCGGGTCACCGCGCCGCCGGTCGACGGGAAGGCGAACGCCGCGCTGTGCGCGTTCGTCGCCCGAGCGGCCGGCGTGCCGCCGTCGCGGGTGAGCGTGGTGCGCGGGCACACGGCGCGCGACAAGGTCGTACGCGTCGAGG
This sequence comes from Solirubrobacter sp., assembly GCA_035555675.1. Lineage (GTDB taxonomy): Bacteria > Actinomycetota > Thermoleophilia > Solirubrobacterales > Solirubrobacteraceae > Solirubrobacter. The sequence goes on along the minus strand of DATMGH010000112.1, from coordinate 870 downwards.
GCGTCGAGGCCGACGCGCTCCGCGCCGCGCTACTGGAGTGACGCGGCACCCGCGCTCTCGCCGCGCCGGCCCGCGCCGCGCGTTCTCGCCGCGCCCGCTCGCGTCGCGTCGCGCGCTCTCGCCGCGCCCGCCCGCGGGCGTCCTTTACGCCGCGGCCGTGTCCGCCCCGTGCGCGCGGGCGTGCGCGAAGCCGTCCAGCACCGCGTCGGCCAGCGCGTCGCGGCCTGAGATCCGCAGCGCCTCGGTCGTCCCGTCGGGCCCGAGCGCGCGCACCCAGGCCTGCACGGTCCCGCGCACGGTCGCGCTCGGCGCCGCGCCGCCGACCTCCGAGATCTCGGCCCGGCCACCGGACAGCGTGACCAGATACCGACGTTCGGGTGCGTCGCCGTCCGGGTCCACGATCAGCTCGACCGTGCCGTCCAGCGCCGGCGGTGGCTCCAGCACGCCCGGCGCGAGCCGGAAGATCGCCCCGACGTTGACGTCCTCGCCCGGCCGCGGCGCGCTCCACGTCCACGTGTAGCCCCAGCGCGCGAGCTCGCCGAGCACGGGAAGCAGCTCGCGCGAGCGCGGCGTCAGCTCGTAGTCCACGCGCGGCGGTACCTCGCGGTAGCGCTGACGCGTGAGCAGGCCGTCGGCCACCATGCGGTTCAGCCGCGAGCGGAGCTGCTCGGTCGAAATGCCGGGCAGCACGCGCTGGAGCTCGACGAACCGGCGCGGTCCTGCGGCAAGATCACGGATGATGAGCAGCGTCCACTTGTCGCCCACGAGATCCAGGGCGCGCGCATCTGGCGACCACTGGTCGTACGGGTGACGTTTGGGCGGTGGGACAGGTGGTATGAGAGGCCTCCCTGGTGCGGCCTGACGATTGCG
>DATMGH010000111.1:0-2423 GCA_035555675.1 Solirubrobacter sp. | reverse complement strand
CACGCCCGGCGCGCCGGTGCAGGTCCGCGTCGCGGATCGCCAGCGCGGCCGACTCGAGCAGCGCCGCCGCCGCCATCAGGAGCGCCCCAGCGCGGCCGCGACCACCTCGGCGGCCCGCTCGAGCTTGGTCTCGACGCGCGCGTCGACGTCCCCGACCGGCGTGCGCACGATGCACCCGCCGCGCCCGACCCGTCGCTCGGCCTCGACCACGCAGTGCTCGATCCCGCCCAGCGACGCCCGCAGCCCGTCCATCGCCTCGCGCACGATCTCCAGATCGTCCGGGTTGACCAGCACCGTGACGCGCTCGCGCTCGACGAGCCCGCGCAGCGCCCCCGTGACCGCGTCGACCACCAGGGCGGGAGACACCTCCAGCGCCCCGCCGACCACCTTCGCAGCCAGCGCCAGCGCCAGCTCCACCGCGCGCCGCTCCAACTCCACCGCCGCCTCCAGCGACGCGGAACGCAGCTCTGACACCGCGCCCGCCAACGCCTCCGCGGACGGCGACAGCGCCGCCAGCGCGTCCGCGTGGCCCGCGGCGTGCCCGGCCGCGTACGCGTCCGTGCGGATCTGCTCGGCCTCGGCTCGCGCCGACGCCAGCACTTCCATGACCTCGTCGACCGCCGCGGTCGGCGGCACCGGCGGGGGCGGCGGCTCGAGCGCCTCGAAGTCGAACTCGGCGATCGCGCCCATCTAGACCAGCGCGTCCTCTCCGCCGCCGCCGCGCGAGATGACGATCGCCCCGGCCTCCTCGAGCCGGCGCACGACACCGACGATGCGGCCCTGCGCCTCCTCGACCACGCGCCGGCGCTGCGGCGGCTGGAACTCGATCTCCTCGCGCAGCAGCTCGGCGCCGCGCTCGGACATGTTGGAGAAGATCCGGTTGCGGACGTCCTCGGAGACGCCGCGCAGCGCGATCGCGAGGTCCTTCTGGTCGACCTCTTTGAGTACCATCTGGATCGAGCGGTCGTCGAGCTTGACGATGTCCTCGAACGTGAACAGCAGCAGGCGGATCTCCTCCGCCAGCTCGCCGTTGGACTTGGCCAGCTCGTCGAGCACGTTGCGCTCGGTCGTGCGGTCGGACGAGTTGAGGATGTCCGCCAGCGACTTGACGCCGCCGGCGACCGCGTACTCCTGCGCGCCGACCGCGGACAGCCGCGACCGCATCACGCTCTCGACCTGCGCGACGACCTCCGGGCGCGTCTCGCCCATCATCGCGATCCGCAGCGCCACGTCGGCCTGCAGCTCGTCGTCGATGCTCGACAGCACCTGCGCAGCCAGCGTGGTGTGCAGGTTGGAGACCACGAGCGCGATCGTCTGCGGCGACTCGTTGCGCAGGAACACGACGATCTGCTCGGCCGGCGTGCGGCGCAGGAACTCGAACGGGCGGCGCTCGATCGTCGCCGCCAGGCGGCCGATGATCTCCTCCGCCCGGTCCTCGCCGAGCGACCGCATCAGCACCGTGCGGGCGTAGTCGACGCCGCCTTCGGCGAGGTAGTCCTCGGCCAGCACGGACTCGACCGCTTCCGTGATCACGTCGCGGCAGACCTCGGTCGGGATCTTCTGCGCCTTCGCGAGCTCCAGCGACAGCGCTTCGACCTCGGTCTCGCCCAGGTACTTGAAGATCTCGCCCGCGCGCTGCTCGCCGATCGCGACCAGCAGCGCGGCGGCCTTCTGGACGCCCTTGAGGCCGGACTTGGTCGGCGCGGCGGGCGGTCCCGCGGGCCGCGTGGCCAGCTCGGTGCTCATCGGACTAGTCCTCGGCCATCCAGGCGCGGACCTGAGCGGCGACCCGTTCGGGCTCGCGCTCCATCAGCTGGTCCAGCTGGTGCAGGCTCGTGTCCGGCACGCGCGGCGGCAGCATCGCGTCGGCCGCCGCATCGAGGCTGGCGGTCGCCTCCAGCTGCGCCAGCGACACCGGCTCGTCGATCGTGGTCAGCCACGCCGGCGTGAGGTTCTCGCCCTCGCGCTTGCGCATGCCGCGCACCATGAACAGCAGGAACAGCAGCGCCGCGAGGCCGAGGCCGACCCACTTGAGCGGCCCGAGCAGGGACGCCGGGACCGGACCCGCCTTGGGCTCGGGCTCCTTGAGGAACCCGATCTGCTGCGCCGTGATCGTGTCACCGCGCGCGGTCTGGACGCCCGCGGCCGTCGCGACCACTGACTTGAGGTTCGAGAACACGTCGGCGGGGACGGACTTGTCGACCAGCAGCGCGACGTTGAGCTTGTTGACCGTGCCGCCGGCGACCTTGGTGTCGCGCACCTTCTTGTCGACGCCGTACTCGGTCGCGGACTTCTTGCTCTGGTAGTTGGAGTTGCCGTTGCCCGAGCCGCCGCCGTTGGAGTAGGTCGGGGTGTTCGAGCTGGTGCCGGCGGGGCCGCCCGCCGCCGCGCCGTTGCCGCGCAGGCGCTCGCTCTCGGCGGTC
>DATMGH010000110.1:0-13268 GCA_035555675.1 Solirubrobacter sp. | reverse complement strand
GACGCCGGTCGCCGGGCCAGTGCTTCCAGAGCGTGGCCGCAAAGGCCGAGGCGAGCTCGTCGGCCGTTGAGCCGTCGCCCTTGGCCCGCTGGATATTGAGCAGCAGCTTCACGCCGAGGCTCGGTATCGCGTCCATCCTCGCGGCGAGCTTGGCGAACGCTTGTGCGCCGTTCCAATAGGTGTAGGAGCTGATCCACAGCGACCGCTCGGCGCCGCCGACCAGCTCGTCGAACACCTGCCGGGTCTTCCGTGCGTGCACGCCGGGGACGGTGGCGCCGGACCAGACGAGATCGGGCCGGTGGACGCTGGCGCTCGCCTCGCCGGCCAGCGTGAGCGCGTACGCGATCGCCGCTCCGCCGACGCCCTGCGCGTTGAGCGTGCGGAGCTCTTCGGCGATCGCGGCGACATCTGCCCCGGGGCCGATCGCCGCGCCCACCGCGATGTCGAGGTACGGCGGCGCCAATGCCTTCGTCTTCAAGGCGCCGACGAGCTTCTGGCGCTGGTGCGACGCGAGCTCCAGCAGCGGGCTGGTCATGCCACCGCCGCGAAGAACGCCGCGTCGGGCACGGCGAGCGTCGGAACGACGAGGGCACGATCGAGGTGGTCGTTGCGCATCTCGCACGACGTCTCGGCGATCAGCGCGCACCCGTGGCACGCGGCGCCGTGAAGCCAACGCGCCTCGAAGCCCTCACCCGGGGCGTGCTGCGCGCAGATCGGGTCGTTGGAGCACAGCCCGCCGGACCGCAAGGCGGTGTCGAGGTGCGCCTCGACGTCACGGGCCTGCTGCACGAGGCCGCCGAGCGTTCCTTCCGCGTCGGAGGACGCGGTGTAGAGCAGCAGCCCGTAGCGGTTTCCCTCCGGGTCGACGTAGATGCGCTCCCGGATCGAGCTTGCCGGATAGCCGCACCGCATCGAGAGCGACTGCAGCAGCAGATGCGACAGCGTGTGCAGCAACACGTACGGCCCGCCGGGATAGGGCCGTTCGAGCTTGCGCTCCGCCGCCCACTGGTCGTAGCCGTCGCGAAGCTGATCGATGCGCCGCTTGACCTCGGGTCGGGCAAGCCAATCCTTCACCGCCGACGGGTCGAGCAGCAGGAAGACCCCCTCGCCGCGGTTCTCGACGGCGGGGAACCACTTCGGCTCGTCGGCGAGCTCCGCCCGCACGACGTCGGTGTCGTACTCGCCGTCGATATCCGGTACCACGGCGTCGAAGCGCGTGAACCCGGTGAGCGCGAGCACCTCGCGCAGCCGGTGAACCTGGATGACCGCCGCAATCGGATCGCTGAGCGGCGTCTTGCGCCAGATCATCCCGGGAAGTCGCCGGGCGTGGAAGTCCGGATCGACCGGCACGTCGTCGCCGAACCCCTCGGGGACGTCAAGGATGGCGTCAAGCTCGACCTGCTTGACCGGCCGCTCGGCCGCCCCACCGCCCTTGAGGTCCTGGATCGCCGCGACGACATCCGCGTCGTCGTGACCGACGAGCTTGGCTGCGATCTTCGGCTTCTTCTTGACGAACGCGAGATCGCTCTCGTCGTCGACGATCTCGAGGAAGTCCCACAGCTCGGCGACGATCTTCGTCAGCCCCGTCTGCTTGTCCGGCAGCGACAGCGCGCTGAGGACCTGCGGGAAGTAGGCATTGGCCGCCGTCCGGATCAGCAGCCGGCCTGGCAGGTCGCACTCCTCCCGAGCGTCCCAGCCGATCCAGGGCCGCGCCCCCGGGCAGCGGCCGAGCGCGAAGCTCTCGAACTCGGCGGCCTCGTGGAGCCCGCGCTTGGCGCCGCACTCGCAACGGGCGGTCAGATCGCCGAGGTCACCGCCGGTCCCCTGCTCGTCGAGCCACAGCTGCTGCGTGCAGCCGTTGCCCTTCGCCTGGTGGACGAAGCGGCGCCACGGCAGGTCCGCGACGTGACCTCTCGGGCAAGCGCGCACGAACCGGGTAGGGACGACCTCCAGGCCCTCGAATCGTCGCGTCTTCTCGTCGAGCTCCTTGCGGTGCACGAGCCGCCGCGACCTCAGGCTTCCGTTCTGTACGGCCTTCTCCTGGACGAGGAACCACTCCGGGAAGCGCCGGACGCCGATGCCCTGGTCCTGCTCGCCTGGCGCGGCGGTGTCGGGCGGCGGCGCGTAGAGCTTGGGAGCCGCGATCCCCAGGAAGAGCGCGAGCTTCTGGGTGATCCGCTGGTCGACGATCTCCTCCAGGCCACCGGGGTGCGGCCAGGCCTCCAGGCTGCCGATGATCCCGGCGTGGCGCGGGAGGTCGATGAGCGCACCTGGCCCCCACGTGGTGATGACCTGGCTGCGGCGGACGGTCGGGTACTTGCCGCTCATTCGTCGATCTCCACGAACTTCCCGTCGAGGTCCCGGACGAAGAGGTTCACTCCGGGTTCGACGTCACGGAGCGAACGGTTCACGCGAAACAGCTGCTCCTCGGCGGTCAGGCCCGACTCGAGCATCTCGCGGAGCAGCGGCTTCGGCCCGGTGAGCTCGTACTTCTGGTACTGCATCGCGACTCCGTCGGAGTGATGGTCTTCGTAGATCGTCTCCCAGCCGTCGAGGATCTCCGAGACCCGCGACTCGACGCTCTGGACGACCTCGTCGTGCTCGTCGGGCGCGAGCTGCTGCTGGTCGACCCGGGTCCGAACGGCGTCCTTGAGCAACTGCTCCAGCGGCACCCGCACCGCTTCGATCTGCTCTACCCCGCGCGCCTTGGTCAGCTCGGGGCAGGCGTGGCGTGCCAAGGCGACAATGGCGCCGGCGAAGCCCCGGTCGAGCGCCCGCGCCGAGAACGGCGTCACGCTGCCCACCTCGACCGAGCGGTAGAAGGTCTCGTGGAAGTGGCGAAAGCGCTCGTAGTGGGAGCGGTCGCGCGGCTTGTGGATGTTCAGCAGCGTCACGACGAGGCCCGGCCCGCGCGTCTCGTCACGCCCCACGCGGCTCGTCGCCTGGATGTACTCGGCGGCGGTCTTCGGTTGGCCGATGACGCCCATCAGGCCAAGCCGGGGGATGTCGAGGCCGACGGAGATCATGTTCGTCGCGATCGCGCAGTCGACGCGGTCCTTCTCGGCGAAGCCCTGGCCCAGCCGGCGTCGCGCGTCGGCGACCTTCGTGGTCGACACGCGGGAGGTCAGCTCGACGACCTCGGAGAACGTGGTGCGGTCCTGGAAGAGCCGGGTCGGCTCGTCGACGCGCCGCCGTGTGCCGTAGCCCTTCAGCGTGTTCTGGACCTCCTCCTCCAGGATCCGGCGGCCGCCGCCGAGCTCGCGCAGCGCGTTGAAGTACCCGAGCACGGTCATGTAGGGGTCGACCGGGTTGTCCGGGTTCTGGTGGCCGCCGTGGTCGCGGTAAAGCTTCTCCGCCGCGCTCATGAGCGCCAGCCACACCCGGCGCATCGCGACCTTCGGATTGCGTCCCTGCGACGCGACGCCGACGTACTGGCGAGCGGGTGCGACGCCGGCCGTGACCGTACGCGCGAAGAAGGCGTCGCGCCGATCCGGTCCGGGCGGCGGGAACACCTGCGTGGACCCGCGGCCGAACAGCGCCTGCACTTGGTCCGCGGCCCGGCGCACGGTGGCGGTCGACGCGACGATCTTCGGGCGGACGCCCGCGACGGCGGCGTGCTGGAGCGAGAGCGCGTCGATCGCCGTCTCGTAGAGGCCGGCCATCGTGCCGAGCGGCCCCGAGATGAGGTGCAGCTCGTCCTGGATGACGAGGTCGGGCGCGGGAAGCGGCGCGGGCAGAGCGGCGCCCCAGCCGGCGGTCCGCTCGCCCGGCCCCGCGAAGCCCTTCCCGGGCGCGTGCCGCGTGGCACCGCCGAGCAGGACGCCGGACTCGGCGATCCAGGGCAGCGTCGCGAACTTGTCAACCGTCGCGATGATGAACGCCGGCAGCCGCCGGTAGATCGAGTCGTCGACCGCGACGATCGGCAGCGGGCGGTCACCGATGAAGTCGCAGTCGAAGTTCGTGCAGACGATCCGCAGCTCGTCCGGGTGGTCGTCGTCCGGGAGCAGCGTGAAGGAGTCCGGCGAGAACGGCGTCTGGCACCATGGGCACGCCTCGATGGGCACCGGAATCGGCTTGCCCTTCGGATTGTTCTTGTACTGGCGGGTCTTCGAACGCGCGGTGCCGTCACGCTTGTCGCCCTTGTGGCCCATGACGTTCGGCGTCCCGGCCTTGCCGACCCACAGCCCGATCTCGAACGGCCAGATGCCGTACCGGCCCGGATCCTGCTCGCGCTCCAGCTCCAAGGCGCAGATCAGACCGGCGGCACGGGAGAGTTGGTCAAGCGTGAGTAGTCGCAGCGTGTACCGCATGACGACGCTCACGCCACCGGCCGCCATGCCGTCGGCACCCGGGTGACGCAGCCGTCGCAGGACGATGGTGAAGGCGGCGAGGCCGAGGTACGCCTCCGTCTTGCCGCCGCCGGTCGGGAAGAACAGCAGGTCGACGGTCTCGCGGTTGACGTCGTGCGGGTCGGCGATGCCCCGCAGGTTGAGCAGGATGAACGCGAGCTGGAACGGCCGCCACGCCGGAGAGGCGACTTCCGGGAAGCGCCGGGTGATCGCCGCGCCCACGGCGCGGTTGGCGACGCGGAAGGCGTCCAGGGCGGGCGCGTCGCCGGCGAGCGCCTCGATCCCCCGCTCGATGCGCTCCGCGGCCAAGCCCGCGTTGTGGAGCATCAGCTGCGCGGTCTGCCGGCGCTGCTGGGGAAGCCCGACGACGTGCGTCTCCTGGGTGGCGATCCAATCGCGGTAGTGCGCCGCGAGCGGTGCCAGGGCCGCTCGCACCGCGGCGCCGTCGGCCAGCGCTCCGAGCGCCGCCATGGACAGCTCGACACCGTCGATCTTCGCCGTCGTCGTCTTCTCGACTTCGGCCTTCGGCAACCACGCCGTCCAGAGCGTGTGGCACTTCCCGTCGACGAGCTCCCAGTCGGCGGCGATCCCGTGCCCGGTCGCGTACTCCTGAACATCGGCATAGTGAAGGTCGTTGACCAGCTCGTCCCACTCGTCGGCGGCCGCGCCACGCAGGTCCGAGCGCGGGACGAACGGCGGGTCACAGGCGACCTCGATCACCGGCTGGAACGCATAGGCCCGGTCAGGCGTCTTCGCGTCGGGCACGCGGCGGTTGACGAGGAAGACCGACACCGACCGCGTGCCGTCGGGTAGGTCGTCGTGGCCGTCGGTGGGCACCGGGCGCTCCAGCGCGTGAACCTGCAAGCCGCCTGAATCCGGGACGGCATGCTCGGTGAGGACCCCGGGCTCGCCAAGCGCGATGAGCACCTGCTCCTCGCGCGGAGTGCGCCGCCACACGTCGATCGGCTTCGGCTCCTCCTCCCCGTCTGCCGATTCCGGCGTGTGCTTGGCCAGCCGGTAGTCACCCCAGCGCACGGTCACGGTCAGCGTGCTCACGTCGGCGGGGATGAGCGCGGAGAGCCCGATCGAGGACGGGAAGTACGCCTTCTTCGCGGCGACGCGATCCTCGGCGGTCTCGTCGCCGCCGCCCTCGTCGACGGCATCGAAGTCGTCGTCAGCCTCGTCATCGGCGGCCTGCGCCTCGTCGGAGGCGACGGGGATGAGGAAGCCGGTCAGGTACCAGTTCGACGGCCGGTTGCGGCGGTGGAGCATCTCCTGCTCCAGCTCGTGGCCGGGCCAGGGACCGACGAGGTCGAGCTCGAGCGTCTCCACGAGCCGCCGGCGAATCTCGGCTGGCGTGAGCTGGGGCGAGGCGTCGGTGTCGGGCATGGTCAGAAAAGGCTCCCGCCTGTGTTTGCGGGCCGGCGCACCTTCGCCGGCGACTTGGACTTCGCTGCGCCGGAGCGTTGCTCCTCAGCCGCGCGCTCCGCGTTCAGGGCGAGCAGCCGAGCGAGCACTTCGTCGTGGACCTCGTCGGGCCAGCGGTAGCGCCACGGCTTCTTGCGGCGGCTCGACCCTTCCTCGTCGTCGACCTCGTAGTCGAGGAGGAACGTGCAGTCGGTCGGGATGTCTGTCCAGCCGTAGGCGTCGAGGACGGCGCGGTCCATCGCCACATGCAGCTCGCGGAGCTTGACGATCCCCGGGCTCGCTTCCTCAGGGTCGTGGAAGCGGTTGTAGGTCTTGGTGAGGCCCTCGTCGTTGGCGACCATGATCTGGGCGCGGTGGGCTTCGTAGGCGGCACCGGATCGTTCCAATCCCGCGTCGGACTCCCAGCCAGAAGGGAACGGGAACGTGTCGAAACAGTCGGACGTCGTGTAACGAAGGTCGTCCTTCATCGATGACCCGAAGAAGCGGGCCCAAGTCTCGTGCAGGCGCGATTGAACTACCGCAAGTCCAGCTCCAAGCGTGATCGCGAGCACGTTGACAGTCAACGCGAACTGTCTTCCGGTCGTTGGCTGGAACACAAATGCGAGGTGCGGGCTGACTTGTGAATTGACGAGCACTCGGTCCAGCGTGGGCAGGACCGCCTGGAGCCTTGGACGATCGGAATGCCACAGCCACCATCGGCCGGCGAGATACCGGGATTGCGCGTTTGGTGGGCGAGATTCCCGATCGACCTTCACGCTGCTGCGAAGAAGACCAACTAGCTTCGGGAATCTCGCTTCGGCCTCTTCGAGTGTGTATCCCTGCAAGCTCATGATGAATCGCCGAGGCTGTTGGCTAGGTGAGGAGTTGATTTCCGAACCACCGATATAGCCGAACAGGCGATCTGCGTATTCAGGATGGTCCGCGGTGAGGTCGCGCATGACACTGATCGGGTGGGCGGCCGCACTTTGGTCGTCGAACGTGAACCCGGCGCCGCTGGGATCGACGCCGTGAAAGCTAAGGGCAGCGTTGGGACTCAGCGCGGAAGGAGTTCCATCCAGTTCGCCTTCGACCAAAAAGGCCGAGATGCGGCTGACGCTGTGACCGTCCAGAACGGCGGGCCGAGACCGAAGCGTGTGGTTCCTCTTGGCGACGTGGACAGTTGACACCACGACGGCTGCACTACCCGGCCATCGCAGTCGCCGGGTTGCTGCATAGATTGCGCCTCCCTGCTGGCAGAGGACTTGGAGGCCGGCTTCGCGCGTATCTCCTTGGGCGATCGTATTCGTAGCCACGAGGCCGAACGTGCCGCCGTCGCGAAGCAGTGAAAACGCTCGACGAAAGAAGAAGGTGCACAGGTCGGCCCGGCCATTCGCGCCGGGGTGCTCCTCGAGCATGAATGCAAGGAACCGCGGACCGAGAACCTGTACTATCTGATTCTTCTGTGCGAACGGCGGGTTGCCGACGAACGCGTCGAATCCGGGATTCTCGCGCTGGAACACCTCCGGGAACTCGATATCCCAGTGAAACGGCGCGAGCGGCGGGCTCGCATGGCGCGCCGCGTCGATGTCTCCGCGGAACCGCCCGACGTCGCCCGCGGTGACAGCGCCGAGGAGCTCGGCGCGCTTCGCCTCGCGGGCGTTCTTCTTATCGCCACTGAAGAACGCGAGGATCGCCAGGTCGCCGTAGAGCCGCACCTGGGCCAGCTCGTGCTGTGCCTCGTCCCACATGTCGCGCAGCTGGAAGTCCGACACGTCCTCGCCGGCCCTGCGAATCGCCCGGCGCAGCTCGGCCACGCGGTCGAGATGCTGCTTGATCTGCACCGGCGCCAGCGGCGGCGCGGTGTCGTCCCAGTGGAAGGCCTGGATCTGGCGGCGGCTCAGGCCGACCAGCGCGTCGCCGCTGCGCAGCGCGTGGTCAAGGAAGGTCAGCGCGTGCTCGCGCGCGAGCGTCGCGAGCCACAGCGACATCTTCGCGAGGTCGACCGCAACCGGGTTGCGGTCCAGCCCGTAGAGGCACCGCTGGGCGACTAGCCGGCGGGCGAAGACGACCTCGTCTTCGTCGGCGGGAATGTCCGGGCGGTCGCCGTGGATCGCCCACGCTGCGATCAGCTCATCCCCGAGCTGACGACACGCCTCGACGAGGAACGCGGCCGAGCCCATCGCCGGGTCGCAGACCTTCAGGTCGAGGATCTGCTCTGACGTCGGTGGTTTGTCGTCAACCCGCAGCGCGTCGAGCAGCGGCTTGAGCGTCGTCCGCACGATCGGCTCGGTGAGCGCGCGGGGGGTGTAGTGCGAGCCGGACTTGCGGCGCTCGTCGCTGGGCTGCAGGACCATCGCCCCGAGCGGGAGCAGGTCAGGGCTGGCGTTGCGGTCCATCACCGGCGCCAGCGCGCTGTGCAGCGCCTCGATCGACGCGGCGTCCTTCACCGCCGCCTTGACCTTGGCCGGCAGGTCGCGGTCGGCGGCGTCCTTGATCCACTTGTCCCGCTTGCCGGCCTCCACCTCGACCAGCTGGTCAAGGTCGATCGTCGTCGGGGCGCCGAGGCGTTTGGCGGCCTTGATCGCGAGCGACCGGCCGGTCGCCGTCTCCAGCCGGAAGCCCATCATCGTCTGGTAGACGGAGCCGATCTGCTCCACGTCGAGCGCCCGGTAGGAGAGCCGCTCGCCGTCGAGCACGAGCAGCTTCTCCAGCGCGCGGAAGACCGTGCCGTCCGACACGCGCGGCGGCTCGATCCGCACTCCCGTCTGCCGGCCGCCCACCGCCAAACGGCCCTCCAGGAACGGGTAGCGGTCAGGGTCGAATAGCCCGCCGTGCCGTGCGGGGAGCCGCACCTCGCCGGCGGTCGCCCCGTCATGGACCATCCGGAAGAGGACGAGCAGCTGTGCCCAGGCGCCGTAGCGCTGGTCCATCGTGTCGGGAAAGTGCACGGCGTGATCGCGCAGCCGGGCGAAGAGCCCGGCGAGCGAGTAGTACTGCCCGAACGTCTCGTCCTCGGTCGGGAGCATGTCCCGCTCCTCGGCGTAGAGGAGGAAGACGAGACGGAGGATGACGGTCAGCAGGCCGTGGTAGACCTCGTCCGGGTCGCGGTCGAGTGGCTCGCGCAGAAGGGTACCGTCCGACGTGTCGTGCGCGGCCTGGAACCCCCGCAACAGCTCGTAGAGCGCGTGAAGCACCTGCTCGGCGAGCTTCTCCGAGACCTCGTTCTGGAACTTGCGGCTGTCGTCCAGCAGCGCGGCGAGCCGCTTCTCCTTCGGCAACGTCAGCAGCCGCTGCTGACCGAGCAGGAGCCGCATTGCCGTGCAGATCGGCCGACCGGCGGTCTGCGTCATCGCGGCGACGTCGAACTGGAGCCAGCCGGAGCTTTCGCCGCGCGGCGCGGAGATGACCCGCAGGGCGTGGCCGTCGCACAGCAGCCCGGCGGTGACCCCAGTCTCGCGGAGCAGCCGCTCCATCCGGCCGTGCGGCGACGCCTCAAGGACGCCGTGGCCGCTCGGCACCGCGTCGAGATCGGTGCCCGTCGGCAGAACTGTGACGAGCAGCTGCCATCCCGGTGCGCCCTCTGCGGGGTTCAACTCGCGGACGGCGAGGTCGGGTACGAGCGTCTCGTCGTAGTCGGGCAGGACGACGTGCAGCTCATCTGGGATCAGGTTGCCGTCGGTTCCGGCGTAGCCCTTTGGTGAGAACTGCCAGCCAAGAACCTCCCGCGCGAACCGCTCGAAGTCGGCGATGGCCGGCCGGTCTTCGGGCGCGTCCGGGTCGAGCGCGGCGCGCAGCAGCTCCTGGCCGGCTGCGTCGCGGCGGTCGAGGATCGCCCCCGCTCGCACGAGCGCGGGCGCGGACACGACCAGGCCGGTCGGCTGGACGAAGCCGAGCCATTCCAGGTGCGCGAGGATCTCGGGGTCGACCTTTGCCATGGCTAGTTCGTGTCCGGCCAGAGGTAGACGAGGCCGACCGGCTCGACCCGGCGGGCCTTCACGGCGTAGAAGTCGACAAGCCGCTGCGGCTCGCTCTCGAGCTGCTCGTCGAACTCGACGAGGCGGCGCTCCCACGACCTCATGTTCTGCTCGAGCTGGCGGCGCTCGTCGGCATCGAAGCCCAGCGTGAGCTGGTCGTGCTCGGCCTTGTGGCGCGCAAGCTCCCGCTGAACAAGGTCGCGCTGACGAACCAGCGCGTCGTGGAGATCCTTCGACTCGCGCTCGCCGCGCGCGGTGAGCTTGGCAATGGCGTCCTGCGCGAGGTCGTGCGCCCGCGCGTCAAGCTGGGGCAGCAGCTCGTCGACGTCGCGGGCGGCGCCGGCCAGCAGCTTGCGGCCGACGGCCTCGTCCGGCTGTCGCGGCGCTCCGTGGTTGAGCGCTTCGTCGAGCAGCCCCAGCGTGCTGGCGGTGGCGTCTCTGGCGTAGGCGGAGAGCGGCCCGTCGCGCCGGTCCGGGTCAACCCACCTGGCGGCCACCGGCACCAGCTCCTCGTGCAGGCGCTCCGCGCGCGTGCCGTAGAGCGACAGGCGCCCGAGCAGCACCACGCGCGGGATCGAGTCGCGCACCTGCGCGAGCGCTGCGCGCGAGAGGTCGTCGTAGACGAACCCCTGGGCGCGGAACCGCGAGAGCAGACGCTGGGCGACCCGCTGCTCCAGGTGCAGGTGAACCGTCTCGTCCGTCAGTACACCTGCATCCTCGAAGACCACCGGCCGGATCGGTGCGTCGCGGCGCCAGTCGGCGAGCTTGTCGCCGGTCTTGCGGGGGGCGCGGAGCGTGTCCAGCGTCGCCGCCCAGCTTGGATCGGTCGCGGCTCGCTGGTCGAGCGGCGGGAACGTCCAGGCGGGTTGGCCGTGCTCGTCTTGGGCGGCGGAGAGGGGTGCGGCGTTGAGGATCTCCAGCGCGCAGTTCAGCGCGTTGCGAAACGGCTCGGGCTCGAAGCCCACCCACCGCCGCGAGCCGTCCAGCAGCGTGCGGCAACGGTCGATCTGCGCCTTCAGGTCAGCCTGGCGCTCGCGGGCCTGCTCGAGCTCCTCGTCGGCGACCTGCTTGCGGGCGGCGTTGACGTCGGCGGCTTGGATCTCCGACGCGAGCGTCTCGGCGTCGGCGTGGCGGATGCCGCGGCTGAGCCGGCGCTCGATGTCGTCGTCGATGACCTTCGAGAGGCTCCCCAACTCGCGCTTGATCGTCTCGGTCTTGTTGACGAGCACTTCGAGCACGCGGTCCTCGACGCGCTGCGGCAGGACGAAGTAGTGGCAGCGGACCGTGTCGGCGGGCTGGAGCTTGCGGTCGATGCGGCCGTTGCGTTGCTCGATGCGGCCCGGGTTCCACGGCAGGTCGAAGTGGAAGAGGTCGGCGCAGTGCGCCTGAAAGTTCAGGCCCTCGCGAGCGGCGTCCGTGGCGATGAGGATGCGCAGCGGGTCCTCGGCCGGGTCGGTGTTGAAGCGGCGCTGGACCTCCTTGCGCGCCTCGCCGCTGGTCAACCCGGTGATGACCGCGATGCGCTCGTCGGCGTCCTCGGTGTGGGCGATCGCCTGGCCGAGGATCTCGACGAGGTGACGCTTGGTGCCTTCGCGGCTCTCGGTGAAGATGAGGACGCGCCGGTCGTTCCACGCGGGAGCCGGCCCTTTCGCTGCCCTGCCGTACTCCGGCAGGTCCGGGCACATGTGCTCGCGAATCCAGTCGATCAGCGCGCGGTCCTTGCCGTCTGGCCGGTTGCGCGCTCGGGCGGCGATGTCCTGCATCCGGTCGAGCAGGGCTCGTTCACGTTCGCGCTGCGCGTCCGTCGCGGCGGTGCGTCTTGCCGCAGCTTCGACAGCGTCGGTGACGATCTCGAACGCGCCCTGGTCCAGCTCCTCGACGTCTTCGTCGTCGGAACTGGGCGCCTGGAGGAGGAGTTGCTCCGCCTGGGCCTCGGTCAGCTCCCGCTCGGCACTCGCCTCAGCCTGGCCCCACTGCCGTTCGACGGTCTTCCGGTGGGTCTCCAGGCTGCGAGCGAAGGCCTTGATCGAGGACAGCAGGCGCTGCTGCAACCCGACGACGAGCAGACCGGCCGATGCCTGCGTGCGGGTCGACTCGTCGGCGAAGCGCTCTTCGCGCGCGGTCCGGTACTCGTCCAGGAGGTTGGAAAGGACCAGTTCCGGGGCGTCAGCCGGGAGGCCGCGCACTTCGACGCGGACAACCTCGCGCCGTGGGAAGCCACCTTGCACCGACCGAATGTCCTCCTTGAGCCGGCGGACCATGACGTCCTCGAGCGCCTTCTTGCCGCGAACCTTCACCCCGCGGGTGAAGCGCGTCGGGTCGAGCAGCTCCAGCAACGTGGAGAAGCTGTTGGAGTGGCCGTTGTGGGGCGTGGCGGAGAGGAAGAGGCGATGCTCGAACCTGGCGCCGAGGTCGCGGACGGCGCGGGTGAACTTCGTCTCGATGCCATACCGGCCGCCGCTGGACGGTGCCGCGTGGTGGGCCTCGTCGAGGATGAGCAGGCTGCCGGCCTTCATGTGGCCGAGCCAGGCGCGCATCGGGTCGGCATAGGTCGGGTCGCCGAGCAGGTTGTGGGAGACCAGGAACCGGCTGTGCGTCTCCCACGGGTTGACGCCGAAGCCGCGCTCGCGACGCACTTCGGCGAAGTACCGGCGATCGAGCACTTCGAAGACGAGGCCGAAGCGCTCGTCAAGCTCGGCCTTCCACTGCTCCAAGACCGACGGCGGCGCGGCGACGACGATCGTCTTCGCCTTCTTGCGCAGCAGCAGCTCGCGAGCGATGAGGCCAGCTTCGATGGTCTTGCCCAGGCCGGTGTCGTCCGCGATGAAGAGGTTCACGCGCGGCAGCCGCAGCGCCTTGCGCAGCGGCTCCATCTGGTAGGCGTCGATCGTGATACCCGCGCGGAACGGCGCTTGGAAGAGGTTCGGATCCGTCGCCGTGACCGTGTTCCAGCGAAGCGTGTTGAGGAACGCCGCGAAATGCCGCGGGTCGTCGAAGCCGCGCGACGCCAGGTCCGCCCAGCCCTCCTCTTCGAGGATGCGCCGATCGATCTCGTACTCCCAGAGCACGGAGAGCTCCTCGCCCTGCGCGTCGTCGTCGGCACAGGCGAGGTCAACGACAGACTTCCCGTCGCCGAGCGGCCGCACGCCCTCGACGAGCCAGCGACGCGAGCGGACCTGTACCAGCTCGCCTTGAGCAGGTGCCCGCTCGGGGAGCAGCTCAACGGCTGCCACGGCAAACCTCTTGGACCAGAATCACGGTGGCAAAGTCGCGTCGAAGCACGGGTTCTGACACGAGACGGGCAACGCGCCCAGTCTATGTCGATGAGGACGGAGGACGGGCCGAGGCGGTGCCTGCACGGTGCCTGGCGCGGCGCATCCTGTCGTCGAGCCCGTGCGCTACCCGCCCGCCGGGCTCGGCCCCCGATGTCGATGATTCGGTGGTTACCCTCAATGTGCTGGTGGCACATTGAGCAGTCGCCGCCGGCGGCGTGCGTGCGCTGCACAGCGGGCTCTGGGGGGTTCTACAGCCGAACCTG
>DATMGH010000109.1:0-17415 GCA_035555675.1 Solirubrobacter sp. | reverse complement strand
AGGTCGCGTTCTCGCAGATCCAGCTGCGCCACTACGGCGGCGAGGTCAACACCGACCAGATCAAGACGATGGCCGACCGGGTGCTGGCGCTCGACGGGCACGACGGCGTGCAGGTCGCGCTCGGCGGCGACGTGATCCACTGGTCGACCGCCCAGCAGGGCGGGGCCGGTGAGTTCATCGGCGTCATCGTGGCCGCGATCGTCCTGTTCCTGACGCTCGGGCTGGCCGCCATGGGCCTGCCGCTGGCGAGCGCGCTGTTCGCGATGGTCATCAGCCTCGCGCTGATGGCGGTGATCGGCACGCGCGTGCTGAACGTCGTCGACTGGACGCCGCAGATGGCGGCGATGATCGGGATCGGCGTCGGCATCGACTACGCGCTGCTGATCCTCAACCGGTTCAGGCTCGAGCGCGCCTCGGGGCGCGACGTGCGCGACGCGACGCTGGTGTCGCTGGACACGTCCGGCCGCGCCGTGCTGTTCGCCGGCATCGTGGTCGTGATCGCGATGCTCGGCATGCTGCTGCTCGGGATCTCGTTCCTGTACGCGCCGGCGATCGGCTCGGCGCTGTCGGTCCTGGCCTCGATGATCGCGGCGCTGACGCTGATCCCGGCGCTGCTCGGCACCCGCATCGGGCGCAAGATCAAGCCGGCCAAGGGGCACGGCGCCGACGAGGAGACCGGCTTCGCCGCGCGCTGGAGCCGGTTCGTGTCGGCGCGGCCGTGGCCGGTCGCGATCGTGGCGCTGGTGATCCTGGGCGCGCTCGCGTACCCGGCGACGCACATGCGCCTCGCCACCAGCGACGCCAGCACCTACAAGACCAGCGACACCACGCGCGTGGCCTACGACCTGCTCAAGCAGGGCTTCGGGCCGGGCTTCAACGCGCCGCTGCTGCTGGCGGTCGAGCTGCCCACGCCGGGCGACGAGGCGGCGCTGAAGCAGATCGGCGACGCGCTGCGCGGCCAGAAGGGCATCGCCGACGTGCAGCCGCCGGTGCTCAACGAGTCCGGCGACACGGCGACGATGATCGCCTACCCGACGACCACGCCGCAGGACGCGACGACCGACACGACGGTCAAGACCGCGCGCAACGTGACGCTGCCGCCGGTGGCGAAGGAGACCGGCGCGCGGATCTCGATCGGCGGCGCGACCGCGACCAACATCGACTTCGCCAAGACGATCTCGGACAAGCTGCCGCTGTTCATCGGCGTCGTGGTCGGGCTGTCCCTGCTGCTGCTGGCGATCGTGTTCCGCTCGGTGCTGGTGCCGATCAAGGCCGGCGTCTTCAACCTGCTCTCGATCATGGGCGCGTTCGGCGTCGTCACGCTCGTCTTCCAGGACGGGTTCATGGCGGGCGCGTTCGGCGGCGCGACCGGGCCGATCGAGTCCTTTTTGCCGATCATGATCTTCGCGGTCGTGTTCGGCCTGTCGATGGACTACGAGGTCTTCCTGGTCTCGCGCATGCACGAGGAATGGGTGAAGACCGGCGACGCGTCCTACGCCGTCCGGCACGGCCTGGCGATGACCGGGCGCGTGGTGACGGCGGCGGCGATCATCATGATCGCGGTCTTCGGGGCGTTCGCGATCGGCAACGAGCGCGCGCTGGCGATGCTCGGGGTCGGCTTCGCGTCGGCGATCTTCATCGACGCGTTCATCATCCGCCTGCTGCTGCTCCCGGCGGTCATGCACATCGCGGGCAAGGCGATGTGGTGGATGCCGAGCTGGCTCGAGCGGCGCCTGCCGCACCTGAACATCGAGCGCCGGGTGCCCGAGCCGGCGTAGTCAGGCCTCGTTCTTGAAGAGCCTGCCGTCCTTCATGATCACCTTCAGGTTCGCGTCGGGGTCGGCGATCAGCTCGAGGTTCGCGAGCGGGTCGCCGTCGACCAGCAGGAGGTCGGCGATCGCGCCCTCCTCGACGCGGCCGAGCACGCCGGGATAGGGGTTGCGCAGGCCGGAGAGCTGCAGCAGCTCGGCGTTGCCGGACGTCGCCATGGCGAGCGCTTCGGCGGCGGTGTACCAGCGCGTCAGCTTGGACAGCTGCCGGCCCTGCTTGGCGGTGAGCTCCGCCGAGAACAGGATGTCGCTCCCCCAGGCGACCTTGACGCCGTGCTTGATCGCGAGCTCGTAGGCCGTGTCGGTGCCGCGCACCATCTCCAGGAACTTGCCGCGGGAGGCGGGCGGCACCGGCGGTGCGTCCTCGTCGTCGAGGAACGCCTGCAGGCACCACCACGCGCCGGCCTCCGCGATCCGCTCCACGGTCGCCTCGTCGGTGAGGTGGCCGTGCTCGATCGAGCGGACGCCGGCGCGCAGCGCCTGCTGGATCGCACGCGGTGTATAGGCGTGGACCATCACGTAGGTGCCCCAGTTCTCGGCGGCGTCCACGCCAGCGCGGAGCTCGGCCTCGGTGTACTGCGTGACGTCCAGCGGGTCGTGGGCGGAAGCGACGCCGCCGCCCGCCATCAGCTTCAGGTGCGTGGCGCCGAGCATCAGCTGCTCGCGCGAGGCCTTCAGGACCGCGTCGGCGCCGTCGGCGATCGCCGACGCGCCGATCCGCTCGATGTGCGAGAGCCCGCAGCAGCGGTCCGTCGGGAGCTCGGTCGTGAACCGGAAGTCGCCGTGGCCGGAGGTCTGCGTGATCATCGCGCCGGCCGGGTAGATCCGCGGGCCGTCGACGATGCCCTCGTCGATCGCGCGCTTGAGGCCGAACACGGGCCCGCCGCAGTCGCGCACGGTCGTGAACCCGCGCATCAGCGTCGCGGTCGCCTGCCGGCCGGCGATCAGCATCAGGTAGTTCACGTCGGCCAGCAGCGCCGCCTGGACCGGGACGCTGGTGAACGCCGCGTGCCAGTGCGCGTCGATCAGCCCCGGCATGAGCGTGCGGCCGCGCCCCTCGATCGTGGTGACGTCCGCGTCCCGGGTCGCCGCCGGATCGTGGTCGGCGATCGACGTGATGGTCGCGTCCGTCACCGTCACGTCGCGGCTGGGCAGCACCGTCGTGCCGTGCCCCGGGAACACCTGCACATCGGCGAAAACGGTGACGCCCATCGCTCCTGCCCTCCACGTGAGACCCCCGGACCGAGGCGCGGATGCTACCGGCCGGCGCGGCGGCGGTGGTACGCGAAGGTGAGCTGGGCGAGCAGCAGGCGGTCCTCGGCCTCGATCTCGACGAAGCGCAGCGAGACGTCCTGATCGGTCTCGCGGACCGTCTCCGCCGTCGCCTTGATCTCGCGGTTGGCCTGCACGAGCCCGAGCACGACCTCCTGCAGCAGCGCCTCCCGGTAGGTCGACTGGCGCGCGATGCGCAGCCCGCCGGCGCTGATGTCGCGCGTGAACGTGGTGGCGGGCGGCGCGTCGTCGCCCGCCGGGCGCAGGTGCGCGGGCAGGACGAGCGGGGCGCGGCTGAAGGCGCGGCGCTGGCCGAGCCGGAACGGGTCCAGCAGCGTGGCGACCAGCTCGCCCTCGACCGAGCCTTCCCGCACCTCCGCCTTGAGCGCCTGCAGCGAGCCGCCGGCCTCGATCAGCAGGTAGGTGGTCAGGCCGGGCTGCAGCGCGTCTTCGGGCAGCGCGGCGCTCGGCGCCAGCACGACGTCCGCGCCGCTGAAGCCGACGACCAGGCACGGCACGGCCTCGTCGCCCAGGTCCAGCTGAGCGGGTTGTCCTTCGGTGAGGGCGCTTGCGAATCCCGTGGCCATGTGTTCCCCAACCGCTGTATCGGCCGTTCGCCGAGGTGTCTTTAGAGCGGCCAGATCACCGGGACCAGCAGCACGGCCGCGAGCACGAACAGCACGAGCAGCGGCAGCCCGAGCTTCCAGTAGTCCCCGAACCGGTACCCGCCGGGCCCCATCACGATCAGGTTCGCGGGCGTGGCGACCGGGGTCAGGAACGCGGCCGCGGCGGCGACCGCGATCGCCATCAGGATCGGCTTCGCGGACACGCCGAGCTCGCCCGCGGCGGAGATCGCGATCGGGATCATGATCAGCGCGGTCGCGGTGTTGGAGATCAGCTGCCCGAGCACGACCGTGAGCAGGACGAGCGCCGCGATCAACAGGTGCGGGCTGCCGTCGCCGACGAGGTCGACCAGCCGGTCGGCGAGCTGCTGCGCCGCGCCCGTCTGCACCATCGCGGTCGAGAGCGGGATCATGCCCGCGATCAGGATCACCGTCGTCCAGGAGATGTGGCGGTACGCCTGCTCGATGCTCAACACGCCCAGCAGGACCAGCGCGCACGCGGCCAGCAGCCCCGCGGCGGCCGCCGGGATCGCGCCCGTGGCCAGCAGCACGACCATCGCCGCCAGCACCACGAGCGCGCGCTTGGCGCCCGGCCCGAGCGGGACCGCCTGGCGGCGCACGGCGTCCGGCGTGTCCACGACGAGCACGTCCGGGTCGTCGAGGTTGGTCTCCAGCGCCCGCCAGCTGCCCTGCAGCAGCAGCGTGTCCCCCGCGCGCAGGGTCGTCTCGCGGTCGAGGTCCTCCTCGCCGCGCTGGATCGCCAGCACCATCAGCTCGCCGCTGTCGGTCGTCATCCCCGCGAACGCGGGCTCCCCGATCAGCTCCGAGCGCGGCGGGATGACGACCTCCGCGACGCCGGTCCGGCGCGTCATCAGCTCCGCGTCGTCGTCGAGCGAGTACTGCGCGGCCAGCCGGCCCGCGTGCGCCCCGAGGTCGGCGGGCAGGCTGCGCGGCCGCCGCTCCGGCAGCAGGCGCTCCCCGAACAGCACCACGATCGCGATCGTCGCCGCCACCAGCGGGAGCCCGACCGCGCCGAACTCGAAGAACCCGATCGCGCTCGTGCCCGCCTCCGCCGACGCCTCGGAGATCAGCACGTTGACCGGCGTGCCGGTGAGCGCCAGCAGCGACCCGGCGTGCGCCCCGAACGCGAGCGGCATCAGCAGCTTCGACGGCGCGCGGCCCAGCCGGATCGCCATCACGACCACGACCGGCATCAGCGCCGCGACCGCGCCGTTGACGTTGATCAGCGCGGTCACGACCGCGACCAGCCCGAGCAGCAGCACGAGCAGCCGCGTGCGGCTCTCCCCCGCCTGCTCGACCAGCCGCTGGCCGACCCACGTCGTCACGCCGCTGGCGTCCAGCGCCTCGCTGACCACGAACAGCGAGGCGATGAACAGCACGGTCGGATCGCCGAACCCGGCCAGCGCCTGGTCGAACTCGAGCACCCCGGTCGCCCAGAGCGCGAGCGCGACGCCGAGCGCCACGATGGCGACCGGCACCCGCCCCCAGACGAAGAGGAGGACGGAGGCGCCGACGATCGCGAAGGTGAGTGCGCTGTCGCTCAGACCGGCCAGCCCGGACCCAGAGGAATCCCGATCACGTACCAGGCGATGAAGAACAGGATCCACAACCCGGCGACGATCGCCGCGTACGGCAGCATCAGCGAGATCACCGTCCCGATCCCCGCGCCCTTCTGATAGCGCGACGCGAAGACGACCATCAGCGGGAAGTACGGCATCAGCGGCGTCAGCACGTTGATCGGCGAGTCACCGACGCGGTAGGCGGCCAGCACGGTCTGCGTCGGCACGCCGAGCCGGATCATCAGCGGCACGAAGATCGGCGCCAGGATCGCCCACTTGGCGATCTTCGCGGGCATGATGATGTCCACGATCAGCGTCACGATCACGATGCCGATCAGCAGCAGCAGCGTGCCCAGGTTCATGTCCTCGAGCAGGTCGCCGAGCGCGGTCGCCGTCACCTGGGCGATGTTCGAGAAGTCGAAGTACGCGATGAACTGCGCGATCAGCAGGAACAGGAACAGCAGGCTGGCCAGCGTGGCCCAGGACTTGGTGATCATCCCGAGCGCGTCCTCGCTGTTCTTGATCGAGCCGGTCGCGCGTCCGTAGGCCAGGCCCGCGGCCAGAAAGCAGGCCGAGATGATCACGATCAGGCTGCTCATCAGCGGCGAGTCGCCGATGATGTCCCCCGTCTCCGGGTTGCGCAACGGCCCGCCGGACGGGATGGTCAGCGCCGCGACCACCACGATCACGCCGAGCAGCGCGAACAGCGCCCAGCGCAGGCCCTTGGCCTCCAGCGCGGCGTCGACCTCCTCGCCCTCCTCGCGCGCCAGCTCCTCCTGGTCGGCCTGCGAGCGGTCCCACGCGCCCAGCCGCGGCTCGATGATCTTGGTCGTGATCAGCGTGATCACGATCGTCAGGAAGATCGTCGAGGCGATGCCGAACCAGAGGTTGGCGAGCAGGTCGAGCTTGACGTTCGGGTCGACGAGCTGCGCCGCCTCGTTGGCGATGTCGGTCACCACCCCGTCGGCGGGCGTGAGCAGGATGTTCACGCTGAACGCCGCGCTGACCGCGCCGAACCCGGCCGCGACGCCCGCCAGCGGATGGCGGCCCACGCTGATGAACGCGGCCGCCGCCAGAGGTATCAGTACGAGGTAGCCGGCGTCCGCGGCGACGCTCGAGAGGATGCCGACGAAGACGATGATGTACGTCAGCAGGCCGGGTGAGGAGATCGCCACGAGCTTGCGGATCAGCGCCCCGATCAGCCCCGAGTACTCGGCCACGCCGACGCCGATCATCGCCACCAGGATCACGCCGACCGCGGCGAAGCCGAGGAAGTTCGGCACGAACGTGGTGAACATGAAGCGGATGCCGTCGGCGGTCAGCAGGCCCTTGGCCTCGATCCGCTGGGTCTTGATCTCGTACTGGTCGCCGGGCTGCGTCTCGCCGGAGAGGTCGTAGGACGGCACCGAGCTGGCCTGGTCGGACCGCTGCTCGACCTGCACGGGCGGCGCCTCGGCGACCTGCGTGGTGACGCCGACGTTCGCCCAGTCCAGGACCTGCGAGAGCAGGATCACGAACACGATCAAGCCGATGAACAGGATCGCCGGGTTCGGGACCCGGTTGCCGGCCTTCTCGACCCAGGCCAGCGCCCGCTCCATGAAGCCGCCGCCCTTCGGCGACTCCGCGCTGTAGGCGACTTCGCTCATGACCCGTACCGGCCGAGGAAGTCGGCCAGGGCGACCGTCGCGCGCTCGAACTCGTCGAGCAGGACGCGCTCGTTCGGTCCGTGGATGTTCGCGTAGCCGTCCGTCGTGCCGATCAGCAGCGCCTCGGCGTGCGGGAGCGCGCCGGAGAGCGCGCTGACGATCGGGATCGACCCGCCGCTGCCGGCCAGCAGCACGTCCGCGCCCCAGGCCTGCGCCCAGGCGGCGCGGGCGGCCGTGTAGGCCGGCCCGTCGGTCTTGGCCGAGAAGCCGTTGCCGGTCGGGCCAGGCCGGACGTCGAGCTCGATGCCGAACGGCCGCGCCGCGCGCAGGTGCTCGATCACCGCGTTCTGGGCCTCGACCGCGTCCTGCTCGGGGTGCACGCGGACGTTGAGGACCGCGCGGGCGTAGGGCGAGACCGCGTTGACGGCGCCGTCGACCGACGGGACGTCGATGCCGATCACGGTGATCGCCGGGCCCGACCAGATCCGCGAGCCGAGACCGCCGGTCCCGATCAGCGGCACGCCGTCGAGCACCGTGCCGAGCTCGCGGAAGTCCGCCTCGGGCTGCTCGCGGCCGGTCCACTCGTTGCGCTTGAGGCCCGCGACCGCGACGTCGCCGTTGGCGTCGTGCAGGGTGGAGATCGCGTGCAGGACGGCCAGCAGCGCGTCGGGCGCCGCGCCCCCGTACTGGCCGCTGTGCTTGCCGGACTGCAGCGTGCGGACCTCGAGCGTGACGTTCGCCATCCCGCGCAGCGCGGTGGTCAGCGTCGGCACGCCCGGGCGGATGCTGCCCATGTCGCCGATCACCAGCGTGTCGGCGCCGAAGCGCTCGGGGTCGGTCGCCGGGTAGCTCGTGAGCGCGCCGGAGCCGATCTCCTCGTAGCCCTCGATGCAGATCTTCACGCCGACCGGCGGGCGGCCGTCCCAGGCGCGCAGGGCGCCGACGTGCATGAGGATGTTGGACTTCGTGTCCGCCGCTCCACGGCCGTAGATCGCGCCGTCGCGCTCGGTCGGCTCGAACGGCGGGGACTCCCAGAGCGACTCGTCGCCCGCGGGGACGACGTCGTAGTGGCTGTAGAGCAGGACCGTGGGCGCGCCGGGCGGCGCCGGGATCGAGCCCGTGACGACGGGGGCGGTCCCGGGGAGGTCGAGCCGGCCGACCTCCACGCCGGCGTCGGCGAACAGCTTGCTGGTGAGCTCGAAGGCCTCCAACAGGGGGTCGTCGAGGCGCCCGGGAACGGAGACCGATGGAATCCGGACCAGCTCCTCCAAGTCGCTGCGCAGCTGCGGCATCGACTCGCGTACGCGTTGCGCAACGTCCATCTGTTCCCCCTCGTCGTGACCTTCGCGTCAGATTTCTACCAGCTGGTGGGGTTTGTGGTGAGGCGCGCAGAACCGGGCGGTGCGGAGCCCCTCCTCACGGATACCGGTGCGCCGGAAGTCGGTGTGAGGCTTGAGCTCGAGCGTGCCCTTGCGCAGCCACCAGGAGGCGACGACGCGGCCGTCCACGAGCAGCGTCTGGTCGCCGCTGAGCGTCAGCTTCAGCGGCTGCAGGTCAGGCGGGATGATCCGGTCGCGGTCGGCGTAGGCGAGCAGCGGCTGCTCCCAGCGGCCGAGGAACCGGGGCGGCAGCGGGAGGTCGCCCGGCGGGAGCGGCGCGCCGGGCAGGTCGAGCAGCTCGGTGCCCTTCTCGTCGCGGTAGGCGACGGTCTCGACGCGCTCGAACGGGAGATCGCGCTGGGCGACGCCCGCCCAGGCGGCGACGTCGCGCCGGGACGCGGGGCCGAACGCCTCGAGGTAGCGGGTGAGGACGAGGGCGCCCGCTTCGCGGGGGTCCGGGAGCGGGCGCGGGTCGAGCACGTAGCGGGCGCCGCGCGTGGTGTCCTTCCAGTGGCCGCCGGGCGGGAGCTGGACGAGCGGGACCCAGGTGCGGGCGGCGAGGATCGGCTGGTTCGGGCCCTGGGGCGCGCCGGGGTGGCTGCTGACCCGCTCGCGGATCTCCGGGTTGGTGCGGGGCGTCCTGAGCCACTGCGTGAGGTCGCGCGTGAGGCGCTCGAGGTCGAGGTCCGGGTGCGCGGCACGCAGCGTGCGCAGGCGCGCCTGGCGGGCGACCTGCGTGTAGGCGGGGAAATCGTCGGCGGTGGTGAGGTGCAGCGTGGTGCGCAGCAGCGTGCACTTGACGACGGCGCGGTCGTCGATCGCGGCGTCGAGGTGCGTGGGTGCGAAGTCGTGCAGCCGTGCGGCCAGGGCGATGTGCGGGGCGGTCGGATGCTGGGCCTGCAGCGGCGTCAGGCGGCGGATCGCGTCCGCGGGCGCGGCGTGCGCGCGTTCGTGGAGGGACTGGCGCACGGCCAGCGCGGCGGTCAGCTCGGCGCGCGTGAGGACCCGCATCGGTCGCCAGCGTAGGCTCCGGATCGGACAGGGCTCAGGGGGCCGGGCGGGGCGCGTAGACGCGGTCGCCGGGCGTCAGGCGCGCGGTGCGGCCGGCGGGGACGCTCGTGGTGGGGCCGTTCGGCGGGTGCGCGAGCGTCGCGACGTGGTCGCCGAGCTGGAGGTGCCAGGTCTGCATGTGCACGTCGACGGTGCGGGCGACGGGGTCGGCGCCGTAGCGGGCGGCGAGCTCGAGCGCGTCGAACGTGGGCGGCGGGGTCGCGAGGACCTCGCGGCGTGCGAGATCCTCCGCGCTGGTGACCGGCGGTTCGTGCAGCGGGTCCCAGCGGAAGCGGGCGCTGAACGGCGCGTCGGGCGCCAGCGCGCCGTACAGCGGCGCCTTGACGAGGTCTGCGACGGCGACGCCGTACCGCTTGGCGAGCTCTCCGATCGTGGTCACGGGCGCCCCGACCGTACCGGCCGGCCGGGGCGCCGTCGAGTAGGGAGGATCGAAGGTCCGTCAGAGGCGGTCGCGCCAGCCGATCGCGGCGGACGCGACGTCGCCCAGCGCGCTCGTGAGCTCGCGGCGGTCGCCGGCCGCGCGCGCCTTGTGCAGCACGCGCAGCGCGTTGGCCATCACCGCCGGGCCGGTCGGGCCGACGGCGCGCAGCTGCTCGAGCTCGTCGCGGGACAGCTGCCGCGGCTCGCCGCAGACCAGCGTGGCCAGCTCACGCGCCCGGCGCTCCGCGGCGGCGGCGCGAGCCTCGGCGGCGCGCGCCGCGGTGAGCGCGGCGCTGACCGCACCCGCGGCCTCACGCCGCGCCCGTTCCTCGGCCGCACTGACCGCCGCGTCGACGTCGACCGCGGGCGTCGTCGCCGCATCGCCGCGCGTCGCCGTCGCGTCGCCGTTTGCCGCCGCGCCGTTTACCGTCGCCGTACCGCCGCGCGTCGCCGTCGCGTCGCCGTTCGCCGCCGCCGTGATCGCGCCGCTCGCCGTCGCCGCCTCGAACAGCCGCTCCGCCGCCTCGGCGCGCGCGAGCGCGTCGGCCGCGCGGGCCTCGGCGGCCCGGGCGGTGCGGCGGGCGTCGAGCGTGTCGACGAGCGCGGCCTGCGCCTGGTCGTACGCCGCGCGTACGCGGGCGTCCGCGTCCGCGGCGAGCAGCTCGACGTTCGTGCTGGCCTCGCGCTCGGCGACGAGCACGCGCTCGCGGGCGCCGCGGGCGCGGCGCTCGCGCTCGCCCGCCCGGCGGGCGCGCACGCGCGCGTCCGACAGCCGGTCCTCGGCACGGTTCGCCCGCCGCTCGGCGGCCGCCAGCTCACGCTCGAGCGCGACCGCGCGCCGCTCGGCGGCGCGCACGCGCTCGGACGCGTCCAGCAGCGCCTCGTCGACGCTGCGCGGCGCCTGCGGCGCACGCTGCGCGATCGACGGGCTCGCCGTCCCCGGCGCACGCCGGCGCGGCCCGGGCCGGTGCGGCTCGAGCCCCGCCGCGCGCACGGCGGCGTCGAACGATCCTTCGAACGGGCGCTTGGCGGCGTTCGTGGACGGCCAGGACCCCGCCTGGTAGCGCTCGATGCGCCACTCCTGGGCGCGCCAGCGCGCGAGCGCGGGGTTCCAGTCCGCCGAGCACGGCGGCTCGCCGAAGCGGTCGTTCCACTCGCGGATCTTCTGGATGATGAGTTCGCGGGTCCAGCGCGTCACTCGACGCCCGCCCGCGGTGTTCGCGGACGGGTGCATGCGCGCTCCGTTCCGCTAGTAGCCGCTCGGCTGCTGGTTCGTCCACGCCGCCGGCCACGGCGTCGCGCCCGCAGCGGCGGGCATCAGGACGTCGGTACGGGCGCGGAAGCAGTGCATCGGCAAGCCACGGTACAGGCTCCACACACCGCCGTCCAGTCCCCGAAACGGGTTCGAATCCCGCGAAGCCGCCGGCCTCAGCGCCCGCTCATGCCCGCGACGCCGCGGTCACACGGCCGATCCGCCGCCTATCCTGAACCCCCGCGTGAGCACGCCCACTTCGGAGCACCCGCTCGTCCCGCTCACGCCGCCCGCGGTCACACCGGAGAAGCGGCGGCGTCGCTCGCCCCTGTCCGTGCTGGGGCTCGTGGTGTCCGTCCTGTCGCTCGCCGGCGTGGTCTGGTGGGCGTCCAAGCAGCAGGCGCCGCAGCTGCCGCACACGGCCGCGGAGATCACGGCGCTGATCGGCGCCATCGCGCTGTACGCGCTGGCGACCGTTGTGCGCTCGGAGCGCTGGCAGCGGCTGCTGGTCGACGAGCAGGCGACGCCGCGGCGGTCGGACACCTACGCGCTGACCGTCGTCGGCTACATGGGCAACAACGTCCTCCCCGCGCGCGCGGGCGACGCGATCCGCGTCGTGCTGATGGCGCCGCTGGCGAAGACGTCCAACCGCACCGTGGTCGGCACGCTGCTGGCCGAGCGCCTGCTCGACGTCGCGGTCCTGCTGGTGCTGTTCGTGGTCGTCGGTTACGGACTTCTCGGTGAGGTGGGCGGCAGCTCGGTCGAGCTGATCGTGGGGATCGTGGCCGCCGCGGCGATCGCGGCCGTGTTCGGCTGGCGGCTCGTGCGCCGCAACGAGCGCATGCACGCCATGATCGCGCCGATCGCGTCCGCGACGCTCGGCCTGCGCCGCGCCCACCACGGGCTCCTGCTGCTGGCCATGACGCTGCTGATCTGGTCGATCGAGGCCGGCGTCTGGATGAGCGTCGGCGCCGCCGTCGGCTTCGACATGGACCCGATCGAAGGCCTCTACCTCGTCGCGCTGGCGAGCGTCTTCTCGATGATCCCGTCCGGCCCCGCCTACGCCGGCACGCAGGACACGGCGGTGGCGATCGGCATCAAGGCGATCGGCGGGACCGGCGCGACCGCGGTGTCGTACCTGCTCATGCTGCGGTTCGTGATCGTCGTGCCGATCACGATCGCGGGACTGATCCTGATGGTGATCCGCTACGGCGGGCTGGCGAAGCTGCGCTCGGTGCGCGCGGAGGCGAAGAACTGACATGACGGACGTCGCTTCGGTGGCCGCTCCCGCGGCCGCACGGACCCGGCGCGGCCCGGCGGCCTGGCTGGCCGCGCAGGACACGCGCGAGCTCACGGTCTGGGGCGTGCTGTTCGCGGTCGCGGTGGTCGCGCACCTGGTGGGGCTCGGCAACCGCCCGTTCCACCACGACGAGAGCCAGGACGCGTACTTCTCGTACCTGTCCGGCAGCACCGGCTTCCACTACGACCCGCTGCTGCACGGCCCGCTGCGCTTCTACCTGACCAAGGCGATGTACCTGCTGTTCGGGGACTCGAACTTCACGGCGCGGCTCGCCCCCGTCCTGATGGCGCTGTCGATGATCCCGCTGTGCTGGCCGCTGCGGCGGCTGCTCGGGCGCCCGGCGGCGTTCTTCGCGGCGGCGCTGTTCTCGTTCGGGCCGAGCTTCCTGTATTTCGGTCGTTTCGCGCGCGAGGACATCTACTTCGCCGCGATCACGCTCGCGCTGCTGGTCGCGATCTGGCGCTACATCGACCGCCCGCGCACCTATCACCCGGCGATCATCGGCGGCGTGCTGGCGGCGTCGTTCGCCACCAAGGAGACGACGTTCATCACGGTCTTCGTGATGGGGTCGTTCTTCTTGTTCTCGTTTGCGATCGAGGGCTGGCGGAAGCCGCTGGTCGCCGCGCTGCGGCGGCCCGGCTGGGAGGGCTGGGGCTGGTTCTTGGCCGCGTTCGCGGGCGTCTTCACGCTGCTGTTCACCACGTTCCTGACCCACCCCGGCGGGCTCTGGGACGGCATCTATACGGGCCTGAAGTACTGGCTCGACCAGCACGGCGTGGCCCGCGGCGGCGAGCCGTGGCAGTTCTACAGCGTGGTACTGATCACGATCGAGTGGCCGGCGCTGCTGCTGGGCGCGATCGGCGCGGTGTCGCTGTGGCGGCGCAACTCGTTCTTCGCCGCCTTTCTGATCTGGGACTTCGTGGTCTCGCTGATCGTCTACTCGTGGGCGGGCGAGAAGTTCGCGTGGCTGGTCCTGCACCCGCTGCTGCCGGTGATCCTGCTGGCCGGCGTCGGCGTGCAGGCGATCTGGCGCTCGACCGGCGCCTGGCGCTGGGTCGGCCTCGCGGCGACCACGGTCGCGCTGTTCTACGTCGGGCTCGCGTCCTGGTGGGTGAACGTCGACCGCGGGGCGAACCCGCGCGAGATGCTCGTCTCCACGCAGTCCGCCGAGCAGGTCAAGCAGGTCGCCGACCAGGTCGTGGCGCTGTCGAAGAGCCGCGGGCCGGGCGCGCCGCCGCTGAGCGTGACGATCGACTCCGCCGAGGGCGCGACGTTCCCGTACGCCTGGTACTTCCGCCACCTCCCCGTCGGCTACATCGACCTGCAGCAGGCGAACGCCGCGCCGCCGACGACCGACGTGATGATCCTCACCGACGCGTCCCGCGAGCGGCTGGCCAACGCGCTCGGCGACTACAACGGGCGCCAGTTCCCGTTCCGGGTGTGGTGGGTGCGCGACTACGGCGCGATCCGCCCCGGAAACCTCCTCCGTTACATCACCGAGCGCAAGACCTGGAACCCCACCGGCGGGATGAACGAATGGCTCTACGTCAAGAAGGGCCTGTAGGTATTGGCGGCAGCCCGGTTGATCCGTTCGGGTGGAGTTCTCGAGGTCGCCAGTCCAAGGAGGACGCCGGATGGAGTTGCGCGCTATCGCGCCGTGGGCGCGCCGGGTCGGTTGGATCGCTCTTTAGCGCCCCGCTGACAGCGGCCCGGCGAGCTGATCCATATCGACGTCGAGAAGTTCGGCCGCATCGGCAAGCGCGTCACGGGAGTCAAGCGCAACCCGTACCGCCTGCGTACTCGCCCACGCCGGCCCCAGACCGACGGCAAGCCAGAACGCACCGCAGCCCTTGACGGTCGGCTCTGGCGCGTTCGGGGGGGCGTTTCGAGAAAGCTCACACAGAGTGAGCTTTCTCGAAACACCCCCCCGGCGCAGGCGGCCCAGGCTCTTGACGTCCTCCTAGGAGGCCTAGATGAACAACGTGCTCAGGAACGACAGCTGATATGGACGCCTGATTGTCAAGTGCGGCAGCACGAAAGGCCCGTGTTAGCGGGCCGCGAAGGATCCGGCGGCCGCCACCGCGACCAACGTGTGCCGCTTGGTGGTTAGTCGATGGTCGCGACCGCCCAGCAGAAGCCGGCGACGGCGACGGCGATGATGGTACGGCGCTTGTGGCGTTGCTCCATGCGCGTCCAGACGTGGTGCAGACGGCGTTGGGTCTTCCACGCCAGGGCGATCACCTCAGGCTCGCTGTCGATCTGGCGGGGGCGAGACTGCCGGCCATGCGCGGCGGGCGTCGGTAGTGCCAGGCGGCTTCGACCAGCAGGCGACGGGCGCGTTGACTGCCGGACGTGGTGATCGGTCCACGCCGTTGGCGCTGCCCAGAGGAATGCTCGCTCGCTGTCAGGCCGAGATGGCTCATGACCTGCGCCGGGGGGCTCGAAGCGGCGAAGGTCGCCGATCTCGGCGCACAACCCGGCTGCGGTCAGCGTGTCGATCCCGCGCATGCACATCAACCGTCGCGCGGTCTGCGCCCATGGCGAGGCCGGCACCGCGTCCGCGATCTCGCGCTCGAGTTGCTCACGCCGGATCATCAACGCCAGCACCGCGCCGCGATAGTCCTCAAACGCTCGTTGAGACGCGGCCTGCTCGAACCGCACGCCAGCCAGCCAATTTCAGGTGCGCCTGCGTCCAGCTGCCTGCGGCCCCTCAAAGCGCACGTCATGACGCAACAGCAGCTCAGCATCACGACGATCGGTCTTGACCCGATCCGTCGCTCCGCGCGGGATCAGCCCCGGCGCGCACACGACGCACTCGGCGCCCGCAGCGGCCAGCTTGCGCGCGAGCACGAACCCGGTCGGCCCGGCTTCATAGGTCGCGCGCACCGGCCCGGACAACTCGGCCGTGAACGCCACGACCTCATCACTGACGCCCGGCAACCGCCGCACCCGCTGCTCGCCGGATTCGCGGTCGAGCACAGCTGCGACCACCCCACCCACGTGCACGCCAAAGGCCACCCAGCACCTAACCTGCGGCAGTCGGCGCGGTCCCCGCCAAGGGCCATCTCCTCGACGGCAAACCCGCGCAGCTCATGCGCGGATGCCGACACTCACACCAGCCGCGGACGACTACGCCAGCGGCCCATACGGTCTAGCGCAGCTCCCAGATCGTGGTGCCCTCGGACGAGTAGACGCGGCGGCCGAGTGCGTCCCACTTGGCCAGACCTGCGTCGCCGTACGTCGTCTGCTCGATCGGCCCCGCGACCACGTAGCGGATGCCGTAGCGCGTGATCAGACCGCGCACGGCGTCCGCGTCCGGCGACGTGTACAGCGTCTTGACGTCCTCCGGGCGCGAGCCGGGGTCGTGCTGCCACTGCAGCTCGTGCCCGGCCCAGCCGATCACGGTCGGCCGCCCGGTGAACGTCGAGATGCGGGCGTGGCCGAACGCGGAGTAGTCGTCGCCGAACGCCTCGAGGACGACGGCGTCGCCCGGCGCGTGCGCGCGCAGCCACGCGATCGCGCCCGGGTCGCCCGGCGAGCGCGCCGACAGCCAGGCCAGCCCGTTCAAGGAGGGCGAGCGGGAGAACCCGCCGGTGCGGGCGTAGCTGCCCGCGTACGGGTACACGAGCCCGAGCAGCAGCAGCACCGCCGCGGCCGCCGCCCAGACCGTCCACACGGCCCGCCGCCGCAGCCACACGCCCGCCCAGGGCAGCGCGCAGCCCGCGGCCAGCCCGAGCAGCAAAAACGCCTGGTACCCCGCCTTGAAGACCGTGTTCATGCGGAACAGGTCCGAGCCGTTGAACGCGTCCTTCAGATACAGGATCTCCGGGATCAGCAGCAGCACGAACCCGCCCGCGATCAGGACCCAGAGGAACCGCTCCGGCGCCGACACCGCCGGCGCGAGCGCCGCGCTCACCCCCATCGCGCACGCGATCGCGACGACCATCGCGCCGGTCAGGTTGTCCGACGCCAGCAAGGACCCGACGACGATCACCGCCGCGCCGCCGAACCCGAGCCAGCGCCACCGGTCCACCGAGCCCCGCCAGCGGGCGAAGAACGCCGGCACCAGCGGCCACACCAGGATCCCGTAGATCAGCGCCATGTCCCCCAGCCACTTCCCGAACGGCCGCCGCACGTGCACGAACCCGACGCCGCGCGCCTCCGGGTCGAAGGCCAGGATGAAGGGCAGGATCAGCACCACGCCGGCGAGCAGCACCAGCACGAGCCACGCGACCGGATAGCCCCACTCCCGCCGCGGCCGCCCGCGCAGCCAGACGACCACCGACGCCGCCAGCAGCCCCGCGACCACCGGGTACGACCACGAGTTGATCGCGTACAGCGCGCCCACGGAGAGGCCGCAGACCAGCGCTTCGACGACCGAGCGCCAGACGAGGTCCCCGCGCGGCCCCGCCAGCGCCACCTGCAGCGCGAACCCCAGCGCCAGCACGGTGAAGGGCAGCGCCAGCACGTGCGCGTGCAGGTCGCCCAGCAGGAACGAGAACGACGGGAACTCGTTGATCGTGTTCGGGATCACCCGCGACGGCTCGAACCACGCGTAGTCCCCCGGCGGGTCGGCGGCGTTCAGCCACGTCCGCACCCCCGCGAGGTTCCCCAGGATCGCGACCAGCGCCGCCGCCACCAGGCCGGCGAACACCGGTCCGCCGCGCGGCGCCCGCGCGCCCAGCGCCGCCCGGCCGGCAGCCCACAGCGTCCCCGCGAACGCGTACACCGCGGTGCACGTCAGCCCGAGCAGCAGCCCCCAGGACAGCAGGTAGCCGGTGTCCGGCCGCAGGTCGAGCAGCTTCAGCGGCCAGGCCAGCACGACGTGCCCGAAGTAGTAGTAGTTGAGCGTCTCCCCGCTCATCCAGGGGTCGTGCGGCGGGAACGAGCTCGACGCGTTGATGGCGTTGATGAACGCCATGTCCATCGGCTTCTCGGTGTTCCAGACGTCCGGCGCGAACGACGCCAGCAGCATCCCCAGCACCGAGGCGACTACGAACACGGCCTCGGCGCCCCAGAACAGGTGCCGGCGCACCGGGTCCT
>DATMGH010000108.1:0-27984 GCA_035555675.1 Solirubrobacter sp. | reverse complement strand
CGCGTTGATGCCGTCCACGTAGACGTCGATGTCGTGGCGCAGCGCCCGGCCGGCGGCGCCCGCGCGCTTGAGCGCCGCGTCGCCGTCGGCGCGGATGATGGCGTCGACCTGTGTGGTCGGCGTGTACTGCCGCAGGCCGATCACCAGGCCGAACGCGTCGATGTTGGGCGCGTCGATCGCCGCCAGCCGCGCGGCGTCGCGGGCCTGCGCGAGCAGCAGCCCGCGGTCCTCCTGCAGGACCCAGCCCATCGCCCACGTGACGTCGTCGCGCGAGCCGCCCGTGATGTGCGGGACGTCGAAGCGGTCGCGCACGATCGTGACGCCCGGGTGCGGGACCGGCTCGACGATCCCCGGCCCGTCCTCGCCGACGCCGAACGCCTCCGACTTGAACGTCGTCAGCAGGTCGGCGTCGGTGACCTGGTCGAACAGCGGCGTGAGCGCGTCGTACATCAGCGCCTGCGCGTCCGCACCGGGCGGCGGCGGCACGGCGCCGTACTGACCCGACGGGATGATGTTGCGCGCGGTGGCGGCGTAGTCCTGGGCCGCGGCGGGCGCGGCAGAGAGGGCGAATGCCGCCACGGCGACCGCGGCGATCCTGGACATGCCGGGACGCTACCGCCGCGCCGCGCGGCGTGCGCAGGGTCTCAGTCCGGCGAGACGCCCATCGCCACCGCGAGCTGGACCGCCTCGTCGAGCTCGCGCAGCCCCGGGACGGCGTCCGGCGGCACGTTGTCCAAGCGGATCTCGTGCACGCCGTCCGCGCCCACGAGCCGCCACACGGTCACGCCGGCGCCGAAGACGGTGGTCGCGCCGGCCGGCGGCGCGGCACTGAGCAGCTCGAACCGGTCGATCACCGCCTGGATCGCGGCGAGCGCCTCGGGCGGCGCGGTCGTCACGTGCTCCCAGGCGAGCGGCCGATGCTCCTGGCACACCGCGCCGTCCTGCACCCAGGTCCGCAGGTTGGTGTGCTCCCAGACCGCGCCGTCGCGGCAGATCCGCCGCGTCCACGGCTCGTCCTGGCGCCCGCTGAGCGTGACCTCGACGAGCACGTCCTGACCGGGCTCAGGCAACGGCGGTTCCCGCTCCCACCGGCGCGGTGCCGCCCGGGCCGGGCTCGCCCTGCCAGTCGAGCGCCGGGTTCGGGCCGGAGACCGGCTGCGGCGGTCCGAACACCCAGGCGCCGGTCCCGGTCACCGCCTTCAGCGCCTCCAGGAACGTCGCGTAGTGCTGCGGGCGCACCGCGTCGCCCACCGACATGATCGAGTCGCTGTTCTCGTGGACCGCGCCGGGCAGGTTCTGCGCCGGCCCGAGGTCGCCGTCCACCGGCGTGCCGAGCGCGCCGCCGGTGCCGCTGAACGGCGCCGTGTACTCGTCGCCGAGACCGAACATGTGCCCCGCCTCGTGCGCCGCGACGATCTGCTGCACGCCCGCGCCCATCGCCACCGAGCCGGCGGTGCCCGTGCCCGGCCCGGGAATCAGGTGGCAGCGCGTGGCCGCGTCGGCCATGCCGCCGGTCACCAGCTGGGCGGTGATCACGCCGAAGCGCGCCAGCGCGGACGCCGCCGGGTCCGCCCCCTCACCCGGGACGGTGACGTTGACGGGGCCGACCGACGCGTCCTTGATCTCCTGCGAGCACGTCGCGCAGCGCGGGCCGCCGCCGCTCTTGTAGGCGTTGGCGAACCAGTTGAGGTTGGTGATCGCCTGCGCCGTGAGCGTGTTGGTGCCGGCCTGGAACTCGACGCCGACCGACTGCAGGATGTCGCTGCGGCGCCCGACCTGCTGGGAGTTGACCTCCATCACGTTGTCGTGCGCGCCGTGCGCGCCGACCAGCTGCGTCTGCCCGACGTAGGCCGGCGTGGAGGCGACGGTCGCCGTGCTCTCCTTGTAGGAGATCACCTTCATGTGGTCGGCGGCGGTCTGCGCGCCCTCGTGCACGTCGACCTCGACCGTGGTCGCCGCGCCGAGGTCCTCCCAGAACTGGGTCGAGTTGTGGAACTGGTGCTTGCCCTGCCACGTGCCCTCGATCGCGGACTTGAAGTCGGCCAGGAACGTCGCCTTCGCGGCGTCGTCCCACACCCACGGCGCGATCAGCGCGGGCCGCTCGGCGCGCGGGCGCGCGTTGATGGCCTGCGCCGCGGCCGCGGCCGGGGCGTTGCCGGACTGCATGGCGATCGCGAAGCCGAAGACGAGCCTGATGCCGTCCCTGAAGTCGACGCCGCCGCACAGCTTGATCGCCAGCTCCTGGGCGGCCGGGTCGTAGGCGGCGGAGAAGCCGCCCCGGCCGGTGGACGGCGTGTGGTCGATCGGGCCCCGGACGCCCGCCGCGATCCACTGCTCGCGGGCCTCGCGCGCCGCGTTGAAGGGACCGTCGTCGATCACCCGGCCGAGCGTGCGCTGCCGCGCCAGCGTGCGGGCCACGGCGGCGTTGCCGGCCCCGCGCTGGAGCGCGAGCACGTGCCCCGCCGACCAGGCCGGCGAGCAGCTCACGCAGCCGCAGTCGAGCCCGTGCGCCGTGGCCGGCCCCGCCACCGCCGGTTCGGGAGCGGCCGGAGCGCGCTCGGCGTGCTCACTCTGGTTCACGCGCCGATTCTCTTCGACGCGGACCCCGGAGCGCAAGGGCGCGCCGGCGAGGAGCCGGGGGCGAGGCGCCGCTACGCGGACGCCTCGCCCTTCGGCGACGTTACGTCAGGCCTCGTCGCCCGGGTCGACCGGCGGCGTGTCCAACGCCCCCGTGTCGTCGACCGCGTCGGCGTCGTCGCTGTCCTTGCGGCCGCCGACGCCGACCGGGGCCGGCTTCGGCGCCGGCTGCACGATCGAGAGCTTGATCTCTTCCTCGGAGCCCTCCGGCGCCGGCTCGACCAGGACGGTCGCACCCGGCGTCAGCTCGCTCCGCAGCACGAAGTCGGCCAGCGGATCCTCGATGTAGCGCTGGATCGCCCGGCGCAGCGGGCGGGCGCCCATCGCGGGGTCCCAGCCCTTCTCGACCAGGAAGTCCTCGGCCTCTTCGGTCAGGTCCAGCTGCAGCTCGCGCTCGGCCAGCGACGTGCGGATCCGGCGCAGCAGCAGGTCGACGATCGACTTGATCTCTTCCTTGGTGAGCTTGTGGAAGACGATCACGTCGTCGATGCGGTTGAGGAACTCAGGCCGGAAGACCTTCTTGAGCTCGCCCATGATCCGGCCCTTCATGTCGTCGTACGAGATCCCCGTCTCGTCGTCGGACACGGCGAAGCCGAGCGGCGTGTTGCGCGCGATCTCGCCCGCCCCGATGTTCGAGGTCATGATCACGATCGCGTGCCGGAAATCCACCGTGCGGCCCTGGGAGTCGGTCAGGCGACCGTCCTCCAGGATCTGCAGGAGGATGTTGAAGACGTCCGGGTGGGCCTTCTCGATCTCGTCGAGCAGGAGCACGCTGTACGGCTTGCGGCGGACCGCCTCCGTCAGCTGGCCGCCCTCGTCGTAGCCGACGTAGCCCGGAGGCGAGCCGACCAGGCGCGACACGGCGTGCTTCTCCATGTACTCGGACATGTCGATGCGCACCATCGCGTCCTCGTCGCCGAACAGGAACTCGGCGAGCGTGCGCGCCAGCTCGGTCTTGCCCACGCCCGACGGGCCCAGGAAGATGAACGAGCCGGTCGGCCGCTTCGGGTCCTTGAGCCCGGCGCGCGAGCGCCGGATCGCCTTCGCGACGACCTCGATCGCCTGGTGCTGGCCGATGACGCGCTTGTGGAGCTCATCCTCCATCCGCATCAGCTTCTGGGTCTCGGCCTCGGTGAGCTTGAAGACCGGGATGCCCGTCCACATCGAGACGATGTCCGCGATCTCCTCCTCACCGATCGACGGCCGCTCGCCGCCTTCGCCGGACTCCCAGGCGTCCTCGAGGTCGCGCTTCTTGTTCGTGAGCTGGCGCTCACGGTCCCGCAGGTGCGCGGCCTTCTCGAACTCCTGGTTCTCGATCGCGGCCTCCTTGTCGCGCCGCGTCGTCTCGATCTCGTCCTCGAGCTCCCGGTACACGGGCGGGGACGACATCGACTTGATGCGCATGCGCGACGCGGCCTCATCGATCAGGTCGATCGCCTTGTCGGGCAGGAAGCGGTCGGAGATGTAGCGGTCGGCCAGCTCGGCCGACGCCTCGAGCGCCTCGTCGGTGATGTTGACCTTGTGGTGCGCCTCGTAGCGGTCGCGCAGGCCCTTGAGGATCTGCACGCACTCCTCGAGCGACGGCTGGTCGACGGTGATCTTCTGGAAGCGGCGCTCCAGCGCGGAGTCGCGCTCGAGGTACTTGCGGTACTCGTCGAGCGTCGTCGCGCCGACGGTCTGCAGCTCGCCGCGGGCCAGTGCCGGCTTGAGGATCGACGCCGCGTCGATCGCGCCCTCGGCGGCGCCCGCCCCGACGAGGTTGTGCAGCTCGTCGATGAACAGGATGATGTCGCCGCGCTGGGTGATCTCCTTCATCACCTTCTTCAGGCGCTCCTCGAACTCGCCGCGGTACTTGGAGCCCGCGACCAGCGCCGCCAGGTCGAGCGTGTAGATCTGCTTGTTCTTGAGCAGCTCCGGCACGTCGCCGTTGGTGATGCGCTGCGCCAGACCCTCGACGACGGCGGTCTTGCCGACGCCGGGCTCGCCGACGAGCACCGGGTTGTTCTTGGTGCGCCGCGAGAGGATCTGCATGATCCGCTCGATCTCCGTCTCGCGCCCGACGACCGGGTCCAGCTTGCCGTCCGCCGCCAGCTTGGTCAGGTTGCGCCCGAACTGGTCCAGCAGCTTGGAGGACTTCTTCTCGCCCTGCGCCGGGCCGCCCGAAGCCGCCTGGCCCTGGCTCGCACCCGCGCCCTGACGCCGGCCACCCGGGCCGGACAGCATGCGGATGACCTCGTTGCGGATCTTCTCGGAGTCAGCGTCGAAGTCGAGCAGGATGCGCGCGGCGACGCCCTCGTTCTCACGCACGAGGCCGAGCAGGATGTGCTCGGTGCCGATGTAGTTGTGGCCGAGGCTGAGGGCCTCACGCAGCGCCAGCTCCAGCACCTTCTTCGCACGCGGCGTGAAGGGGATCTGGCCCGAGGTCACCTCCTCGCCGGAGCCGACGATCCGGACGACCTGAGCGCGCACGCGCTCGACGGTGATGTCCAGGGACTCGAGGACCCGAGCGGCCAGACCTTCCTCCTCGCGGAGGAGACCAAGGAGGATGTGCTCGGTCCCGATGTAGTTGTGCTTGAGCGTCCGCGCCTCCTCCTGGGCGAGGACGACCACCTGACGTGCTCGCTCTGTGAATCGCTCGAACATGGGGTTGGGGAGCTTCCTTCCTACTAGTGCTCGCCTAGCGCTCGGTCGTTCTGGTGGTCCTGGTGGGTCGGGAGGGCAGTGACGGATATGGCCGAGAAGACGAAAATACCCCGGCTCTCACCCGCGTAGTCGGCGACAGAGCCGGTCCGGATGAGCGCTCGGGGCACGTCTTTGGCCATACCCCAGTCTACCAACGGGGCGGAACGTGATTGTCGCCCCAGCTATCGGTTCGGACAGGTGATTACTTGAGGGCCGGGAACAGCACGACTTCCCGGATGGTCCGCTTGCCGGTTAGCAGCATGACCAGGCGGTCGATGCCGATGCCGATCCCGCCCGTCGGGGGCATGCCGTGCTCGAGCGCGTAGATGTAGTCGGCGTCGAACGGCGGCGCGTTCTCGTCGCCCGCGGCGGCGTGGCGGACCTGCTCCTCGAAGCGCGCGCGCTGGTCGTCTGGGTCGTTGAGCTCGGAGAACGCGTTGGCGAACTCCATGCCCTCGGCGAACGCCTCGAAGCGCTCCACGAGGCCGTCGTACGCCCGGTGGCGCTTGGCGAACGGGGACAGCTCGACGGGGTAGTCGTGCAGCATCGTCGGCTCGATCAGCGTCGGCTCGACGTGCTTGGAGACCAGGTGGTCGACCAGCGCCGCCCAGTTGGGCTCGTCCGGGATCTCGAGGCCCTTCTCCCGCATCGCCGCCTGCAGCGACTCCAGCGTGCGGTCGGCCAGCACGTCGATCCCGAGCCGGCTGGCGATCGACCCCGCCAGCGTCTCGCGCTTCCAGGGCTGGCCGAAGCGGTCGTTGCCGACGGCCTGGGCGACGCTGCGCACGAGCCGCTCGGCGCGGTCGGCGACGACCTCCCAGTCGGCGTAGGCCTCGTACCACTCGAGCATCGTGAACTCGGGGTTGTGCTTGGGCGACAGGCCCTCGTTGCGGAAGTCCTTGCCGATCTCGTAGACGCGCTCGAGCCCGCCCACGATCAGGCGCTTGAGGTAGAGCTCGGTCGCGATCCGCATGTAGAACGTGCGGTCGAGCGCGTTGAAGTGCGTGACGAACGGCCGCGCCAGCGCGCCGCCGTAGATCGGCTGCAGCACCGGCGTCTCGACCTCGATGAAGCCCTCGTCGTCGAGGAACCGGCGGATCGCGGTGACGACCTTGGCGCGCGTGATGAAGACCTCGCGCGTCTCTTCGTTGGCCAGCAGGTCGAGCTCGCGGTGGCGCAGGCGCGTCTCGGTGTCGGTCAGGCCCGCGTGCTTGTCGGGCGGCGGGCGCAGGGACTTGGCCAGCAGCTCGTACGCGTCGACCTTGACCGACAGCTCGCCGCGGCGGGTCTTGAAGATCGTGCCGTCGACGCCGAGCAGGTCGCCGAGGTCGAGCGCCACCAGCGCGTCCAGCGCGTCCTTGCCGAGCACGTCCGCCCGCGCGTGGAGCTGGATCCGCCCGGTGCGGTCGTTGAGGTCCAGGAACGCCGCCTTGCCCTGGCCGCGACGGGCGTGCAGACGGCCGGCCACGCGGACGCGCACGTCCGTCTCCTCGCCCGGCTCGAGCCCTTCATGGGGCGCTTTGGCCTCCGCGATCGCGGTCACGCCCGGGTACGCGTGCGGGAACGGGTCGACGCCCGCCTCCCGCAGCGCTTCGAGCTTGCGGCGGCGGACGGCTAACAGCTCGTCCGCTTCGCTCACGAGACCTCCACGGACGAAGTCACGTCGCGACTTCGATCTTGGTGACCGTCAGCTCGCGCTGGCGGCCGGAAGGCAACGTGACCTTGACCGCGTCGCCCTTCTTGCGGCCGACGAGCGCCTTGCCGACCGGCGACTCGTTGGACAGGCGGTTGGCGGCCGGATCGGCCTCGGTGGAGCCCACGATCGTGTAGGTGAGCGACTTGCCCTTGTCGTCGGTGACGTGCACCGACGAGCCGACGCGCACCACGTCCGCCGACAGCTCCGACGCGTCGATCACCGACGCGGAGCGGAGCTTGTCCTCCAGCGACGCGATGCGCGATTCGAGCATCGCCTGCTCGTTCTTGGCGTCGTCGTACTCCGAGTTCTCGGAGATGTCGCCGAACTCACGCGCCTCCTTGATGCGCTCGGCCACCTCGCGACGCTTCGTCGTGGAGAGGTACTCGATCTCCTGCTTGAGCTTCTCGAGTCCCTCGGGGGTGAGGATGACGTCTTTCTGCATGCTGCGTCAGTCCTTGTGCGGGGCTGAAGACGGAAAAGGCCCGCTGGTCAGGCGG
Organism: Solirubrobacter sp.; assembly: GCA_035555675.1. Taxonomy (GTDB): domain Bacteria; phylum Actinomycetota; class Thermoleophilia; order Solirubrobacterales; family Solirubrobacteraceae; genus Solirubrobacter. The sequence continues at coordinate 20,472 of DATMGH010000108.1, read as the reverse complement.
ACCGTGCTCTACGCCTGGACGGGCGCGGAGGTCGCGCAGGATAGCAACAGCACCGCACGCTGCTCGTCGAGCGTTTCCGCCCGCTGCAGAGCGTCCTGAACGGGCTTCGGAGCGCCCAGGCGCTCGACGTACCACGGGTGGAACTTGCGCAGGTAGCGAGCGGCGCGCTCGGCGCCCAGGTGCTCCTCGGCGCGGTCGATCACCCACTGCCACTCGGCGAGGATCTCGTCGGCCGTCGGCTCGTCGTCGCGTGCGCCCAGGACCTGGGCGAACAGCCACGGGTTGCCGAGCGCGCCCCGGGCCAGCATGACCGCGGCGCACCCGGTGTGCTCGAAGACCCAGCGGATGTGGTCGGCGCCGGCCATGCCGCCGGAGACGATCACGGGCACCGGCAGCGCCTCGACCAGCTGCTTGGCGAGGTCGTAGTCCGGGACGCCCTTGTGGCGCACCGCCGCGCTGCGCGGATGGAACGTGATGCCGGCGACGCCGCCCTCGTGCACCAGCCGCTGCGCCAGCTCCAGGCCCTCCACGCCGCCCGGCTTGAGCGCCGCGCGCAGCTTGACCGTGACCGGGAGGCCGGAGCCCTCGCGGGCCGCGCGGGCGACGGCCACCGCCGTGTCCGGGTCCTTGATCAGCGCCGCGCCGGCGCCGGTCTTCATGACCTTCGGGACCGGGCAGCCCATGTTGATGTCGATGATGCGGGCGCCCGCGGCGGCGGCCTGCGCGGCGGCGCCGCGCATGATGTCCGGGTCCTGGCCGAAGAGCTGAAGCGCCACCGGGCCCTCGTCGGGGTGCACGACCAGCAGCTCGTTGAGCGTCTTCGCGTTGCCGTAGTGGATCGCGAAGCTCGAGATCATCTCGCTGACCGCGAGCCCGGCGCCGTAGCGCTTGGCCTGCAGGCGCACGAACCAGTTGCCGATGCCCGCCAGCGGCGCGAGCATCACGCGGTTGGGGATCGTCAGGTCGCCGAGCGTCCAGGGGTCGTGCAGGCTGCGCATCGCCCCTTCAGGGTAGGTGCACCTGGTTGCGCTCCCAGACGATGCGCAGCCCGGTGAGGGTGAGGAGGTCGTCGGCGAGGTCGATCGTGCGGCAGTGCGGGACCACGACCGCGGCCAGGCCGCCCGTGGCCAGCGTCATGAAGTCCCCCAGCTCGGCGTGCAGGCGGTCGACGATCCCGTCGACCATGCCGGCGTAGCCGTACAGCACGCCGGCGCGGATCGCGTCGACCGTGGACTTGCCGATCAGCGCGCGCGGCGGCGTGAGGTCGATCGCGGGCAGCGCGGCCGCGCGCGACGTCAGCGCCTCCAGCGAGATCTCGACGCCCGGGAAGATCACGCCGCCCAGGTACTCGCCGGACGCGCTGACCACGTCGTGCGTCACGGCCGTGCCGAAGTCGACGATCACGCACGCGCCACCCGCCCGCTCGTACCCGGCGACCGCGTTGACCAGCCGGTCGGGGCCGATCTCGCGCGGGTTGTCGTAGCGGATCGGCATCCCGGTCCGCAGCCCCGGCCCGACCAGCAGCATGTCGTGCGCCAGGTAGCGCGCCGCCATCGCCGTCCACTGGGCCCGCAGCGTCGGCACGGTCGAGGACACGATCGAGGCGGTCAGGTCCGCGAACGTGAACCCGCGCAGCGCGAGCAGGTTGCGCAGCGCGGCGCCGAGCTCGTCCGCGGTGGACTCGCGCACGGTGGCGAAGCGCCAGTCGTGCACCAGCTCGGTGCCCACGTAGGCGCCGAGGTGCGTCTGGGTGTTACCGACGTCGACGACGAGCAGCACGGCTACGGCCCCACGTCCAGCGGCGGGCCCACGCGCTCGACCGCCTGGCCGTCCAGCGCGGCGAGCGCCTCGGCCGCCGGCGCGCCGCCCGGGAGCGTCAGCTCCGGGTCGATCTCCAGCAGCGGGACGAGCACGAACCGCCGCGACGCCACCTCCCGGTGCGGCAGCGTCAGCCGCGCCGACGAGTAGGACCCGTCGCCGAGCAGCAGCAGGTCGACGTCCAGCGGCCGCGGGCCGTGGCGCACGTAGTCCGGGGAGTCCTCGTGCACGCGCCCCAGCAGCCGCTCGACCGCCTTGCACGCGTCCAGCAGCTCCTCCGGCTTCAGCCCGGTCTCCACCCGCAGGCACGCGTTGTAGAACGCGCGCTGGTCGAGCACCTCGCCGACCGGCTCGGTCTCGTACACCGACGAGGACGCCAGCACGCTCACGCCGTGGGTCCACAGCGGCTCGATCGCCGCCTGCAGATTCACCCGCCGGTCGCCCACATTGGACCCCAGTCCGAGGTACCCGATCTCGTTCATGCCGGCAAGAGTCTGGCGAGTGGACGCGGAACCCACCAGTTCCACTCCCCGAGCAGCCGCATCAGCGCCGGCACGAGCAGCGCGCGGACGATCGTCGCGTCGATCAGCACCGCGACCGCGACGCCGAACCCGAGCTGCTTGATGAAGATGATCGAGGCGGTGACGAAGCAGCCGATCGCGATCACCATCAGCGCCGCCGCGAACGTCACGATCCGCCCGGTCCGCTGCAGCCCGAGCGCCACCGCCTCCTCGTTGGAGAGCCCGGCGTCGTGCAGCTCCTTGATGCGCCCGAGCAGGAACACGCCGTAGTCGGTCGAGAGCCCGAACGCGACCGCGAACAGCACCACCGGCTGCGAGGACTCGATCGCCCCTTGCGACGTGAAGCCGAACAGCCACTCCAGGTGCCCGTCCTGGAAGACGAGCACCATCAGCCCGAACGCCGCGCACAGCGTCAGCAGGTTCATCAGCAGCGCCTTGACCGGCAGGACGACCGAGCGCGTCATCACGAACAGGATGATCAGCGTCGTGCAGGCCAGGATCGCCAGCGCGAGCGGCAGGCGCGCCCGCAGCGACGACTGCTGGTCGATGAACGCCGCCGTCTGCCCGCCGACGGCGACCGGGAACGGCGCCGGGACGGCGCGGACCGCGCGCACGAAGCGCTTGGCCTCCTCGCTCAGCGGCGGGCCGGGCGCGACCAGGTCGATGCGCCCGTCGCTCACCTGCGCGCGGCCGGGCAGCCGGCTCGCGTACGCGCGCGCGTCGACGCCCTTCGGGACCGCGATGTAGACCGGCGACGTCTCACCGGCCGGGAACTCGGTGCGGAGCGCGTCGTCGACCACGCGCGCCGGCTCCGAGCGCGGCAGCACCGACGCGTCGATCCCGGTGAAGCGGATCGAGAGGAACGGCAGCCCGAGCGCGATCAGCAGCACCGCCGCGCCGACCGCCACCGGCACCGGCCGCCGCATCACGCGCCGCGAGTGGCGGTACCAGAAGCCCGAGCGCTCCGCGTGCGCCTCGCGCGCGATCGCCTCCTTCCAGCGCCGCGGCCCGCCCGCGTTGACGCGCTCGCCCAGGATCGCCAGCAGGGCGGGCAGCAGCGTCAGCGAGACGACGGCGGCGACCAGCGCGCAGAGCGCCCCGCCGACCCCCATCGAGTACAGGAACCGCTGGCGGAACACGATCAGCGCGGCCAGCGCGGCGGCCACGGTCACCGCGCTGAACGCCACGACGTGCCCGGCGGTGCGCAGCGTCGCGGCCAGCGCCGCCTCGCGGTCGCGGCCCGCCGCGAGCTCCTCGCGGAAGCGGCTGACCATGAACAGCGAGTAGTCGATCGCCAGCCCCAGCCCGAGCCCGTTGATCAGGTTCAGCGCGTAGATCGACATCGGGTTGACGTGCGCGTTGATGACCCGGATCGCCAGAAAGCTCAGCAGGATCGTGGTCGCCCCCACCGCCAGCGGCAGCAGCGCCGAGACCGCGCTGCGGAAGACCAGCAGCGTGAGCAGGAAGAGGATCGGGAACGCGATCAGCTCGGCGCGCGCGATGTCGGCGGACACGCGGTCGCCGACCGCCGGCGCGGCCACCGCGCCGCCGCCCAGCACCACCCACGGCAAACCGCGCAGCCGGGCCGAGATCCGGTCCAGCGCGCCGTGCTGATCAGTCCTGAAGGTCGCCAGCAGGATCGTCGAGCGCCCGTCGCGGGAGCGCATGTCGCCGCCGGTCACGGCCGCGACGCCCGGGTCGCGCAGCGCCGCCCGCACGCGCGCGATCCGCTCCTGCGCCGCGCCGTCGAGCCGCACCAGCGCCACCAGGCTGGGCGCCGCCGCCGCGCCGGTCTCGCGGTTGACCGCGACCCGCGCGGCCACCGCTTCCGCGCTCGGGTCGTCGAAGCTCTCGTCCCCGCTCGACAGCTCCCCGAACACCGGCAGCGCAAACGCCGCGGCCACCAGCACGAGGGCCAGCGCGCCCCAGGCGATCGCCCGCCGGTGGCGGAAGATCACTTCTCCGGGGTCCAGTCGATGTCCAGCGCCGTCAGCACGTTGAGCAGCATCCCGTAGGCGAAGAAGTCCCAGGTCTCGTCGACCGGGACGCCGGCGAGCTCGGCCACGCGGTCGCGCAGCGCCAAGAACCCCGCGCGGACGTGCGCGCGGATCTCCGGGTCGCTCGTCGTGTAGGCCTGCATCTGGAACAGCAGCGCGTCCCGGTCGGGCAGCAGCCGCTCCTCGTACGCGCCGCCGAGCGCCTCGTACCACTCCGCACCGCCCGCGTCCTCGAACACCTGGGCGACGTTCGCGAAGCAGCGGTCCACGCAGGCGAGGAAGAGCTCGCGCTTGGTCTTGAACAGGCGGAACAGGTACGGCTGGGAGATCCCGGCCTCGCGCGCGATGTCCTCCGTCGAGGTGCCGTTGTAGCCGCCCTGGCCGAAGCGGCGGAACGCGATCCCCACGATCTCTTCGCGGCGATCTGCGGCGGAGCGGCGGGCCATGGCTATAGGTTAGTGACTACTAACGTTCGCCGCGCCAGATCTCGACCGAGACCTCTTCGACCGGCAGCGGGATCGGCGGCTCCGGCTTGGTCGCCTTGACCGTCACGCTCTCGGCGCCGAACTGCGACGCGAGGCGGTCGGCGATGACCGTGCACAGCCGCTCGAGCGTCTTGTAGGACTGCGCCTGAGCGATCAGCGCGATCACCTGGCAGACCTCGCCGTAGTCGATCGTGTCCTCGATGCGGTCGGTGATCAGCGCGTCCGGCTCGCCGAGGTCGAAGCGCACGTCCAGCAGGATCCGCTGCCCGATCTTGCGTTCCTCGGCGGTGACGCCGTGGTGCGTGTAGAGCGACAGCCCGACGATCTCGATCGTGACCCCGACTTCGAGGCCCTCCTCGTCGTCGTCGTCTTCTAGATCGTCGTCGTAGTCGTCGGGCTCGTCGGCCATCCGCCGACCGTAGCACTGGCAACCTTGAGCGCGTCCGCGACCGCGGCGACGTCGTGCACGCGGAAGACGGTCGCCCCGCGCTCGAACGCCATCACGCACGTCGCGATGGTCGCCGGGACCCGCTCGGTCACGTCGCGGCCGGTGATGCGGCCGAGGAACGACTTGCGGCTGGTGCCGATCACCAGCGGGCGGCCGAGGTCGGCCAGCTCGTCCAGGCGGCGCAGCAGCTCGAGGTTGTGCTCGAGCGTCTTGCCGAAGCCGATGCCGGGGTCGAGCTGGATGCGCTCCTCGCGCACGCCCGCGGCCACCGCCGCCGCCATCCGCTCGGTCAGGAACGCCTTGACGTCGGCGACGACGTCGCCGTAGCGCGGGTCGCGCTGCATCGTGCGCGGCTCGCCGAGCATGTGCATCAGGCAGCAGTCGACGCCGAGGTCGGCGACCAGCGCCGCCATCTCCGGGTCGTGCCGGAACGCGCTGACGTCGTTGACGTAGCTCGCGCCCGCCGCGACGGCGGCCGCGGCGACGGACGCCTTCATCGTGTCGATCGACACGCGCCCCGTTCCGGCCAGGCCTTCGACGACCGGCAGGACGCGCTCGAGCTCGGCCGCGACCGGGACGGGGTCGGCGCCCGGACGCGTCGACTCGCCGCCGACGTCGAGGATCGCCGCGCCCTCGGCGGCCAGCCGCCGGCCGTGCTCGACGGCCTGCGCGGGATCGTCGAACGCGCCGCCGTCCGAGAAGGAGTCGGGCGTGACGTTGACCACACCCATGATCTCGAAACGCACCGCCTACACGCTACCGGCCGCCCCGGAGGAGGAGGACCCGGGACGGCCGGTGCGGCGGAGCTGGGGAGGAGTGCTGATTCGGTAGCTTCGCGGTCCGCGCCCGCCGCCGTGAGGGAGCTGACCGGCGTCTTCAGGTGCGGCTCGCCGCACCCACCTCAGCGACGACGGCGACGCTCGGCCTGCGTCGCCCGGGCCACGTGGATCTGGAGGAGTCCGTGCATGCCTCCACGGTGACGGCCGCGACCGGCTGGGCCGCGGCGGGTGCCCGGCGTGTGCGGGTGCGGCTCCCTTCACCGGTGCTGAGCACGATGCCGGCCAGGATCACGACCGCGCCGGCCAGCTGCGCGGGGCCGAACGGGTCGCCGAACGCCAGCGCGCCGGCCGCCGTGCCGACCAGCGGCTCGAGGTTCAGGAACGCGCCCGCCAGCTGCGGCTGGACGCGCGCCTGGCCGTAGGCGAACAGCGCGAACGGGCCGATGGTGCCGGCGAACGCGAGCGCGGCCAGCGCCAGCACGGGCGTGCTGCCCACCGGCGCCTGCGGGACGCCTTCGGCCAGCGCGCTCGGCAGCGCGGCCACGCCGCCGCCGATCATCTGCACCGCGGTGACCGCGAACGGGTCGCGGCCGCGCAGCAGGCTCGGCTGGATGACCACGAACGTCGCCGAGATCGTCACGCTGAGCAGGACGATCGCGTCGCCGCCCAGGGTCGACGCGCCGCCGCCCCCGCCGGCGACGATCGCGACGCCGGCCAGTGCCAGCGCGAAGCCCATCCAGGCGGTGGTGCCGGAGCGGCCACGGCCGGTCGCCGCCGCGGTCAGCGCGACGAGCGCGGGCGTCGCGCCCACGATCAGCGCCGCGTGGCTGACGCTCGTGCGTTCGATGCCGGCGTTCTGGAGGACGATCACGACGCCGTAGCCGATCGCGCCCGCGGCCAGGATCCGGGGCGTGAACGCGGCGCGCAGGTGGCGGCGCGCGATCAGCGCCAGGACGGGCGCGGCGAGCGCGAAGCGCACGGCGGTGAGCGTGCCGCCGTCGAGCCACTCGAGGACGAGCTTCGACAGCGGCACCGTGAGGCCCCAGAGGAGGCCCGCGGCGGTGAGCGCCAGCAGAGCGGAATGACGGCGGAGGTTCGGCATGACGACTCCATCTTCGGCGCCAAACGCTTGCGACTCGCGCAGATCGCCTTGTCCGCTCCCAATACGGAATATTCTTTCGCCGATGGCCCTATCGCTTGACGAAATCGACGTTCGTTTGCTCAAGGAGCTCGAGACGGACGCGGACCGGCCCAACGTCGAGCTGGCGCGGATCGTCGGCCTCTCCCCCGCCGCGACGCTCAACCGCGTGCGGCGGATGAAGGAGGCGGGCGTGATCCGGCGGATCACGGCGCGGCTGGACTCCGCGACCGTCGGCTTCGCGCTGCAGGTCTACCTGCTGGTGACGCTGGGACGCCACGACGAGGCCGGCGACCGGCGCTTCGCGGCCGAGGTCGCCAAGCTCGACAACGTGATCGCGGCGGACGGCGTCGCGGGCGAGATCGACGCGATCCTGCTGGTGGTGGCGCACGACGTCGCCGAGCTGCAGGTGACGCTGTCGCGGCTGATGACGCGCGGGGGCGCGCAGCGGGTGATCACCGTGCTGCGCCTGCAGGAGATCAAGCCGTCGTCGCCGCTGCCGATCCGGGCGACCCGGATCCGCTGACTCGCGCTAGCCACACCTTGCGCGTGGGGTCGTCGCTACGGTCGAACGCATGCTCGCCCCCTCAAGATCCGGTGCGTCGGGTGGAAACCTGGTACCCACGATGACCGCCTTCGAGCTTCACAACCAGCTCTTGGAGCTGCAGGCCGAGCGGACGCTCGCTCAGGAGACCGGCGTCGCGAAGATCGGCGCGTACATGGCCGATCTCGAGCGCGACATCGAGCTCTCGCGCGCCGCGTTCGTCGGCGCGGCCGTGACCGAGATCGCCTCGTTCCGGGCCCAGCTGTCCGGGCCCCAGGTCGGCTAAGCCCCCTTCCGGCCGTTAAGGTCGGATGATCGGGGCGGGGCGGAGGGGATGTGGCCTTATGCGAGCTCTGGCTTTTCGGGGAAGTCCCGGCGAAGCTCCGCGGCGCCGCCGGCGAGGCCGGGGCGCGGGATGCCGCGCTTGGCGGACTCGCGGTCGCGCGTGACCGAGCCGGGCAGCTCCGGACGCTCCGGGCCCTCCGGCAGGTCCGGCCACAGCTCGGTCTCCGTCGCGCCTTCGAGCAGCGCCTCGAACTGCTCGCGCTCGATCGTCTCGCGCTTGAGCAGCAGCTCGGAGATCGACTCCAGGTGCTCGCGGTGCTCCTCGAGGATGTTCTTGGCGACCTGGTGCGCGCCCTCGACGATGCGGCGGATCTCGTCGTCGATCTCGCGCGCGATCTCGTCGCTGTAGTCGGGCTCGGAGCTGAACTCGCGGCCGAGGAACGGCTGGCCGTGGTCGTGGCCGAACACGCGCGGGCCGAGCTTCTCGCTCATGCCGAAGCGCATCACCATCTGCTTGGCCGTCGCGGTGACCTTCTCGAGGTCGTTGGACGCGCCCGTGGTGATCTCGCCGAAGACGATCTCCTCGGCGGCACGGCCGCCGAGCGTCATCGCCATCGTGTCCAGCAGCTCCGCGCGCGTGGTCAGGAACTTGTCCTCGCTCGGAAGGCTGATCGTGTAGCCGAGCGCCTGGCCGCGGCTGATGATCGAGATCTTGTGGACCGGGTCGGAGTGCTCGAGGAAGTGGCCGACGATCGCGTGCCCCATCTCGTGGTAGGCCGTGACCAGCCGCTCCTTCTCGCCCATCACCCGGGTCTTCTTCTCCGGGCCGGCGACCACGCGCATGATGCCCTCTTCGAGCTCGACCTGCGTGATCTCCTTCTTGCCCGTGCGGGCGGCGAGCAGCGCGGCCTCGTTGACCAGGTTGCTCAGATCCGCGCCGGTGAAGCCCGGCGTCTGCCCGGCCAGCGTGTCGATGTCGATCTGCTTGGCCAGCGGCTTGCCGCGCGTGTGGACCTCGAGGATCTTCGCGCGGCCCTTGCGGTCCGGCCGGTCGACGGTGATCTGGCGGTCGAAGCGGCCGGGGCGCAGCAGCGCCGGGTCAAGGATGTCGGGCCGGTTGGTGGCCGCGATCATGATGATGTTGTCCTTGGCCTCGAAGCCGTCCATCTCCACCAGGAGCTGGTTGAGCGTCTGCTCGCGCTCGTCGTGGCCGCCGCCGAGGCCGGCGCCGCGGTGGCGGCCGACCGCGTCGATCTCGTCCATGAAGATGATGCAGGGCGAGTTCTGCTTGGCCTGCTCGAACAGGTCGCGCACGCGGGAGGCGCCGACGCCGACGAACATCTCGACGAAGTCGCTGCCGGAGATGCTGAAGAACGGGACGCCCGCTTCACCCGCGACCGCGCGGGCCAGCAGCGTCTTGCCGGTGCCGGGCGGGCCGTAGAGCAGCACGCCCTTCGGGATCCGCGCGCCGAGCGCCTGGAACTTCTTCGGGTTCTCGAGGAACTCCTTGATCTCGTGCAGCTCCTCGACGGCCTCGTCCACGCCCGCGACGTCGCGGAACGTGATCTTCGGCGAGTCCACGCTCATGCGCTTCGCACGGCTCTTGCCGAACGACATCACCTTGGAGCCGCCGCCCTGGACCTGGTTCATCAAGAAGATCCAGAACCCGATGAAGATCAGGATCGGGAAGACGTACGTCAGCAGGCTCAGGATCACGCTCGAGCGTGCCGGCTTGATGTCGAAGTTGTTGATCTTGCCGTCGGCGGACGCGGCGCGCAGCTTGTTGATCAGCGCGGCGCCGGCGTCGCCCTGCACCCAGCCCGTCGTGTAGCGCTTCTTCTCCGGGCCCTTGAGGGTGACCTCGGCCGAGTTGTCCTTGGTGCGCAGGACGACCGAGTCGACCTCGCCGTTGTCGACCTGCGTGAGGAACTTGTCGTACGTGGTCGCGGGCGCCTGATTGCCGTTCTGGATCAGCTTCGACGCGAAGAAGGCCAGCACGATCACGATCAGGATCGGGAAGGCCGCGCTCTTGAAGAAGCGGCTCATGAGCCGGTGCGCGCCTCACGCGCGGGCGAGGAGACCGAAGTCATACGGCGGGTCAAGAGAATCAAGGCTACCAGGGAGTTCGTTGAGCCCAAGAGGGTTTCGGGCAGTGTGGTGCGGGTTTCTTTGCGGCGGGTAATCAGTCGTCGGCGAGCACCAGCGCGGCGACGTACGGAAGGTTCCGGTAGCGCTCCGCGTAGTCGAGCCCATAGCCGATGGCGAACTTGTCGGGGATCTCGAATCCGGTGTACCGGACCGGGAGGTCCACGCTGCGGCGGCTCGGCTTGGTCAGCAGCGCGCAGACCTCGAGCGAGGCCGGGCCACGGGCCTCGAGCGTGCGCAGCAGGTACTGGAGCGTCAGGCCGGAGTCCACGATGTCCTCGACGATCAGGACGTGGCGGCCCTCGAGCGGCTCCTCGAGGTCCTTGATGATCCGGACGACGCCGCTGGACTCGGTCGACGAGCCGTAGGACGCGACGGCCATGAAGTCGACCTCGCAGCCGACGTCGAGGTGGCGCATGAGGTCGGCCAGGAAGAGGAACGCGCCCTTGAGCACGCCGATCAGGAGCAGGTCCTTGCCCTCGTAGTCGCGGGCGATGTCCTCGGCCATCGCCCGGATGCGGTGCTGCAGGTCGTCCGCCTGGACGAGGATCTCACCGATCTCTTCGCTCATGGGGCCGCGGAGTGTAGGCGCCAGGTGAGCCGCACCCGGTCGCGTGTGTGCGGCTCGACGCGGAACCGCTCGCCGGTCGCGACGCCGGGAACCCACGCGATCTCGCCGCCCGAGAGGACGACGGGGAGGCCGTGGCGCCGCTCGCGCGGGACCTTGCGGTCGGTGAACAGGTCCTGGAGGGACTTCGAGCCGCCCAGGCCGAGCGGCCGCATGCGGTCGCCGGGGCGCCAGGCGCGGACCTGCAGCGGCGGTTGCAGCGCGTCGGCGGCGAGGGTGCCGTCGGCGATCGGGTGTTCGCCGGGCTCGGCGGTCAGCTCGCCGGCCCCGAACGCGGTCCGGCCGGGAACCGAGAGCGTGCTGGGCGCGGGCGGCGAGGCGGGCGCGGCGGCGACGGGCTCGACGCGCACGCGCCCGTACTCGGAGACCACGCGCAGGCCGCCGGGGAGCGAGTGCTCGGCGGTGCCCGCGCGCGGCAGGGTGCGGACGGCGCCGGCGTGCTGGGCGACGCCCGGCGCCTGCCCGCCGGCGGCCTCGTCCGCGAGGCGCTGGAGAACGAGCCGCGCCAGCGCGGGGTCGAGCGCGGCGAGGTCGACGCCCGCCGCGCCGCCGCCGCCCGCCGCGCGGCCGCCCGCCGCGGCCTCGCCGCCCGCCGCCGCGCCGCCGCCCGCCGCGGCCGCGCCGCTCGCCGCCACGTCGCCGCCGCCCGCCGCGGCCTCGCCGGCCAGCGCGTCGAGCAGCGTGGACTCCTCGCGCAGCGCGGCGACGGTGCGCAGGATGTTCGCCTCGGCCGCCGGGTGCAGGTCGCGCAGCGCGGGAAGGATCGTGGCGCGGATCAGGCCGCGGGCCGAGGTCGCGTTCGACGAGTCCTCGCGCCACTGCAGCCCGTGCGAGCGGCAGTGGTCCGCGGTGTCCGCGCGCGTCATGTCCAGCAGCGGCCGGATCACCCGGCCCGAGCGCGCCGGCATCCCGAGCAGCGCCCGCCGGCCCGGCGACGTCGCGAGCCGCAGCAGCACGGTCTCGACCTGGTCGCTCGCGGTGTGGCCGGTCGCGATCAGCGCGTCGCGCTCCCCCGCCAGCCGCTCCGCCTCCGCGTAGCGCACGTCACGCGCCCAGGCCTGGACGTTCCCGACCGGCGGCCCCGGCCGCAGCACGTGCAACGGCACCCCCAGCCGCGCGCAGACCGCACGGCAGTGCGCCTCGTCGGCGTCGGACTCCGCGCCGCGCAGCCCGTAGTTGACGTGCAGCGCCCAGACCGGCCCGCCGCCGCGCACCATCAGGTCGAGCAGGCACGTCGAGTCGCGCCCGCCGGAGAACAGCACCAGCACGCCGCTCATCGCGCCGCCGCCAGGAACAGCTCGGTCGCCTCGTCGAATCCCTTCAGCTTGACCGCGCCGATCGCGGTGAACGTGAGGTTCCGCCCCGCCGCCTCCTTGACCGGCCGCGTGACCAGCACCTCGCCGCCGGTCGCCCGCGCGCCGACCCGCGCCGCCAGGTTCACCGCGCGCCCGTAATAGTCCCCGTCGCGGTAGAGCGCGCTGCCGACGTGCAGCCCGATCCGCGGCCGCGGGCGCGCGGTCGAGCGCTCGACCATGCCGACCGCCCAGTCCGCCAGCGCGGCCGGCTCGGAGCCGACGACCATCACCTCGTCGCCGATCGTCTTGATCACGCGCGCGTCGTCCGGCAGCGTCTCGCCGACCAGGGCCACGAACCGCTCGACGACCTCGAGCGCCTCCTCCTCCCCCGCCTCCTCGGTCAGCCGCGTGTAGCCGGCCAGGTCGGCGAACGCGATCGCGACCCGCACGCGCCCGAGCGCGGCCTCGTCGGACGCCAGCTCCAGGTGCCCGACCACGTCCTGCTCGAGGAAGTGCCGCAGCAGCTTGCGGTGCGCCGCGTCCATGATCGGGCCCGCGAGCGGGAGCACCTCGGACGTCAGGTCGGCCAGCGACTCGGCGATGTCGAGCACCGGCGCGCCGTCGCGGATCAGCGGCTCGTGGACGTAGAGGTGAAACAGCTTCACCTCGGCGTCCGCGATCTGCGCCAGCGCCAGCCCGTAGACGCGCACGAGCTGCAGGAACGCGACCAGCGGCAGCCCCGCGTCGAGCACGGCGGCGAACCGCCGCAGCAGCAACAGGTCGTCCTCGGTGAGCTGCTCCAGCGACCCCGCGCTGAACCCGGCGGCGGCCCAGACGCGCCGGATCAGCTCGGGCTCGAGCCCGGTCCGCCGCGCCGCCTCGTCGAGCCCGTAGGCGCCCTCGCCGGGCGGGAACAGGTCCTCCAGGTACCCGTACGCCAGCCGGCCCTCCTTGGCCGCCCGCCGCAGCTGGTCGAGGCTCTGCCCGCGGGCGCGCATGCGCGCCACGATCCGGGCCTGGGCGAGCGCCGACGGCGTCCACTCGCCGTCCCGCAGCGGGACGATCCCCTCGGCCACCCAGCGCCGCAGCGTCGCCGGTGAGACCGACAACGCGCGGGCGACGGCGGTGAGCGTCAGCGCCATGCCGCCCGCGCGGTCAGGCCTTCAAGTGCGGCTTCTCGCGCTCGACCCACGCGCGGTACTGCGCGTAGACCGGCTTCGTGATCGGGATCAACGCCAGCGCGGCCTTCAGGTCGCCGCTGGTCTTGATGCGCCGGCGGGCGACCGCGACGGGCACGTTCTCCTTGCCCTGGAAGTACCGGTTGGCGACCTCCGAGGACATCGTCATCTGGACCTTGGGCTCCCAGTCGACGTCGTCGGACCACTCCCAGTGAAGGTTGCCCTCCTCGTCGCCGCTCGCCGCCCGGATGTTGACGACGGCGTCGAAGTCGGAGAACTCGAAGCGCTGCGGCGTGTTCGCGTCGCGCAGCTTGGGACCCATGTCCGGGTCGGCGTCCATCAGCGTGAAGACGGTGTCGATCGCCTCCCGGAGCTCCTTGGCCGACTCGAACGAGGCGCCCACGGTCAGGCCGCCGGCTTCGGCGTCGTCGGCGCCGCGGGCGCCGCCTTCGGGGTCGCCGCCGCGGCGGGCTTCTTGGCCGGCGTCCGCTTGCGCGCCGCCGCGGGCTTCGTGGTGCGCGCCGCCGGCTTCTTGGCCGCGGTGCGCTTGGCGGCCGCCTTGCGCGCGGTCGGCTTCTTCGCCGCCGGCTTGGCCGGGGCCGCGGGGGCTTCGGTCGGACGGATCTCCAGCGAGGTCACGCGCGTAGCGAGCGCTTCGACCTCCCGGCGCAGGCGCTTGACCTCGTCCAGCACCCGCATGTCCTCGAGCGTCCCGCGGAGCTTGCCCGCGGCGGACGCGATCTCGTCCACGATCTCGCGTGTGCGCTCGCGCGTGATGTGGGCGCCCTCGAACGTACGCTCGAACGCCGAGCGGAGTGCGGCGAGGGCGTCGGCGTCGACGCCCTTGGCGGCCTGCTTGTCCTTCTTCTTGTCCTTCTTGGCCATGGCGTGGCAACTCTAGTTCGATACGGCACCGCATGTCGTCACTAACGATTCACCTCCGCCCGCACGAGCCCGTCGCCGAGCGCGTGCTGCTGCCCGGCGATCCCGGGCGCGCCCTCCGCCTCGCCCAGCAGCTGATCACGGGCGTCCCGAAGATGCTCAACCACAACCGCGGGCTGTGGGGCTACAGCGGGGTCGCGCCGGACGGGCACCCGCTGACCGTCCAGGCGACGGGCCTGGGCGGCCCGAGCACGGCGATCGTGGTCGAGGAGCTGGTCATGCTCGGCGCCCGGCGGCTGGTTCGCGTGGGGACGTGCGGGGCGCTGGACCCCGGCCTGCGGCTCGGGCAGCTGCTGGCCGCGAGCGCGGCGCTGCCGGAGGACGGGACCAGCCGCGCGCTCGGCGCGACCGGCCCACTGCACCCCACGTTGACGCTGGACGCGCCCGCCGGCGTGTTCGTCTCCTCCGACCTCTTCTACGGAGCCGACGCGGCGCGCCTGCGGGCGACGGGCGCGGTCGCGGTCGAGCTGGACGCGGCGACGCTGTTCGCGCTCGCCGCCCGCCACGGGCTTCACGCCGCCTGCGTGTGCGTGGTCAGCGACGTCGTCGCGACCGGCGAGCGGATCGGCGAGGAGGCGCTGCTGGCCGCGGAGGCGGAGCTGGGCCGCGTGGCGCTCGCGGCCCTCTCTTAGGCGCGCTTGGGAGCGCGCTTCTTCGCTCGTGGCTTGGGTTTCGGCGGCACGTCGACCGCCAGCCGCTCCTGCTCGCGCGGGACCGGTGCCGGGCGGGCGTCGATCGCGTCCGAGACGTGTCCGACCTCGTTGACGAGCTTCGCCAGCTGCCCCTCGATCGCCGCGACGCGGGCGGCCACGCCGGGCTCGCTGGTGCGGGCGGCGGTCTCGAGCTGGGCGCTGAGCGCGTCCACGCCGTCCTGCAGGCGGTCCAGCGCCTCCTCGATGCCCTCCAGCCGCGTGCCGACCGTCCGCAGCCGCCGCGTCAGGCGTTCGATGTCCGCGGCCGACGGCAGGTTCAGCGCCCCCATCGCGGCCTCCTGCGCCTGCACGGCCTTCTCGCGCGCCGTGAACGCCCGCGTGATCGCGCTATTGATCAGCGGGTTCTCGAGCAGGTCGGACGCGAGCTTGCCGAGTGCTTCCTCGCTCTGGCGCGAAAGCCGGTCCTTGAGGCTCTGGCTGTCTTCGTCGGCCAATTTCCCAACTCCTTATCGAACACCTAAGTGGCGGACGGTACCGTAGGCGCCTGAGCCACACCTGTCTCTACCTTAGGTCGAGGTAGAGATTCAGCGAACGAACGGTCAAATGTCGCGAAACGGCGTCAGAATCGTCACGATTCGCCGCTGAGCGTCCTAGCTTCCCTTCATGCACGCGTCCCGTCGTCCCCTTGCCATCGCGCTCGCCGCGTCCGCGTTCTACGCGGGTGTGTTCGTGACCGCGGGGACCGCGGCGCAGCAGATCGAGACGCACTACGTGCGCGTGACGCTGGTGACGGGGCAGGAGCTGACGATCACCGTCGAGGTCCCGCCGGGGACGCCGGTCGACCAGCTGCAGATCCCGGGGCTGCCGGCGGCGGTGGCGTCGATCGTGGACCTGGGCTCCACGGAGAGCACGCCGACGCCGACCGCGAGCGCCACGCCGACGGTCACCGTGACCGCCACCCCGACGGCGACGCCCACCCCGACGCCCACGCCCACCCCCACCGCGACGCCGAAGCCCAAGAGCAAGGTCGGCAAGACGCCGCGCAAGCAGCCGGAGCCGGAGCCGCAGACGGCCAGCGGCGAGGCCAACACGGAGTCGCTGACCGGCAAGGTCGAGGAGGCCGCCACGCCGGAGCCGACCGCCACGCCGGAGGACACCGCCGAGCCGCCGAGCCAGAGCGACCCCTCGTACACGGTCGCCGAGCCGGGGGCGGCGAAGGTCGGCGTGCCGAACTTCTTCATCGACCGGTTCCGGATCCCGCCGTTCCTGCTGCCGATCTACCAGGCCGCGGGGACCCAGTACGGCATCCGCTGGGAGCTGCTGGCGGCGATCAACGAGATCGAGACCGACTACGGCCGCAACCTGAACGTCAGCTCGGCCGGCGCGCAGGGCTGGATGCAGTTCATGCCCGCCACCTGGAAGCAGTACGGCGTCGACGCCAACCAGGACGGGCTGATGGACCCGTACAACCCGGTTGACGCGATCTTCGCCGCCGCGCGCTACCTGAAGGCGGCGGGCGCGGACAAGGACATCCGGGGCGCGATCTACGCCTACAACCACGCCGACTGGTACGTCGACAGCGTGCTGCTGCGCGCGCAGCTGATCGGCGGGCTGCCGTCGAACCTGGTGGGCTCGCTCACCGGGCTCACCGAGGGGCGCTTCCCGGTCGCCGCGAAGGCGACGTACGCGGACGAGGTCACGCGCCGCAGCCTGAAGGTGAGCGGCACCAACCGGTCGGTGCCGCTCGAGAGCTCCTCCTCGCGGCGCGGGCTCTCGATCTACGCCGGCGCGGGCTCGCCGGTCGTCGCGGTCAGCGACGCGCAGGTCGTGAAGATCGGGTACTCGGAGCGGCTCGGGCACTTCATCCGGATCCAGGACGCGTACGGCAACACGTACACGTACGGGAAGCTGGCCAAGATCTCGCAGGAGTACGCGGCGCCGAAGCCGCAGAAGGCCGATCCGGCCGAGCTCAAGCGCATGCTGGCCGAGCCGAAGAAGGACGCGAAGCCGACGCGGGCGGCGTCGGACACCGAGCGGCCGGCGGCGCGGCGCAACAACAGCGCGAAGGCCGAGGCGGCGGCCGCGGACGCGGCGGCCACGCCGGCGCCGGACGCCGCGACGCCCGACGTGCCCGCCAAGGAGCGCCTGTTCGCGCACCCGACGCGCGACAACGCGCTGGCCGCCGGCGGCGCACAGCAGGAGTTCCTGCGCACAGGGCGGATCGACGGGGCGCTGACGCCGGCGCGGGCACTGGGCATCGCGCGCGACCAGATCGTGATCAAGCGGCTGCGCGTCGGCTCGCAGGTCCCCGCCGGGACCGTGCTCGGGCGGATCGGGCGTGCGTCGTCGGCCAAGCATCCGTACGTGAAGTTCGAGGTCCGGCCGGCGGGACGCGGCGCGCCGCGGATCGACCCGAAGCCGATCCTCGACGGCTGGAAGCTGCTCGAGTCCACCGCGATCTACCGCGCCAACGGGCAGAACCCGTTCGTCGGGCCGGACGCCGCGTCGCCCTCGGTCGGGCAGATCCTGCTGATGAGCAAGGAGACGCTGATGGCGCGCGTGCTCGCCGATCCGCGCGTGCAGATCTACGGGTGCGGGCGGCGGGACATCCGCGCGGGGGCGATCGACCGGCGCGTGCTGGCCACGATCGAGTTCCTCGTGGCCTCCGGGTTCAACCCGACGATCACGTCGCTCGAGTGCGGACACTCCTACATGACGGCGTCGGGCAACGTGTCCGAGCACAGCGCGGGGTCGGCGGTCGACATCGCCGCGGTCAACGGGATCCCGATCCTGGGCAACCAGGGCAAGGGCTCGATCACCGATCTGGTGATCCAGCGGCTGCTGACGCTGCAGGGGACGATGAAGCCGCATCAGATCATCTCGCTGATGACGTTCCCGGACGCGGACAACACGCTGTCGCTGCCGGATCACGCCAACCACATCCACGTCGGCTTCGCGCCGCAGTACGGGTCCAACCCGAAGCTCGGCAAGCAGCTCGACGCGGCGCTGAAGCCGAGCCAGTGGAACCGGCTGATCAAGCGCCTGAGCGAGATCGACAACCCGACGGTCAGCACCGAGCCGTCGCGGGCGGCGCTCAAGGCCAAGAAGTCGTCGTCGCGCAAGGGCCCCTGACGACGGACGAGCGCCGCCGCTTCCGGTTCGTGCAGTGGGAGTTCGCGGGCCGGCTGGGTCCCGCTCCCGGCCGGTACGTGGTGCGGCGGTACGCGGGGGACGAGGTGCGCGAGGTGGTCGTGGTCGACGACGGCGCCGCGCCGGCGCGTCGCTGGCGGCGCCGCTCGGCGGCGGCCGTGGTGGGGACGGTGCCCGTGACGCGGGTGACGGTGGTCGACGCGGGCGGCGCTTCGGGCGCCGCCGATCCGGACGACGAGGCGTGGTTCGCGCGCGCGTCGGCCTGCTTGGCCCGGTTTCTGGCGGCGTACCGGGTCGCGGCGGCCGATCCGAGCGCGCCGGCGGACGCGCGCCGGGCGCTCCTCGCACGGGTCGGGGTCGGGACGGGCGACGAGCTGGCGCGGGGCGAGTGGTCGGACGCGCGCGTCGTGGCGCTGCCCGCCGAGAACGGGGCCGGCGATCACGACCACGGGCCGGGAGCCGAGCGCCCGCGCCGGATCGCGCGCGGCGGGGCACGCGGCTCGCGCCGGTCCAAGCACCGTCCGGACGAGCGGCTCGCGGCGGTGATGGCCGCGCGCGACGTCGTGCTGGCCTGCGAGGAGCTGACGCTGCGCGCGCGGGGCGACCTGGACGCCGGCCGCGACCCTGAGGCTGCACTTCAGCTTGAGGCTGCGCTCGGCGCGGCGCTGTCCGAGCTCGCGAGCTGGGTCGGCTCCGGCGATCTCGCCGAGCGGGTGGCCGAGTTGCGCGGGTACGAGGACGCGGTGTGCGAGGCGGCCGCCGCGGCGCGCGAGGGCCGGCTCGAGAGCCCGGGCGTCGAGGCCGTCGCCACCGCCCTCGGCCGCCTCGAGGCCGCGCTGCGTGCGCGGGCCCTGTACGCCGCGGAGTAGCGCGCCTCGCCGCCCGGGCCGCGTCGACCCGCGCGCGCGGCGAGCGCGAACGCGCCAGTTCGCGGCGCGAGTGGTCAGTTTCTGGCCGTGGCGGGACGAACGTGACCGCTCGCGGCGCCGCGAGCGGCCGCCCGCCCGCGTCAGAGGAGCGCGAGGACGGACGCGAGCTCTGACTCGACGTCGCCGGTGAGCTTCACCGCAGCCGCGTCGTCGTAGGGCGTCGCGCCCTTGGTCACGAGCGCGAGGGCGCCGCCCGCGTTGAGCGTCTCCTCGGGCAGGCCGGCGACCGGCCAGACCTCGAGCGAGGAACCGACCGCGATCAGCAGCCGGGTCGTGGCGGCCAGCGCGGTCGCGCGCAGCATCGCGCGCTCGGGCAGCAGCTCGCCGAACAGGACGACGTCCGGCTTGAGCACCGCGCCGCAGTCGCACCGCGGAACGGCGCCGCGGGCGCGCGTCTCGGCCAGCGAGAACGACGCGCCGCAGGCCAGGCAGGAGGCGGTCCGGATCGAGCCGTGGACCTCGATCGCCTCCGACCCCGCGGCCGCGTGCAGCCCGTCGATGTTCTGGGTGA
Organism: Solirubrobacter sp.; assembly: GCA_035555675.1. Lineage (GTDB taxonomy): Bacteria > Actinomycetota > Thermoleophilia > Solirubrobacterales > Solirubrobacteraceae > Solirubrobacter. Next base: position 1,026 of record DATMGH010000108.1, on the reverse strand, counting down.
TCACGCCGGCGACGAGGCCGCGCCGCTCCAGCTCGGCGATCGCGTGGTGCGCGCCGTTGGGCCGCTTGCCGTCGAGGATCGCGAACCGCTGCCCGTAGAACGCCCAGAACCGCGCCGGATCGCGCCGCCAGACCGAGATGTGCGCGACCTCCATCGGGTCCACGTTCGCCCACACGCCGGTCGTGGGCGTGCGGAAGTCGGGGATGCCCGACGGGACCGAGATCCCCGCGCCGGTGAGGACGACCGCGGGCCCGGAGGCCCGGAGAAGCTCGGCGAGGCGCGCGGCGCCGGACGCACGCGGCGACGGCCCGGGCCGCGAAGCGCCGGACGCGCGCGGCGACGGCTCGGGCGCCGCGCCGCTCATCCGCCCGTGAACTTCGGCGGCCGCTTCTCGACGAACGCCGCGATTCCCTCGCGCGCGTCGCTCGACGCGAGCGCGCGCAGGAACGCGTCACGCTCCGCGGCCAGGCCCGCGTCGAGGTCGGCGGCGCCCGAGACGCGCTTGATCTCCCCGATCGCGCCGGCGGGCTGCAACGCCGCCCGGCGGCCCCAGGCCAGCGCCAGGTCGAACAGCTCGACGTCCTCGACCACCCGGTTGACGAGCCCGAACTCGTACGCCTCGGCGGCCGCGATCGGATCGCCCAGCGTGTTCATCTCGAGTGCCTTGGCCGGCCCGACCAGCCGCGCCAGCCGCTGCGTCCCGCCGAACCCGGGCAGCAGCCCCAGGTTGATCTCCGGCTGCCCGAACGACGCCGAGCGCGCGGCGAGCCGGACGTCGCACGCCATCGCGATCTCGCAGCCGCCGCCGAACGCGAGCCCGTTGACGGCCGCGATCGTCGTCACCGGCGACGTCTCCCACGCCCGCCCGAGCGCGTGGACGCGCTCCAGCACGGCGCGCCCGCTCGCGTCGTCCCACGCCGTGAACGCCTTGATGTCCGCCCCCGCGCAGAACAGCGCCGGGTTCGCCGACGCCAGCACCATCGCCCGCGCACCGCCGTCGACCACGCTCGACCACGCCTCCCACAG
>DATMGH010000107.1:0-59592 GCA_035555675.1 Solirubrobacter sp. | reverse complement strand
GCTCGAGGTCGACGCGCACGAGATCGAGCGCACGCGCCTGCGCCACGTCCGCGAGGCGGCGGCGCGCACGAAGGCGTTCGTGGTCCTCAAGGGCGACGACACGCTGGTCGCCGCGCCGTCCGGCCGCGTCGCGGTCTCGCGCGGCAAGGCACCCGGGCTGGCCACGGCGGGGACGGGGGACGTGCTCTCGGGCGTGATCGGCGCGATGCTGGCGAAAGGCATGCCCGTCGCCCAGGGCGCGTGCGCGGGCGTCTACGCGCACCTGCGCGCGGGCCAGATCGCCGCGGCGCCGCACGGGCCGGACGGCGTGATCGCGTCGGACGTGATCGCCGCGCTGCCGGCGGCGCTCAACGCCTAACCTCACCGTCTCATGTTGCGGGCCGAGGCCAGGATCGACACGGGCGCGATCGCGCGCAACGCCGCCCGCCTGGCGGCGCTCGCGCCGCTGTGCGCGGTGGTGAAGGCCGACGGGTACGGGCACGGCGCGGCCGCCGCCGGACGCGCGGCACTCGCGGGCGGAGCGACGATGCTCGCCGTCGCCACGGCGAACGAGGCGCGCGCGCTGCGAGCGGCGAACGTCGACGCGCCGCTGCTCGTCCTCGGCGCGCTCTCGCCCGAGGAGCTGGCGATCGCGCTCGAGGCGCGCGCCGAGGTCGTCGCCTGGCGCGAGGAGCTGCTGGACGGCCTGCCCGCCGGCACGCGCGTGCACGTCAAGCTCGACACCGGCATGGGCCGCCTCGGCACGCCGGACCCGGCCGCCGCCACGCGGGTCGCGCAGGCGGCCAAGGAGCGCGGCCTGCACCTGGCCGGCGTGATGACCCACTTCGCGACCGCCGACGACGACCCCGCGTTCCTGCGCGAGCAGCTCGCGCGCTTCACCGCCTGGGCGAACGGCGTCGGCGCCCCGCGCCACGCCGCCAACTCGGCCGCGACCCTCGCCGAGCCGGACGCCCGCCTGGACATGGTCCGCTGCGGCATCGCGCTCTACGGGCTGGACCCGTTTCACCGCGACCCGGCCGACCACGGCCTGGAGCCGGCGCTCCGGCTCACGTCCTACGTGGCCGACGTCAAGCGCGTCAGACCCGGCGACAGCGTCGGCTACGGGCGCCGGTTCATCGCGTCGCGCGAGACGTGGATCGGCACGCTCCCGATCGGCTACGGGGACGGGTTCCGGCGCGGGCTGACGAACGCGTTCGAGGCCGTGATCGACGGCCGCCGGGTCCCGGGCGTCGGGACGATCTCGATGGACAACGTCACCGTCGACCTCGGCGACACGCCGGTGCAGCGCGGCGCCGAGGCCGTCCTGATCGGCGACGGCATCCTCGCCGAGGACGTCGCCCGCACGCTCGGGACGATCAACTACGAGATCACGTGCGGGATCAGCGCGCGCGTGCCGCGCCGGCATGTCTGAGGCGCTGGACGCCGCCCGGGCGACGCTGGGCGACGCGCCGGTCTGGCTGGTCGGCGGCGCCGTCCGCGACCACCTGCTCGGCCGCGACACCGAGGACATCGACCTCGCCGTGCCGGGTGACCCGAAGCCGCTCGCGCGCAAGCTGGCACGGGCGGTGCGGGGCGCGGCGTTCGAGCTCAGCGGCGCGTTCGGCGCCTGGCGCGTGGTCGCGCCGGAGCACGCCTGGCACGTCGACCTGGTCACGCTGCGCGACGACGACATCGAGCGCGACCTCGCCCAGCGCGACTTCACGATCAACGCGATGGCGGAGCCGCTGGGCGGCGGCGAGCTGCTGGACCCGCACGGCGGGCGCGCGGACCTCGAGGCGCGGCGCGTGCGGATGGTCTCCGCGCGCGCGCTGCAGGAGGACCCGCTGCGGAGCCTGCGGGCCGTGCGGATCGCGGTCGAGCTGCGGCTCGAGATCGACCCGGCGACCGCCCGCGCGGTCGCGGACACCGCACCGGCGCTGTCGCGCGTCGCGGCCGAGCGCGTGTTCGCCGAGCTCAAGCGCGTGGTCTGCGCGCCGGACGTCCTGCGCGGGCTGGCGCTGATGGACGAGCACGGGCTGACCGCGGTCATCCTGCCCGAGCTGGCGGCGCTGAAGGGCGTCGAGCAGAGCCACTTCCACCACCTCGACGTCTACGAGCACACGCTGGCGGTGCTGGAGGAGGTCACCAAGCTCGACTACCCGGAGCTCGAGGCGCCGCTCGCGGACGAGCTGACCCGCGGCGAGGCGATGCGCTGGGCCGCGCTGCTGCACGACGCCGCCAAGCCGCTCACCCGCGGCGAGCTGCCGGACGGGCGCGTGACGTTCATCGGGCACGACAGCGAGGGGGCGGAGCTGGCCCGCGACGTCCTCAAGCGCCTGCGCTCCTCCCAGAAGCTGCGCGACTACGTCGCCGCGCTGATCGCCCACCACCTGGACGCCGGCTTCCTGGTCCACCAGCGCCCGCTCGACCGCCGCACGATCTGGCGCTATTTGGTCGCGACCCGCCCGTACAGCGCCGATATCACGATCTTCACCGTCGCCGACCGCCTCGCGACCCGCGGCCGCAACGCCGAGCGGGCGATCGCCGCGCACCTCGAGGTCGCCGACACGCTGGTCGCCGCCGCGCGCGAGCCGGTCCCGCCGCCGCTGGTGCGCGGGGACGAGCTGATCCGCGCGGGCGTCGCCCCCGGCCCGCACGTCGGCGCGATCCTCGCGCGGCTGGAGGAGGACCGCTACGCGGGCGAGCTCACCACGCGCGAGCAGGCGCTCGAGCGCGCGCGGGAGCTGGCGTGATCACGACCGCGGGCGCGGAGGACGCGGCCGAGGTCGCGCGGATCGTCAACGCCGCCTACCACGCGGGCGAGCCGGGCATCTGGGGCGACGGCTGGGAGCGCACGAACGCGCACACGGTCGCGCAGCTGATCGAGCGCGGCGAGATCGCGGTCGCGCGCGTGGACGGGCGCGTGATCGGGACGGTGCGGGTCCGGATGGTCGCGCCGGACACCGCTGAGCTGGGGATGCTCTCGGTCGACCCGGAGGCGTTCGGGACGGGCGCGGGCCGCGCGCTGCTCGAGTACGCCGAGGCGCGGTTCGACACGCCGCTGATGCAGCTCGAGCTGCTGGTGCCGCACGGCGCGCCGCACCCGTCCAAGGTGCGGCTGCACGAGTGGTACAGCCGCCTGGGCTACCGCGAGGTCTCGCGCCGGCGCTTCGACGAGCCGCTGCTCACCGCGCCGGCCGACCTCGTCACCTACCGCAAGAGGCGGCGCGCGGCGCCGGCGACCTGCGCCCCGCCGCGGGCGCTGACGTAGATCGAGAGAAGCAGGGTGGTGATGCCGAGCTCACGCGGTGACGTCGTCATGCTCGGAGGGTTGCGCGCGTATCTGGGGCGCAGGTGAACGTCCTGTGCATCCGCAGGAGTCGCGGTGCACGAACGTCGCCTCCAGCCGCTCGCGCCGGGGCGGCCGCTCGGGATCCTCCAGCCGCGAGAGCAGCAGCGCGACGGCGCGCTCGCCCAGCTCGGCGGTCGGCTGGCGGATCACCGTCAGGCGCGGGGCGAACAGGTCGGCCCACTCGAAGTCGTCGAACGCGACCAGCGCCATGTCGTCGGGCACGCGCAGCCCGCGATCGGCGAAGGCCCGCAGGACGCCGATCGTCATGAAGTTGTTGCCGCTGACCATGGCGGTGGGGGGATCGTCGAGGTCCAACAGCGCGTCCATCGCGGCGCGCGCCCGGTCGCGCTCGGAGGCGCCCTCGGCCAGCAGCGCCGGATCGAACCCGAGGCCGCCGCGCTCGAGCGCCAGCTTGTAGCCGCGCACGCGCTCGTCGGTCGTGCTCAGCCCGCGGATGCCGATCGCCATGCCGATCCGGCGGTGGCCGCGGTCGATCAGGTGCTCGACCAGGCGCGCGGTCGGCTGCTCGTTGTCGGAGCCGACCTGGTCGAAGTCCGCGTCGACGAACCGGTCCAGCAGGACGGTCGGGATGCCCTGGGACTCGAGGTAGGGCAGCGCGTGCTCGAGCGCCCCGGCGGTCGGCGCGAGCAGCATGCCGTCGACCTGGCGCTCGGCCAGCGCGCGGACGATCCGCAGCTCCTGCTCGGGGTCCTCGCGCGTGTCGCCCAGCAGCAGCGTGTGGCCGGCGCGGCTGGCGGCGCCTTCGATCGCGGACACGACCTCCGAGAAGTACGGGTTCGAGAGCCCGCTGATCGCGAGCCCGAGCGACTGCGTGCCGCCGCGGGCCAGCGCGCGGGCGAGCGTGTTCGGGCGGTAGCCGGTGCGCTCGATCGCCTCCAGCACGCGCTCGCGCGTGCGTTCGCTGGCGGGACGCGTGCCGTTGATGACGTGCGACACCGTCGTCACCGAGACGCCGGCCAGGCGCGCCACGTCGGCCATGGTCACCACGACCACCCAGGATGGCAAACCGCGTCCGGAGGGCCGCACGAAGGCATCGCAAGCGCTTGCGCGCAAGCGCTTGCGCCTGTAAGTTCGTACCCGTGCATCCAGTCGTCAGGGAAGTCACCGCGCGGATCGCCGCGCGCAGCGAGCCGCGCCGCTCGGCCTACCTCGAACGCATCCGCGCCGCTCGCGCCGCGGGCCCGGCGCGCGGTGCGCTGGGCTGCGCGAACCTCGCCCATGGCCTGGCCGCGTGCGGCGCCGACGAGAAGCTGCACCTCAAAGCGGGGGAGCGGCCCAACGTCGCGATCGTCACCTCCTACAACGACATGCTCTCGGCGCACCAGCCGTACGAGCGCTACCCGGCGGTCCTCAAGCGCGCGGCCGCGCAGGCCGGCGGCGTCGCCCAGGTCGCCGGCGGCGTGCCGGCGATGTGCGACGGCATCACGCAGGGCCGCGCGGGCATGGAGCTCTCCCTGTTCTCGCGCGACGTGGTCGCGATGAGCACGGCGGTCGCGCTCAGCCACGACATGTTCGACGGCGCGCTGATGCTCGGCGTGTGCGACAAGATCGTGCCCGGGCTGCTGATCGGCGCGCTCGCGTTCGGCCACCTGCCGACCGTGTTCGTGCCCGCCGGGCCGATGCCGTCCGGCCTGCCGAACGGCGAGAAGAGCCGCGTCCGCCAGCGTCACGCGGCCGGCGAGGCGGGCCAGGAGGAGCTGCTGGAGGCCGAGCTGGCCTCCTACCACGCGCCCGGCACCTGCACGTTCTACGGCACCGCGAACTCCAACCAGCTGGTGGTCGAGGCGATGGGCCTGCACCTGCCCGGCGCGTCGTTCGTGAACCCGGGGACCGAGCTGCGCCGCGCGCTCACCGCCGAGGCCGCGCGCGTCGCGGTCGCCGGCTGCGCCCCGATCGGCGAGCTGCTGGACGAGCGCGCGCTGGTCAACGGCGTCGTCGCGCTGCTCGCGACCGGCGGGTCGACCAACCACACGATGCACCTGGTCGCGGTCGCCGCCGCCGCGGGCGTCACGCTCACCTGGGACGACTTCAACGACCTCAGCGCGGTCACGCCGCTGCTGGCCCGCGTGTACCCGAACGGCGCGGCGGACATCAACCAGTTCCACGCCGCCGGCGGCGTCCCGTTCGTGCTCGGCGAGCTGCTCGACGCCGGCTTCCTGCACCCGGACGTGCACACCGTCGCGGGCCACGGGCTCGGCCGCTACCGGGACGAGCCGCACCTGGAGGACGGACGGCTGCGGTGGCGGCCGGCGCCGCGCGCGAGCCGCGACGCGGCCGTCCTGCGCCCCGCGGCGGCGCCGTTCGCGGCCGAGGGCGGCATCCGCGTGCTCGACGGCGGCCTCGGCCGCGCGGTCATCAAGGTCTCCGCGGTCGCGCCCGAGCACCGGGTCGTCGCCGCGCCGGCGCGCGTGTTCGACGACCAGGCCGGCTTCCTGGCCGCGTTCGAGCGCGGCGAGCTCGACCACGACCTCGTCGCGGTCCTGCGCCACCAGGGCCCGCGCGCGAACGGGATGCCGGAGCTGCACAAGCTGACGCCCGCGCTCGGGGTGCTGATGGACCGCGGCCACCGCGTCGCGCTCGTCACCGACGGGCGCATGAGCGGCGCGTCCGGCAAGGTGCCGGCGGCGCTGCACTGCACGCCCGAGGCCGCGGCCGGCGGGCCGCTCGCGCGCGTCCGCGACGGCGACCTGATCCGCCTCGACGCCGAGACGGGGCGGCTCGACGTCGACGCCGACCTCGACGAGCGCGAGCCCTGGATCCCGGAGCCGATCGCCCACGGCACCGGCCGCGAGCTGTTCGCGGCGTTCCGCGAGCGGATCGGCCGCGCCGACGAGGGCGCTTCCGTGTTCACGACTGACCAGACGGCGGTATACGCATGACCATCGAAGAGATCACCGGGCTCGCGCCCGTCGTCCCCGTCGTCGTGATCGACGACGTCGCCGACGCCGTGCCGCTGGCCAGCGCGCTCGTGCGCGGCGGGCTGCGGGCGATCGAGGTCACGCTGCGGACGGACGCGGCGCTCGAGTCGATGCGGCGGATCGCGGCCGAGGTCGAGGGCGCCGTCGTCGGCGCCGGCACGGTCACGACCGCCGCGCAGATCGCCGCGTCGGTCGACGCCGGCGCGCGCTTCCTCGTCTCCCCGGGCGCGACGCCGAACCTGCTCGACGCGCTGCAGGGCTCCGGCGTGCCGTTCCTGCCCGGGACCGCGACCGCGTCGGACATCGTGGCGCTGCTCGAGCGCGGCATCACGCACGCGAAGCTGTTCCCCGCTGAGCTGGTCGGCGGCGTGCGCGCGCTGAAGGCGTTCGGGGGGCCGTTCCCGCAGATGCGCTTCTGCCCGACCGGCGGGATCAACGCCGGCAACGCGCCCGACTACCTGGCGCAGCCGAACGTCGTGTGCGTCGGCGGGTCCTGGATGACCGCGGGGGACGTCGAAGCGCTCGCCGCGCAGGCCTACCGGCTGGCGGACGCGTAGGCGGCCAGCAGCCGGTCGACGTCCTCGGCCAGCCGGTCGGTCGCGCCGTCGTAGAGCTCGCTGATCCGGGTGGTCAGCGCTTCCAGGGTCGTGCCGTCGACGAGCGCGTGGCGCAGCGGGTTGCCCGTCTGGGCGGCCACCAGGCAGAACGCCGCGTGCTCGTCGATCGCGATGATCTCGGCGCCGTCTTCGCTCATGGCATCCGATGATGGGGCGCGGCGGCCCGGTAGGCGCCCCGCGAAGGTCCAGGGTCGCCGCCCACGCCCTGCGATGGCGGCGCGGCCGAGGCTCGCCGCGGGCTTGACAGCGTCGGTGAGGATTGGCGACGATCACCGCGCACGCACTCGCGGGTCCAAGGAGAGGTCATGAGGGTCACGGACGACTGGGTCGGGCTCGGACGGCGGCTGCTGCTCGCGCTGTGCATCGTGCTGGCGCCGCAGTGCGCCGCGGCCTCGGTCGCGGCCGCGGATCCGCTGGCGTGGGGCTCACCACGACCACGCCCGCGAATCCGGCGTCCTGGACGCTGACCTCCACGCAACCCGTCGTCAACGACCTCGACTGTCCGGCCAGCGCGCTGTGCGTGGCCGCGACCAACGGCGGCGTGCTGGTCACTCGCACCCCGACGGCGCCCGGCGAATGGGCTGCGGCCGAGCTGGGACGGCGCGTCGCGGGTGTGTCCTGCCCGTCGGTGCAGTTCTGCGTCGGGGTGGGTGGCGACGATGTCGTCTATTCCACCGATCCGCCCGGCGGCGCCGGAGCGTGGCACGCCGTGACCATCCCGGGAGCGTCGATGGTCGCGGTCGACTGCCCCACCAGCACGTTGTGCATCGCGGTCTCGAACACCGGCCAGGCGCTGATCACGACCGCGCCGACCGGCCCCGCCGCGGGCTGGGCGAGCGTGAATGTGGGGAAGGGCAGCTCCTTGGACGACATCGAGTGCGCCAGCGCGCAGCTGTGTGTCGCGGTCGACGCCGCGTCACGCGCGATCGCGTCCACCAACCCGACCGGCGGCGAGGCCGCGTGGTCGCAGGTGGCCGGCGTGCCCGACAACGTGCACGATTACAGCCGCACCCCCGGGGTCGCGTGCGCGCCTGGCGGGCTGTGCCTCGTGTTCGCGCACAGCGGGTACATCGCCGCGTCGGCGACCCCGGCGTCCACCGGCTGGGCGACGGCCCGGGTCGACGGAGCGAATCACATCCGCTCGGCCGCCTGCCCGTCGGTCACGCTGTGCGTGATCGGCGACAATGCCGGGCAGCTCCTGACCTCCGTCGATCCGGCCGGCGGAGCCGCCGCGTGGAGCGCGCCGGTGCCGGTCGACGGCACCAACGGACCGGTCAGCCCGGCTTGCCCGACCGCGCAGCTCTGCGTGTTCGCCGACCGCGCCGGCTTCATCTTCTCGACCACCAGCGCCGACAAGGCCGACCCGGCGTGGGCGCGGGCGAAGATCGACCCGGGGCACGCGCTGATCGACCTCGCCTGCCCGACCGCCGCATTGTGCGTCGCGACCTCCCCGTACGGCGAGACCGTCAGCTCGACCGCGCCGGCCTCGGGCGTGTGGTCCTCGCCCGCCTCCGCGGGCGAGGACCTCGGCTCGGTGAGCGGCGTGACCTGCCCGTCCGTGTCGCTGTGCCTGCTCTACAACAGCACCCGGCTGCAGAGCTCGGCGAACCCCGCCGCGAGCACCCCGACCTGGAGCACGTCGTACGCGTACGGCGCCGGCGAAGAGGCGGCGCGGATCGTCTGCCCGGCGCCGTCCGCGTGCATCGCGCCCAGTGACGACGGCGGGGCCGTGCTGACCACTCGCTCGCCGGCGACGCCGTCGGCGTGGCTGAGGACCCGCATCGCCGACGGGATCCTGGCCGACGTGTCCTGCCCGTCGCTCGAGCTGTGCGTGATGCTGGGCAGCGGCGGGATCTCCCACGCGTCGACCGACGCCTTCAGCGCCGCGCCGCACTGGCAGGACAAGCTGCTCAAAGCCGGGCGCTGGTCGCGGGTCGCCTGCCCGTCCGCCGGCACGTGCCTGGCGTTCGATCGCTGGGGCCAGGTCGCCAGCAGCCCGCGGGCGGCCGCGCCGGTCGACCGTGACGCGCCGGTCATCACCGTCAGCTCCCCGACGCCCGGTCAACATGTCGCGCTCGGCGCGCAGGTCACCCCGGTGTTCGCCTGCGACGACGGCGCGGGCAGCGGCGTCGCCAGCTGTTCGGGGCCGGGCACGCTGGACACCGCGAGCGCAGGCGAACACGCATTTACGGTGACCGCCGCCGACCGGGCCGGCAATACGGCGTCGGTCTCGGTTCCCTACACCGTGGATGCCCCCGCGAACCTGATCCCCGCCACCCCGCAGCCGTCGCCAACCCCCACAGGACCGGCCAAGCCGGTGGTCGAGCCGCGGGTGACGGTCGCCAAGCGGGTCAGCGCACGGACGCTCAAGCGCGGCGTGAAGGTCACGGTCACCGGGCTCGCGCCCCGGTCGGGCGGGACGTTGCGGGCCGCGTCCAAGGCCAAGACGGTCGCGACGGTCAAAGCCAAGGCCGATCGCGCCGGGAAGCTGACCTTCAAGCTCAGACTGCCGGGCCGGCGGGCGCAGCGCGCGCGAGGCGCGCTGAAGCTCACGCTGACCGTCGTGTCCGCCGCCGGCAAGAAGCGCACCGTGAAGGTCACCATCACCGTGAACTGACGATCGTCCGCGGCCGGCGACGGCCGGTAGCGTGCCGGGGATGGAGGCCGTGATCCTGTGCGGGCTGCAGGGCGCGGGCAAGACGACGCTCTACCGCGACCGCTACCTCGAGACGCACGTGCGCGTGTCGCTGGACCTGCTGCGCACGCGCCCGCGCGAGGCCGCGTTCCTGACGACGTGCCTGGATACGAGGATGCCGTTCGTGGTCGACAACACCAACCCGACCGTCGCGGAGCGGGCGCGCTACCTCGAGCCGGCGCGGGCCGCCGGGTTCCGGGTCGTCGGCGTGCTGGTGGAGGTGGACGCGGGGGTCGCGGCCGCGCGCAACGCGGCCCGCGAGCGGACCGTGCCGGCCGTGGGGCTGCGGGACGTCGCGCGCCGGTTGATCCGGCCCACGCCGGAGGAGGGCTTCGACGAGCTGCTGCACGCGACCGCGGCGCCGGGCGGCGGCTGGCGGATCGAGCCGCTGCTGGTCACCCCGCCGCTGTTCTGAACGTCAGGGCAGCGTCGCGGTGGCGGGAAGGCCGTCCTTGATCCAGTAGGCGCGCCTGCCGTCGCGCGACACCGTGACGCTGCGCGGGTCGATCGCCGGTATCGAACGTCAGTTGCTGGCCGAGACGGGCGCGGTACACGAGCCGCGCCGGCTGCTTGGGCGGAAACGGCGACCGCGGATTCGGCCCGCCGTAGAGGACCAGCAGTCCGCCGCGCCGCGTGACCTCGAGCGCGTGCACGGCATCCTCGGGGACGTCGATGTGCGCGGTCGCTCCGGTGCGGACGTTGAGGATCGTCGGAGAGGCCCCGCTGCCAGCGGTGGAAAGCCAGTAGTACACATAGGCGACGTACGGGGTGGCGAGCCGGAAGCCCGTGTAGCTCTCGTTGGGCTCCTGATCGGCGCCGATGAAGCGGCGGGCGCGACGGCGCGTCATGCAGGCGTAGTACGCGGGCTCGTCGTACTCGGTGACCCGGTAGACGCGGGTGTCGACGTCCGCCACGAGCAGGTGCGCAGCCCCCGGCGGGCAGGGGCGCGGTGCGCGCGCCGTCGCGTCCGCGGGGAGGAGCGCGGCGGCGGCGATCGCCAGCGTCACGCGGGACCACATCGCCGCGGTCTACCCGGAGGCCGATCGCGGCAGTCGACGACGCGCCGGAGTAGCCTCCCCGCGTGATGCCTGAGCCTGACTCCGACTGCCTGTTCTGCAAGATCGTCGCCGGCGACATCCCCGCGACCCGGGTGTACGAGGACGAGCGCACGATCGCGTTCATGGACATCAACCCGGGCTCGCGCGGCCACCTGCTCGTGATCCCGCGCGCGCACGCGAAGGATCTGCTGGAGATCGGGCCGGAGGACCTCGCGGCGGTCGCCGCGACCGCGCAGGTGATGGCGCACCGCGTCAAGGACCGGCTCGCGGCCGACGGCGTGAACCTCATCAACTCGTGCGGCGCGCGCGCGTGGCAGACGGTCTTCCACTTCCACATGCACGTGATCCCGCGCTACTCGAACGACAGCCTCCGCCTGCCCTGGCAACCCACGCCGGGGGACCGCGACGAGATCGCGGCCGCGGCACGCGCACTGACCGCTTAGACATCTCCACGCCCAGCGGAGGTGTGCAGTGGTTGCGTGTAGACCGTACACCTGTATAGCGTCTCCACTTGTTGGGACCGGGCGCACCGACCGGTCGAAATGAGTACGGCGTGGGTCACACGCTGAGCAGCAAGGGGTCATCTGTGGGCACCGGTACGGTCAAGTGGTTCTCGGACGAGAAGGGCTTCGGGTTCATCACGCCCGACGGGGGAGGGCGTGACCTGTTCGTGCATTTCTCCGGAATCAACGGCGACGGATACCGTTCGCTGAGCGAGGGGGCGAAGGTTTCCTTTGAAGAGGAGAACGGCGACAAGGGACCGAAGGCGATCAACGTCCAAAAGCTCTAAAGGCGCATCGCTCGGGGCCCCGTCGTGTTTCATTCCGGCGATGCCCCATCGCCATGTCACCGTTCTCGCGGCGTTGATCGCCGCACTGGCCGTCACGGCGCCCGCGTCGGCGAAGATCGTCGAGGTCGGGCGCACTGACGCCACTCCGGCGTGCCCGGCCAGCCCCTGCTTGGCCGTGTCGCGCACGACCGGATTCCAGGTCAAGGTCGCGGACGAGCGCGGATCGTTCGTCGTGCCCGAGGACGGGAAGATCGTCGCGTGGTCGATCGCGCTCGGGAGCCCCACGGCCGAGCAGATCGCGTTCTTCGACAAGGGGCTCGGCGGGCCCGCGTCCGCGCGGCTGAGCGTCCTGCGCGCGGGCAAGGCGCTGTATTCGCGCGTCGTGACCCAGAGCCCGGTCCAGCAACTGCAGCCGTATTTCGGCCAGACGGTGCAGTTCCCGCTGGGCCGCGCGCTCAACGTCAAGAAGGGCTACGTCATAGCCCTGACAGTTCCGACCTGGGCGCCGGCGCTGACGCCGCTGCTCACCGACCACTCGGCCTGGCGCGCCGCGCGCACCAAGGACAAGTGCGACGACACCGCGACACAGACCGCGCAGATGATGCTCAAGCAGGTCGCCCAGTACCGCTGCCTCTACAAGGCGCGGCTGACCTACTCGGCGACGCTGGTCACGCGCCCGGTACCCAACCCGGACGCGACGAACGACGGGACGTAGGGTCCCGCGGCGGCGGCGCGGCGAGCTTGACGCCCGCCGCCCGGTCGGGCACGTCCGGGGCGTTGTGCCCGAGCAGGTCCAGCAGCGCGTCGATCACGTCCGGGTCGAACTTCGAGCCCGCGGCGGCCCGCAGCGCCGCGATCGCCTCGCCGGCCGGCAGCGCGCCGCGGTAGGGGCGCTCGGCGCGCATGGCGACGTAGGCGTGGCAGGCGTGGACGACGCGCGAGCCGAGCGGGATCCGGTAGCCCTCGAGCCCGTCCGGGTAGCCGGTGCCGTTCCAGTGCTCGTGCTCGTGGCGGACGATCGGCGCGAGCGCGGCCAGCTCCTTGGTGCGCGCGAGGATCCGCTCGCCCGCGACCGGGTGCTCTGACATCACCGCCCACTCCTCCTCGGTCAGCGGCCCCTGCTTGCCCAGCAGCTCCGCGGGCATCGCGAGCTTGCCGACGTCGTGCAGCAGCGCGGCGTGGGCGATCCGGTCGACGTCCTCGGCGCCGAGCCCGAGCATCATCGCGACGCCGCGGGCCAGCCGCACGAGCTCGTCGGAGTCCTCGCGCGTGTAGTGATCGCGCTCCTCGATCGCGGCCGCCAGCGCCTGGACGGCGGCGGGGGAGCCGGAGCGCGACTGCAGCAGCGCGAGCTCGCGCTCGACCTCCGCGTTGGCGACCGCCACGCGGCCCTTGCCGGTGCGCTTGGCCAGCATCAGCGCGCGGTCGGCCTGCTCGAGCAGCCCGTCGGCGTCCAGGCCGTCGTGCCAGGCGGCGACGCCGATCGAGCACTTGCCGCCGATCGCGTCCCGGCAGCGCTCGGCGACGTGCGCCGCCATCGGCTCGTCCGAACCGGGAAGGAGCAGGACGAACTCGTCGCCCCCGTAGCGGGCGACCTGGTCGTACGGGCGCAGCTCGGCCTGCAGGTGGCGGGCGACGTGGCGCAGCAGCTCGTCGCCGGCGCCGTGGCCGTGCGTGTCGTTGACCGCCTTGAAGTCGTCGAGGTCGAGGATCACGGCGCTCAGCGGCGTCGCGTCGCGGCGGGCGCGGGCGATCTCCTCGCGGATGCGGACCTGCATCGCGCCGTGGTTGAGGACGCCGGTCAGCGCGTCGGTACGGGCGGCGTGCTGGACCTGCTCGTAGGCCTCGGCGTTGCGGCACGCCGCCGTGGCGAGGCTGGCGAGCGCTTCGAGCGTGTGGCGGTCCTCGTCCTGGACGCGCCGGTGGCTGGACCAGCCGATCGCGACGACGCCGCGCAGCTCACCGTTCCAGGACATCGGGACGGCCAGCGCGGTCTGCGTGCGAGTGGCGCGCGCCAGGTTCGGCTCGAGCTGCTGGCAGTCGTAGACGACGACGGTCTCGCCGGTCTCCAGCACCTTGCCCGAGGCGCCCTCGCCGGGCAGGACGCGCCCGCCGTGCCAGTGCTCCGGGACCGCGTAGCCGGCGGTGGCGACGGCGCCCTGCTCGGCGTCGCCGAGGTAGACGCCGCAGAACTCCGCGTCGAGCGCCAGCGCCGCCTCGTGCACGAGCGTCTCCAGCACCTCCTGCAGATCCAGCGACGCGTTCAGCGCCCGGCCGGCGCGCACGACCGCGCGATCCTGCACGGAGCCCGCGGCGCGCCGGGCCTCCGCCTCCAGGCGGGCGAAGCCGGCGGCGGCCTGGTCGGCCGCGAGCTGTGCGGTCTCGACGTCGACCTCGCTGATCGCCCGCGGGCGCTTCCAGCCGACGATGATCACGGCGCGGACGTCGGCCGTCCAGCTGAGCGGGACGAACAGGCAGGACGCCAGGCCCTGCTGCTGAGCCCGGCCCGGCACGATCTCGGTGCTGTTGAGCGCGTCCGGGACCGCGAACGGCTCGCCGGTGGCGACGACGTGGGCGACGCCGGACGGGCCGCGCTGGGCGAAGCGCAGGTAGGCGCCGGCTTCGGCGGCGACGCTGCGGTCGTCGCTGACCTCCAGCAGCCGGACCGCGTCCGCGTCCAGCAGCGCCTTCAGCGCGGCTTTCAGTGCGCTGCGAACCGCGTCGGCGGAAGCCGACCGTGCGGCCTCACGCGCGAGACGTTGGAGCGGGCGCATTTGGACTCGTCAATCGGCCGCCCGCGGTGAACCTTGAGCCGTCAGCAGGCGCCGGGGCTCTCGGCGCAGAAGTCCTCGAACTTGTCTGCGGGGGAGCCGGCGGGCGGCGGCTGGTCGGTCGCCGCCGAGTCGTCCGTATTGGGCGTCTCCGTGCCGCCGGTGGTGCCGTCGGCGTTCGTCTGCGTCTGGTCCGACGTGCCCTGGGCCTGGTCGGTGTTCGGCGTCGTCGACTGCGTATCGGCGGCGTCCGGCGTGTCCGTCGCCTCGGCCGTCGGCGTGGGGGTGACGGACGGTGCGAGGCTGCTGCCCGAGCCGGGCACGGTGAGCTGGGCCGGCTCGCCCGGGACCTCCTGGACGACGACCTTGTTCGAGCCGCAGCCCGCGAGGGCCACGACGCTTATGAGTGCGACGATGGGCGCGGCAAGCCGCTTGGGTGGCGCAAGGCGCATGGTTTCAGCCTCCTCAGCTCGACGTGCTCGGCAGCGCGGCCATCCGGCGGCCGCACGTCGGGCAGTCGTTGAGATCCTTCTGCGCGGGCTGGTCGCACCAGTTGCAGAAGCGCAACGTGTCGACTGCCCAGGGCAGATTGGATTTCGACGGCGAGAGGGGGAGCACCTTTCCGACGACCTCGAGCGGCTCACCCGTGTCGTGGTCGGTGTAGACCTTGTCGGGCTCCGCCGGCAGCAGGATCTCGCGGCCGCTGGAAGGGGCGCGCAGGCGATAGAGCTGGCGCTCGGACATTGCGGGGGAACCCTAGCAGCGGGTTCGGCGGGAACGGGACCGCCTAGGGTGTGGCCTCATGCGGGTCTTGATCTTCCACGGGTACCTGCTGCGCGGCACCGGGTCCAACGTCTACAACGCGGAGCTGGGAGCGGCGCTGGTGCGGGCGGGGCACGAGGTGCACCTCGTCTGCCAGGAGCGGGACCCGTTCGCGCTGCCGTGGGTGGACGCGCGCGCGGACTGGGACGAGGGCGCGCTCGCGGTGGAGGCGCGGCGGGAGGTCGTGCGCGCGACCGTCTACCGGCCGGACATCGGCGGACTGCTGCCGGTCTACGTCGCGGACCGCTACGACGGGGTGGTCGCGCGGCCGTTCCCGGCGTTGAGCGACGAGGAGCTGGACCGGTATCTGGCGGCCAACGTCGCCGCGGTGCGCGAGGTGGCGGCGCGGGCGCGGCCCGACGTCGCGCTCGCGAACCACCTGGTGATGGGGCCCGCCGTGCTGGCCCGGGCGCTCGACGCGGCGGTCGGGTACGCGGTCAAGATCCACGGGAGCGCGCTGGAGTACACGGTCAAGCCGCACCCGCGGTTCCGGCCGTACGCGGTCGCAGGCCTCGCGCGCGCGAGCGGGATACTCGTCGGGTCGCGGCACACGGCCGAGAGCCTGTGGGCGGAGCTGTCGGACCCGAGCGTGTCCGAGCGCACGCGCCTCGGGCCGCCGGGCGTCGACGTCGAGCGCTTCGCGCCGCAGTCGCCGGCGGCGGCGAGCGCGACCCTCGCGTCCCTCCGTGCGCGCCTCGCGGCGTCCGCGCCCTCTCCGCCCGCGCAGCCCGCGCTTGCGGCCGCGCCGCCCGCGCCCGCGCCGCCCGTCCCCGCGGCCTCGCCGCCCGCGCCCGCGCCGCCCACCCCTGCGCTGCCCGCGCCCGCGCCGCCCGCCGACGCGGCGCCCTCCTCGTTCGCGCGCGACGTGGGGGAGGCCGTCGCCGCGCTCGACACGATCGCCCCCGGCGACCGCCTCGTCGTCTTCGTGGGGAAGCTGATCGCGTCCAAGGGCGTGGAGCTGCTGCTCGCCGCGTTCCCGCTCGTGCTCGCGCGCGAGCCGCGGGCGCGGCTCCTGATCGTCGGCTTCGGCGCGTTCCGGGGCGGGCTCGAGGTGCTCGCGCAGCACCTCGCCGCCGGCGACCTCGACGCCGCCGCCCGCACGCGCGCCGAGGACGGCCGCGAGCTGCCCGAGCTGGCGGCGTTCTTCGCACGGCTCGACGGCGCGCGCCGCGACGCCTACCGGGCCGCCGCCGCGCGGCTCCCCGAGCGCGTGGCCTGGGCCGGCCGCCTCGAGCACGACGAGGTCGCCGACCTGCTCCCCGCCGCCGAGGCGATGGCGGTCACGAGCACGTTCCCGGAGGCGTTCGGCATGGTCGCGGCGGAAGCGGCGGCCTGCGGTGCGCTGCCGGTCGTCGCCGACCACTCGGGCCTCGGCGAGGTCGCGCGCACGCTCGCCGCCGTCGTCCCGCCGCCCGCCCGGCCATGGCTCACCTTCGAGGTCGGCCCGGACGCCGTCGCGCAGCTCGCGGACGCGCTCTCCGGCTGGCTGCAGGCCCCCGCCGACCTCAGGGCGCAGACGCGCGCCGCGATCGTCGAGGAAACCCGCGCCCGCTACTCCTGGGACGGCGTCGCCCGCACCGTGATCGCGGCCGCCGGCGGGGAGCTCGGCGACCTTCCACGCCCCGCGTAGTCAGGCCCCGTACCGGGGTCGGCCGTCCGCCCGTCGGCCCGGACGGTTAGGATGCCGCGCCATGGAGAGAGGGCGTGTCATCGCCGGCGTCGTCGTCGTGGCGATTGGGCTATCCGGTTGTCAGCTCAAGCGCGGCAACGAAAACGCCGTCAACGGCAAGCAGCTGTTCGCCGAGCAGTGCGCGGCCTGTCACACGCTTGCGCGCGCCGGCGCGACCGGCGTGACGGGCCCGAACCTCGACGACGCGTTCCGCCAGGCGCGCAAGGACGGCCTGGGCGAGGGTACGTTCGCCGGCGTGGTCGAGCAGCAGATCATGCACCCCAACATTCACCCTCAGGTCGACCCTGCGACTGGCAAGACGCTGCCGCTGATGCCGGCCGGCCTCGTCACCGGGCAGGACGCGCGCGACGTCGCCGCGTACGTCGCCCAGGCCGCGGCCAAGGGCGGCGAGGACACGGGCAAGCTGGCCCGCGTCGGCGCCTCCAAGGCGGAGGGCACGGCCGAGGCGCAGAACGGCGTGCTGGACATCCCGGTCGCTGCGGCCGGCCTCGCCTACAAGTTCGCGGACGCGACCGCGCCCGCCGGCCAGCTGACGGTCAAGGCGGAGAACCCGCAGTCGGTCCCGCACGACATCGCGATCGAGGGCAACGGCGTCAACGAGAAGGGCGAGCAGGTCACCAACGGCGGCGTCTCGCAGTTCTCCGCCGACCTCAAGCCCGGCGAGTACACGTTCTTCTGCACCGTTCCGGGCCACCGCGAGGGCGGCATGGAGGGCAAGCTGACCGTCAAGTGAGCCGGATCACGATGCCCGTGATCCCGCTCAGCACGGCCGCGACGCCGGCGCGGACCGCCCGCGCCGCGCGCTCGGGCGTGAACGTCGCCGGGTCGTAGAAGTCCCGCAATCCGAGGCCTTCGCCGCGGAACGACGCGCCGGTCCAGTCCGCCGCGGTCACGTTGTCGGTCGGCTCGGCGAGCTCCGCGCCGACCACGAGGAAGTGCTGGTCGAGATGGTTCGCGGTCACCAGCGCCAGCGCGTCGACCAGCGCGTTGCCCGCGCTGATGACGAGGTCCGGCCGCATGTCGATCGCCGTCCGGATGCGTGAGACGTACTGCTCCGGGTGCGTCGCGGTGACGGTCTTGAGGCTCACGTCCTCCTGCTCGGCCCACCGCTCGACCGCGTCGATCAGCGTGCGCGTCGGGCGGTCGGAGCCGGCGGTCAGCAGCACCACGCGGTAGCCCTTCGACGGGCGCACGCCGTCCCAGGAACCGGGCCGCGGCGTGATCGTCGCCTCCGGCGCGGGCGGGTTCGCGGGGTCGATGAACCCCGGGCCGAGTCGGCCGATCGCGGTCGGCTTCGCGTGCGGCTTGGACCAGTCGTCGGCGCCGCAGCCGGCGAGCAGCGCGAGGCAGCACAGCAGGATCGTCGTCCGCATCGGCGATCACTTCTATCGGCTCCCGCGCCCGGCTCCCGGTTCGTTCACACAGTGTTCACGGGGCGCGGACCGCCGGCCGACAGGATGCCGGCCCGAAGCCTATGACCAATCGAGTTCGTTTCGCCCTGCTGACGATCGTCGCGGCCGGCGCTCTCCTCATCCCCGTGTCCGCGTTCGGCCACGGGTTCAGCTCGGTGGTGTACGTCGACGTGACGTCCCCAGAGCGCCAGCACGTGCAGACCGTGCTCGGGCTCGAGTACGACCTGCTGGTCGTCTCCGCCGCCGACGCCGAGAAGGACGACGCGCTGTTCCGGGAGGCGACGCCCGCCTGGGAGGCGCGCGACGAGCCGAAGGAGATCGCCGCGCTGGAGGCGCACGCCGACGCCGTCGTCGGCTACGTCACCAAGCGCTTCGGGGTCAGCGTCGACGGCGGGGCGGCGTGTACGCCCACCAAGCACCGTCCCGTGACGATCGGCGAGCGCGAGGGCGTCCCGTACGCGTTTTTGACGCTCGACTACGCGTGCCCCGAGGCCGGCGAGGCGCACATCGTGCGCAGCGAGCTGTTCCCGGACTCCGAAGGCTACGTCCGCAACACCAAGACGATCGCGACGTACGAGCTCGACCTCACGTCCGGCAGCGCGAGCCTGGACGCCAAGCACCCGACGTTCTCCACCCACCAGTCGCTCGCGCAGCGCTACTGGGAGTTCTTCCGGCTCGGCGCTGAGCACCTCTACACCGGCATCGACCACATCCTGTTCCTGCTGGCGCTGATCGCCGGCTCGCGCGGGCTGCGGGAGATCGTGCTGGCGGCGACGACGTTCACGCTCGCCCACTCGGTGACGTTCATCCTCGCCGCGCTCGGCGTCGTGCACGTGCCCGCGGCGCTGGTCGAGCCGATCATCGCGCTCTCGATCGCGGCCGTCGCCGGGCTCTACCTCTGGCGGATCTGGCGAAGAGGGTCAGACGCCGCGCAGATCGAGACGACCGGCCACGGGCTGCTGGGTCTCGACGCCGCGGGGCGGACCCGGCTCGCGGTCGTGTTCTGCTTCGGCCTCGTGCACGGGCTCGGGTTCGCGTCCGCGCTCGGCATCGACGAGGCGTGGTCGTGGACGCTGCTCTCCTCGCTGCTGGTCTTCAACCTGGGCATCGAGGCCGTGCAGCTCGGGATCATCGCGCTCGTCTATCCCGCGCTCGCGCTGCTGCGCCGTCGCGCCCCGCTCGCGGGCCTGTCGGCCACCGCCGCGCTGGCCGCCGCCGTCAGCGCCACGGGCCTGTTCTGGTTCGTGCAGCGGGTCATCGAAGGTTGACGGCGATGGTCACCCATCGTTCACATGGAAGCGGGACGGCGTTGGAAAGCTGCGCGCGGTCCAGTCGTAACGACGAAAGGGAAGGAACCTCAGTGAAGTCCCCCAACACGCCACGCCGCAGGGTCACGGCAGGCCTGGCGGCAGTGGTCGCCACGGCGGCCCTGGGCGTCGGCTCGATCACGATCGCCGGTGCGCAGGCGCCCGCGACGTCCTCCGGGATCGTCCTCGGGGTCGGCGCGAACCCGTCGCAGCGCGTCGTGTCGTGGTACACGTCGGCCAACACCGCGCAGTCGGTCCAGGTCGCGCCGACCGCGCAGCTCGTCGACGGCGCGTTCCCCGCGAACGCCCCGACCTACCCGGCGACCGTCGCCGCCAACACCGTCAACGGCGGGTTCAACGGCCACGCCATCGTCGACGGCCTCCAGGAGAACACGGCGTACTCGTACCGGGTGGGCGCCGACGGCGCCTGGTCGGCGACGTACGCGTTCAAGACGCAGAAGTTCGACGGCTCGTTCGACTTCCTCTTCTTCGGCGATCCGCAGATCGGCTCGTCCGGGGACACGGCGAAGGACGGCGCCGGCTGGGCGGACACGCTCGACGTGGCGCTGACCGCCAACCCGGACACCGAGCTGCTCGTGTCCGGCGGCGACCAGGTCGAGACCGCGAACACGGAGTCCCAGTGGACGGCGTTCCTCGGGTCCGACAGGCTCCGCCAGTACCCGTGGGCGGCGACGATCGGCAACCACGACGTCGGCGGCAAGGCCTACGACCAGCATTTCTGGACCCCGAACACGGACCGCTCGGCGCCGTTCTACTCGGGCAACCAGGCCTCGCAGTCCGGCGGTGACTACTGGTACGTCTACAAGGACGCGCTGTTCATCCACCTGAACAGCAACGCGTACAACAACGGCTCCGACGCCGCGCACGTCGGCTACATCCGCGATGTGCTGGCCGCCCACGGCGACGAGGCCAAGTACAAGGTCCTCGTCTACCACCACGCGATCTACTCGCCGGCCTCGCACGCCAACGACAGCGACAACCAGGTGCGCCGCCGGGATTTCCCGACCGCGTTCTCGGAGCTGGGCATCGACCTGGTCCTGCAGGGCCACGATCACAGCTACTCGCGCAGCTACGCGCTCAAGAACGGGCAGAAGGCGAACCCGGACGAGCAGCCGGGCGCCTCGCAGGTCACGCAGGGGCCGGGCGGCGTCATCTACGTCACCGCCAACTCGGCGTCGGGCTCGAAGTACTACGACCTGACGACGCCGCGCGCCGGCTCGGACTTCGGTCCGGACCCGCTCGATCCCACGGGCAAGCGCCACTACGCCAACTCGATCGAGGACCAGGAGCACGTCCGCACCTACGTCCGCGTCGAGGTCCGCAAGGACGCGCTGCTGGTCGAGAACATCCGCAGCGGCACGTGCGCGGCGCCGAACGCGGCGGTCGAGCGCAACAACGTGTCCTGGTGCGGGCCGAGCAACGGCGCGCGCCCGGCGGAGCCGGTCGGCTCCCGCGTCGACAAGGTCCTGATCCATCGCGCGGCGGCGCCGCCGGTCGACACGACCGTGGGCGGCTCGGTGCCGGCCACGCTCTCGCTGACGCTCGGTGCGCCGGCGACGTTCGGGGTCTTCACGCCCGGCCTGGGCAAGGACTACACGGCGTCCACGACGGCCACGGTCGTCTCGACGGCCGGTGACGCGACGCTGTCCGCCACCGACCCGAGCTCGACGGCTCCGGGCCGCCTGGTGAACGGCGCGTTCTCGCTCGCGTCGCCGCTGCAGGTGGGCGGCGCCGCGCTTCCGGCCACGGTCAAGACCTACGCCGGTCCGGTCTCCAACGACAACGTCGCGATCGACTTCACGCAGCCGATCTCCGCGTCTGAGGCGCTGCGCACGGGCACGTACGCGAAGTCGCTGACGTTCACGCTGTCGACCACGACCCCGTAAGCCGATGTTCCTGCGTTCGCCCAGCCCTTGCGGTACGGCCATCCTGGTTGCGCTGGGGCTGGGCGGCGCGCTGTTCGCCGGGCCGGCGGCCGCGGCGCGGGAGCCGTCCTGGACGCTCTCGCCGGCCGCGAATCAGTTCGGCTCGGGCCGCTCGAGCTTCACGTACACGCTCAGCCCGGGTGCAGAGGTGGCGGACGGGGTCGTGGTCGCGAACCACGGAGACTCGCCCCTTCGCCTCACGTTGCGGGGCGCCGACGCGGCCACGAACGAGGCGGGGGAGATCTCGCTGCACGCGTCGTCGTCGGGCGTGGGCGCGTGGGTGCGGCTGGCGCGGGGCGGTGCGGTGACGGTGCCGCCGGGCCAGTCGGTGTCCGTGCCGTTCTCGCTGGCGCTGCCGGACGACGCCGCGCCGGGGGACCACGTCGGTGGGATCGTGGCCTCCTCGCCCGGATCGACCGCACTTCCGATCCGCGTGCGGGCCGGCGGCCCGCTCAAGCCCAGCCTCGCCGTCGAGGATGTGCGCGTGGACGGCGACGCCGTCAAGTACACGGTCCACAACACCGGCAACGCGATCCTCAGCGCCCGGCAGACGGTGTCGGTCTCCGGGCCGTTCGGGAGCTTCGGTGTCGACGCGAACACGCTCGTTGACACGCCGGCCCTGCTCCCGGGCGAGCGCTGGCCGGTCTCCGCGCCGGTCCCCGGCGTGAGGCGCGCGGTGCGCCTGAGCGCGACGGTCACGCTGGTGCCGCTGCTCACCGACGCCGCAGGCTCCACCGCGCCACTCGCGGCACGGCAGACCACCGCGCACACCTGGGCGATCCCGTGGGCGCTGCCGCTCGCGCTCCTCGTCGCCGCCCTCCTCGCCACCGCGGCCCTCACCCGCCGCCGCATCCGCGCCTGATCGGGCGCGGCGAGGGCGCCGCGCGGCGACGTGACCCGTCGCCGCTCCCCTCGGTCGCGAGGAGCGATGTTCCGGCGGATAGCGCCAGAAAGTGACCACTCGCGCCGCCCGCGCGGGTCGCGCGACGTGGCGCGTTGCCGCGCCCGCGACGCGGCGTTGCCGCGCATGACGCGGCGTGGCGTTGCCGCCCGCGAGGTGGCGCAGCGATGCGGTCGTCGCCGCTCCCGACAGTCGCGAGGAGCGATGTTTCGGCGGATAGCGCCGGAAAGTGACCGCTCGCGCCGCCCGTGCGGCGCGTTGCCGCCCGCGAGGTGGCGCAGCGATGCGGGCGTCGCCGCTCCCGACTGTCGCGAGGAGCGATGTTTCGGCGGATAGCGCCGGTAAGTGACCGCTCGCGTTGCCGGCGTGGCGCGTTGCCGCTCACGTGGTCGAGCCGGACGATCGTGGCTCGCCGCGCGCGGACGACGCGGTGCGCCGGCGCCGGCGTCGCGCCGAACGCTTGCGGACGCGCGGCGCGGAACAGTCCTTCGTACCCCTCGTCGCCGCCGTTGGCTCGTACGGAGAAACGGCGCATTGAAGACAATGGCGACGGCGTCGCCGCGCGCCGCGGCGAACGGTCACGTTTCGGCGGATAGCGCCGGAAAGTGACCGCTCGCGGCGCGCGCGTGGCGCCTTACCGCTCGCGACGCCCGCGCGGCTAGAGCGCCTGGATGACGAGCGCGACGATCAGCGCGACGACGAACACCGCGACGACGTAGACGAGGACGCGGAACGCCTCGCCTTCGGATCGCAGCGGGTTGAGCGCCATCAGATGATGTAGACGGTGAAGTAGACGACGATCCACATCACGTCGACGAAGTGCCAGTAGATCCCCGGCACCTCCATCCCGCGGTACGCGTCAGCCGAGTAGTGGCCGCGGAACGCGCGGATGGTGACGAACGTGAGCAGCATCAGGCCGATCGTCACGTGCGCGCCGTGCAGCCCGGTGAGCCCGTAGAAGATCGAGCCCTGCGCGTGGTCCTGCGGCGAGAAGCCGATGTGGACGTACTCGTTGATCTGGATGAACAGGAACGTCGCGCCCAGCAGCCAGGTCGCGACCATCCCGAGCTGGAGGCCGAGCCGGTTGTTCTTGCGGATCGACTCCTGCGCGAAGTGGATCGTGAACGAGGACGAGATCAGGATCGCCGTGTTGAAGCCCGCGATCAGCTTCGGCAGGTGATCGCCCGCGGCCGGCCACTCGGCGCCCCCCACGACCCGGATGAAGAAGTAGGCCGTGAAGAACGCCCCGAAGATCATCACCTCGGAGATGATGAAAAGCAGCATCCCGAGGAACGCGGGCTCGACGCGCGAGGAGCGGTGCGCCTCGGGCGGCCCGTGATGCTCTTCGTGGGCGTGCGCCCCGACCGCGGCGGCCGCCACCTAGGCCTCCGCCTTCACGCGCGACTCGATGTGCTCGACCGGCAGCCGCGTCGCGGCCTGGACGCGCTCGACGAGCTTGTCCGCGACCCACTGCGACGAGCCCTCGGGCAGCGTCGAGATGACGATCTCCGAGAGGTGGAAGTACTGGACGGCGTTCATGACCGCCGTGTAGGGGTCGGGGTCGCCGATCATGCCCGCGGCCACGATCCCCGCGTCGTCGAGCGACGCGAGCAGGCGCCGCAGCCGTTGGCGCGCCTCCCGGACCCGGTGCCCCTGAACGCCGCTCTGGGGGACGACCGCGATGAACCGCCGCGGCCCCTCCTCGGCCAGCGATTTCAACCGGTCGACGAGCTCGGGCGCCGCCACCGTCAGGTTGGCGACCACCAGCGTGACCCCGAACGGGAGCCCCTCGTCGGGGAGATCCACGACCACGTGCTCGACCGGCACGCCCGTCGCGTCCTCGAGCCGCTCGACCAGGTCCCGCCGCAGCCACCCGGACGAGGAGGCCGGCAGCGTCGACACGATGATCTCGTCGATCGGCTGCGCGCGGACCGCGTCCATCGCCGCGTTGAACGGGTCGGCGTCCCCGACCTCGCCTTCGCCGACCGCGCCCAGGTCGCGGATGAACTCGAGCGCGAGGTCGACCCGCACCCGCGCGGAGTCCCGCACGACCTCGTCGTACACGATGTTGCCGTGCCGCGGCCGCGCCTGCGGCACGACCACGAAGAAGCGCGCGCCCTCCGCGGACCGGTCGCGGATGCGATCGAGCAGCGCACGGCCGGCGATCGTCTCGTTGGCGAGGATGAGCACCGTCGGCACTGGCTAGACCCCCTGCTCCGAAGAAGATTCGGCGGACCCGCCGGTGGCACCGGCGGGGGTTTTC
This sequence comes from Solirubrobacter sp., assembly GCA_035555675.1. Taxonomy (GTDB): domain Bacteria; phylum Actinomycetota; class Thermoleophilia; order Solirubrobacterales; family Solirubrobacteraceae; genus Solirubrobacter. The sequence continues at coordinate 35,050 of DATMGH010000107.1, read as the reverse complement.
GGCCGCGCCTCCTCGGCGGGCTTGAAGATGCCGTGCACCGCGCCCGGCACGCCGTACTCGTACGGGCCGCCGACCACGGTCGGCACCCGGTCGAAGTTGAAGACCGGCGGGGGCGAGGACACCTGCCACTCGAGCGTGAGCGCGCGCCACGGGTTCGCCGACGCGCGCGGACCGCCGCGCCACGAGGCGACCATGTTGTAGACGAACACCAGCGTCGAGAGCCCGAGCACGAAGGAGCTGATCGAGATGAACAGGTTCCAGCCCGCGAACTCCTGCGCGTAGTCGGCGACCCGGCGCGGCATGCCCTTCACGCCCACCAGGTGCATCGGCGCGAACGTGCAGTTGAACGCCACGAACGTCAGCCAGAAGTGCAGCTTGCCCAGGCGCTCGTCGAACATCCGCCCGGTCATCTTCGGGAACCAGTAGTAGACGCCGGCGTAGATCGTGAACAGCGACCCGCCGTAGAGCACGTAGTGGATGTGGGCGACGATGAAGTACGTGTCCGACACGTAGATGTCCATCGGCACCATCGCCAGCACCACGCCGGAGATCCCGCCGAGCGTGAACATCGTCAGGAACCCGCACGCCCACAGCATCGGCGTGTCCATGTGCAGCACGCCGCGCCACAGCGTCGCCAGCCAGGAGAAGATCTTGATCCCGGTCGGCACCGCGATGATCGCGGTCGTGACCATCATCGGGATCCGGATCCAGTCCTGCATGCCGGAGACGAACATGTGGTGCGCCCAGACGGTGAACCCGAGCAGCACGATCGCCAGCAGCGAGAACGCCATCATCCGGTAGCCGAAGATGGGTTTGCGCGCCTTCACCGACAGGACCTCGGAGATGATCCCGAAGCCCGGCAGCATCATGATGTAGACCGCTGGATGCGAGTAGAACCAGAAGACGTGCTGGTACATCAGCACGTCGCCGTCGCGCTCCGGGCGGAAGAAGTTGAAGTGCAGCGCGTAGTCGAGCAGCACGAAGAACTGCGACGCGGCGATGAACGGGGTGGCGATGACGACCAGCAGCGACGTCGCGAAGTTCGCCCACACGAGCAGCGGCAGGCGCCAGAACGACATGCCCGGCGCACGCATCGTGATGATCGTCACGAGGAAGTTCAGCGCGGTCGCGATCGACGACGCGCCCGCGAACTGCACCCCGATCGTGAAGAACATCTGCCCGATCGGCGCGTCGCCCGACAGTGGTGCGTACGCCGTCCAGCCGGTCGCGAACGAGCCGCCCGGCGCGAAGAACGACGCGGTCATCATGATGCCCGCGATCGGCAGCATCCAGAACGACAGCGCGTTCAGGCGCGGGAACGCCATGTCCGGCGCGCCGATCATCAGCGGCAGCACGTAGTTCGCCAGCCCGGCGAACACCGGGATGATGAACAGGAAGATCATCAGCGACGCGTGGACGCTGAAGAGCCCGTTGAACGTGCCCGGGTCCACGAACTGGCGCCCCGGCGCGGCCAGCTCGGCGCGCACGAGCATCGCCATCAGGCCGCCGACGAGCATGAAGAAGAACGACGTGACCACGTACTGGATGCCGATCACCTTGTGATCGGTGTTGATCCGGAAGTAGTCCCGCCACGAGTGCGCGCCGTGCCCGGAGTGGTCCTCGGCGCGCGTCGGCCGGCCCGCCGCCCAGTAGAACCAGTAGTCGAACGCGCCGAGGCCGATCAGGAACCACAGGGGCGCGATCAGCAGCGACAGCAGCAGGATCGCGTTCTGCGCCTTCGTGACGACGCCGCCGTCCTCGAAGACCGGGTAGCCGTAGAGCTCACGGACGACGATGATGAGCGCGGCGCAGAAGAGCGTTCCGAGTACGAGAAAGAAGAACGCCCGCGGAAGTCCGGGTGCACGCAGTCGAGCCGTCATCAGCCCCCCTTGGTCACTTCAGAAAGATACTTCGCCAGCGCGTCGATCTGGGCCGGCTGCAGGGTCTGACCGTAGTTCGGGGGCATGACCCCGCTCTGATAGCCGTCCGCGATCACCTTGTTCGGGTCGACGATCGACTCCTTGATGAACGCCTCGTCCTTGTCGGCCAGGACGTCGTCGAGGTCCGGTCCGATGGTCCCCTTGGTGCCCGCATCGGCGAGCGTGTGGCAGGTCCCGCAGTTGGTCTGCGCGGACGTGAAGATCGCCTTCCCGTCGGTCTCCCCGCCGCCACCGCCGCCGGTGGGCGTCGCGGCGGGCTTGCCGACGTTGGCCAGCCAGGCCTCGTACTTGTCCTGCGGCTCGACGGTGACGCTGGAGCGCATCACCGCATGCCCGAGACCGCAGAGCTCCGCGCACACCACCGGATAGGTGCCGACCTTGCTCGGCGTGACGGTGTACTTGACGTCGATCCCCGGCACCGCGTCCTTCTTGATCCGGAACGCCGGCACCCAGAAGTCGTGCAGCACGTCCTTGGACTGCAGCGTGAAGCGCACCTGGCGCCCGACCGGCAGGTGCAGGTCGTTGCTGGCGACCTCCTTGCCGTTCTGGTCGACGAAGTACGTCCAGGCGAACTGCTCGCCGACGACGCGCACCTCGACCGGCTTGCCGGAGACCGCCTCGACGTCCTCGAGCACCACGAACGAGTAGGTGCAGAGGCCGACCAGGATGATCGCCGGGATCGCCGTCCAGACGACCTCCAGCCGGGTGTTGCCGTGGATGGGCGGACCGTCGAGGTTCTCCTCGCCGGGCCGCATCCGGAACCGCAAGATCGCGAACCCGACGACCACCGTCACACCGACGAAGATCGGGATCGAGAAGATCAGCAATACGTGCCACAGCGTGTCGACCGGACCGGCCTCCTTCGACGCTGCAGGCGGAAACCAGTCGATCACAAAGGCCAGTGCTATCCCGAGCGCGGACGCGATCGTTCCGACCGCAAGCATCTGGCGCCAGTCGGCGCGCGCATGCGGCCGCTCGCTCTGAGTCCTCTCCTCAAGGCCCATGGAGCGGGCATCCTATGCGAGCGAGCCGACGAACGTCTCGTCAGGCGCCGGACGTCGCTCCGCGAACGCGGAAATCCGAGGGCGCGACGCCCTTGTAGCGCCGGAACGCTTTGGCGAACTGCGCGGGCTGGCGATAGCCGACGCGGTGCGCGATCTCGCGCACCGTGAGCGCTCGCGAGCCCAGCATCTCGGAGGCTTTCTGCATCCGCACGCGGGTCAGGTGGTCGCGGAACGTCGTCCGGCCGATCTCGGCGTACGCGCGCTGCAGCTGGCGCCGCGAGGAGGCCAGCCGGTGGGCGATGTCGTCCAGCGAGAGATCGGACGCGTACTCGCGGTCGACGATCGCGACGGCCTCCTCGAACAGCGCGCTGCGCAGGCGAATCGTGGTGGCGCGGGGCGGCATGTGCCGAACCTACCCGAAGCCGCGGGGCGCCACTCAGCGGTAGCGCACGACGAGCGCCAGCGCGTCGTCGGAGCCGCGCCCGTGCGCGGTCAGGATCCGGTCGGCGAGCGTCTGCGCGCTGCCGCCGCCGGCGAGCGCGGGGGAGATCGCGTCCTCGACGCCGTCGGTGGTCATGACCAGCAGATCGCCGCGCTCGAGCCCCATCGTCGCGGGCCGCACGCGGGGCATCCGGTAGCCGAGCACGCCGCCGAACACCAGCGCGACGTCCTCGCGCGCTTGCGGGCCGGCGTGCACGAGCCGGGCCAGCACGTTGCCGACGCCCGCCCAGGAGATCCGCTCGCGTTCGAGATCGAACCAGACGGCGGTCATCACGGCGCCGCGCGTCTTGAGCAGCGCGTCGTGGCAGGCCTGCAAGAGATCTTGCGGCGCCGCCTCGGCGTGGCGGGTCACGACCGCCGCGCACGTCGCCGCCGCTTCGGCCGCCTCCGGGCCGTGGCCGAGCCCGTCGATCACGGCCGCCAGCGCGCCCGCCGCGGTCGGGACCAGCACGGCGAGGTCGCCCGAGCACGTCTCGCCCGCGTGCGCGGCCTCCGCGAGGCCGCGGTCCAGCGCCGCCGGCCACTCAGACACGCTGCGCCCACTTGATCAGCGTGACCGTGGTGCCGCGCCCGGGCGCGGTGTCGATCGCGAACTCGTCGACCAGCCGCCGCGCGCCCGGAAGTCCCAGCCCGAGCCCGCCGCCGGTCGTGAAGCCGTCGGTCAGCGCGCGCTCGACGTCCTCGATTCCCGGGCCCTCGTCGCGCGCCACGACGCGCACGCCCGGGCGCCCGAGGGCGTCGCGCACGACGTCGATCAGGACCTCGCCGTGCGAGGCGTAGGTCGTGATGTTGCGCGCGATCTCGGAGATCGCGGTCGCCAGCAGCGTCTGGTCGGTGCTCGCCATCTCGAGCTCGATCGCCAGCGTGCGCGCACGCTGGCGCGCCGTCACGACGTCGGCGTCGGACGCGATCGCGATCCGCTGCGCCTCAGCCAAGGTCACCCGCCTGCAGGAGCGCGAGCCCCTCCTCGAGATCGAGCGCGGTCTGCACGTCCTCGAAGCTCATCCCGAGCTGCACCATCGCGAACGCGACCTCCGGCTGGATGCCGACGATCACGGTCTCGGCGCCGCGCAGCCGGGTCATCATCGCGATCGACCGCAGCGAGCGCGACACGAACGAGTCCATGACGTCGAGCGCGGTGACGTCCACGATGATGCCGCGCGAGCGGTGGCGCGTGACCTGCGCCATCACGTCGTCGCGCAGCTGCAGGACGTCCGTGTCGGTCAGCGCGGACTGGATCGACGCGATCAGGAACGGGCCCTGCTTGAGGATCGGAACCGCCATCTAGCTCCGATCTTCGTCCCGGATCACGGTGTAGCCCAGCAGCCGCTCCGCCTCCTCGATGCCGCCCTGGAGATCGCCGACCGCGTTGACCTTCGAGAGGTCGACGCCGAGCGTGACGAGCGTCTGCGCGATCTCCGAGGACAGGCCGGTGATGATCACCGACGCGCCCATCAGCCGCGACGCGTCGACGGTCTGCACGAGGTGGTTGGCGACGGTCGAGTCGATCGCCGGGACGCCGGTGATGTCGATCACGACGACGCGGGCGCGGTTGGTGCGGATCCCGCGCAGCAGCTGCTCGGTCAGCTGGCGGGCGCGCTGGCCGTCGAGCACGCCGATGATCGGGAGGATCAGCAGCCGCTCGCGCACCTGCAGGACCGGCGTGGAGAGCTCGCGGATCGCCTCCTGCTGCTGGCGGATGATCCGCTCGCGCTCCTGCACGAAGTTCACGCCCACCGTGTTCGCGATCCGGTTCGCCGCCGGCTCGTAGGTGTCGAGCACCTCGTTGAGGACCTGGAAGTCCGCCTGGTACTTCTCGAACAGCGAGCGCGAGAGCACGTCGCGCAGCAGCAGCACGATGCCGAGCACCTCGTCGGTCTCGACGCCGCGCGGGATGATGCGCTCGGACAGGTTGCGGGCGTAGTCCTGCAGCGCCTCGACCGAGCCGGTCTCGAGCACCTCGACGTAGTTGTCGTAGACCGACGTGGCCTCGGAGAAGATCTCCTCCTGGGTCAGCGCGGTCAGCAGGCGCGCCTCGCCGATCCGGCGCGCCCACTCCTGGCGCAGCTGGGTTCGGTTGTTGCGCAGGTGGGCGACGAGCTCGCGCAGGAGGTCGTCACGTGCCGCGTCGGCGTCAGCCATCGGTCTCCTTGGGTCTGGGGGTCGGGCCGAAGGCCAGGATCGCCATATCGTCGCGAAGCCGGCCTTCCGAGGCGGCCAGGACGGCCGCCTCCACGCGCGCGGCCACCGCGTCCGGCGGCAGGCCTGCGCAGGTCTGCAGCAGGGCCACCAGCTCGCGGTGGCCGAAGACTTCCTCGCGGCGCCGCCGCACCTCGGTGACGCCGTCGGTGTAGAGCACGAGCACGTCGCCGGCGTGCAGCGTGACCGGGACGTCGGTCAGCACCGGCTCGATGTCGGAGCCCAGCAGGGTGCCGAGGCGCCCGACCGGGGTCACGCTCCCGTCGGCGTGGACGACCAGCGGCAGCGGGTGCCCGCCGCAGGCGAGGTCGAGGTCCACGCGGCTCGGGGCGACCCGCAGGTGGGCGTAACAGACGGTGCAGAAGCGGCCTTCGTCGCCGGCCTGGTCGCGCAGCGCGGCGTGCAGCAGGCCGAGCACGCCGGACGGGCGGGACTCGTAGGCGGCCGCGGCGCGCATCGTGTGGCGGGCCAGGGCGGTCACCGCCGCAGCGTCCGGGCCCTTGCCCTGGACGTCGCCGATCAGCGCCGTCCAGGCGCCGTCGCCGCCGGGGAAGAGGTCGTAGAAGTCGCCGCCGAGCTCGATGCCCTCGCCGGCGGGCCGGAAGCGCACCGCGGCGCTGAGGCCGTCCACCGGCGGCAGCGCGCCCGGGCGCAGCGAGCGCTGGAGGGTGCGCGCGATCATCCGCTCGCGCTCGTAGAGCTGGGCGTTGGAGATCGCCACGCCGGCGAGCTGCGCGAGCTGGGTGACGAGGGCCTCGTCACGGGGCGTGAAGTCGCGGCCGCGCAGCTCGAGCGTGCCGAGCTCGGCGCCGCGGGCGGCCAGCGTGGCGGTCAGCCGCGCTGGACCGGGGTTGCCGCCCAGGCGCGGGGGAGAGGTCGCCGCGAGCGGCCGCAGGCGCGGGTCCGGCGCGTGCACGGCGACCGTCGCGCGGGCGGCGCCGAGCAGCGAGCGCGCCGTGTCGGCGGTCAGCTGCAGGATGCCCTCGACGGTCAGGCTCGAGTTGATCGCCACCGACGCGTCGGCCAGCGTGCGCAGCTGCTCCACGTGCAGGTGCTCCAGGCGCGCGACCTCCTGCACCTCGCGGTAGCCGCGGTGGACGGTCTCGAACGTCGAGAGGCTTTCGCGCAGGAACGCGGCGGCGGCCTCCAGCGTCGCCGCGTCGCCGGCCTGGGCGGCGGCCAGCGCGAGGTGGTGGACGTCGGCCAGGTCGAGGACGCTCAGCTCGGCGGTCACCGCTTCGCGCCCGAGATCGTAGGCGGCGCCAAGCGCCGTCTCGTCCCGATCGGCGAGATACGCGGCAAACGCTGCGGAGTAACGCTCGGCGAGTGACCCCACGATCGCGGGGAAGCCTAAGGCACTTAGTGGTGTTCGAGCGGCAGCTCGGCGATGTCGCGCCGAGTGTCCGCGATCCAGCGCACGGTGGACGTGAGGAAGATGAACCCGCCGAGGCCGACCAGCCACCACGACAGCGTCAGGCTCACGATCATGACCGCCAGGCCGGCCGCGTTGACCAGCGGCAGGATGCTCGGCGCCGGCATGTGGATCTCCTCGCCGGCGGGCGGGGCGTGCTCTTGGATCTCGAGGTCGGTCATGAGATGTAGAGGAAGGCGGCGACGAAGGTCAGGGCGAACACGAGCACGCCGACACCGGCGGCGAAGTAGGCGGTACGCAGGTTGCGGCGAGCGAGTCGGCGATCCATCAGTGCGGCAGTCTATTGGGGTCGGGGGTCGAGGGCATGTCTCGCCTCTACAACTGGGCGTCGAGCACCATCGCGACGAACAGCACCGCGAGGTACGCCAGCGAGAACAGGTACGTGCGCAGCGCGCTCGCGCGGTCGGCGCGGCGCTGCAGGCGGAGGCTCAGCACGATGAAGGCGGCGCCCAGGGCGACCGCGATCACGGCGTAGATCGCGCCGAAGAACCCGAACACGACCGGGATCAGCGTGAGCGCGGTCAGCAGGAACGTGTAGAGGACGATCTGGCGGCGTGTCTCGACCTCGCCGTGGACCACCGGCATCATCGGCACGCCGACGCGCGCGTACTCGTTCTTCATCAGCAGGCTGAGCGCCCAGAAATGCGGCGGCGTCCAGTAGAAGACGATCGCGAACAGGTACAGCGCCGCGGGAGCGACGCTCCCGGTCACGGCCGCCCAGCCGACCAGCGGCGGAACCGCGCCGGCGGCGCCGCCGATGACGATGTTCTGCGGCGAGCGGCGCTTGAGCCAGACGGTGTAGACCAGCGTGTACCAGACGAACCCGGCGAGGGCCAGGAAGGCGCACAGCAGGTTCGCGGCGGTCGCCAGGATCGCGAACGACGCGATCTGCAGCGCGAACGCGTAGATCAGCGCCGCGCGCGGGCTGATGCGCCCGGACGGCACCGGACGGCCCGCGGTGCGCGGCATCTGCGCGTCGATGTCGCGGTCGTAGTAGTGGTTGAACGCGCCGGCGCCGCCGGCGCTCAGGAAGCCGCCGATGACCGCGATCGCGACCAGGCCGGGCGACGGGTCGCCGGCCACGTACATCGTCGTGACCGTGGTCAGGAGCAGCAGCAGCTGCACCTTCGGCTTGGTCAGCGTGAAGTAGTCCGCGAGGATCTGCTTGACGCCGGGGACGGCCCCGAGTGCTGCCTGCGACGCTTCCATCAGCGCTGCAACGGCTGCCCGGCTCGGTAACGCTGCTCGACGCCGCTGCGCTGCTCGATCTCGCGGCGGATGTCCTTCATCGGCTCGACCGAGCGGACGCGCGGGACGACGTCGAAGTTGTTCTCCGGTGGCGGGCTCGGCATGAACCACTCGAGCGTGTTCGCCTTCCACGGGTCCGGCCCGGCGAGCGCGCCGTTGCGGGTCGCGGTCACGACGTTGATGATCGTGATCAGGACGCCGATGGCGAGCACGTAGGAGCCGGCGGTGGAGATCAGGTTGTACGCCGTCCAGCTGTGGTCGGAGTACTCGTAGATGCGCCGCGGCATGCCGGACAGGCCGGCCGAGTGCTGGATCAGGAACGTCAGGTGGAAGCCGATGAAGACGAAGACGAAGCTGATCTTCCCGAGCTTCTCGCTGAGCATCCGGCCGGTGATCTTCGGGAACCAGTAGTAGAGCGCGCCGAACATGCCGAACGCGGCCGCGCCGAACGCCGTGTAGTGGAAGTGCGCGACGACGAAGTAGCTGTCGGTCAGCTGCCAGTCGATCGGGAACACCGCGACGAAGATGCCGGTGATGCCGCCCATCGTGAACGTCGCGATGCCGCCGACGCAGAACAGCAGCGGTGCCGTCCACTCGACGGTGCCGCGCCAGAGCGTGGCGATCCAGTTGAAGATCTTCACGCCGGTCGGGACCGCGATCAGGAAGCTCGAGAGCATGAAGAACGCGAGCACGACGGTCGACATCGGCGTGGCGAACATGTGGTGCGCCCACACGAGCGCGCCCAGGAACGCGATGCCGGCGGTGGACGCCGCGATCGCCTTGTAGCCGAAGATCGGCTTGCGCGCGAAGACCGGCAGGATCTCGCTGAAGACCCCGAACGCGGGCAGCACGAAGATGTAGACCTCTGGGTGCCCGAAGAACCAGAACAAGTGCTGGTAGAGCAGCGCTGAGCCGCCCTGTGTCGGGTCGAAGAACGCGGTGCCGAAGTTGCGGTCCAGCAGCAGCATCGTCACCGTCGCCGCCAGCGAGGTCAGGGCGATGATGATCAGGTACGCGTAGATCAGGATCGTCCACACGAACAGCGGCATGCGGCCCCAGCCCATGCCGGGCGCGCGCATGTTGTGGATCGTGGCGACGAAGTTGATCGCGCCGAGCACCGAGCTCAGGCCGGTGAGGTGGACCATGTAGATCCACGCTTCCTGGCCGTTGGTGCCCGAGTACTCCTTCAGGCTCAGCGGCACGTAGGAGAACCAGCCGGCCTCGGGCGGCGAGAAGAGCATCGAGGCGTACAGCGCCAGGCCGCCGAACAGGAACATCCAGTACGACCAGGCGTTCAGGCGCGGGAACGCGACGTCGCGCGCGCCGATCATCAGCGGCAGCAGGTAGTTCGCGAAGCCCGCCCACACCGGCACGACGACGAGGAAGATCATCGTCGAGCCGTGCATGGTGAGGATCTGGTTGTACCGCTCAGGGGTGAGCAGCGTGTTGTCCGGCACCGCGAGCTGCGAGCGGATCAGCATCGCCTCGATCCCGCCCAGCACGAAGAACACGAGCACCGTGGCGAGGTACATGATCCCGATCTTCTTGTGATCGGTCGTGGTGATCCACGAGGTCCAGCCCTGGCCCTCGCGCTCAACGCGCGAAGCGATGATCTGCGGGCGCGGACGCGCGCGCAGGCCGGGGCGGGTGGGTTCGGTCGTGGCTGCCAATTCGATCCTCTTACTGGCCTTCGCTCTGCTGTTCCTGCAGGGCCTTCTGCTGTTTCGCGACGTCGGTCTTCGCGACCTTCTCCTGCGCGACCGTGTCCGCGTACCACTTCTTGTAGTCCGCCATCCGCATGCCGATCACGCGCCCGTGCATGTTCGCGTGGTTGCGGCCGCACAGCTCGGCGCACTGGCCCGTGAAGACCACCTGCTTCTGGCCCTCGGGGATGGCGTCGAGCGGGATGCGGAACCACGTCCGGTTCGTGTAGCCCGGGATCGCGTCGAACTTGCCGCCGAGCTTCGGGATCCACCAGGAGTGGGCGACGTCGTCGGACGTGATGTCCAGCAGGACGGTCATGCCGACCGGCACCACCATGTCGGTGTACACGAGCAGGTTGTCCTGGCCCGGGTAGTGGTAGCGCCACACGTACTGCTGGCCGTTGACGGTGATCCGCATCGACGGGCCGGGCGGCGTCTTGAGGTCCGTCGCCGCGAGCTGGATGTTGTCCGCCTGCGCGATCTGGTTGCCGTTCTCGTCGATCAGCGACGGCTTCGGGTCCTTGATCGAGGGCAGCTCGATGAAGGTGAAGGTCGTGATGAAGATCAGGATCACGGCCGCGCCGACCGTCCAGCCGATCTCCAGCTTCGTGTTGCCGTGGATCTGCGCCGCCGTGCGGCCCTTGCGGGCGCGGTACTTGATCAGCGAGTACAGCAGCGTGCCCTCGACGCCCACGAAGATGAACAACGCGAGCACGAAGACCATGATGTACAGCGTCTTGATGCTGTCGGCATTGGGCGAACCGCCCGCTTCAGGGAAGAACAGCCCGGCGTGAGCGGCCGGGGCGGCGATGAGAGCGGTCGCCAGCGCTGGGATCAGCGCGAGCGCCAAGCGGCGTAGACGTCCATCAGGCACGAGGCCCGGCAGTATATGGACGGCGAAGACGGTGTGGCCGCTCGGTGTCCGTCAGCGGCCCTGGAAACGGGGCTCGCGCTTGGCCTTGAAGGCGGCGACGCCCTCGGCGAAGTCACGGCTGGCCGCGAGTTCCTGCTGGATCTCGGCCTCGAGGGCCAGCTGGGCCGGCATGCGCTCGAACAGCCACGCGTTGAGCTGGCGCTTGGTGCCGGCGTAGGAGCGCGTCGGGCCGTTGGCGAGGCGGTCAGCCAGCGAACGGGTCTCGGCGGACAGGGTCGCGTCGCTGACGACCCGGTTGATCAGGCCCCATTCGAGCGCTTTCGGCGCCGGGAGTTTCTCGCCCAGCAGCGCCAGCTCGGCGGCGCGGGCGAAGCCGATCCGCTCCGGGATCAGCAGGCTGGCGCCGCCGTCGGCGACGAGGCCGATGTTGACGAACGCGAGCAGGAAGTAGGCGGACTCGGCGGCGATCACGAGGTCCGCGGCGAGGGCGATGCTGACGCTGATGCCGGCCGCGGCGCCGTTGACGGACGCGATGACCGGCTTGGGCATGGTGCGGATCGTGTGGACGATCGGGTGGAAGCGCTCGTGGAGGGCCCGGGCGAGATCGGCGTGGCCGTCGGGCGTGGGGTCGAAGCCGCCGCTGAGGTCGGCCCCGGAGGAGAACGCGCGGCCGGCGCCGGTGAGCACGACGGCGCGGGTGTCGTCGTCGTTCGCGGCGTGCTCGAGGGCGGTCTTCAGGGCCTCGGCGAGCGCCGGGTCGATCGCGTTCAGGGCGTCCGGACGGTCGAGGACGATGGTGGTCGTGCCGTCCTCGGACCGGGTGGTGATCGAGCTCATCGGGGTTCCTTTGCGGGCGATCGGGTAGGCGAGAGGGGTGCGGCGACGCCCTCGGATCGGGCTGTGCGCGGCGCTCGAGCGTGCGCGCTGGACGGTATGGGACCGTGACGCGGTCCTGCTCGCCCGGGCGTACGTCGACGCGGTGCAGGCGGCGGGCGGGCTGGCGCTGCTGCTGCCGCCGGACCCCGAGCTGGCGGCGTGGCCGGACGAGGCGCTGGACGGGCTCGACGGCCTGCTGCTGGCGGGCGGCGCGGACGTCGATCCGGGGTCCTACGGGGCGCCGGCAGACGCGCGCACGGTGGGCACGTGCGTGGGGCGGGACGTCACCGAGATCGCGCTCGCGCGGCGGGCGCTTCGTCGTGGGGTGCCGGTGCTCGGGATCTGCCGCGGGATGCAATTGCTCAACGTGGCGCGGGGCGGGACGCTGATCCAGCACCTGCCGGACGACGCCGGCCACCGGCGCACGCCCGGGTCCTTCGAGGACGCCGACCACGACGTGCGGCTCTTGGGCGGGTCGCTCGCGGCTTCGGCGTGCGGTGAGATCCGGCACCCGACCAAGTCGCACCACCACCAGGCGGTCGACCGGCTCGGCGCGGGCGTCGTCGCGTCGGGGTGGAGCGTGGACGACGGCCTGGTCGAGGCGATCGAGCTCCCCGGGTGCCGGTGGGCGCTGGGGGTGCAGTGGCATCCGGAGGTCGACCCGCGCTCTCGCGTCGTGTCCTCGTTCGTCGCGGCGGCCCGCGCCGGCGCCGCGTCCGCTCGCGCGGCGGCGGCGTGACGGGTGGCCGCTTCGCTTCGATCGCGCGGTGCCGCGTGCCCGCCTCCCTCATCCGCGGTCGTAGCCGCTCCGCGCGGTTCTCACCGCCGGCTTGGATAGCCGCGCGGCGCCGTCGATCTCCCCGGCGCGGCGAGGGGCGAGTTTTCGGCCGATAGCGCCGGAAAGTGACCACTCGCCGCGCCGGGCGAGTGGCGACGCGCCATGTCCTGGCCGCGCTGGCGCCGGCGAGGGCGGGGCGAGGGCGAGGGCGAGCGCTGGCGATGGGGCGGGCGGACGATGGCGCGGACGGGCTCTGGCGCGGGCGGGGACGATCGGCGAGGTGCGCGGGCGCGCCTCCTCACCCGCGGTCGTGACCGCTCCGCGCGGTTCTCACCGCCGGCTTGGATGGCCGCGCGGCGCCGTCCGCTTCCCCGGCGCGGCGAGGGGCGAGTTTTCGGCCGATAGCGCCAGAAAGTGACCACTCGCCGCGCCGGGCGAGTGGCGACGCGCCATGTCCTGGCCGCGCCGGCGCCGGCAAGGGCGAGGGCTGACGATGGGGCGGGCGGACGATGGCGCGGACGGGCTCTGGCGCGGGCGGACGATCGCGAGGTGTGCGGGCGCGCATCCTCACCCGCGGCCGTGACCGCTCCGCGCTGCACTCATCGCCCGCGGACGGTTGCGCGGCACCGTCGATCTCCCTGGCGCGGCGAGGGGCGAGTTTTCGGCCGATAGCGCCAGAAAGTGACCACTCGCCAAGCCGGGCGAGTGGCGACGCGCCACGCCCTGGCCGCGCCGGCGCCGGCGCCGGCGCCGGCCGGGGCGAGGGCGAGGGCGAGGGCTGACGATGGGGCGGGCGGGCTCTGGCGCGGGCGGGGACGATCGCGAGGTGCGCGGGCGCGCCTCCTCACCCGCGGCCGTGACCGCTCCGCGCGGTTCTCACGGCCGGCGGGATGGCCGCGCGGCGCCATCCGCCTCTTCGGCGCGGCGAGGGGCGAATTTTCGGCCGATAGCGCCAGAAAGTGACCACTCGCCAAGCCGGGCGAGTGGCGACGCGCCATGTCCTGGCCGCGTCGGCGCCGGCGCGTGCGGACGATCGCGCGGCGCCGCATCCCTGCCTTTCTCACCTGCGGTCGTAACCGCTCCGCGCTGCGCTCACCGCTCACGGACCCGCGCGCCGGCGCCGCGCGGGAACGAGGGGTGTGGCGCGGGGCGCGAGGGCGCGGTTCGCGAGGGCGCGGTGGCGCGGGGCGCGAGGGCGCGGTGGCGCGGGGCGCCGTCGGCTCGGCGCGAAGGGCGAAACGGTGCCGCCGGCGAAGTCGCGAGGGCGGATCGGTGGCGCCGGTGAGACGCGAAGGGCGGGTGCCCGTACCGGTCGCGTCCGCGCGTCCCGATATATTCGCCCGCGTCCGTGCCCCGCTCGACCGCCATCCGCGCGGCCGCCTGCACGGTGCTCGCCGTCGGCATAGCGGCGCCGCTGCTCCGCCGCCGGCTCCGCCTGAAGCCGCCCGTGGTGATCGCCGCTGCGGCCGCCACGCCCTTCGCCCTCGCCGTGTTCCCGCGTTCCCGAACGCGCGACGTCGGCATGTGCGCGCTGCAGATGTACGCCTACCTGGCCGCGTACAAGATGCCCAACGACGACCCCGAGAAGCTGCTCCGCCGCGTCAAGGTGGAGTATCCGGTCAAGGCGGACCGCGCGATCGGGCGCGGGACGACGCCCACGCTCCGGCTCCAGCGGGCCCTCAGCACCCCCGGCAGCTTCACGGCCTGGGAGAAGGTGCTGGTCTGGTCGCACTGGGTCTGGTTCGCGTTCCCGCACGGCACCGTCCTGTACGTCCTGCTCCGCCACCGCGACCAGTTCCCCGCGGCGGCGGCGCGCATCTACGCCACGTTCGACCTCGGCGTGGTCGGCTACTGGGCGATCCCGACCGCACCGCCGTGGTTCGCGGCCGAGAAGGGCCTGCTCGACGACGGCCGGACGCCCGAGCTGCGCCGGATGATGGTCGAGTACGGCCAGCAGTTCTGGAAGCAGGGCTGGGCGCCTCTGTACGGTGTCTTGGGAGGGAACCCACTCGCCGCCATGCCTTCGCTGCACTTCGCCACGTCGGTGTCGGCCGCGCACGTGCTCAGCGGCACGGGAAAGGTCGCGGGCGCGCTGGGCTGGGCCTACGCCACCACGCTCGGCATCGCCCTGGTCTACCTGGGCGAGCACTACGTCGTGGATCTGGCCGCCGGCCTCACGCTCGCCGAGACCATCCGCGTCGCCCAGCCGAAGCTCACGCCCGCGGCGCGCGCCCTGTCGCGGGCCCTGCAGGCGCTGGAGGCGAAAGCAAACGTATGACGCGCGCGCCGGAGCAGACGGTCGACCGTCCGCCGCCCGGCGACCCCTCGCGCTCCAGCGACGACGACCGCGGCATCGAGTTCAACGGCCGCACGGTCCTCACCCTGTGCGGCTTCCTCGCCGCCGCGATCCTCGCGCTCTACCTGCTGCTCCCGCAGCTCGCGGGCCTGGAGGACACGTGGAGCCGCATCGAGGACGGCTCGCCCGCCTGGGTGCTGCTGGCGTTCGCGCTGACGTTCGGCATGTTCGGCGGCTACGTCGCGATGTTCCGCGGCGTCTTCGGCACGCACCGCAACATCGGCTGGCGCGAGAGCTACCTGATCACGATGGCGGGCCTGGCGGCGAGCCGGATCTTCGCCGCCGGCGGCGCCGGCGGTCTCGTCCTGCAGGCCTGGGCGCTGCGCCAGGCCGGCCTGGCGCGCCGCATGGTCGCGGACAAGACGATCTCGTTCTTGGTTCTCACGTACTTCCCGTACGCGGCCGCGGTGGTCATCTGCGGCGTCGGCCTGCGCATCGGCCTGTTCCCCGGCGAAGCGCCGTTCACGATGACCGTCGTCCCCGCGATCATCGCCACGATCATGATGGCGCTGACCAGCCTGATCCTGCTGGTGCCGACGGACCTTCAGCGCCGCCTGGACGGGTTCGCCAAGCGCACGGGCCGGACGGGCCGGATCGCCCAGCGACTGGCGACGATCCCCGCCGCCAGCTCAGCCGGCCTGCGCGACGCGCTGCAGCACATCCGCTCGCGCAACCCGGCCCTGGCCGGCGCGATCCTCTTCTGGGCCTTCCAGGTCGCGGTCCTGTGGGCGGCGTTCCGCGCGTTCGGCGACGCGCCGCCGGTCGCGGTCCTGACACAGGCGTTCTTCGTCGGCATGCTCGGGAACCTGCTGCCGATCCCCGGCGGCGTCGGCGGCGTGGAAGGTGGCATGATCGGAGCGTTCGCGGCGTTCGGCGTCGACGCCGGCCTGGCGGTCGTCGCCGTGCTCGTGTTCCGGGCGTTCACGTTCTGGCTCCCGCTGGTGCCAGGGGTGATCGCGTTCTTCCGGCTCCGCGCCCGCGTCGAGGAGTGGCGAGCTACTATACAAAGTAAAGCGTGAAGCGAGAGGCATTGGGAATGGCAGACGTCGAGAACGTGATCATCATCGGCAGCGGGCCGGCCGGGTACACGGCGGCGCTCTACACGGCCCGCGCGAACCTCAACCCGCTGGTGATCGAAGGCTTCCTCTGGGGCGGGCTGCTCCAGCAGACGACCGACGTCGAGAACTACCCGGGCTTCCCCGACGGGATCATGGGCCCGGAGATGATGCAGAAGTTCCGCGACCAGGCCGAGCGCTTCGGCGCCCGCTTCATCACCGACAACGCGACCAGGCTCGAGCCCGGCAACCCGCACACCGTGTGGGTCGAGGACGAGGCCTACCAGGCGCGCACGGTGATCCTGGCCATGGGCGCCGAGCACAAGAAGCTGGGCGTGCCCGGCGAGGAGGAGCTCGGCGGCCGCGGCGTGTCCTACTGCGCGACCTGCGACGCCGCGTTCTACAAGGACCGCGCCACGATCATCGTCGGCGGCGGCGACTCCGCGATGGAGGAGGCGATCTTCCTCGCCAAGTTCTCCAGCAAGGTCGTGATCGTCCACCGCCGCGACGAGTTCCGCGCCTCCAAGATCATGCTCGAGCGCGCCCGCGCCACCGAGAACATCGAGTTCCTGACGCCGTACACGGTCGAGGAGTTCCTGGCCGGCGACAGCGGTCTGCTGGACCGCGCGCGCCTGAAGAACACCGAGACCGGCGAGGCGCGCGAGGTGCCGATGGCGGGCGCGTTCATCGCGATCGGCCACGAGCCGCAGTCCGCGATCGTCCAGGGCATCGTCGACACCGACGCCGACGGCTACGTCGTCACCGAAGGCAAGTCCACCCGCACCAACGTCCCCGGCGTCTTCGGCGCCGGCGACCTGTGCGACCACACGTACCGCCAGGCGATCACCGCCGCGGGCTCCGGCTGTCAGGCCGCGCTCGACGCCGAGTGGTACCTGCGCGACACCCCGGCGGTTCCCACCCCGCCGTCGCTCGAGGGCACCGGCGACCTGGCCGAGGCGCAGTGGGCGCCCGCCACGGGGCAGTAGCCCTCGTCGTCGCAGCCCTGTTCGCGGGCTGCGGCGGCAACAAAACCCAGCAGGAGCCACCGGCGGCGCCGGACACGATCTCGTTCTCGACGCCCGACTTCGAGGACGGCGCCGCGATCCCCAAGGACCTCACGTGTGACGGCGCCGGCCGGCGCCCGACGCTGGTCTGGCGCGATCTGCCCGAGGGCGCGATCGAGCTCGTCCTGGTCGTGTACGACCGGGACGCGGACTTCACGCACTGGACGGCGTGGGGGATCGCCGCGTCCAGCGGCGCCGGCCTGGCGCCGAACGGCGAGTTCCCGGCCGGGGTCAAGGAGGGCGAGAACTCCGCCGGCAAGCCCGGTTGGACGCCGCCGTGCCCGCCCAAGGGCGACGACGCCCACCACTACACGTTCAGCCTCTACGCGGTCGACAAGGGCCTGACGCTCGAGCCGGGCGCCTCGCCCGAGCAGGTCGACGCCGCGCTGAAGGGCGCGCTCGGCCGCGGGACGTTCAGCGGGACGTACTCGCGGCGCTGACCCGCAGGGTGTACTCGCGCTCCTGGTAGCGCGAGTTGCCCTGCGGGCGCACCGCCACGTAGTAGGAGTGCTTGCCCTTGCCCTTGTTGCGGACCGTGACCCGCTCGGTCTTCTTGGCCCCCAGCAGGCGCGAGACGGCGACGCGCCGGTCGAGGTCGTTGATCGAGACCGCGGACGTGCTGAAGACCTCCAGCGACGGGTCGCCGAACTTCGGGATCACGGCGATCCGCGCCGTCTTGCCGGGCGGCACGACGATCCGGTAGACATCCACCGGGTCCTCCTGCTTGTCCAGCAGCGCGTCGAGCCGCTTGGTCCCGCGCCCGCTCCAGATCGCCTTCGCCGGCTTGCCGAACGCGGTGCCGTTGACCCAGACGAGGTTGTCGTTGGGCTCCAGCGGATCGGCGATCGGCAGCTTGTCGGCCGGGACGCTCAGCGCCGCGCCGACGTCGAGGACGCCGAACCCGGTCAGCGAGTCCCACCCGGGCTTCTCGACGTCACGCGCGCTCAGCCGCACGGCCTGGACGACGCGGTCGGGCGTGAGCTCCGGCCGCGCCTGGCGCACCCACGCCAGCGCGGCGGCCACCATCGGGGCGCTGAAGCTCGTCCCGGAGAGCGCCTCGTAGCCGTCCTGCACGCCGTCGCCGTCGAGCGCGAACGGCACCGCGGCGAGGATGCCGACGCCCGGTGCGGACAGGTCGATCGCCGCGTTGGCGTTGGAGAACGGCGCGCTCTTGTCGTCCGGTGTCGTCGCCGCGACGGTGACGACGTGCGGCAGCGACGCGGGGAACTCGAGCGGGTTGCCGCTCTCGAACTCGTTGCCGGCGGCCGCGACCGGGATGATCCCCTGGGCGATCGCGAAGAACAGCTGGACCTTCTCGGCCGCGCACTGCGACGGCGAGCCGTAGCTCATGTTGATGATCGCCGCGCCGTTCTTGACCGCCTGCGCGATCGCCTTTCCGGACGCGTCGCACGTGATCGCGCCGTCGGTTCCCGGCTCGGTCGCGAGCGGGACGTTGAGCGCCCGCGCGCCCGGCCAGACGCCGAGGATGCCGATCCCGTTCTGCGGCGCGGCGGCGACCGACGCGGTCGCGGTCCCGTGCGCGTTGGTGACCGGCGTGCCCGGGATCGTGGCGATGTTCGGGTCGCCCGTCCACTCCGGGTGCGTGAGGTCGGCGGCGGCGTCGACCAGCGCGATCAGCGGGCTCTGCGGCGTCACCGGCGGCGGCGTGAGGTCGGGCGAGGCGACCCGCGCGCGCCAGTCGTTCGGCGGGCCGGACAGCGGGTCGTCGACGACGCCGAACGTCTTCAGCAGGACGTTCGCCTGCGCGTAGACGAGCAGGTGGCGCTTGCGCAGCGCCGCGGCGAACGCGCGGGCCTGGGACCGCTTGACCTTGTAGTTGCCGAGGCCGCCGTGGTCGGCGTGGAAGCGGCGGGCGATCGCGGCGCTCTCGCGGCCCGGCACGGCCCCCACCAGCCATGTGTCAGGATCCGAACGCACCGCCGAGGCAGTAGCGTCGCCCGGGAGCTGCATCGGCAGGTCGTCCGCGGCCGCGGACGGCACACAGAGCAGGAGGGCGACGAGGGCTGCGGCGAAGGCTCGGGTCACGAGTGAAGGCAACACGCGAACGCCGCGAACGGAGCGGCGCCTCCCATCCAGCCTACACTCGGCCGCGTGGCGCGCGTCCTAATAATTCCCTGTGGATCCCGCGGCCGCGCGCTCGCCACCGAGCTGCGCGCGGCGGGCTACGCCGTGCGCGGAACCACGCGCGGCGCGCACGTGGAGGAGATCGCCGCGGCCGGGGCGGAGCCCTACGTCGGCGATCCCGACCGGATCGGGACGCTGATGGACGCCCTCCACGGCGTCACGGTCGTCTGCTGGCTGATGGACGGGGTCGAGATCCCGGAGGGCCGCGTGCGGATGCTGTGGGAGAAGCTGGTCGACACCGGCGTGCGCGGCGTCGTGCACGCGGGCGGCGGCGAGGCGATCGCGCGCGCGAGCTCGCAGACGTGGCAGATCCCGCTCGAGGTCGTCGAGCCGGGCGACGACGTCAGTGCGGCGATCGAACGCCTTCTAGGCGGTTGAGCAGGTCCGCCAGGATGCGCGCGGTCGCGCCCCAGACCGTGTGGCCGGCGACCTCGTAGACGTCGCTCTTGAACGCCATGCCGCGCCGCACGAGCCGCTGCAGCGAGTGCCCGGCGACGAGCTCGTCGAGGCCCAGCTCGAGCACCTCCGCGACCTCGGCCTCGTGGACCGCCCAGGGCTGCGGCGCGATCAGCCCCACGAACGGGTAGATCGCGTAGTTGGTGACGAACGTGCCGACGGGCGCGAGCGCGCCGAGCACGTCGACCGCGGCCGGCGCGAGCCCGATCTCCTCGTGCGCTTCGCGCAGCGCGGTCTCGACCAGCGTCTCGCCCTCGTCGCGCCGGCCGCCCGGGAACGAGATCTCGCCCGGGTGCCGGCGCAGGTCCTCGCGCCGGCGCGTGAAGACCGTGTACAGCCCGTGCTCGGCGGGGACGAGCGGGACGAGCACGGCGGAGTGGGTGCGCCCGCCGTGCACGTCCATCGCCAGCGCTTCCTCGGGGCGGAGCAGCGCGGCGCGCAGATCCTCGCGCAGGTTCAGCGGCGTTCGACCCGCTCGTCGAACGCGACCTCGCCCTCGAGCGTGCGGTGCACGGGGCACTTGGCCGCGATCACCTGCAGACGCTCGACCTGCTCGGAGCTCAGGTGCGGCGGCAGCTTGAGCACGAGCTCGAAGCGCGTCGGGCACCCGCGCTCGGCGGGCGTGTACCGGCAGTCGACCTCCAGGCCGTCGACGTCCCAGCCCTTGCGGTCGGCGTACATCTCCATCGTCACCGCCGTGCACGAGGCGAGCGCGGCGGCCAGCAGCTCCTGCGGGCTCGGCCCGCTGTCGTCGCCGCCCTGCTTGACGGGCTCGTCGACGGTCAGCGCGTGGCGGCCGGCCTTGACGTCGTGGACGTAGCGCTCGCGCTTGCGGGCGGAGGCCCGCATGTCCGTCGCGGCTGGCTGGGAGCGATTGATGAGCGCCATCACTTCTCCTCTAGGGGATTGAACACCATCCCCGTCAGGACCTTCGGGAAGAAGTAGGTCGACTTGGGCGGCATGTTCTCACCCGCGGCCGCCACGTCGCGGACGCGCTCGACCGGGGTGGGGGACATGAAGAACGCCGCGACGGCCTCGCCGGCGTCCACCTTGGCCTGCGCCTCCTCGGGCGTGCGCGCGTAGTTGAGGCCGTTGAAGTGCGAGATGTCGTCCTCGGTCATGCCGAGCGCGCCCTTGAGGATCAGCGCCTCCAGCACGGCCGTGTCGAGCCGCCGGTAGGGCTCGGGCTTGCCGGCCAGCGCCGCGTCGGCGATCGCCCAGTCCTTCAGGTACAGGGTCCGGTGCTCGCCCTTGGCGTAGACGCCGATGCTGAGCGTGTCGCGGGGCTCGGGCGTCCAGTCGCGGTCCAGCGCCGCCTCGACGGCGCCGAGGTCGCCGGTGACCAGGCGGTGCGTGGGGAAGACGGTCAGCCCCGAGTCCTGCAGGGCGACCAGGCACATCAGGACGTGGTCGGCGCTCGGCTGCTCCTGCTGATAGACGCGCGCGGTCTCGTAGCGGTGGTGGCCGTCGGCGATCAGCAGCTCGGTGTCCTTGAGCGCGGCCCGGAACGCGTCGATCGCGTGCTCGTCGGTGATGCGCCAGAGCTTGTGGACGGTGCCGTCCTCGTCGGTGACCGTGCCCCACGGGTCCTGCTCGGTGAACGGCGCGACCGCGGCCCAGGCGGCGTTCGCGGGGTCGTCGTAGAGGCTGAAGATCGGGGAGAGGTTCGCGCGCGTCGCGCGCGTGAGGCGCAGGCGATCCTCCTTCGGGCCCGGGTGCGTGCGCTCGTGCGGGCGGATCCGGCCGGGGCCGTAGTCCTCCACGCGCACGCGCGCGAAGACGCCGTGGCGCGTGCGCTGCCGGCCGTCCGGACCGGTGTAGTCCTGCGCCAGCGCCCACAGCGCGGGCCGGTCGTCGCGGACCACGATCCCTTCCTCGCCCCAGCGCTCGAGGACGCTCGCGGCGTGGCCGTACGGATCGCCGCCGTTGACCGGTAGATCGATCTCGACCACGTTGTACGGCGAGCGGCGGAGCAGCTCGGCGCGCTGGGCGGCATCGATCACGTCATACGGCGGCGCGGCCACGGGCTGCAGGCCACCGACCTTGGAGAGGTCGTAGTGAAGGGCGTTGAGGGGTTCGACGTCGGCCATCGACGTCGAGTCTAGGAACTAGGCCTTGGCCCCGAAATCGACGGTCACGGTCGCGCCGACGCCCTCGTCGCTCGGGACGCCGAGGCGGATCCCGATGCCGACTTCGCGGTAGGCCTTCTTGAGGATGTTCGCCTTGTGGCCGGAGGACTTCATCCAGGCGTCCATGAGGCCGTTCGGCGTGCTCAGGTCGCCGGTGCCCCAGGCCAGGTTCTCGCCCAGCGTCCAGCCGTCGTTGCGCTTGACGTAGCCGGCGTCCAGGATGCGCTCGACGAACGAGGTCCCGTCCGGGCTGGTGTGGTCGAAGTAGCCCTGGTTGACCATCGCGCTCGAGTGGCGCGCCGCGGCGGTCGCGAGCTTGCCGTTCTGCTTGAGCAGCGGCAGGCCCTGCTTGGCGCGGATCTGGTTGTGCAGGCAGAGGATCGCGTCGGCGACCGCGTCGAGGTTCCCGCCGACCGGCAGCACGTCGACGTCCTGGCAGCTGACCGGGGCCTGGGACTTCTTGGCCGTGGTCTTCTTCTTGTTGGCCGCCTTCTTCTTCTTGGCGGCCTTCTTCTTGGCCTTCGCCTTGGTCTTCTTCGCCTCGAGCACCGTTGGACGCTTGTCTCCGAGCGCGATCGTGGCGACCGGATCGGATGCGGCGTGGGCGACCGGGGCGGCGACCAGCAGGCCCACCATGACGGCAGCGGCGGGCAGGACTCGAAGTTTCAGCGTTGTGCGCAGCACGGCGATGGCCTCCGTGGCTTTCGCGTGTTGTCGGGTACGTATTCGGCAGTTCACGCCACCCGACACGCCGTCCTGGCATGCGATTCCTTCGGCAGCCCGGCTGGCTCGGTGAGCCCCGTGGCTTTGCGCCCCGCCCTCGCGGACGGTTTGCCTTTATCGGGAAGCTGGAACCTGTGCTCCAGTAATCGGCAGCTCGTGCCGATTCCTTGACTTCGCTTCCGAGCGCGCTGCGATACTGGTCCCGACGGGGCGTGGCGCAGCCTGGCAGCGCGCGTGCTTTGGGAGCACGAGGTCCCGGGTTCGAATCCCGGCGCCCCGACTATGTCGGTGGTCCGTTATCTGCATGTTCTCGCCATGGCCACGTTCGTCGGCGGCCAGCTCGTCCTCGCGATCGCTGTCGTCCCCGGGCTGCGGGGCCGGGACACGGAAGGGCTGCGCGCGGTCGCGCGCCGGTTCGGGTGGGCGTCGGTCGCCGCGCTCGGCGTCCTGATCGTCACCGGTGCCTGGATGGCGTCGGACTGGCACCTCTGGGACAACGGCACGCTGCATCTGAAGCTGGCGCTCGTCGTCCTGGCGGCCGTGTTGATCCTCTGGCACCTGCGCGCGAGCGCGGCGCACTGGCTGCAGGGGGCGATCTTCGTCGTCTCGCTCGTGATCGTCTGGCTCGGGCTGTCACTCGCGCACTAAGACGCGCACGGTGATCGTGCCGGGCGGGACCTCGGTCAGCCCGGCGTCGCGGACCTCGGCGACGCAGCCGTCGCGGGCGTCGCTGACGATCACGGCGGCGGTCGCGACGTCGTAGCCGAGGTCCGCCGCCATGACGGCGGCGTGCGCGATCTGGGCCAGGGTCTTGCCCGAGCTCATCGTGACGTACGGGTTCAGCGCGAAGCGCAGCGGCGCGTCCGCCGTCTCCGGCGGAGGCTCGAGCTCGGTGGACATCGCTTGCAGCTTGGTCAGCACGTCGCCCCGCTCGGAGCGCCTCCGCGGCGGCAGCGCGACGACGCCGTCACCCGCGCTCGCGTGCGGCTCCTCAAGCACGCGCGCCCACTGCGACGGGCTGCGGGCGCGCAGGACGACCTTGCCGGGCCGCGCCAGCCACTCCGGGTCGGCGCCGAAGTCGCGCAGCGCCCGGACGGCGGCGATCCCCGCGAGGCGGCCGCCCTCGGCGACGGAGTCGAACGCCCCGCGGCGGGCCACGATGTACATGCGGAATGGGTCCATGGGTATCGTCGTGCGCCGTGCGTGCCTTTGCGAGCGACAACTACGCCCCCATCCTGCCGGAAGCGCTGGACGCGATCGCGGCGGCGAACGAGGGTCATGCCGTGTCCTACGGCGCGGACGAATGGACCGCGCGGCTGCAGGACGTGGTCGCGTCCGTGTTCGGCGACGGCGCCACGGCGTTCCCGGTGTTCAACGGCACCGGAGCCAACGTCGTCAGCCTGCGCGCGATGCTGCGGCCGTGGCAGGGCGTCATCTGCGCGGAGAGCGCGCACTTGAACGTCGACGAGTGCGGCGCGCCCGAGGTGATGGGCGCCATCAAGCTGCTGACCGTCCCGACGCCCGACGGCAAGTTGACACCGGCGCTGGTGCAGCGGCGGATGGCGCGGATCGGCGACGAGCACGTGGTGCAGCCGGGCGTCGTGTCCGTCACGCAGTCGACCGAGCTCGGGACGCTGTACGAGCTGGACGAGCTCGCGGCGCTCGCTTCGTTCGCCCACGAGCACGGAATGCTGTTCCACGTGGACGGCTCGCGGCTGGCGAACGCGGCCGCGGCGCTCGGCGTCGGGCTGGGGGACGCCGCGCCCGGGGCGGACGTGATCAGCCTCGGCGGGACGAAGGTCGGCCTGCTCGCGGCCGAGGCCGTGGTGGTCGTCGAGCCGTCGCTGGCGTCCTCGCTGCTGTACCTGCGCAAGCAGTCGATGCAGCTGGCGTCGAAGATGCGGTTCGTGTCCGCGCAGCTGCTGGCGCTGTTCTCGGACGAGCTCTGGCGCCGCGCGGCCGGGCACGCGAACGCGATGGCGGCGCGGCTGGCGGCGGGCGTGTCCGGCGCGGTCGCGATCACGCAGGACGTGCGCGCGAACGCGGTCTTCGCGATCCTGCCGCCCGGCGCCGCCGAGGAGCTGCAGCGGGACTTCAAGTTCTACGTCTGGGACGAGCACACCGGCGAGGTGCGCTGGATGTGCGCGTGGGACACGAGCGAGGCGGACGTCGACGCGTTCGTCGCGGCGATCCTCCGGGTGGTCGGTGACCGTGCGAGCGTCCAACAGCGCGGGGTATGAGGCGCCGATCGGCCTGACGGCCGATCCGGTCGTCTTCACGCTGCTCGACGGGCGGTTGTGCGTGCTGCTGGCGCGCCGGCTGGAGGAGCCGCAGCGGGGGATGTTCGCGCTGCCCGGCGGGTTCGTCGGCGCGTCCGAGGCGCCCGAGCAGACGGCGGAACGGAAGCTGCGCGAGAAGACCGGCGTGGGCTCCGTGCACCTGGAGCAGCTGCGCACGTACGCCGATCCTTCGCGGGATCCGCGCGGCTGGCTGCCGTCGATCGCCTACATGGCGCTCGTGCGGCCGGAGACGCTGCCGGAGGAGCGGCCGGCGGAGCGCGACGCGTCCTGGCAGCCGCTCGACGCGCTGCCGGAGCTGGCGCTCGATCACGCCACGATCGTCGAGGACGGGCTCTGGCGGCTGCACGCGCGGGTGGCGGACAAGGTGTGGTTCGTGCGCAAGGGGCTCGCGCTGCTGACCGAGCCGTTCACGCTGCGTCAGGCCCAGCAGCTCTACGAGGCGCTGCGGGGGGAGGTCGTCGACGCCGCGAACTTCCGGCGCGACGTGCGGGCGACCGGGCTGCTGGAGGACACCGGCGCGCTGCGGTCGGAGGGACCCGGGCGACCCGGGCGCCTGTACCGCCGTGCCTGATTGACGCCAAGCTTCGCGCAAGCGCGCGCCAAGGCGCAGGGAATTGAGTAGGCGCGTGCGCTCACTCGTTCTCGCTCTGGCGGTCCTTGCCGTTTCGGCCGCGCCCGCGTCGGCGGGCAGTTTCACCGTCACCCCGACGATCGCCGGCTCGGGCACCATCGCCGACGCGGGGCAGCCGTACTCGTGCTCGGCGTCGAAGCTCAAGAACACCGAGACGACGGGGTGCGCCGCCAGCAGCGGCTGGCAGCCGGCGTGTCCTGTGCTCTGCCTCTACCAGCCGCGGTTGAACCTGACCGCGACCCCTGCGCCCGGCTGGCGGTTCGCCGGGTGGTCGGGGAGCAGGCCGAGCGCGTGCGGGGCCGGCGCGCTGTGCCAGATGAACGGGACGCCGCTCGTGGGGGTCGACATCGCGTACGCGCCGGTCGCGAACTTCCGGCAGATCGTGGACGTGGCGTTGACGCGCAAGCCGGGCGCGTTCACGCGGGTCGGGAGCGCGTCGATCGACTACTCCAGCTTCGCGGGGAGCTCCGTGTCCTGCTCGCTGGATGGCGTCGCGCGGGCGTGCGGCTTCTCGACGGCGACGCACACCGGGTCGGTGACGCTGACCGGGCTGGGCGACGGGGCGCACAGCTTCACGGTGACCGGATTGAGCGACGCGGGCAACCCGAGCGAGCCGGCCGCCAGCGTGACCTGGACGGTCGACACCGTGGCGCCCGACACGTCCTTCTCGGTCGCGACCGGGCCCGGCGAGGGGGCGCTGCAGACGGTCAACGCGGAGACGTTCTCGCTGGTGGCGAGCGAAGCGGCGACGTTCGAGTGCTCGTTGGACGGCGCGCCGTTCGCGGCGTGCGACGGCCTGGTGGCGCTGGCCGGGCTGGCGCCGGGCGCGCACACGTTCGCGGCGCGGGCGATCGACCGGGCCGGGAACGTGGACCCGACGCCGGTTCGCCGCTCCTGGACGATCGCGGTCCCCGACGCCGACGGCGACGGCTTCAACGCGAACGTGGACTGCGACGACAGCGTGGCCTCGATTCACCCGGGCGCCAACGACGTGCCCGGCAACGGGGTGGACGAGAACTGCGACGGGGCGGACGCGGTGGCGCCGGCTGCTGTCTCGGCGGCTTCGCGTGCGCCGGAGCAGGTACTGGTGACCTTGGCGTTCTTCTCGTCGGTGCGGGGCGCGTCGACCCGGTTCAGCTCGCTGCAGATCAAGAACGTGCCGTTCGGGGCGACGGTCTCGGTCGTGTGCGCGGGCGGGGGGTGCCCGGCGGGGCTGCGCGGGAAGGGGTACGTGCGGCGGAACGCGTTCGGGACGGTCTCGCTGGCGCGGTTCATCCGCAAGCCGCTGCGGGCGGGCGCGCGGATCACGGTCGTCGTCTCGCGACCGGATGCGATCAACGCAGTCAAGGTGCTGGCGGTGCGGGCGGGCAGGAAGCCGCTGATCTCGACGCGCTGCCTGCCGCCTGGCGCCAAGAAGCCGGTCGCGTGCTGAACTAAGCTGCGCCGCGTCGGCCCCTGTAGCTCAGCTGGATAGAGCAGCGGACTTCTAATCCGCAGGTCGTTGGTTCGAATCCAACCGGGGGCGCTCATCGTAGGCGGGGGCGTGGAGCCAATTCCGTCCGGTCGGCTGAGATTCGCTGGCTCGGCCTACTCTCGCGCCTTACTCTCTGGCGGTCGTTAGATCACCTTGAGCGGCGGGAGGCACGGTGAGCAGCGAGATGCCGGCGGCAGGGGAGAGCAGAGTCACGGGCCATCTCCAGGTCCGCGGCGAGCCGGGACGGCGGAAGTACTTCGCCCACTGGACCGATCGGGACGGCGTCAAGCGCACTCGGACGCTTGGACTGGCGCACGTGAAGGACAGCGGCCGACGACCCCGCGCGGAGCGATCGTCTGGCGGGCGGCGGACGGTCCGTGCCCGGCGGGAGCGTTCACGCCGAAGCTCGCCGCGGATGCGCTCGAGAAGTTGCTCTCCGCCGCGCGGGAGGCGCCGCTGAAGCCGCGACTCGAGACCGTCCCGACTGAACGGCCGGCGACGCCGACGTTCGGCGACGCGATCGAGGCGTGGCTGACGTACCTGCGGGTCGAGAAGCGACGCAAGCACTCGACGATCCGCGACGCGCGCAACGCCGCCCGCGCGTACCTGCTCCCGCATTTCGGAGCTGAGACGCCACTCCAGGCGACCGAACGACACGAGGTCGTCGTGATGCGAGAAGGCCGCCAGTACGTCGAGCTGCGCGAAGAGCGCCGTGACACCTTCGGCACTGACGATGTCGACGACCTCCGGCGCGAGCTTCTCGACACGCATTTGTCACCAAGAACCGTGCAGAAGATCCTCGTGCTCCTGCATGGCGTCTTCAAGCTCGCGAAGCGACGCAAGCTGATCCAGACGAACCCCAGCGAGGACGCCGAGCGCGTCACGCTCGACGACGCCGGCACCTTCAACATCCTCGAGCCCGTCGAGTTCGAGAGCATCTACCGAGTCGTCCTCGTCGACGACGAGTCAGACCAGCTCCGCGAGCTCTCGAACGTCGAGCGGCAGACCTTCGCGGCCATGCTCTCGACCGCCTTCTACGCGGGCCTTCGCATGGGCGAGCTGCGCGACCTGCCCTGGCGCAATGTCGACTTCGCCCGCTCCATGATCCGCGTCGAGTCCGGCTACACCGACGGCGCCCGTTCGACGCCCAAGGGCAAGCGAGCCCGCTCCGTCCCGATGGTCGCACCGCTCGCGCAGCGCCTCGCAGCCCTGAGCACGCGCGAGAGCTTTACGGGCGAGAACGACTACGTGTTCGCCACGCCGCTCGGCGGCCGCATGATCGACAAGCGGGCGCGAGCCGTCTTCTACGCGGCACTCGACCGAGCCGCCCTCAGCCACAAGCGCGAGACCATTGACCAGCACGGGAACGACCAGGAACCGATCCGCGTCCACGACCTCCGGCACTCGTTCTGCACTTGGGCCGTCAACGCCTGGAACGTGACCAAGGTCAAGGAGTACGCCGGCCACGTCGACCTGAAGACGACCATGCGCTACGTCCACCACCAGACCAAGGCCGAAGACGCCGACGTGGGGTCGTAGAGCAGGACGATTACGGGGAGCGAATGCCTCTTCCAGTAGTCGATGTGCTTCTGGTCGGTGCGGAATGTGATGTCTCCTTCGCCTTCGCCGATATAGCTAGCGCCCGACTTCACCTGGAGCGCGAGCAACCGCCCGGTCGGTGCGTCTGTAGCCGTTTCGACGAAGAGATCGACGCCATAGCCTGGCCGAACGGGCTCACGGACGAACCATCCGAGCCGCGCGAATTTGGCGCGGATGGCTTCGACGCCCGATGCGCTCGGTCTGATCGTTGGACATCCCTGAATTTTGGCGTAGCTACGAACCGGGTGTGCGATCCAATTGTCCGGCCTCCTGAGGAACAATCACGACGTATGCAGACCAGGCGCGACGATTGCCTGGACCGGGACAAGGGCTGCGGAGCCGCCATCGCAGGGACGTGACCGCTGGCAGAACCATTGAGTCAACACGGCCGCCTCCGCCATCGATGGACTAGCGCGCCGCGTCGCGGCGTCGTCGGCGCATGATTTCGGCGCGTTGGTGTGTTCCATCGAAGTTGCCGCCTTCTGCTCTTGCGCTCGGAAGCGACTCGACGAGACCGTCTAGGTTCTCGTCTGGCGTCCATGGGCGATCCAGGATCGCCGTAGTCTGGACCAAGCCCTTTGCGACCGCATGGCACCCGTAGCCGTACCACCGCGCGTAACGCATCTGGTGCTTCTTCAACGTGCAGTATGCGACGAGTCGCCGAGACAACTCGCCGCTGAGCGAAGTGGGCACGGCCATCACGGTGACGCCGAAGTCGCCGTCGGGGAACATGAAGCTCGCATCGCGGACGACGCCATCGCGTTCCGCCAGCGTCTTGAGACGTCGGAGGCTGCTGGCGATCCTCGCGGCGGATGGCTCGTCGAGCTCGAGCAGCACAATCTGGGCTTCGAGCCAGCCCGGCTCGTCAACATCGTCGAAGTGGTCGAGCAGCGCTCGGACATCTCGGTGTAGACGTTGCCGCGGACGCTTTGCGCGGCGCCGTCGCTGGCCTTCCTTGTGCGCGAAGTACGTGTCGAGCTCGTCCGTAAACGACAACAAGCGGATGGGAGAGATCTTGGCTTCGTCGGTCGGAATGTCTGGCCAGAACAAGCCGTCCTGCCCGAGGTAGTTCATGAAGTAGTCGAGTTCGTCATGAGCCCATGCACGGCGCTGCCGGTCCAGGCGTCGGCGGCGCTCGAAGTAGTGGATGAGCTGAGCGGGCCGTTCGGCCATCTCGCAGATCAGCTCGAGGTCATGCAGGTGAAGCACCAGCGGTGTCGGTTCTGCCGGCAGCAGGCCTAGATCCCCCATCTGCCAGGTCAACGGCGCAATGCCCGGCAGGTCTTCGAGGACGACGAGGATCTCGTAGGTTCGGCTGACCCCATTCACGTCAAGAGCCACGGGCTTGTTGTGCCCGTCGGTAACGTTTGCTGGCACGTCGCCGAGGATCGTGTTACGTGTGCGACGAGCCTGGTCGGAGGCCTTGCTGAGTTCATTCTTGATCCAGGAGCGCAAGGCAGCCGGCGCGCCTCTACGAGCGGATGGCCGCATACTCGACGCCTTCGCCTCGACCAAGACGGCGCACGTATCCACCCGCAAGATCCCATCAAGCTCGGGCCGTTTGCGCTTTCCGACCTCGACCGTTTCGTAATACAAGCCCGTGTGGCACCAGTCCGCCCCCAGCGCCGTGCTCAGGGCCTTCACGGCGCGGTCCTCGACGACCCGCGCACGGTGACGATCCCAGCGCTTGAACGCGTCTCCGGGGAGTTCCTTGATAGCGCGCTCGAGCGTCGGACGCAGGGTCCACAGCAGGCTCGCCGGCGAGACGCAGAAATAGTGCCCTCGTCCGTCGTGCACGAACGGTCGCTCGCGGACATCCTCGATATCCGGAGGCCAGTCGCGATCAGCGAACTGCCCGAAATCCAACGAGAGCCGATCGAGGAACGCTCCGGCCACCTCCAGCGAGACCTCGCTCGCCTGCGCGAGTTCCGACACCGTGAATTGCATCGTGTCGCCCATAGAGGCATGCAGCCATTTCAGGCTAACGCCGTCGATCGCCCTGATGCTCTGCCGGTGGCCGGCGACGTCGAGTCTCGACACCGACTCGACCCACCTATCGGCGACGGGGTTGCCCTCGCGCGCCTGCTCGTATTGGGCCTTGAACTCGTCCGCGAACCCTCGCGCTTGTGCTGCCCGCTCTGCGTAGTGGGTCAACCCGAGAGTCTCCGCAGCATCCGCCAAGGCGAGGGCGTTCTCGATGGAGAATCCAACCGCGCGTTCGACGATGTCTGCCCCGCCGTCACCCGAGAACAGGTCGATCAGAGTGTTGCGTTCCTGCCACGGGTACGACGGGCCGCGGACCATCAGCCGATGGGCTCTCGCCTCGGCGCGGATCTCTGCGAGGTCGTCGTCCGTGTCGTCCATCGCCTCGATCATGAACTGCGCGCCCTGCAACTGGAGCAACTGGACTAGGCGCTCGTTCACTTCGGTCGCAACCGCCAGATCCGGAGCCTCAGCGGCACGCGTTGGGACCCGGCCGTCGCGTTCAATCAAGATGGCGGCAGCGAGTTCAACCGCGGCGATGAGACCCTTGTCGGTAGATTCCCGGAAAGTCTCGGGATCCCTGGCGATATTCACCATCCACAAGCCCGCGAGCACATCGAACGCGTCGTACGGTGCACACAGTGCCCTGACCTCTTCGCGCAATTGCTGGATTCGCCCCGGGACCGCTGCACGCTCCGCTTCGACCAAGTCCTTGAATGCCGGGTAATCGGGGTGCTCGGCGTCGAGATGCGAGAACAGGTGTCGCCCGTGTCGCTCGACGGTGAGCGGTCCGTATTGGAATCCCTCGACGTCGATCCGTATCGGCCGCTGACGCGCGCGCTTCCGTCGCTTGTCGCCCCGCTTGCTCACGCATCTATTGTGCCGACACGCTCGAACTGGAGTCGAACCCGGATCGTCCACTCGCGAGTCTCTCCCTGGCGCATCCGGCCCCGGTCCCCATCGCACGTCTGGCCTCGCTCGAACCGCGCCCCTCCCCGGACCGCCGCCGAGGAGAAGTTTGTCGCTCAGGCTGCGCCGCGTGCCCCTTGTCAATCGGTTCCTGGGTGACTCGGGGATCTCCACGTCGACTGCCGAGTCGACGGCCCCGGTCCCGATGACCAAGCTGATGTACGAGCGCTGTATGTCCGCTGGTGAAAGGCCCGGGCTCGAACCCGCATAGAGTCCGAGCGCTCGCGCACCGCAGGTATCGTCGGCACTCATGAACGTCGAGGGCGGGCAGATCCTGCGCGAACTGCAGGAGGTGGACGAAGCGACACTGCACTTCAGTGCTTGGGGGCTCGGTGGACGGCTTCGGCCGGAAGACTCCGCGGCCTACCTCGCCGGGCTTCTGGATCATGCTGCTTTGGTCGAAGCCGTGCCGGAAGACATCCGGTTGGAGTTCGACCGAGTGCGAAGCGTCTTCATGCACGGCCTTCTCAACTACGACCTCTTCACCGCCGCCTACTCGCTCGCGCACGTCGCGTTGGAAGGTGCGCTACGTCACCGGTTCATTTCCTTCTACGAGGGAAGAATCCCGATCAAACGACGCGGGGTTGACGACTTCCTCGCCGTCTCGTCATTCGCGGATTACCGCGAGGCCGTGCAGGCAGCTCCTCGTGGCGACCGAATCTGCCTCCGCGAAACCTCCGACGAGCCGGCACCTATGGGATACCCGGCGCTGTTCGGGTGGGCTCGTCGCCGAGGTCTGCTGATCGGGCAACGCAACGTCGTCGTTCTCGACTCGATCAAGGACTCTCGCAACTACATCGCGCACCCTGAGCGGCACACGGTCAATATGCCGCCGAGCGTGTTCCGCTTCTTGCGCGACGTTGCAGAGATCATCAACCGGCTCTGGGGCCATGACACTCCCGGAGGCAGGCTGTTTCCGAAACCTATCCCGCGGTGGGCTCGTGCAGCGGCACTGTCGCCAGATCGCACCAGGGCCGTGACGTTCGGGTCACTCGCTGGGGCACTCGAGAAGACGGATCGCCTCGACTGGATGTTCGCTCTTTACGTGGCCGCCGCCCAGGAAGATCTGATCGTCTACGACAACGAGTCGCCCGGACATCAGCGTTTTGCGTTCGTGCCCGGGTTTCAGACCGGCGAATTCCCGATGCAGCCGATGTGGGGGCCCGGTTGCATGGCGGATCTTGGCGCGGCGATCGGGGAGTTCTCCGACGCGGCTCCTGTTGACGAGGTCGCATTCCTGGACCGCACCTTCTACGTCCGCCGGCGTTCAGACGGCGTCATCGAGCTGCCACGCGACGGCTCCGATGTGCGGACCGGTGTGCTCGTCGACGCATCGACGAGTTGGCAAGTTGTAATCGCGGACTTTCCAATCGACGCGCTGTTCGCCGCCAGGGAACTCTTCGACAACCCCTCCGCCACACTCGTCAACGCCACTCACGTCGTGAGCCTGGCCGGAGACGCGGCGGCCCTCGAACACGCCGAGATGCTGGCGTAGACGGCCCCGGCCGCTCAGGCTCAAGGCTTCGAGCACGGCTGTCTTATGCAGCCAGGCGCGGCTGCGCTTGAGGCGAGTCATCGGTGCCGGCCACAATGCGATCAAGACGGGTGTGATGGGCGTCGACGTTGACGCCGATGCCGACTACGGCACCCAAATGAGGCTGTTACCGACGCCACTGAGCTGGACGGGTCGACGTGATCCCGCGGTCGGGAGCTGGCGCGACCGACGATGCCCCCTCTCATACACCGATGGTTGTTTCGATTTGATCGAAGCTAGTGCTTCTGTGAATCGCGACAACCTGGCCCCGGTCGATAGCCGGCCGTCGCCGACGCGGCGGGTCCGCGCTACGCGGCCACGACGCCAGCGGCGTTGCGGGGCTCTGGAACCGGGAGGCCAGCTTCGCGGAGGCCATCGAGGTGAAACGGGATCGCTTCGCGGACGAGTTGCTCGACCTCTTCGCGGCTATCGCCGACGACTGCCACGCCGGGGAGGTCGGGGGAGTAGGCGCCCCAGCTTGTGTCTCCCTGTTCGTAGATGACGAGATATTCGGTCATCGGAGGTCCTCGAGTCCCGTGCTCTGCCGGATCGACTTCAGGGTACCGACCGGGACGTCCTTGCTGTCTTGGCCAGCGACCGTCACGACGCGGTCGCCTTCGGGGCTACGCCACTGTTCGTGGTCGCCCTTGGTCCGGACGAGCGACCATCCGGCCTGGCGGAGCGCCTTCCTGACCTCGCGAAACTTCTTCGCCACGGCCGGAAGCAAAGCAGGCGCTCCGGCGAGATCGACGACGACGCGACCTACTCTCCAGCTACTCCCGATTCGTCGGATGCAACGGGCTTGTGCCCGCCCAGCGAGCCCAACAGCCCGCATCGGGACCTAACAGGACGGCCCTTCAGCGCTCTTCTAATCCGCAGGTCGTTGGTTCGAATCCAACCGGGAGCGCTCCGCTTTCTGCCTGCCAACACCTCATTGCTACCGAAGGTGGCTTTCGAGTCACGGACGCACCATCCATGATTCTAGCGTTGCCTTCTAGCCGGCCGGTTGGTGCGTACGCACACGATGTAGTTAGAGGATGCGATCGCCCAGCAACCAGCGGCGCAGGTCGGCGAAATCGGTCAGTGCCATGCGAAACCGCAGCTTGCGCTGCTCCCGTTGGGCTCCGGGGGCGAACGTCGACGTCGTCGCCAGCATTCCGCCGGTGGCGCGGTGGCGGTCGATGACCCACGCGAGTTCCCGGACGAATCGCGGAGGGATCGGCTGGCTGTGCTGCTTGCATTCCACGACGTACAAGGTTGTCCCGAGCCCCGTCTTGCGGGCGGCGAATAGGTCGACACCCTCGTCGCCGACCGCCGGTGTCTGATGTACCGCAAACCCGTCACGCCGGAATAGCTCCGCGACCAGCGCTTCGAAATCGCGCCAGTGGAGCTCACGCATGCGCTCCGGCGCGGCGGCGAGTTGGCGTATGACCTCGGCCGAGATTCCGTGACAAGCAACCTCGATCGGACGTGGCAGCGTCGGGCCTGCGGCGAGGCGAGCGTCGTCCACGATCGCAGGTGTGCGAAGAACGGTCTCCTCGGCGTTCGACCGCTTTGGCGGATAGGCGGCGTCTACGAGCAGTCCGGGCGGCACGTCGAGGGCGCTGGCGATCTGGGCCACGGTGCTGATACGCGGGTTGCGCAGCCCGCGCTCGATGAGTGAGAGCTCCGTTTCGTGCACGTTGCTCCGTCGGCTGAGCTGGACGAGTGTCACCGAGCGCTCGTGGCGGAGGACTCTGATGCAGTCACCCAGCGCCGAGTGGCCGTCGGGGAAGGGGCCTTGGACACCGTCCCCAAGCAATGAACCTGCCACGGTACGACCGTACTGTGGGTGCCGGATGGTGCGCTGGAACCCGACATCGGCCGCAGCTCGCCATCTCAAAGGCGTTTTCGCTGGGGCCGGGCGAACGCCTCGCGATCGGCCGGCCAGCGAAGGCTCACGCGATGGGCCGGTAGCGGACGATGCGGTCTGAGGCGGGCTGGGTTTCGCGGACACCGTGATCGTTGTTCAAGAATATTCTATTGGTGAGTGTGCTTCGCTGAGGAAGCGTGGTGCGTGTAGTGCCTCGAGCTCTGC
>DATMGH010000106.1:0-36080 GCA_035555675.1 Solirubrobacter sp. | reverse complement strand
CCCGACCCGCGCGACACGCCCACCGAGGAGCAGGGCCGCGCGCTGGCCGCGCTGGACTCCGGCCGCTGGACGGTCGAGCCCGGCACCCGCGCGTTGACCGCCGCCGGCGACGGCCCCGGCCCCAGCGACGCGCTCGGCCTCGTCCGCGAGCTGCACGTGCGCGACTGGATCGACGACGACGGCGAGCTCACGCTCACCGGGTACGCCGCCCTCCAGCGCTGGCTCGACACGTAAGTGGACCAGGCGCCCGTCCGGATCGACAAGTGGCTGTGGGCCGCGCGTCTGGTCAAGACGCGCGCGCTCGCGGTCGACGCCATTCGCGGCGGGCGCGTGCGCCTCAACGGCCAGACCGCGAAGCCCAGCAAGGACGTCCGGCCGGGTGACACGATCGAGTTCTCCCAGGGCGTGATCCGCCTGGAAGCGACCGTGCGCGGCACCGCCGAGCGCCGGCTGCCCGCCGCCGACGCTCAGCTGCTCTACGCCGAGACCGAGGAGAGCCGCGTCGAGCGCGAGCGCCGGCTCGCGGAGATGCGGATGACGCGCCCGCAGGGCGTCGACCGCAACGCCCGGCCGACCAAGCGCGAGCGGCGCCAGCTGGAGCGCGTCAAGGGCCGCCGCGAGCGCTAGCTGCGGCCGGTCTCGTAGACCAGCGCGCCGGTGTCCTCGCGCGCGGCCAGCAGGTCGGCCAGCGCCTGCGCGCTCGCCTCGTCCGGCGCGTCGATCGCCAGCAGGTTCTCCGAGTGCCACTCGAACGCGCGGCCCAGGCCGGACAGCACGCCGGTCAGCTCCTCGCGCGCCCCCGGCACGGTCGAGGAGCCGAACCAGGCGCGGAACACGAACCGCCCGGACGGCCGCACCACGCGCGCGAGCATGTACTCGCGCCCGTGCGCCGGCGCCGTCTGGACCTCGTCGCCGAGCGCGACGTCGTAGAGGAAGAACGGGATGCAGCACAGCTCGAACCGGGTGTCCGCGATCCGCCGCGCCCACAGCTGCTCGAAGCGCCGGGGCGAGCCGTCCTCCGCGATGTCCGCGTTGATGATGAAGTCGGCTCGCTCCCGGTGCACCGGCGTCGCGTGGACGACGAAGTCATCCGCGTCGGTCATGGCTTCCCGGTCGGCCAGTGCGGCGGCGGCCACGGACCCTCGTAGCCGGGCGGCGGCGACTTCGGGAAGTCGCCCGCGCCCTTGGAGGCGTTGCAGTGCGGGCAGGCGAGCTGGGCGTTGTCGAGGGTTGCATCTCCACCGCGGGCCTTGGGGATCGCGTGGTCGACCTGGGTTCCGGTCCCCGGCCGTGCACAGTACACGCACGTCGCGGTCGGGTTCTCCGCCCGCGCCGCGTCCTTGACCGACTTCGGGAACGCCTTGCCCGCGGTCTCGCCGCCGCGCGTGCCCGCCTTGATCAGCGGCGCGGCGTCGGCCGCGTGCGCGCCCGCGCGCACCAGCGCGCCGCCGCCGGTGGCGAACGGGATCGCCGCGCCCGCGATGTCCGCGCCGAGCGCCAGCAGGTCGGTGCCGGACACGCCGCACCCGTTCACCAGGCTCGACCCGATCTGGTACAGGTCGTAGCCGATGAACGCGATGTCCGCGAGCGTGTCGAGGAACATCCCGCTCGGGTCCGCGAAGTTGACCGGGTCGCCGAGCGCGTAGCCGTAGAGGTTCGTGTCCCCGCCGTCGAAGCGCAGGGGGTCCTTGGCTGTGAAGCGCCCGGTCTCCGGGTCGTAGTCGCGGGCGCCGAAGCGCACCAGCCCGGTGTCGCGGTCGTACAGGCCGCCGGCGAAGCCGAACGGCTGGAAGCCCGGGTTGGTGTCGCGCGTGACGCGCCCGAACTCGTCGTAGTCGATCTCCTGGACGCGCGTGCCGTTGGCGGTGTTGACCACCGCGCGCGGGCTGCCCAGCTGGTCGGTCACGATCCGGTAGGTCGTGCCGCTCTGGACCATGTAGTCCGGGACGTTGCCCCGGGTGGCGTACACGAACCGGCTGCGCAGCGCGCCGTCGGCGGCCAGCTCGGCGACCGGCCCGGTGCCGCGGCCGTAGAGGAAGCCGCGCTCGAGCACGCCGTCGCGCTTGACCGCGACGCGCCGCCCGCCGGCGTCGATCGCGTAGGTGATCGCGGTGCCGGACGGCAGCGTGACGCCCGTCAGCGCGCCGGCCGCGTCGTAGGTGTACCGGGTGACGTCGGTGCCGGTGGTCTTGGTCGCGAGCTCGCCCGCGGGCGTGTACGTGTAGGCCGACGCGCCGAAGCCGACGAGGCGGTCCTGGTCGTCGTAGGTCGCGTCGAGCGCGGCCTCGCCCGCCCGCTCGACCCGCGTGCGGTTGCCGTTGGCGTCGTAGGCGTACGTCGCCTGGACGGCGCCGTCGCGCTTGACCTCCTGCAGCCGGTCGGCGCCGTCGTACGCGTACGCGAACGTGTTCGACGTGCTGCCGCGGGTGACGGTCTTGGTCGTGATCCGCCCGCCCGCGTCGCGCCCGTAGGACTCGGTGTAGAGCGTCGTCGAGCCCTGCTTGGTGGCGACCGTGTCCGGCTCGCCGAACCCGTTGCGGGCGACGGTCGTGGCCGTGCCGCCGACCGTCAGGGAGGAGACGAGGCCGTGGTCGGCGTCGTGCGCGAGCGTCAGCGCGCCCGCCTTCAGCAGCAGCCCGTCGTCGTCGTACGTGTAGGCCGCCGCGCCGGCGCCGTTGACCGTCTCGGACGCCAGCCGCAGGTCGGCGTCGTAGCCGAACGCGACCGTGCCGGACACCGTCCCGCTGAACGTCGTCTTGGTCGGCAGCGAGCCGTCGTAGGCGAACGCCAGGCCCTCGTCGCCGGGCGCGACGACCGCGGTCAGGCGCCCGGTCTCCGGCGCGTAGGTGAACCGGGTCGTCCCGTTCGGGGCGGTGATCCGGGTCAGCCGCGCGGCGTCGTCGTACTCGTAGCCGAGCGCTTCGCCGCCGGGCCGGGTCACGCCCGTGACGAGCCCGTCGCGGTCGAACGCGTACGTGGTCGGCGCAGCGGTCGGCGGCGTGTAGCGCTGCAGGAGCTCGCGCGCGTCGTAGCCGAACGTGTGCGCGGCCCGGCCGGGCGGCGTGACCGACAGCACGTTGCCGTTGCGGTCGTAGGAATAGCCGACCGTGCGGCCGTCCGCGCGCTCGATGCTCGCGGGCCGGTCGGCCAGGTCATAGCTGAACGTGGTCGTGCGCGACAGCGCGTCGGTGATCGTCGCCACGCGCCCGCGGTCGTCGTACGTGTACGTCTCGGCGCGCGGGCCCTGGGCGGCGCGGGTGAGCCGGCCGCGGGCGTCGTACGCGTAGGTCGCGGGGGTGACGCCCGCCACCTCGACGTGCGTCGGCCGGCCCTTGGCGTCGACCTCGGTCGTGAGCGTGCGCCCGCTCGGGGCGCTGTCGGTGAACCGCCGCGACGCCGCGTCGTAGCGCGATGTGCGCACGCGGCCGTTGATCGACGCCGTCTCGGTCGCCCGGCGCACGCTGAGCACGTCGGCCGGGTTGTCGAGCTCGACGGTGCGCGCCGTCTCGATCGAGGAGCGCAGCCCGCCCGGCGTGGTGATCGTGGTGCGCGTGAGCACCGGCGACTGCATGCCGAAGCGCGGGTCGGGCCCGAGCTCCTGCGTGACCCGCGTGCCGTCGGAGTGCACGACGGTCTTGACGCCGTCGTTGCCGGTCAGCGTGACGGTGCTGCGCCCGCCCGCGTCGGTGACGGTGCGCTTGATCTCGCCGTCCGGCGTGCGCTTGACGCTGTAGGTGGTCGAGCGGCCCTCGCCCGTGCGATGCACGACGGTGACGGCGCCGCCGCCGACCGTGCGCGTGAGCGTCTGGAACGAGCCGTCGGCCGCCGTGTCGCGCGTCAGCCGCCCGAGCGCGTCGTAGGCGAAGGCGTGCACGCCGTCGCGCGGGTCGGTCAGCTTGGTCAGCAGCCCGGTCGCGCCGTACTCGAGCGCGACGCGGTCGCCGGCCGGGTTGGTGACGCGGCTGAGGTAGCCGCCGGTCACCTGCAGCGCCGTGGTCTGCCCGTACGGGCCGACGATCGCCGACGGGTCGCCGGCCGCGGTGCGCTGGATCGTCGTGCGCTGCCCGTCGGCGTCCTCGATCCCGGTCAGCCGGCCGCGCGCGTCGTAGCTGAAGCGGACCGTGACCGCGCGGGTGAGCGCGTCGACCGTGCGCAGGTGGCGCCCGTTGCGGTCGAAGACGTACAGCGAGCGGCCGTCCTCGGCGGCGATCGTGAACTCGCCGACGCTCAGGCCGGGCAGGCTCGGGCCGAGCGCGCGGATGCGGTCGTTGCCCGCGTCGGCCAGGTAGATCGTGTCGTCCGGGCCGAGCGCGATCGCCTGCGGGTAGTCGATCCGCGCCTGGGCGGCCGGGCCGCCGTCGCCGCGGAAGCCGGGCGTGCCGTTGCCGCCGACGGTCGTGATCGACGCGTCCGAGCCGACCTCGCGCAGCACGGCGTTGCCGGCGTCGGCGACGAGCAGGCCGCCGTCGCGCAGCGGCAGGATCGCGGACGGCGTGTCCAGCTCGGCGTCGGTCGCCGCGCCGCCGTCGCCGGAGTAGCCGGCGCTGCCGGTGCCGGCGATCGTCTCGATCGTGCCGTCGGCGTCGATCCGGCGCACGCGGTGGTTGCCGGCGTCGGCGACGTACACGCTGCCGTCGCCGCGCAGCGCCACGTCGCGCGGGGAGTGCAGCTGCGCGCGGGTCGCGAGCCCGCCGTCGCCGCGCGCGCCCGGGCTGCCGTTGCCGGCCAGCGTCGCGATCGTCCCGTCGGCGCCGACGCGCCGCAGCGCGTGGTTGGCGCGGTCGACGATGTAGAGCGCGCCCTCGGTGTCCATCGCGACGTCGGACGGCTCGTCCAGCCGCGCCGCGGTGGCCGGGCCGCCGTCGCCGCTGTAGCCGCTCGCTCCGGAGCCCGCGACGGTCGTGATCACGCCGTCCGGGGAGACGCGGCGGACACGGTCGTTGCCCTCGTCGGCGATCACGATCGACCCGTCGACGTCGAGCGCGACGTCGGCCGGATGGCTCAGGCGGGCGCTGGTCGCCGGGCCGCCGTCGCCGGAGAACCCGGCCGTGCCGGTGCCGGCGACGACCGTCAGCGTCCCGTCGGGCGCGATCCGGCGCACGACGTCCGCGGTCGAGTCGGCGACGTAGAGCGTGCCGTCCGGCGCGGCCGCGAGGCCCTCCGGGAACGCGAGCCCGGCCTTCGTGGTCGAGATCACGTCGAAGTTCTGGCCGTCGGCGCTGCGCTTGGTCCCGTCGCCCAGGTAGAGCGTGCGGCCGATCGGGTCGTAGGTGTGGTGGGCGTCGACGCTCCAGCCCGCGAGCGCGCTCGGCGGTGCGTTGAGGCCGCCGACGGTGCCGCTCCAGCGCTGGCTGATCGAGATCTCCTGGCGCGTGCGGTTGCCGGAGATCGTCTGCCCGCCGAGCGCCGAGAACGACGTCGTGAACGCGCCCGGCTCGCGGTAGAGCGCCTGGTAGACGTACGCGATCTCGACGTCGACGTTCTGCTTGCCCTGCACGACGCGCCCGTAGGCGTCCTTGCCGTCGAAGACGAACGTCTCGTTGAGGTTCGGCGCGGGCGTGAACGACTTCTTGATCGTGCGGCCGGCGACCTCGAGCGTGAGGTCGACGCGCGCCAGCGAGCTCGGCGGCGTGGCGCCGGTCAGCGGGATCTCCAGCGAGTCGCCGGTGCGGCGGCCGGGCACGCGGTCGGACTGGTAGACGAGCGAGTACGGCGTGCCCGCGACCGCCAGCTGCTCGCCCAGCACCTGGTTCTCGCACAGGATGATCGAGCCGCCCTGGCCACACGGGTCGTCGCCGGGCGGGTCGCCGTCGTCCGGGCCGTCCTGGTCGGGCCCGGCGGCGCCGTCGGGCAGGCCGTAGGGCCAGTTGTAGTCCCACGGCGTGAAGTGGTCGATCGCGGCCCGCCAGAGGCTCTTGCCCGGGTCGTAGAGCTCGGCCAGCTTGCGCCGCTCGGCGTCGTCGAGGCCGCGGTTGTCGGCCACGCCGTCGCCGTTGGTGTCGACGTTCGCGCGGCCGTTGGACTCGCTGACGATCGCGATCACGACGCCGCTCGGGGCCGGCACCCACTGGCCCTTCTCGCGGTCGTAGTAGCCCATCGGGACCGCGGTTCCGGCCGGGAACTTCAGGTAGTTGTCGACGTAGGTGACGACCGGCTTGTCGAACTGGACGTCGACCGCGCGCAGCTTGTCGGCCTCGTCGACGGAGTACTCGACCGCGTACGTGTAGGCCGAGGTCGGCGGCAGCTCGCCCGGCATCGCGGCCGGGCCGGTGGTGCCGATCGTGAACTCGGTGGCGCGGATGTTCAGGCGGTCGCCGAGCGGCTTCTCCTGGCCGTTGGGCAGCGTCGCGACGGCGTCCGTGCCCGGCTCGAGCAGCAGCGTGGCCTTGCGCGTGCCGTCGCCGTCGGTGACCGCGGCGCCCTGGGCGACCTGGAGCTTGGCGTCCGTCAGGTCGACGCCC
Source organism: Solirubrobacter sp. (assembly GCA_035555675.1). Taxonomy (GTDB): domain Bacteria; phylum Actinomycetota; class Thermoleophilia; order Solirubrobacterales; family Solirubrobacteraceae; genus Solirubrobacter. The sequence continues at coordinate 29,619 of DATMGH010000106.1, read as the reverse complement.
GTGACCTGGTCGTCGTACGGGATCAGCACGATCTCGTCGACGCGCTCGAACTCCTGCGTCGGGACCTCGAGCTGGCGCTGCGACGGGACGTAGCCCTCGCGCTCGAACGCGAGCGTGACCGAGCCGCCGCCGTTGACCGCGATCTCGTAGCCGCCGTCGGCGCGCGTGGCGGTCTGCCCGAGCTCCGGATGGTCGAGCACGGTCACGCGCACGCCGTCGACCGGCGTGCCGTTGCGGCGCGTGACGCGCCCGCGCAGGACCGACGCGCGGGTGGGCGCGATCGCGTCCGTCTTGACCTGCTTCTGGATCGGGTCGGCGCCCTTGTAGAGGAACTCGGTGGTGTCGCTGACCAGCGTCATCTCGCCCTCGGGCGCGGTCGTCGCGCGCGTCTCGGGGGCGGGCGCGGCGCGCTCGGCCGGGCCGGGCGCGGGCGCCTCGAACGCGATCCGCCAGGAGTGGCGGGCGGGGGAGGCCTCCTGCTCGCCGGCCGGGTCGGTGGCGCGCACCTCGAAGACGTGGAAGCCGGCCAGGACGTCGCCGTACGTCTTCGGGGACGCGCAGGGCGCGAACGCGGCGTCGTCGAGCCGGCACTGGAACGTGGAGCCGGCGCGGTTGGCGGTGAACGCGAAGCGGGCCGACTGGGCGGCGCTGGTCGCCGCCGGGGCCTCGGTGATGGTCGTGCGCAGCGCCGCGGGCGTCGGCGGCGCCGGGAACGGCGTCGACGCGATCACGGCGACCGGCGGGGCCGCCGGCGGGGGCGTGGTCGTGCGGGCGGCCGCCACGGTGATCGCGGCGGCGGCGCGGCAGTTGTTCTTCTCGCCGCTCTCGCGCACCTTGCCGCGCGCGTCGGCGCACACCAGCAGCGTGTAGCGGCGCGCGGTCGCCTTCGCCGGGATCTTGACCTTCAGCGAGTGGGCCGCGGTCTTGCGCGCCTTGAGCGCCTTCTCGGTCACCGACGCCAGCTTCAGATCCTTCTTGTCGAGCTTGGCGTCGGTCGAGAGCACGAGGTCGGTCGTGGACTTGCCGGCGGCCTTCTTGCCGCCGTTGAAGATCGTCCAGGTGACCGTGATCTGCCCGCCCGGGGCCGCTTCGCGCGGGGTGGCCGCGCCCTTGGCGATCTTCAGGTCCGGGCGCGCCGGAGCGGCCTGGGCGGCGGGCGCGAGCAGGGCGGCGAGCAGCGCCGCGGTGACGAGCGTGCGCATTAGAAGCCCACCCCGCTCACGAAGGGCGTCTCGCAGCCGACGACCCGGTCGAGGATGTCCGCGTCGAAGCGGTCGAGGTCGCCGCCGCAGACCAATCGGTCGATCAATCCGTCCCTGCCTATGAGCGTGTCGTTGCCGTCGCCGCCGTCGAGCAGATCGCCCGCGCCGGGGCCGCCGTCGAGCGTGTCGTCGCCGCCGCGGCCGTAGAGCTCCTCGGGGCCGGGGCCGCCGATCAGGATGTCGTCGCCGGCGCCGCCGCGGACGATCTCGACGTCGCTGCCGACCGTGTCGCCCTCGCCGTCCTCGCCGTCGTCGCCGTCGGTCACGCCGACGGTCACGAACACCGATTCGGTGCGGGACGTGTAGAGCAGCGTGTCGAGCCCGCCGCCGCCGCGCAGGACGTCGGCGCCGGTGCCGCCGTCGAGCACGTCGGCACCGTCGCCGCCGCGCAGGACGTCGTCGCCGTCCTCGCCGTAGAGGCGGTCGTCGCCCGGGCCGCCCCACAGCTCGTCGTTGCCGCCGCCGCCGTAGAGCACGTCGTCGCCGCCGAGCCCGCAGATCACGTCGCTGCCGGGCGTGCCGAGCAGGACGTCGTTCCCGGGCGTGCCGACGATCGTGCAGGCGCCGGCGGGCGGCTCGCCGCCCTCGACCGTGATCCGCGCGACGCGGTCGGCGAGCGGGACCACGAACGCGCTGCTGGTCGGGTAGGCGCGCGCGGAGGCGACCGCGTCGCCAAGGCCCGAGCCGGCGGTGACGCCGATCCGCAGCACCGCCTCGCCCTGCGGCGGCGCGACGAAGTCGTCCGTCCAGCGCAGGATCAGCGAGCCGGGGCCGGTCGGCACCGGGTCGGCCTTGAGCACGCCGCTGGTCGTGCCCGGGCGGAAGGAGAAGCCGCCCGGCAGCGTGAGGTCGAACTGGGTGATCGTGACCGGCACCGGGTTCTCGTTGCGCAGGCGCACCGTGTAGGCGTTGAACGCGCCCGGGGCGGTGGCGTCGGAGTCCGGCAGGACGCTCAGGCGCAGCGGCTCCCAGGCGGGCGTGACCGCCGGGGAGACCGCGGTGCGCGAGCCTTCGGCGGTGACGGCGCACGTGAGGCTGGTGGCGACGTCCTCGGGCGCGACGATCCGGTCGGCCGAGACCGCGCCGGGAATCGCGACGCCGTTGCGCCGCCACTGGTAGGTCACGACGTAGCGCTTGTTGCCCGGAGAGTCGTTCCACTCGCCGCGCGTGCAGGTCAGCTCGCGGCGCGGGTAGGCGACGCCCTCGATCCGCGGCGCCGCCGTCTCGAGCGGCGTGTTGATCGTGACGTTCACCGACGGCGACTCGGTCAGGATCTCGGCCGTCGCCGAGCAGTGCAGCAGCTTGCCGAGGTCGGCCGGGCCGACCACGTAGGTCGGGTCGGTCGCGCCGTTGATCGGCGTGCTGCCGCGGTACCACTGGTAGGAGACCGCGTACGGCTGGCCGGCCGGGTCGTCCCACGTTCCGCGCGTGCAGGACAGCTCGCCGCGCAGGTGCGGCTGGCCGGAGACCGCCGGCCGCAGCAGCGCCTCGGGCGCGCGGGCGGTGACCGTCGTGCTGGTCGCGTTGGTGAGGTCCTCGGCGCGCACGCGGCAGCCGACCGCCTTCCCGACGTCCTCGCGCGTGAGCGTGTACTCGGCGCCGGTCGCGCCGGTGATCACGACGCCGGCGCGCAGCCAGGAGTACGTGACCGCGTAGCGGTCGCTCGCGATGTCGTCCCAGTCGCCGCGCGTGCAGGCGAGCGTGCGGTAGACGCGCGCCTCGCCGGAGACGGTCGGCGGCAGCGTGGACGCCGGCGGGCGGATCGCGAGCGTGGCGGAGACGGTCTCGGTCAGGCCTTCGGCGCGGACCGCGCACGTCAGCGTCTTGTTCGCGTCGGCGGCGACCGTCGTGTAGGTGGATGCCGTCTCGCCGGTGATCGGCGTGTTCTCGCGCAGCCAGCGGTAGGTGACCGAGTAGCGGTCGGCGTCGTCGTCGTCCCAGTCGCCGCGCAGGCAGGTCAGGGTCTGGCGCAGGCGCGGGTGGCCGGAGACGCGCGGGATCGTGACGTTGACGGGCGCGCGGACGGTCTCGGCGCCGTTGAACGGGCCGACCGTGGTCAGCGCCTCGGCGCGCACGTTGCAGGAGACCGGGCGGCTCGTATCGCCGGCCGCGACCGTGTACGCGGCGTCGGTCGCGCCTGGGACGTCGGCGCCGTTGCTCGTCCACTGGTAGGTGACGGCGTAGCGGTCGCTCGGCAGGTCGTCCCAGGTGCCGCGCGAGCAGGTGACCGCCTTGCGCAGGCGCGGGTTGCCGGTCAGCACCGGGCCGAGCAGCGCGCGCGGCGTGGTCGTCGCCAGCGTCGGCGAGAGCGCGGCCGGGTTCAGGCCCTCGGCGCGGGCCTCGCAGCGCAGGCTCGAGCCGATGTCGGCCGCGGTGACCGTGTACGTCGGGTCGGTCGCGCCGGTGATCGCCGTGCTGCCGCGCAGCCAGCGGTAGGTGACGGCGTAGCGGTCGGTCGGGTCGTCGAACCAGTCGCCGCGGCCGCAGGTCAGGACCTGGCGCAGGCGCGGGGCGCCGCTGATCGTGGGCGCGGCGACGATCTTCGGCGCCGCGGGGGCGAACGTGGGCGTGGCCGCGCTGGCCGAGCCGGTCGGGCCGGTCGCGGTCACCTGGCAGGACAGCGTCTGGCCCATGTCGTTGGCGGTGATCGCGTACTCGGGCGCGGTCGCGTCGGCGATCGCGATCCCGCCGCGCAGCCAGCGGTAGGTGACGGCGAAGCGCGCGTCCGCGGTGTCGTTCCAGACGCCGCGGGTGCAGGTGACCTTGTGGCGCAGGCGCGGGTCGCCGCCGAGCGCGGGGGCGACGAGGTTGACCGGGGTGGTGCCGGGCGCGGTGTTGACGATCTTGACCGCGGCCGACTGCGCCGTGGTCTGGTTGGCGGCGCGGACGCGGCACGACAGGCTCTGATTGAGGTCGGCGGCAACCGGCTTGTAGGTGGCGGCGGTCGCGTCGGCGAGGGCGGCCGAGCCGCGGTACCACTGGTAGGTCACCGGGTAGCGGGCGGTGGACAGGTCGTCCCAGTCGCCGCGGGTGCAGGTCAGCTCGGCCTCGACGCGCGGCTCGCCGTCGATGCGGGGGACGACCAGCGCCTCGGGGGAGAGGACCGTCGTGCCGGCCGAGGTGGCCGTGGTCGCGCCGGCGGCGGTGACGCGGCAGGCGAGCGTCTTGCCGAGGTCGTCGGCGGTGAGCGCGTAGGTGGCGGCGTTCGCGCCGTCGATCGCGACGTTCGAGCGCAGCCACTGGTAGGCGACCGCGTACGGCGTGACGCCGTCGTCGTCCCAGGTCCCGCGGTCGCACGTGACGCTGCGGCCGAGGCGGGCGTCGCCGGTGACGGTCGGCGGCGCCAGGTTGTACGGGCCGGGGATCGTGAGGTTGGGCGTGGGGGAGGTCGTCAGGCCCTCGACCACGACGCGGCACTGCAGGACCTTGCCGACGTCGGCGGACGTGACGTCGTACGTCTGGCCGGAGGCGGCGAAGACGCCGCCGCGGTACCACTCGTAGGCGACGGCGTACGCGGGGTCGCGGTCGCCGTCGTTGTAGGCGCCGCGCGTGCAGGAGAGCTTGCGGTTCAGGCGCGGGTCGCCCTCGATGCCGGGCTGGGAGCGCTCGTTGGGCGCGGCCGGCGTGACCGCCAGCGAGACGGAGTCCGTGAGCGCCTCCGCGCGCACGCGGCACGTGATCGAGCGGCCGATGTCGGCCAGCTGGACGGTGTACTGCTCGCCGGTGGCGCCGAGGATGTCGGTCGTGTCGCGGACCCACTGGCGGGTGACCGCGTAGGGGGAGAGATCCTCCTCGTCCCAGTTGCCGCGGCTGCAGGAGAGGACGCCGCCGAGCCGCAGGTCGCCGGAGACGATCGGGCGCGTATGGCTCTGGGGCGGGGTCGGGACGGCGGCGGTGGCGGTGGAGCTCGCGAGCGCGCCGACGCTCACGCGGCAGGTGACGCTGCGGGCGACGTCCTCGCGGGCGATCGTGTACGTGCTCGCGGTGCGGCCGAGGACGGGCTGGCTGTCGCGCAGCCACTGGACCGTGGTGTCGTAGGCGGGGAGGCCCTGGTCGTCCCAGGTGCCGCGGCTGCAGTTGAGGGTCTGGCCGAGGCGCGGGTCGCCGGAGACGCGCGGCGGCGTGAGCGCTCTCGGGGCGCTCGGGGTGACGGTCGCGCTGGACGCGCGGGTGGAGCCGCTGCCGCCCTCGGCGCGGACGTCGCAGCGCAGGCTGCGGCCGACGTCCGCGCTCGTGATCGCGTAGGTGGCGGCGGTGGCGTTGAGGACGTCCGTGCTGTCGCGGACCCACTGGAACGTGGTCGCGTACGCGCCGGACTCGGGGTCGTCCCAGGTGCCGCGGCTGCACGTGAGGGTGCCCCCGAGGCGCAGGTCGCCCGTGACCGCCGGAGCGGTGCGGTTGACGGGGACGCCGGCGATCGTGGTGGCGAAGCCGACCCTCGGCGGCTGCGACACGATCCAGTACACCGCCAACGCCAACAGCGCGAGCGCGAGCACGTTCCTGAGCGCGCGCCGACCCAGCCAGGACCACGACATCCTGTCCATCCCCCTCGGTTGTGAGCCGTCAGCGCGAGCCCCTCGTCGCTCACGCGCGGCGGCAACCTAACAGCAGGGTGCGGGGCCGCGAGCGGATTGCCCGAACGCCTGGCCGATCGGGCAGAGGGGTGTGGCCGCCAGGTCGCCTGACAGGCGACCCAGCGGCCACACCCCCCCGGCCTTCTAGCGTTGTCGCCCGTGCGCATCCGTGTCGCGACGCCTTCGGACTTCGACGCCGCGCTGCGGGTGATCGGGGACGCGTTCGGGCTGGGGACGCTGCGCGCGCCGACCGTGCACACGGCCGTGGCGTCGTCGGCGTTCGGCCAGCTGCTGGTCGCGGAGCGCGAGGACGGCGCGATCGTGGGGACGGGCGCGTCGGTCGGGTTCGGGCCGACGGGTTGGATCGGCGGGATCGCGGTCGCCGCGTCGGCGCGGGGCGCGCGGCTCGGGCAGGCGCTGACCGAAGCGGCGATCGAGGCGCTCGGGCCGCGCGAGACGCTGCTGCTGCTGGCGAGCGACGCGGGCCGCCCGATCTACGAACGCCTCGGGTTCGTGGCCGAGGAGCCCTACCGCGCGTTCTGGTCGCCGCCCACCGCCGCGGCGTCGCCGCCCGCCATCACGCCGCCCGCGGGCTCGTCGCCCGCCGCCGCGGCTTCGCCGCCCACCGCGGCTTCGCCGCCCACCGCGGCCTCGTCCTCACCCGGCGTGCGGCCCCTCACCGCCGCCGACCGCGACGCCGTGCTCGCGCTCGACCGCCGCGTCACCGGCGAGGACCGGGCGTTCGTCGTCGACCTCGGCCTCGCGGACGCGATCGCCACGCACGACCTGCGCGCGGTCGCGCTGCGGCCGCCGTGGCCGGCGTCCCCGATCCTCGCCGCCGATCCCGCCGCGGGCGCCGCGCTGCTCGCCGCGACGCTTCGCCCCGGCCTGCGCATCGCCGTGCCCGAGCCCAACCGCGCCGCGATCGACGCGCTCGTCGCCCTCGGCTGCACCGACGGCCCCGGCGTCGTCCGGATGCGCCGCGGCGCCCCGGTCGCGTGGCGCCCCGAGGAGCTCTGGGGCGTCCACAGCCTCTTTTTCGGTTAGGGCGTCTGCGGCGCCTCGCTGTACTCCTCGGCCCGCTGCCCCGCGCCGCCGGACAGCAGCCAGTCGACCTCGGTGGCCCGGTCGGACTGCTCGGCCGGCTCGCGCCGCACGGACAGCAGCCGCTCGCCCCCGAACCGCACCATCGCCACGGTGTACGCCGACACCGGCACGTCGTGCCGGCTCGCGAGCCAGTCGATCGTGGTCAGCGCGCGCGGGTCGTAGCCGCCCGCGACCAGCACCAGCGCCGGCGAGCGGTCGATGTCGACGCCGTCCAGGTCGGCGTTGACGCCCAGCAGCCGCTCGCGGTCCCACGACGCGACGTCGGCCGCGGCGCCCAGCGCACGCCCCAGCTGCCACTCGACCGTGTCCCCGGTGACCAGGATCACGACGACGCGCCCGGCGGCCTCGTCGAGCCCGAGCAGGTCCACGTACGGGACGGGCTCACGCGCCAGCAGGCGCACGCCGGACAGCCCGAGCTCCGCCGCGAACGCGTCCCAGGAGGACGTCACCAGCCCGAGCAGCTCCTCGCGGTCGGGCGGACTCTCCTGCACCAGGCCGGCCGCCTGCGGCGCCACGAGCGTCCCGGAAGTCTCATCGATGCGCAGCACGACGGTTCATGCCTCCTCGAAAACGTGGTCGGGGACGGCAAGACTAACTCAGCGTGACCGGCTCGCCGATCACGATCCGCCCGGCCTGCACGACCCGCGCCTCGATGCCGGGCCCGTCCGCCCGCGAGGCCACCAGCCGCAGCCGCACGCCGTCCCGGAACAGCAGCTCGCGCCCCGCCCAGCCGCCCGCCGGCAGCGCCAGCTCGAGCCCCAGGTTGATCCCCGCGGCGTCGAGCGCGTCGACCGGCGTGACGGTCGACAGGATCACCCCGCGCGGCCGCTCGGCGTCGCGCTCCAGGGTGACCTCGCGCCGCAGATCGCGCGACAGCGCCGCCAGCAGCCGCGGGTCGCCCCAGCGCCAGCGCCCGCCCGCGCCCGCGATCAGCGGGAACGGCGGCGGCCGGTCCGGGTAGACCGCGCCGTCCGGGTTGAACGGGTACGACGCCGTCCACCCCTCCAGGCGCGGGACGTCGTGCGGCGTGAGCACACCGCCTTCCGGGTCGCACACGTGGTGCCGGCGGTCGCCCGCCAGCCCGTGCGGCTCGATCTGCGAGGAGCGCAGTCCTTCCCCACGCATCCCGGCCACGGGGAAGCGCCAGAGGGCGAGCACGAGTCCGTCGACCACACCGGTAGCCTCGCAGGACGTGCTCTCCCGCGACGAGGCTCTCGCCACGCTGGCGTCCGACCCGTTCGACGTGCTCGTTATCGGCGGCGGGATCACGGGCGCCGGCGTCGCGCTCGACGCCGCCACCCGCGGGTACAGCGTCGCGCTGGCGGAGCGGGCGGATTTCGCCTCCGGGACGTCCTCGCGCTCGAGCAAGCTGGTCCACGGCGGCCTGCGCTACCTGCAGCACTTCGACCTCGGCCTGGTGCGCGAGGCCCTGGTCGAGCGCCAGATCAACGTCAACCTGGCGCCACACCTGGTGCGCCCGCTGCGGTTCGTCGTGCCCGCGTTCGACGGGGCGCGGCCGGACCGGGTCGTCGGCATCGGCCTCAACGCCTACGACGTGATGGCCGTGCGCGGGCGCCGCGCGCGCCAGGAGGCGGACTGGAGCCCGGCCCGCCACCGCGTGATCTCCGGCGCCGAGGTGACCGAGCTGGTTCCGGCGCTCGCCGGCCAGCAGCCCACCTCCGGCTACCTCTTCTACGACTGCCAGACCGACGACGCGCGGCTCGTGCTGACCGTGCTGGCCGAGGCCGAGCGCTTCGGCGCGGTCGCCGCGAACCGGCTCGAGGCGGTCGAGCTGCTGATCCGCGACGGCCGCGCGGCCGGGGCGACCCTGCGCGACACCGAGAGCGGCGCGACGCTCGAGGTCCTGGCCGACAACGTGGTCAACGCGACCGGCGTGTGGGCGGACCGCCTGCGCCCGGCCGAGCTGCACGACGAGGCCGGGGTCCCGCACATCCGCCCGTCGCGCGGCTCGCACGTGATCCTGCCGCGCGCCGCGCTCCCGGTGGACGCGGGCGTGACCGTGCCCGCGGGGGAGGGCCGGACGATCTTCGCCGTCCCGTGGCTCGGCCAGACGCTGGTCGGCACCACCGACACCGACCACGACGGCCCGGTCGAGGACGTGCGGCCGACCCGCGAGGACGTCGACTACCTGCTCGGCGCCGCCAACGCGTTCTTCGGCACCGCGCTGGGCACCGGCGACATCGCCGGCGCCTACGCCGGCGTGCGGCCGCTGATCGCCAGCGACGACCCGCGCAAGTCCGTCGACATCTCGCGCCGGGCCGAGCTCTACGAGACGTCCAGCGGCCTGATCACGATCACCGGCGGCAAGCTCACGACCTGGCGGCGGATGGCCAAGGAGGCCGTGGACCGGATCGCGTGGCGGGACGGCTCGGAGGTCGAGTGCCGCACGCACGCCGTCCCGCTCGGGATGCCGGTCGACCCGGCCGACCTCGTGCACGCGCCGCCCGCGGCGCGCGCTCAGCTCGCCGGCCGCTACGGCCACCTCGCGCACGACGTGCTCGCCCACGGCCGCGCGGAGCCGATCCTGCCCGGCTACCCCGACCTGGAGTGCGAAGTCGTCTACGCCGCCCGCCGCGAGCAGGCGCGTACGGTCGCCGACGTGCTGCTGCGGCGGACGCGCCTGGGCCTGACCGCGGCCCGGCCGCTGCTGGCCTCCGGCGCCGTCGAACGGGTCGCGGCGCTGCTCGCCGTGGAGCTCGGCTGGGATCCGGTCCGGACGGCGCGCGAAGGGGCCGCGTTCAAAGACGTCGTGGCCCTGCCGTAACTTTCAGCGTCTTCGTCGGTTGCACCTCAACGGAGCCCCCTCGACCTGGAGCCGCTTTGCCACGCCGTCTGATCGCCCTGCTCACCGCCGCGCTCGTGCTCGTGCCGGCCGCGTCCGCGCACGCCGGCTGGTTCGGCGCGAGGTCGCTGGACGGCCCGAACGACCTCGTCCAGTCCGTCGGCAACGTCGACCTGGCGCGCGACGGCAACGGCGCCGTGAGCTACATCCGGCTCGACGGCGGCGTCCCGCACGCGTTCGTCTCGCGGCTGGTCGGCGGCGCCTGGCAGGCGCCGGAGCGCGTCGATCCCACGCTCGGTGGCGTGACCGAGGTCAAGCTCGCGGTCGGCGACGGCAACCGGATCGCGATCGCGTGGATCGCGGACGGGATGCTGTACGGCGCGGTCGCACCCGGCGGCGACGCGCCCGGCCCGTTCACGGGCGCGGTGGCGCTCGGCGGCCCGGGCGCGCAGGACCTCGACATCGACCTCGGCGTCAACGGCGCCGCGTACGTCGTCTGGCAGGAGGGCGGGAACGTCGCGGCCGCGCGGCTGCAGGACGCGACGTGGTCGCGCGTCGGCGCGCCGCTGGACATCGATCCCGCGCGCGAGGCCGGCACCGGCCTGCTGCGCCCCCGCGTCGCGGTCTCCGCCGAGGGCTACGCGGTCGCGACCTGGGGCGAGCGGTTCCCGGACGGCTCGACGCATGTCTTCGGCCGGCGCATCACGGGCATGAACCTGTCGATGGTCCCGCAGGACCTGACGCTGCCCGACGGCTGGGCCGATTCCCCGGACATCGACATCGAGGACGACGGCTCCTACGCCTGGGTCGCGTATCGCCAGTTCGTCGGTGGGGTTCCGCGCAGCGTCGCCCGCCGCCTGGTCGGCTCCCAGTACGAGGCGGCGGAGCCCATCGACGGCGGTCTGGCCAGTGGGGCGCCGAAGGTCGACATGAGCGGTGCTGGGCAGGGCTACGCCGTCGCACAGTCCGCGACCGATGGGGGCGTCGTGGGCGCGTGGCTCGACCACGACCACTTCCAGGCTTCGGGCCCGCTCTCCGGCGTGTGGGGCGTCGGCTCGTCGAAGCCCGAGATCGCTGCTTCCGACCGTCGCGACGTCGCAATCGCCTGGCGCGTGATCGCGGCGGACGGCAACTCCTTCGTGCGCGCCCGCTTCCGCGACGGTGACACCAAGGGGCCGGCGTTCGGCCCCGAGACCTCGATCTCCGACCCCGCGTTCGGCCCCGTGGCCGACCCGGGCGTGTTCATCGGCGGCGACCGCGTCGGCGACTTCGCGGTCGCGATGGTCCAGGGCGCGCCCGGCGCGCGCTCGCTCACCGTCGCCGTCTACGACCGCCCGCCGGGCGCCCCGTTCATCGCCAACTCGCAGGCGTACAAGCGCAAGACGCGGCCGGAGCTGAGCTGGCGGCCCGGTCTCGAGCTGTGGGGCGCGCAGCAGTTCCGCGTCTACGTCGACGGCGTGCTGGTCGGGCAGACGACCAACGACCGGCTCGTGCCGGCCACGCCGCTGAAGACCGGCAAGCACCGCTGGCAGGTCGAGGCGGTCGACCAGGCCGGGCAGACGTCGCGCAGCCGCCTGCGGACGATGCGCATCGACGCGACCGCGCCGACGCTGAAGGTCAAGGTCTCCGGCAAGCGGGCCGCGGGCTCGACGCTGAAGATCGCCGTCAGCGCCCGCGACCGCGGCGGCTCCGGGCTCGACCACGTGACCGTCGACTACGGTGACAAGTCGCGGACCACGCGCGCCAAGCAGACGTCGCACCGCTACCGGCACGGGACGTTCACGCTCAAGGTGGCGGCGGTCGACAAGGCCGGCAACGTGGCCCGCAAGAGCGTGAAGCTGCGCATCAAGTGATCCTGCGCGCCCGTCAGCGGCGGCTCGAGCTCGGTCGCCGGCCGCTGCTGATGGGCATCCTCAACGCGACGCCGGACTCGTTCTCCGACGGGCGCGGGGAGGAGCCGGTGGAGGTGCGGCTGGCGCGCGGTCGCGCGCTGGTCGCGGCGGGCGCGGACATCATCGACGTCGGCGGCGAGTCCGCGCGCGGCGACCGGCCGGCGGTGGCGGCGGACGTCGAGATCGAGCGCGTCGAGACCCTGGTCGGCGCGCTCGCGCGCGACGGCGCGCTGGTGTCGGTGGACACGTACAAGCCGGCGGTGGCCGAGGCGGCGATCGCCGCGGGCGCGGCGATCGTCAATGACGTCTCGGGCCTGCGCGACCCGGCGCTGGCGGAGCTGTGCGCGCGGACCGGCGCCGCGCTCGTGCTGATGCACACGGCGGTCGAGCCCAAGGGCACGTTGCTCGATCCCGCCACCTACGCGGACGTCGTCGCCGACGTGGTGGCGTTCCTGCGCTCGCGGATGGCGCTCGCGCGGGAGGCGGGCGTCGCGGCGGAGCAGCTGATCCTCGATCCGGGGCCGGACTTCGCCAAGACGCCCGCGCAGACCGTGGCCGTGCTGCGGCGGCTGGACGCGGTGCTGGCGCTGGGACGGCCGGTGCTGCTGGCGGCGTCGCGCAAGGACTTCGTGGGCGCGATCACCGGCCGCGCGCCCGCCGACCGCGACCCGGGGACGCTGGCCGCCCTCGGGCTCGGCGTCGACGCGGGCGCGTCGATCCTGCGCGTGCACGACGTCGCCGGCGCGGCCGACTACTTCGCGGTGCGCGCCGTGCTGCGGGGCGAGCGGGTGCTCGAGCCGCTCGAGGGCCTCACGCCGGAGCGCTATCCGGACGGAGCGCCACCGCATCTCGCGCTAGGCTGAGCCGTGATCGCCGGCCGCTGAACCCAACGCGGCCGGGCGCCCACCGATTCTCATTCGAGGAGACCTCATGCCTTCCGTACTGGACCGCTCTGCGTTGGAGCAGAGCCCGCTCGCCGATCTGCACCTGCTCGCCAACGAGCTCGGGGTCGACGATTTCCGCCGTCTGCGCAAGCCCGACCTCGTCGACGCCATCCTCGCCCGCCAGGGCGGCGAGGAGCCGGCCGTCGAGGAGGAGGCGGCCCCGGCCGTGGAGGAGACCCCGGCCGTCGCGACCGAGGACGAGGACGCGCCGAAGCGCTCGCGCCGCGGGCGCCGTGGCGGCCGCGGCCGGCGTCGCGACGAGGACGAGGGCGGCGCGCCGGCCGAGCCGGCCGCGGAGCCCGCCGCGTCCGACGAGCGCTCGGTCGAGGGCGTCGTCGAGCTGCTGGCCAACGGGTCCGGCTTCCTGCGCCTGGCGGCGGAGCCGACCGACGACGACGTCTACATCTCCGCCGCGCAGGTCAAGCGCTGCGAGCTCGTGGCCGGCGACCGGGTCACCGGCCCGGTGCGGCCCGCGCGCCGTTCGGAGCGGTTCCCGTCGCTGATCCGCGTCGACACGATCAACGGCCGTCCGGCCGAGGAGGTCGCCGAGGGCACGCGCTACGACGACCTGCCGGTGGCGTGGCCGTCCGAGCGTTTCGAGCTCGACACGAGCGACCCGGCGCTCGCGGCGATCTCGTCGGCGGCGGCGTTCGGCAAGGGCTCGCGCGTGGTCATCGCCGGCCCGTCGCGGTCCGGCAAGAGCGTGGCGCTGCGGCGCCTCGCGGCGGCGCTGGCGGGGCGTTCCGGCCTGGAGGTCAGCGCGGTGCTGACCGGCGTGCGGCCGGAGGAGGTCGCTGACTTCCCGGTGGCCGTCGGCGCCGCGCTGACGTTCGCGGCGGCGATCGACGCGCAGGTGCAGGCGGTCGAGCAGGCGGTCGAGCTCGGGCGCCGCGTCGCGGCCCGCGGCGGCGACGCCGTCGTGCTGATCGACTCGCTCGAGTACCTGCCGGCCTCGGCGGCGCGGCGCGCGCTGGCGGCCGGGCGCAACCTGGCCGACGGCGGCTCGCTGACCGTGATCGCCACGGCGCCCGCGCCGATCGGCGGCGAGACGGCGGTCGTCGTGCTGGGCAGCTCGCCGGACGACACGCTGCGGCCGTCGGGCGAGGCGTCCGGGACGCTGCGCGCGGAGCTGCTGCGCGCGCCCGAGCCGGTCGCGGCCCCGAAGCCGGCGCGCAAGCGGGCGGCGGCGAAGCCGAAGGCGGCGGCGGCGAAGAAGCCGGCGGCGGCGAAGAAGGCCGCCGCCGCGAAGACGGCGGCCGCCAAGAAGCCCGCCGCTGCGAAGACGGCGGCCGCGAAGAAGCCCGCGGCCACGAAGAAGCCGGCGGCCGCGGCGAAGAAGACGGCGGCGGCGGCGGCGAAGAAGCCCGCGGCCGCCAAGAAGCCCGCCGCGACGACCAAGCGCAAGCCGGCCGCGAAGCGCTCGGCGTCCTAGTCCTGCCCGGCCCGCGTCGGTCTCAGTACCGGCGCGGGCCGTAGGCCACGCGGCGCCAGCTCGGCTCGGGGGAGAGCTCGATCGGCTCGCGGTCGCGCTCGGGCTGCACGTAGCCGAACGTGTGCGTGGTCTCGTCGAAGGCCACGTCGAGCTCGCCCTCCTTCACGCGCTGGTCGAGCCAGGCGGAGCGGAAGACGAGCCGCCGCAGCCAGTGCACGAGCGAGCGGTCGGCGGGGCCGACGAGGTCGGGCCAGCAGTCGTTGACGTGCTCGCCCAGGCCGGACGCGGGGTCCGCCACCTCACCGTTGACGGTGAGGTTGACGAGATCCTCGAGCTCGGTGTCCTCGAGGGCGCGGCCGACGAAGCCGAGCTTGCGCGCGGCCTGTTCGACGCGCTCCGAGAAGTCGCGCTCGTTGAAGGTGAATCGCAGGTCTCCGTACTCGAGCACGTAGTCCTGACCGGAGTCGTAGTTGCCGCGGCGAATCTGATCCATAAGAGAGAAAGCCCGGGCTCGCCGGGGCGTCTGCATCTTATGCTCGGATCCTCCCGCGGGTCTGCCCTTGAAGGGGATCTTTCATGTTGCGCGAGCGGCCAGCTTGGATATGTTCGCGCTATGACATTTCTGGTCGCCACGGCGCTGTCGGTGCTCGCCGCCCTTCCCGTCGCCGACGTCGAGCCGCGCCCGGCGCTGCGGCTCGCCGGGGCGATCCAGTTCGCCCGTCCCCAGGAGATGACGCTCACGACCGCGCGGCGCGACGGGAGCCGGCTGCGCGTGCGGATGGGCTTCGACGGCCCGTGCACGGGCGGCGGGATCGGGGAGGTGTGGGTGGCGCGGGTCGCCGCGCGGCCGGTGGTGCGCGCGCGGGGCGGGAGCTTCGACGCGGCGCTGACCGGCGTGTCGCGGAACCTGGGCGGCGTGCGCGGGCGGACGGGTCAGTTCCGCTGGCGGCTGACGGGCCGCTTCGTGGAGCGCGACGTCGCGGTCGCGACGGTGACGGGGAGCGCGGTGATCAAGGTCGGCCGGCGCGTCGTCTCGCGCTGCCGGATCGCGGAGCCGGCCTCCGTCCGGCTCGCGCGGCGGTAGTCGCCGGGCCCGCGGGCGCCGGGGGCGAACTCGCCGCGCTCCGCCCTACAGAGGTCATGGCGACCATGCTCCTGCTGGTCGAGGACGACCCGCTCGCGCGGACGTTCCTCGCCGACAACCTCACCGCGGACGGCTACGAGATGCTCGTCGCGGGCACGCTCGACGACGCGCTGCGCGCGCTCGAGGGCGGCCGTCCCGACCTCGCGATCGTCGATCTGCGCCTTCCCGACGGCACCGGGCTCGAGCTCGTCCGCCGCGTCCGCGCCGCGGACGGGATCGCCTCCAAGCTCGACCCCGACCTGCCGTTGATGATGATCTCCGGCTCCGGCGGCGAGCTCGACCGCGTGCGGGGCTTCGAGCGCGGGCTCGACGACTACCTGGTCAAACCGTTTTCGTATCCCGAGTTCCGTCTGCGCGTCGCGGCGATCCTGCGCCGCTCCCGTCTGCGCGCGCAGCGCGGGATCCTGCGCGTCGGCGAGCTGGTGATCGACCCGACCGAGCGGCGCGCGACGCTGCGCGGCCACCGGGTCCCACTGGCGGCCAAGGAGTTCGCGCTCCTGCGCGCGCTCGCCGCGTCGCCGACGCGGGTCTTCAGCAAGGACGAGCTGCTGCGCGACGTGTGGGGCTACCGCACGTACGCGGCGACCCGGACCCTCGACTCGCACGCCTGCCGGCTGCGGCGGAAGCTGCGCGCGCAGGGCGACCCGTTCGTGGTCAACGTCTGGGGCGTCGGCTATTGCTTGGTACAGGGTCCGGCCGTCCACGACGACGCTGCATGACGCGCGACGAGGGTCTGCGTTCTGCTGGCGACGGTGTTGTCTGAGGCGCGTCGGCGATGCTGGACTCGACCCGCTGATCGCGATCGACGGGCTGCCTGCCCGCGCTGAGGCCGGGGGAGCGGCGACCGCCAAGCTGCGCTGCCAGCAGACCACGATCGACGACGCCCCCGACCCGATCCTCGTTGACGAGGAGATCGTCGCGATCGTCCGCGCCCAGCAGCACTGGGTGCGCAACCGCATCCCAGCCACGGGGGACGCCGCCCGCCCTTACCTGTTTGTCCGGCTGACCGAGAACCGCTTCGGCCGGCGCCCGTACACCGACGGCGCCCTCCAGCAGCGCCTCAGCCAGCTCGTCCGCCGGCTCGATCTCCGCGACGACCATGGGCGGCCGATCGACTTTCGTCGCACGCATCGCTTCCGCCACACGCGCGCGACCAGCCTGCTCAATGCCGGCGTTCCGCTGCATGTCGTCCAGCGCTACTTCGGGCATCCACGAGCGCGAGTTCCTGCGCTTCCACAAGATCACCGCCGACGCCCGCCCTCGACCCACGCGACCTCTACGACCTGCTCGAGCTCGACCAGCGCGCCGCGACTGCATGCTCCCCCCGCGGCAGGTCTGCGAACGCGGCAACGCGTGCCTGACCTGCGAGAAGTTCGCCACTGACGCCACCTTCCTGTCCGAGCACGAAGCTCAGCTCGGACGCCGGGTCGACCTCATCGACCATCGGCAACAGGCGTTCATCGACCGCACCGGCCAAGCGATGGGCAGCGAGCACGTCTGGCTGCAACAGCGCTGCCGCGAAGAGCACGCGATCATCGCGCGACTCAAGCAGCCCAAGCTGTCAGGCAGCGCCATCCGCGGCCCCGGCGCCGGCGCCCCGCACCAATCCCGGCGACGAGATCACCGCCCTGAACGCAGCGCTCAGCGCGGCCCACGGCGAGCTCCTGCAGCTGCGCCGCGAGCTCGCCGCAGCGGGTCAATCGCGCTTCACGCCCACCGGCTGACGGTCCCGCGCCGGGATAGCGATGCGTCCGTCGCCGCTCGATGGGCGGACCGCCGCTGGGACTCCGCGGCACCGATCAGTCGTAATCCCACGACCGATGACACGGCACGTGCTGGGCGGAACGATCGCGCTGCTGGCGCTCACGTTCCCGTTGCTTGGCTGCGGGACGGACACCTCGCGGCCCCGCCGCCCGATCTCGGAGCGGCCGTCGGGCTCCGCTGGCGCCAAGATGCCTGCGTCCGCAGGCGAGGCCACGCTCCGCTGCGGCCACGGTGCGCATCCCTTGCAGCGGCGACCGGGACCGGCGGTCACGGTCGGACCCGTGGCGTTCGAAGGCCTTCCCGAGTACGCCGGTGCACCGCCCAGCTCGTTCGCGCCGCTGACCGGCCCGCATCGTGGCCGGCTGCCCGCCGTCGAGCTCACCGTCATCGTGACCGGCCGGCGGTCGGTCACGCTCGCCGTGCCCCGCTGGGAGCAGCGCCACGTGCTGTTGCTCACCCACCGCTCGTCGCGCCTGCAGGTCGAGGGCTATCGGCGGTCCGACGGCGTTGGCGCGATCACGATCCATCCCTGCCGTCGCGCGACCGTGATCTGGGGCGGCTTTATCGTGGTGGGTCGCCGGTGCGCGGCACTCGACGTGCTCGTCGCCGGTCACCGTCCCCGCCACGCGATCCTGTCGTTCGGCGCCGGGCGCTGCGGGCCGCGCCCAAGCCCACCGGAAGGCCTCCCGCCAGCGCCGGTCGTCGAGCAGCGCGCACCGACCCGGGTGACCAGCCAGCCGGTCACGCACACGCTGCCCGCCCGGGCTCGCACGCTGTGCGCCAGGCGCCGCCTCCCCGGCGTCCGCATCCCGGTGCTCTGCCCCACCGTGTTGCCGACCGGGTCAGACCTGATCGGCCCGGTCGTCATCGGCGGCGAACCGTTCTTCTACACGCTGCTGTTCAACGTCACGCACGTCATGGCCGGGCCCGCAGAAGGCCGCCTCACCGTGGGCGCGGGGACGCCGCGGGCCGTGCGCGAGTACGTGCTCAGCGACGCCCACAACGAGGTTCCCGGCCGTCCGAGCCTCACCGCCACCACACACCTCGAAGGGCGCCTCGCGCGCATCTACCGCTTCCCACCCGATCCGCGCGGGGGCGGCCGCGGCGGCGACGTGGCCGCCTTCGCACAGCGCGGGCGGCTCGTCGTGTTCGCCAGCGTCCACGGCTACGGCCACAGCGACACGGCGATCGCCGTGCTGCGCTCGCTCCTGCGCCAGCGCTGAGGCCGAGCAGGCGGCGCTCGGCTCGCGGACGTCATCACCCAATCCGGCCGGGCGAGGGCGGCCCACCGACAGCCGCGGGCGCAAACGCTCGCATCTCGAGTGAGCGGTCATCGAGCACGCCGGCGCCACGCGAGTCCAACTCGGCGCGGCCACGCGCCGCAAGCACCGTTCGCGGACGCCATCCACAACCGAACAACCCCACAAGAAAGGACGATGAACGATGCGACTTACAGACAACGGCTACCGCCTCATCGACGGGCCGTCGCAGCCGGAGGAAGCGCCCATTCCCCACGTCACAGCAGCGGGTGTTCGTGGCCGTCGCGGTCCGATCCGGTGACCTCGATCTCCTCCGATCCCAGCTCGGGGAAGCCACGGCCGAGCGCGATGTGGCTGCGCCTGCACGCCCGGCGGCCCGTCGATCGACGTGACGCGGCCGCCGCGGAACCGCAGCGTCACCCCATCGATCAGCCGGCCTCCCACCAGCGCCGGGCCACGCCGTCCACGCGCGCTGGATCGGGGACCGTGAAGATCTCCTCGGTCGGCACGTTGGGCACGTGCGCCACGCCCCGCGCGCTGACCATCACGGGATGCTCCCAGCGCGCGCCGGCGAGCAGGCCCACGCGAAGGCTCGTGCCGGGACCGTGAAAGCGCACCGAGCCGAGCGCCAGCGTGTTCAGCGCCTCGGCCCCTCCTCGACCGAGAGCTCGGGCCGCAGGGCCTTCGCCCAGGCCGGGGTCGGGAACGGGATCACCGTCCAGTTCACCAGCAGCTCGACCTCCCGCCACTGCGGGATGGCGGGGAGGCTCACGCGTCCGACCCGAACCGAAGCGAGCGCCGCGTCGGTACGCCGCCTCGGCGACGGCGCGCACGGCGTCCACGTGCTGGTCGGGCTGGACGTTGGCTCCCAGCCCGACCGCGAGCTCAGCGAGGCGGTGCGTCTCTCCCACGCAGCGCGTGAGAGGATGAGGCAACGCCACTCGTCTACCAGTTCGACCCGCACTCGGCGCCCGACGCCGACTTCGTCGCCGGTGAGCTTGCCCACATCGTGGTCGGCAACCGCGGACGCCTGCTCGACGCCCGGCGAACGCCGGTCACGGTCACGGGCATCGCGCCCCACACGGCCATGTTCGAGGTCGAGATCGGTGCGTTCGAGGACGTCGGGGCGCGTTGGCGGCTGCCGTTCGAGGATGTCGCCGGGTTCCAGTTCGCGCGTGACAGCGCGCTCGCGTCTGACGACGTCGTCGCCGAGCGCAGGCGGGCGGCGGACCGGTTCGATCGCCCGGGTCACGTCGAGGTCGCGCCGAACGTCCGGGAGGACACCCTGCGGCGCCTGGCGGGCGAACGCCGGGCGGTCGGCGGATGGCTTGCCGCCCACGACGCGATCCTCCGCGGGGTCGACGTCCGGGCGAGCATCGCCACGCGCGAAGGCGTCCCGGGGCTGTTCGCGCTGCTCGAGCGCTTCCTCGCCAGCCGCGGTCTCGCCGAGCTGGACCGTCGCTTCACCGAGACGTTCGTGAGCAACCCGCGCTCCGGCGAGCTGGTCAAGGGCCACGCGATCGTGCTCGCCGAGCTCGGGCTTTGCGCCTATCGCGGCCAGGTGGTGCGCGATCCGCGCCTGTTCGACGGCGCCTGGTCGAAGGCTCGGCGCGCCGAGCACCTCCTCGCGCGTCTGGCGTTCACCCAGGCGCTCTGGTCTCGCCTTGATCACGCGCAGCTCACGCTCTACCGCGCCGCGGCGGCCGACGGACAACTGGCGCCGCGTCCACGCTCGTTCGTCTCGGCGACGTTCTCCAAGGAGGTCGCGGACGACCACTTCCAGGGCGGCCCGACCACACGCGTCGCCGTGCTCTGGCGCCAGGTCGTGCCGCTCGACCGAGTGCTGATGACGTTCCTCGAGACCGCGGCGATGAGCCGGACGTTCAAGGAGGCCGAGGCCGTGCTGCTCGCCGACCCTGGCAATCGCGCGTTCTGAGACGAGGACTTCCGCGCCTGCGCGAGGAGAAGGGCCGCAATCTCACCCGCGACCCGCGCGTCGCGGTCACGACCGGGACGAACGCCTGGGCCGAGGGGTATCGATTCGAGGGCTGAGCCGGGACTCGAACGGCAAGCGCGCACGTACTCCGATCACATGCGCGTCCTCTGGCTCCTGCTTCTCGCCGCGTGGTGCGGCGGCAGTGGCGCGTGCGGCGGCGACGAGCCGGCGGACGTGTACCACAGCGTCCGCTGGGGCTACACGGTCACGGTGCCGGACGGCTGGTACCGGGCGGCGGACACGTTGACGCCCAACCTCGACGACCCGCGCGAGGTGCTGACCGTCGCGACGTTCCCCTTGCACTACAGAGAGGGGAAGTGCGCGCAGTTCCCGTCCAGCGCCCTGTCGGACATGGGCACGACCGACGTGCTGCTCACCGTTCAGGAGCGCGGCACCGATCCGCGCTCCCGGTGGCATGACTTTCCGCCGCGGCCGGCGGAGTTCCGGTTCCAGCCGGGCCAGGGCTCGGAGGCCGTCGACTGCGTCAGCGGTCCGGTCCGCTTCGTCGATCACTGGTTCCGCTTCACCGACGGCGGCCGGCACTTCCACGTCGAGGTCGCGCTGGGGACCGCCGCGCCCGAGGCGGCGCGGCGGGCGGCGTACGCGATCCTGGACAGTCTCCGCATCGATCCGAACGTGACGCCCGACTGGACGTCGAGCGGCTGACACGCAGACGCGCGGCGCATCGAGTGGTCACTTTGCGTCCCATGCGGCCGGTTCGCGACCCCTCGCGGCACGGCGAGGCTCGAAGGGGGGCGAACTTCCCCGCCCCGCGACGAGAAGAGCATGATCGTCGCGCTGCTGAGCTGGACCCTGACGCTCGCGTGCGTCGCGTCGTGCCTGCGTGCGCAGCGCCGGCTGGGGCTCGTCGCCCGCGCGTGCCACGAAGTGCGTGGCCCGCTGTTCGCGGTGCAGCTCGGCCTGCACGGGCTCGGCGGCGAGCCGGCCCGGCTCGCCGCGCTCGAGCTCGAGCTGGCCCGCGCCGGCCGCGCGCTCGAGGACCTCGCCGCCGCGCCGGCCGGCGCCCGTGCCGCCACGGTCGCGGAAGCGGTCGACCTCGCGAAGCTGGCCGACACCTACGCGCCGGCGTGGCACGCGCTGGCCGCCGGCTACGGCGCGGGTCTGCACGTGGACACGGCGGAGACCGCCACGGTGCTGGCCGATCCGCTGCGGATCGCCCAGGCGTGCGCGAACCTGATCGCCAACGCCGCCGAGCACGGCGGGGGAACCGTCTGCCTGCGCGTCAGCCCGGGCGCGCTGGAGGTCGCCGACGACGGTCCCGGCCTGCCCGCGAGCCTGTCCGCGCTCACGGCGCGCCGGCGCCGCGGGCCGCGCGGCCACGGCCTGACGATCACCGCCGCGATCGCCCAGGAGCTCGGCGGCCGCCTGATCTCAAAGCCGTCCGCCGCCGGCGCACGCCTCGTGCTCGAGCTGCCGGTGCTCGACGCCGCGAGATCGGGCGGCGGCGACCCGGTGACGCCGCGTGGTGAGCGCCGCGGGTCGGTGGTGCCGCGCGGCGCGAGGTCGGACGGCGGCGGCGAGCCGGTGACGCGGCGCGGTGAGCGCCGCGGGCCGGTGGTGCCGCACGGCGCGAGGTCGGACGGCGAGCCGGTGGCACCGCACGGCGCGGAGCGCGAGCCCGTGACGCCGCGCGACCCGGCGCGGGCGGCGAGCCGGTGACGCGGCGACGCAGAGCCGCGGTCCTGCTCGGCCTCGCGCTGCTACTCGGCACGCTGGCGGCGAGCCACATGGCGCGCCGCGAGGCGGCGCTCGCCGCCCGCATCGGCCCGCTGACCGAGATCGTCGTGGCCCGCCGCGACCTCGCCGCCGGCCACACGCTGCAGCTCGATGACCTCGCCGTGCGTGAGCTTCCCGCCCGCTACGCGCCCCAGGAGCCCGCGTTCGCCGCCACCCTGGCGGGCCACGAGCTCGCCGTGCCGGTGCGCGCCGGCGCGCCCGTCACCCCGAACCTGCTCGCGCCCGCCCCGCAGGCCCCGGCGATCGAGCGCGGCCAGCGGGCGATCGACGTGCTCGCGACCGGCTCGGCCGAGGCCGCCGCGCCCGGCACCCGCGTCGACGTCCTCGTCACCACCGAGCACCGGACGCGCGTCGCGCTCGAGAACGTCGAGGTCCTCGCCGCCGCCCGCGCCCCGCCCTCCGAAGACACCGCGCCCCGCATCACGGCAACCCTGCGCGTCACCGCGG
This sequence comes from Solirubrobacter sp., assembly GCA_035555675.1. GTDB lineage: Bacteria > Actinomycetota > Thermoleophilia > Solirubrobacterales > Solirubrobacteraceae > Solirubrobacter. The sequence continues at coordinate 7,237 of DATMGH010000106.1, read as the reverse complement.
CGCAAGCCGTCTACCTCGCCGCGGCGCAGACGTTCGCGCGCGAGGTCCGGCTGCTCGCCCGCGCTCCCGGCGACCGCCGCACGGTCGGCCCGCTCACCGTCGAGGACGGTCTATAGGGTCCGCGGATGGTCATCGAGGACATGGACGCGCTCGTCGCCCGCGCCCGCGCGCTGGCGCGCGACGGCGGCCGGAACATCCTCGGGATCGCGGGCCCGCCCGGCGGCGGGAAGTCGACCGTGGCGCGCGCGATCGTGGCCGAGCTCGGCGAGCGGGCGCGGCTGGTGCCGATGGACGGGTTCCACCTCGCGCAGTCGGAGCTCGTCCGTCTCGGCCGCCGCGACCGCATGGGCGCGCCGGACACGTTCGACGCCGCCGGCTACGTCGCGCTGCTCGCCCGCCTCAAGCAGGCGAGCGAGCCGGTCGTCTACGCCCCCGAGTTCCGGCGCGAGATCGAGGAACCGATCGCCGGCGCGATCGCCGTCCCCCGCACCACGCCGCTGATCGTCACCGAAGGCAACTACCTGCTCGCGTCCGACGGCGACTGGGCCCGCGTCCGCCCGCTGCTAGACGAGACCTGGTACGTCGAGATCGACGAGGAGCTGCGCGTGCAGCGCCTGATCCAGCGCCACATCCGGTTCGGCAAGACGCCCGAGTACGCGCGCGCCTGGGTGCTGCGCTCCGACCAGCGCAACGCCGAGCTGGTCGCGGCCACCGCGCCCAGCGCCGACGTGCTCGTGCACCTACAGCACGTCGCTTAGCGCGTTCAGGAACCGGTCGCAGTCCTCCGCGCCGATCACCAGCGGCGGCTTGATCTTGAGCACGTTGTCCAGCGGCCCGTCCGTGGAGATCAGGATCCCGCGCGCCTTCAGCGCCTCCTTGACCGCGCGGGCCCGCGCCGCCGACTCCAGCTCGACGCCGAGGAACAGGCCGACCCCGCGCGCGTCGACCACGTCCAGCCCCCGCAGCCCGTCCAGCAGCCGGGACCCGGCGGCGAGCGCGTGCGCCTGCAGCCGCTCGTCGGCGATCACGTCCAGCACCGCGAGCCCGATCTCCGCCGAGACCGGGTTCCCGCCGAACGTGTTGAAGTACTCCATCCCGGTCACGAACGAGGCCGCGATCTCCGGCGTCGTGACCACCGCGCCCAGCGGGTGACCGTTCCCGATCGGCTTGCCGAGCGTGACGATGTCCGGGACGACGCCGTCGAGCTCGAAGCCCCAGAAGTGCTCCCCGATCCGGCCGAACCCGACCTGCACCTCGTCGGCGACGCACACCCCGCCGGCGTCCCGCACGGCGGCGAACGACTCGGCCAGGAACCCGGGTGGGAGCACGACCTGCCCGGCACAGCCCTGGATCGACTCGGCGAAGAACGCGGCGGGCGCGTCGACCTCGAACGCGTCCGGGGCCACGACCCGCGTGCTCGCGGGGCGGTTCGCGCCGAACTTGTACGGGCTGAGGTCGATCGTCGAGCGCAGGTGCCCGTGGTAGGCGTGCTCGAGCACGAGCGCCTGGTCGCGCCCCGTGTGCGCTGCGGCCAGCCGCAGCGCCAGGTCGTTGGCCTCCGACCCCGAGTTCACGAAGAAGCACACGTGCAGCGGGTCCGGCAGCGTGCCCGCGAGCCGCCGCGCGTAGTCGATCACCGACTGGTGCAGGTAGCGCGTGTTCGTGTTCAGGGTGGCCATCTGGCGCGCTCCCGCAGCGACCACGCGTGGGTGGCAGTGGCCGACGTGGGCGACGTTGTTGACCAGGTCGAGGTACGCGCGGCCGCCGGCGTCGTACAGGTGGGCGCCTTCGCCGCGGACGATGTGCAGCGGCTCGTCGTAGGCGAGCGACAGGGCGCGGCTCATGACGACGCCGCGCTTGGCCGCGATGTCGGTCCGCGCCGGCCGTGCGGCGACGCCGCCCGGCAGCCCGAGCAGCAGGTTCGGGTCCGGGCAGACGCTGCGCCAGACGTCGCCCTCGTCGCTCAGCGCGACGCCGGGGAGGTCGTCGATCAGGTCGGTGAAGATCTGGAAGTGCAGGTGCGGCTCCCAGCCGCCGTTGACCTCGGGTGCCCCGAGCCGCGCGATCTCGTCCCCCGCGCGGACCTCGCCGGACGCCAGCGTCGCGGGGTCCAGGTGCCCGTGCAGGGTCCAGAACTCGCCGTGGTCGAGCACCAGCAGGCCGCCGTAGTCCCCGCGCCGGTCGCGGTTCTCGCGCACCGCGACGCGCCCGTCGAGCGGCGCGAACACCGGCGTCCCCGCGGGGGCGAAGACGTCGACCGCCATGTGCCGCGTCCGCCAGCGCCCGTCCGGGACCTGGAACTCGGGCGCCGTGTAGATCGCGCGTTCCTCGTCGTAGCGGCCGATGGCCAGGCCGTCGATCGGGGGGATCTCAGTGGTGAGATCGAGGACGGTCGCGTGCGCCAGGTCGCCCTGCATGACGGGCACGGGCGTCGCGAGCGCCAGCAGCTGGCGGACGCGCCGGGCGCGCGGGCTCGGCTCGTACCCGCACGCGTCGCGGAAGCGGAAGTGGGCGAGCTGGGGGTCGGCGCCTTCGAGCCGCTTCAGCGCGTCGCTCACGCCGTCGCGGGAGATCAGCAGGTAGTCGTTGTGCGGCGCCGCCGCGTGCTGGGCGGCCGACATCGCGAGGCTCAGCCGCAGCCGCACGACCATCAGGTCGAACAGGACGGCGAGCTCCTCGGCCAGCAGCGGCGTGACCTCGTGGTAGCCGCGGACGAGCGCGACGACCGCGCGCGCCGGGTCCGGCTGGGCGGGCGGGCTCGACATCGCGTACGCGCCCGCGACCGCGAGCCCGCACACGCGCGCGCTCCAGACGACGTCGCCGAAGTCGATCAGGCCGGTGACGTGCCCGTCCGCGCCGACCAGCACGTTGTGCTCGTTGGCGTCGTTGTGGATCAGCTGGTGGGGGAGGTGGTCGAGCGCCGGGACCGCGATGCCGAAGTCGCGCGCGTGGTTGAGCTCCCACGGATGGTCGCGGCGGACGTCGGGGTGGGTGAAGCCGGCGAGTGCGCGATCCACGCGCGCGACGGTTCGCCCGAGGCTCTCGAGGTCCCCGCCGCCGTCCGCCCACGGCCGCCCGTCGAGCCAGCTCAGCAGCCGCGCCCCGCCGCCGCGGTCGACCAGCCGCGGCACGCCGGGCACCTCGCGCAGGTGCTCGAGCACGGCGTCCTCGAGCGGCTGCGGCGGCTGCAGCTTGAGCACGTACCGGTCCTCGCCGGCGTCGAGGCGGAAGTTGAGGACGTGCTCGCCCGGGAGCGCCGTCGCCACGGCGTCGATCCCGAACTGCTCGCGCGCCAGGCGGGCCGGGTCGGTCATGGCGTTCGAGGCTAGCGGCGCCGGGGCGAAGTCTCGGCGCGCGCGCCTACGTGAGCCATGAACCTCACAGCACCCACTCGTTTTCTCCCTCGCTTTTGCCTACACTTGCCCGTACTCATGTCCTCCGCATACGCCGACGAGGCCGCCCACGTCCGCACGCTCGCACCGCTCAGCACGCGCGACATCGCGCGAGCCACCGGTGCCGGGAAGAGCACCGTCGAGGCGTGGTTGGCACGCCGGCGGACGCCGAGCGGCGTCCGGGCGGAGCGGCTGCTGGAGCTGTCCGCGGTGGTGGAGCAGGCGGTGCGCGTACTGCGCCCCGAGGTGGTTCCGCTGTGGCTCAACAAGCCGGTGCCGTCGCTCGAGCTCGAGAAGCCGATCGATCTGATCGCGCGCGGCGAGTACCTGCGCGTGGCGAGCATCCTCACCGAGCTCGAGTCCGCCAGCTTCACCTGAGCTTCCGATGACGCTCGACGTCGTGCCGGTCGCCGTGACCGGCGTGTGGTGGCGCCACGTGCCGAGCGGCGGCGATCCGGCGTTCCGGCGCGACCCGCCGGCGAGCGGACGCTGGCAGCGCGGCGACGTGGTCGCGGCGCTGTATCTTGCGGGTGACCCTGAGACCTGTTGGGCGGAGTGGTACCGGCGACTCGCGGAGGACGGTGTCGAGCCGCTCGACGCGCTGCCGCGCGATTTGTGGCGGTACGAGGTGATGCTCGAGCGCGTCGCGGTGCTCGACTCGGTGGAGTCGCTGCGACGCGTCGGCCTGGCCGCGCCGTCGCCGACGCGGACGGAGTGGCCCGCGTTTCAGGCCGTCGGCGCCCAGTTGTGGGCGGAGGGATACAGCGGGGTGCTGTGTGCCTCGGCCGCCCGACCGAATGGACGCACGCTGTGCGTCTTCCGGCCCGGCGGCGCGCTGCCGGGGAGTTCGCCGCTTCCGCCGCCGGAGCGCCGAAGCGAGCCGCCGACGCCGCCGCGCGGGCTGCGCACGTAGAGGGGGCGAGTTTCGTGGCGCCGCGCCTATGGAGGGCATGGATCCACTGGACGCGCTCGCCACCGACCTGCGCGAGCGCCTGCTCGCGGGCGCGGGGGAGGAGGACGGCGAGCTGCCGGACCGCATTCGCGGCCTGGTCGACCGCGAGGCCGGCGTGCTCTCGGCCGAGCACCGCGACGAGCTGGCCGCGCGCATCGCCGAGCGCGCGTTCGGGCTCGGGCCGCTGGAGCCGCTGCTGACCGACCCGGGCGTCGACGAGATCATGGTCTCCGGCGTCGCGCCGGTGTGGGTCGAGCGCGGCGGGCGGCTGGAGGCGACCGGCGTGCGCTTTGAGTCCGAGGCCGCGCTCCGCGACGCGATCGAGCGGATCCTCGCGCCGCTCGGCCGCCGCGTGGACGAGGCGGAGCCGCTGTGCGACGCCCGCCTGCCCGACGGCTCACGCGTGAACGTCGTGCTGCCGCCGCTGGCGCTCGACGGGCCGGCGTTGACGATCCGCCGCTTTCGTCCGCGTGGCTTCACGCCCGAGGAGCTGGTCGCGAACGGCACGGTGACGCGCCCGCTGCTCGAGTTCCTGCGCCGGGCGGTGCGCGCGCGGGCGACGATCCTGGTCTGCGGCGGCACCGGCTCGGGCAAGACGACGACGCTCAACGTGCTGAGCGCGTTCGTCGGCGAGGACGAGCGCGTGGTCACGATCGAGGACGCCGCCGAGCTGCGGCTGCGGCAGCCCCACGTCGTCCGGCTCGAAGCGCGGCCGCCGAACCTGGAGGGGCGCGGCGAGGTCACGATCCGCCGGCTGGTGCGCAACGCGCTGCGGATGCGCCCGGATCGGATCATCGTCGGCGAGGTTCGCGGCGCCGAGGCGCTGGACATGCTGACCGCGCTCTCGACCGGCCACGACGGCTCGCTGTGCACCGTGCACGCCGGCTCGCCCGCGGAGGCGCTGCGGCGGATCGAGGTGCTCGCGCTGATGGCGGACGTGGCGCTGCCGCACGCCGCGGTGCGCGAGCAGGTCGCCGACGCCTTCGACCTCGTCGTCTGCCAGGCCCGCGGCGCCGACGGCGCCCGGCGCGTGGTCGCGGTGAGCGAGGTCGTGCGCGTGGCGGGCGGTCCGGGCGCGCGTGACCTCTACGTGTGGCGCGACGGCGCCCCGCGGTGGCGCGCGGCGCTGGGGGAGGAGCTGGCGGCGCGGCTGGAGGGGTCGGCGTGACGCGGGCCCGGGGGATGACGCGCGGGCGAGGTGCCCGGCGGCCGCTCGGCGGACTGGCCCGGGCGTGCTGGCGGTAGCCCTCGCGTTCGGGGCGGCGGCCGCCGCGGTCGCCGGCGCCTGGGAGCTGCTCGGCGCCGTCGAGCGCACGCACCTCGCCGGGCTGCTCGCCCGCTCCATCGCGCCGGTCGTGCGCGCGGGCCGGGAGGGAGCGTCGCCGACCGCGGCCGAGCGGCGACGGCTCGCCGTCCTGGCGGCGGCCGCGCTTGCCGCCGCCGGCTGGCTCGCGGGCGGCGTGCCGGCGGCGGTGCTCGCGGGCGTGGCCGGACCGGCCGTGGCCACGAGCGTCGTGCGAGGCCGGCGGCGCCGGTTTCGCGCCGCGCTGGCCGGTGCCGCGCCGGTCGTCGCCCGCGCGCTCGCCGACGCGCTGGCCGGAGGGCACTCGGTGCGCGGCGCGCTCGCCGTCGTCGCGAGCGGGACGCGCGGCGCGCCGGGCCACGAGCTGCGGGCCGCCGCCCGGGCGCTCGCGCTCGGCGCCGGCACCGAGGAGGTGCTCGAGCGCCTGCGTCGCCGCGCCGGCTCGCCCGCCTGGGACGCCCTCGTCGCCGGCGTGCTGCTGCAGCGCGACGCGGGCGGCGATCTGCCCGGCCTGCTGCGCGACCTCGCCGCCGCGCTGGAGGCCGCGGCGCGTCAGGACCGCGACGCGCTCGCCGCGACCGCCCAGGCCCGGTTCACCGCCCGGACCGTGCTCCTGCTGCCGGTCGGCGCCGCGCTGCTCGCCGAGCTCGCCCGCCCCGGCCTGATCGCGAGCCTCGCCGGCAACCCCGTCAGCGCCTGGCTCACCGGCCTCGCGCTCGCGCTGCAGCTGCTCGCGCTCGCCTGCGTGCACCGCCTGACCCGGAGGGCGCTGCGGTGACTGGAAGGGGAGCGCGGCGCGTCGGGCAGCGGTGGGGCACGGCGTGGCGCGGCGGGCGACGGAGGAGCGAGGTGCGGAGGGACGGGCGACGCAGCGAGGTGCGGCGGGACGGGCGATGCGGCGAGGCGTGGCGCGGCGGGCGGCGGCGCGGCGAGGCGCGGCGCGGCGGGCGGCGGAGCGGCGAGGCGTGGAGCGGCGAGGCGCGGCGCGGCGACGGGCCGCGAGGGCGGGCGCGGTGACCGTCCTGCTCGCCGCCCTCGCCGGCGTCGCGGCCGCCGCGGGCCTGGCCGAGCTCCTCCCGCCGCACCGCCGCCACCGCACCAGCCGCACGCTCACCCTGATCGCCCGCATCGGCGCGCGCGCCGCCGCCGGCATCCATCCCGCCGCCCAGGGGCTCGAAGCCCGTGCCCAGGCCGCCGGGATCGACCGCCCGGCCAACGAGATCGTCGCGCTTCAAGCCGGCCTGGCACTCCTCGCCACCACGCTCGCCGCCCCCGTGGCCGCACTCGCCCCCGGACGCCTGAACCTCGCCGTACTCCTCGCCGCCCCCGTCGCCGGCTACGCCCTCCCCGAGCACGCCCTCCGCCGCCGCGCGCGTGCGCGCGCACACGTGATCGAGACCGAGCTGCCCGACGTGCTCGACCTCCTGCGCGTCGCCCTCCAGGCCGGGCTCGCACCGCGCAAGGCGCTCGCCGAAGTCGGCCGCAGGCACCCGGGCCTGCTGGCCAAGGAGCTCGAGGACACCGCCCACCGCATCCGCCTCGGCGAGCCCGCGGCCCACGCTCTCAGCCGCCTCGAGGCCCGCTGCCCCG
>DATMGH010000105.1:0-13606 GCA_035555675.1 Solirubrobacter sp. | reverse complement strand
GGGCCGCCGAGATCTGCGACGCGATGCTGCGCTCGGCGGAGTCCGGGAGCCGGGTGGCGGTCGAGTACCGGTCGTAGGACCAATGGCCAATGGGAAGCGGGCGCCGTCCGGCGCACGCTTCCCAGCATGACCGCGAGTGAGACCATCATCGCCGAGGTGACCGCGTGGGAGGGCGTGACCGCGGCGCCCGGCAGCCGCGGGGAGCTGTCCTTGAAGGTCGGCGGGCGCGAGATCGGGCATCTGCACGGTGACCGGGTCGCCCACATCGGCTTCCCGAAGGCCGTCTGGCAGGAGCTGTTCGACGCCGGGCGGATCGACTATCACCCCGTGTTCCCGGGCAGGAAGGGCTGGGGCGCGCGGGCGATCGCGGGGCCCGAGGACGTGGCGGACGTGATCGCGCTGCTGCGCCTCAACTACGAGCGGGCTCGCGGTGCGCGCGGTCTGGCTGCGTGAGTTCGGCCCGCCGTCGGTGCTGGTGCCGGGCTCGGCGCCGGAGCCGCACGGGGACGTGGTGATCGACGTCGCCTACGCGAACATCACGTTCGTCGAGACCCAGGTGCGCGCCGGGCGCGGGCCGTTCCCGGTGACCTTGCCGGCGATTCCCGGCAACGGCGTCGGCGGCTACGCCGGTGGGCGGCGGGTGATCGCGTCGCTGGGCGGGGCGGGCGGCGGCTACGCGGAGCGGGTCGCGGTCGACGCGGCCGTGCCGATCGAGGTGCCGGACGGCGTCGCGCTCGACGACGCGGTCGCGCTGCTCGCCGACGGTCGCACGGCGCTGATGCTGACCGACGCCGTCGCGGTCGCGCCCGGCGAGCGCGTGCTGGTGCTCGCGGCGGCGGGCGGCGTCGGGACGCTGCTGCTGCAGCTCGTGCCGGCCGCGGTCGGCGCGGTCGGCAGTGCCGCGAAGCTCGACGTGGTCCGCTCCTTCGGCGCGGAGGCGGCGCTCTACGACGACGCGGTCGGGCCCGGCCGCGCGTACGACGTCGTCTTCGACGGCGTCGGCGGGCCGCTCGCGCGGGCGGCGTTCGCGCGCATCGTCCCCGGCGGGCGGATGCTCTCCTACGGGCTGGCGAGCGGCGAGTGGGCGGGCATCTCCGCGGAGGCCGCCGCGGCGCGCGGCGTCACGCTCGTCGAGCCGGAACGCGACCCCGCGAAAGTGCGCGGCTACGCCGTACGCGCTCTCTCGGCCGGCCTGCGGCCGCTGATCGGCCAGCGCTTCCCGCTCGATCGCGCCGCGGACGCGCACGCCGCGATCGAGGCCCGCGCGACGGTCGGCAAGACGCTCCTGACCGTGGCACAGAATCCGCACGAAGACTCCGCAGACCTGTAACAAACGCGTCTTGTTCCGCCTCAGCGCCCTGGGCGATGCTGCGGCCATGCCACGCGAGCGTCGAGTTACCCACGGTTCAGGTAAACAAGTCAACGCTCGCGTGGCGCAGCGGGCCGCACGGCAATGGACGATCGTGGACGTCGCCGACCTGCGGGCCTGTGGGCTGTCCGACCGGGCGATCGCGGGGCGCGTCGGCGCCGGGCGGCTCTACCCGTTTCATCGTGGCGTCTACTCGGTCGTGCCCAACCCGCCCCTGGAAGGCTGTTTCCTCGCCGCGGTCAAGGCGTGCGGGCCGGGCGCGGTGCTCTCGCACTACGCCGCGGCGGCCCTGTACGGCTGGGTCCGGTGGGACGGCCGCATGATCGAGGTCACCGCGGCCACGCCGCGGCGGCTGCCGCACGTCCACACCCATCGCACGAACAACGTCGAACGCCGCTTCCTCAAGGGCATCCCGGTCACGCCGCCCGCACGCACGTTGATGGACAACGCCCCCACGCTGCCGCCGAAGCAGCTGCGCCGCGCGGTCAACGAGGCGCTCAACCAGCGCCGGATCACGCCGGCCGAGCTCGTCACGAGCCGCCACCGCGGAGCCAAACGGCTGCGCGCGGTGCTGGCGACGGCCGCCCCGACGCGCAACGAGTACGAGGACATCGTGCTCGCCGTGCTGCTGAACGGCGGGCTGCCGCGCCCGGACGTCAATTGCCGCGAGGGCGTGTACGTGCCGGACTTCCGGTGGTCCGCGCCGCGCGTCATCCTCGAGGCCGACAGCCGCCGGTTCCACGAGCACCTGCTCGCCCGAGCCGACGACGGAGCACGCCAGGCCGTGCTGGAGGCGAGCGGCTTCACCGTGCTGCGCACCACGTGGCGCGAGATCACGACGCGCCCGGACCGCGTGGTCGCGCGCGTCCGCGCCGCGCTCGCGGCCGCGACGGGCGGACCCGCCGGAGGCGCAGGTGCCCACGCCGCGGGGTAGGTTCCCCTCGCGATGCCGGACACCGCCCTGGTCGTGATCGACATGCTGAACACGTACGAGCACGCGGACGCCGATCCGCTGGCGGCGTCGGTGCGCGCGTGCCTGCCGCACATCGCGGCGGCGCGCGACGAGGCGCGGCGGCGCGAGGACGTCCTGCTCGTCTACGTCAACGACAACCACGACGCGTGGGACACCGGGCGCGAGCAGCTCGTCGACCGCGCGCTGGCCGGCGCGCACCCCGAGCTCGTGCGCCCGATCGCGCCGGACTTCCCCGTCCCGTTCATCCCCAAGGGCCGGCACTCGATCTTCTACCAGACCGCGGTCGACCACCTGCTGCGCGTCGAGGGCGTCCAGCGGCTCGTGCTGACTGGCCAGGTGACCGAGCAGTGCATCCTCTACTCCGCGCTCGACGCCTACGTGCGCGGCTACGAGGTCGTCGTGCCGCCGGACGCGGTCGCGCACATCGACGCCGGCCTCGCGCGCGCCGCGCTGGAGATGATGGAGCGCAACATGCACGCGGCGCTGACGCCGGTCGGCGCCGCGCTCCGCGGCTACATGCGGAAGACGCCGTAGCCGACGTCCGCCAGCGGCGCGCCCGCGCACGCGCTGAGCGCCAGCCCGAGCACGTCGCGCGTGTCGCGCGGGTCGATCACGCCGTCGTCCCAGAGCCGGGCGGTGGCGTAGTACGGATGCCCCTGGCGCTCGTACTGGTCGCGCAGCGAGGCGCCGACCTCCGGCTGCCCGACCGTCTCCATGACCGTCGCCGCCTGCACGCCGCCCATGACCGAGATCCGCGCGTTCGGCCACATGAACAGAAAGCGCGGCGCGTACGCGCGGCCGCACATCCCGTAGTTGCCGGCGCCGAAGGACCCGCCCACGATCACGGTCAGCTTCGGCACCCGCGCGCAGGACACGGCGGTGACCAGCTTCGCCCCGTGCTTGGCGATCCCGCCCGCCTCGTACTCGCGCCCGACCATGAACCCGCTGATGTTCTGCAGGAACACGAGCGGGATCCCGCGCCGGTCGCAGAGCTCGATGAAGTGCGCGCCCTTGAGCGCGGACTCGCTGAACAGGATCCCGTTGTTGGCCAGGATCCCGACCGGGTGCCCGTGCAGGCGCGCGAAGCCGCACACCAGCGTCGTCCCGTACAGCTCCTTGAACTCGTGGAGCTCGGAGCCGTCGACGAGCCGCTCGATCAGCGCGTGCGGGTCGTACGGCTTGCGCACGTCGACCGGGACGACGTCGAAGATCGACGCCGCGTCGAACCGCGGCGGCTCGACCGCCGCCCGCTCCCACACCGGCTGCGAGCGCGGCAGCGTGGCCACGATCGAGCGGACGATCGCCAGCGCGTGCGCGTCGTCGTCGGCCAGGTGGTCGGTGACACCGGACGTCCGCGAATGGAGGTCGCCGCCGCCCAGATCCTCGGCGGTCACCTCCTCCCCCGTCGCCGCCTTCACCAGCGGCGGGCCGCCGAGGAAGATCGTGCCCTGCTCGCGCACGATCACGCACTCGTCGCTCATCGCGGGCACGTACGCGCCGCCGGCCGTGCAGGAGCCCATGACCGACGCGATCTGCGGGATGCCGCGCGCGGACATCGTCGCCTGGTTGAAGAAGATGCGGCCGAAGTGCTCGCGGTCCGGGAAGACCTCGTCCTGCAGCGGCAGGAACGCGCCGCCGCTGTCGACCAGGTAGAGGCACGGCAGCCGGTTCTGGAGCGCGACCTCCTGCGCCCGCAGGTGCTTCTTGACCGTCATCGGGTAGTAGGTGCCGCCCTTGACGGTCGCGTCGTTGGCCACGATCACGCACTCGCGGCCGGACACGCGGCCGACGCCGGTGACGATCCCCGCGCCCGGCGCGTCGCCGTCGTACATCCCGTGCGCCGCCAGCGCCGAGAGCTCCAGGAACGGCGCCCCCTTGTCCAGCAGCCGGTCGACGCGCTCGCGCGGGAGCAGCTTGCCGCGGCTCGTGTGGCGCGCGCGGGCCTTCTCGCCGCCGCCCATCCGCACGCGCGCGAGCTGCTCGCGCAGGTCCGCCGCCAGGTCCTCGTGGGTCATGCGACCACCTTTGCCACGATCTGGTCGCGCGCGACCTTGTCCCCGACCGCGACCGAGAGCTCGGCCACGGTGCCGTCCACCGGCGCGGTGAGCGCCAGCTCCATCTTCATCGACTCGAGCACGACGACGGGGTCCCCCGCCGCGACCGCGTCCCCGACCGCCCGCGAGACGAACAGCACCGAGCCCGGCATCGGCGCGCGCAGGTCGCCGTCGGCGTGCGCGTGATGGACGTCCTCGGCCGTCGCCTCGGTCACGTGCCAGGTCCACCCCTCGTGCCCGAGCCAGACCTCGCGCCCGGAGCGGACGCAGGTGAAGCGGCGCCGCCCGACCCGGAACGTGTGGGCGTCGACGCGCGCGACCTCGGTCGGCGCCAGGACGACGTCGAGCGGCTCGCCGCCCGCCACCGACAGCGTCCAGTAGGACGGCGCGGCGACGCCGCCGAGCCGCCAGCCGTCGCGGCGCGCGAACGGATCGTCGCCCGCCCGCTCGCCGGCGACGAAGAGCGCGATCGCCGCCGCGGCCCGCGCGACCTCCTCGTCGCTCAACGCCGGCGCCGGAACGTCCAACCGCCCCAGCAGCCCGGTGTCCAGCTCCCCCGCGCGGACGTCGTCGCGCGCCAGCAGCGCCCGCAGGTAGCCCGTGTTGGTCTCCAGACCGAGGATCGCGGTGTCCGCCAGCGCGCGGTCGAGCCGCGCCAGGGCCTCGGCCCGCGACGGCCCGTACGCGATCAGCTTGGCGATCATCGAGTCGTAGTCGGTACCGACGACCGACCCGGTCTCGACCGCCGCGTCCACCCGCACGCCGCGCGGGTAGGACGCCAGCAGGACGTCCCCGGCCGCCGGGAACCAGCGTGCGTCCTCGGCGTTGACCCGCACCTCGATCGCGTGGCCGCGCAGCGCCACGTCCACGTCCAGCCGCTCGCCGCACGCCACCCGCAGCTGCAGCTCGACCAGGTCCAGCCCCGTGACCAGCTCGGTCACCGGGTGCTCGACCTGCAGCCGCGCGTTCATCTCCAGGAAGAAGTGCGTCGAGACGTCGTCGGCGTCGGCGATGAACTCGACCGTCCCCGCGCCCACGTAGCCGGCGGCCGACGCCAGCGCCACCGCGGCGTCGCACAGCGCCGCGCGCACCGCCGGCGTCACGACCGGCGACGGCGACTCCTCGACCACCTTCTGGTGGCGCCGCTGCAGCGTGCACTCGCGCTCGCCGAGCGCGACCACCGCGCCGAACGCGTCGCCGATCACCTGCACCTCGATGTGCCGCGCGCGCGGCAGGAAGCGCTCGATGAACACGCGGTCGTCGCCGAAGCCGGCCGCCGCCTCGCGCGCCGCCGCCGCCAGCGCATCGTCGAGCTGCGACGCGTCCTCGACCACCCGCATCCCGCGGCCGCCGCCGCCCGCGGCGGCCTTGACCAGCAGCGGATACGCGTCGGAGACCCGCGCCTCCTCGACGCTCAAGGACGCCACGACCGGCACGCCCGCGGCGGCCGCCGCCGCCTTCGCGCGCACCTTGTCGCCCATCAGCTCGATCGCTTCCGGCGACGGCCCGACGAACGTCACGCCCGCCGCCGCGCACGCCCGCGCCAGCGCCGGGTTCTCCGACAGGAACCCGTACCCGGGGTGCAGCGCGCCGGCCCCGATCGCCACGATCTCGTCGATCGCCAGATACGAGGACACGCGCACCGCCTCGTCGGCCTCGCGCACGTGCGGCGCGCCCGCGTCGGCGTCGGTGTAGATCGCGATCGAGCGCACGCCGAGCCGCCGCAGCGTCCGGATCACGCGCCGCGCGATCTCGCCCCGGTTGGCGACGAGGACCGACGAGAACACGGCGTCAGGCCCCGAGCGCGCGGGCGATCACCATCTGCTGCACCTCGTCGGTGCCCTCGCCGATGGTGAGGATCTTCGCGTCCCGGTACATGCGGCAGACCGGGTACTCCTCGATGTAGCCGTAGCCGCCGTGGATCTGCACGGCCTCCTCGGCGCAGCGCACCGCGAGCCGCCCCGTCTTGAGCTTCGCCTGCGCCGCGGTCAGCGTGAAGTCCCGCCCGGCGTCCTTGAGCCGCGCCGCCTTGTAGACGAGCAGCCGCGCCGCCTCGATCTCGGTCGCCATGTCGGCCAGCTTGCCCTGGATCGCCTGGAACTTGGAGATCGGCCTGCCGAACGCCTGCCGCTCCTTGGCGTACGCCAGCGCCTGGTCGAGCGCGCCCTGCGCCAGGCCCACGCCCATGGCGGCCACGCCGATGCGCCCGATGTCCAGCACCCGCAGGAACTGCTTGAAGCCGGCGCCGCGCGGCCCGAGCAGGTTCTCCTCCGGCACCACGCAGTCCTCGAACGTCAGCGGCCGCGTGTCCGACGCGTTCCAGCCCATCTTGCGGTACGGCTCGCCCGGCACGTACCCGGGCGTCCCGTTCGGGACGATCAGGTTCGAGATCTCGTCCGCCCCCGTGCGCGCCGTGATGCAGACCACGCCGGAGATGTCGGTCCCGGCGTTGGTGATGAACTGCTTGGCGCCGTTGATCGTCCACTCGCCGCCGGCCAGCGACGCGCGGGTGCGCACGTTGCCCGCGTCCGAGCCGGCCTCCGGCTCGGTCAGCCCGAACGCGCCCAGGATCTCCCCGGACGTCAGCCGCGGCAGCCACTCGCGCTTCTGCTCCTCGGTCCCGAACAGGTAGATCGGCTGCGTCCCCAGCGACGTGTGCGCGCACAGCGTGATCGCCACCGACGAGTCCACGCGCGTGAGCTCCTCGACCGCGATCGCGTACGCCAGCGAGTCCCCGCCCCCGCCGCCGTACTCCTCGGGGAACGGGATCCCCATCAGCCCGAGCGCCCCGAGCTGCCGCACCAGGTCGTACGGGAAGGCCTTCGTGCGGTCCAGCTCCTCCGCCACCGGAGCGACCTCGCCCTCGGCGAAGTCGCGCACCGTGCGCCGGATCAGCTCGTGCTCGTCGGGGAGATCGAAGTCCATGCCAGACTTATACCGAACGCCCGTTACAAAACAAGTGTCGAAGCCGCCCACATCCCCTGCCCGCCGGGAGCGCTACGAGCGCCGCCGCGAAGCGGTCGTCGCCACCGCCGCGGCGCTGTTCGCGCGCCGCGGCTTCCAGGCCACGACGATGGACGAGCTGAGCGAGGCGACCGGCCTGCGGTCGGGCGGTCTGTACCACTACATCGGCTCCAAGCAGCGCCTGCTGTTCGAGATCTGCGAGCAGCTGATGGACCCGCTGCTGCTGCGCGCGGCCGAGATCGAGGCGTCCAGCGACGCTCCCGAGACGCAGCTGCGCGCGCTCGTGCGCGCGTGGCTCGAGCACGTCGCCGCGCACCTCGACCACATGGCGGTGTTCGCCCAGGAGCGGCACGCGATCGAGGCCGAGCCCGAGTGGGAGCAGGTGCGCGCCAGCCGCGACGCGTTCGAGACGATCCTGGCGCGCCGCCTGCGGGCCGTCGGCAAGCCGGACCGGCTGACGCTGTTCGCGCTGCTCGGCATGGTCAACCACACCGCCACCTGGCTCAAGCCGGGCGGCCGCCTGACGGCGGCCGAGATCGCCGACGGCTACGTGGACATGCTCCTCTCGTCAGCTCCCGAACGGTCCGGCATGCGGTGAATCCAGGCCGGCGGCCGGTCGGCGCGCCCGGCGCTTGCCCTGGCCCCGCGGCACCGGAAGAGTCGGGCGCATGCGAGTACGGGTCGCTCGTCCAGAGCCGGAGCGCGCGCCCGAGCGCGCCCCCACACCACCGCCGCCCGGCACCAGCAACGCCGCGCTGGCCCGCGCCATCCTGCTGCGCGACTGGCGCAAGTACAAGGACGAGCGGACGCTCCAGAAGCTCCAGAACGACAAGGAGAAGGAGGTCTACGGCAAGCTGCGCGACGCGGGCTTCGCGGAGGAGCACATCAGCACCGCCGGCCCGGGCAAGCCGAACGCCGACCTGCTCGCCTACGACGGCGACCGCCTGTGGATCGTCGAGGTCAAGGGCCACAACGACTGGCTCAGCGAGGGCAACCAGAGCGAGACCGGCAACGTCCCGCTCAAGCAGCTCGGCCAGAAGCTGCTGGGCAGCCGCAAGAAGCGGGTCAAGGTCAGCAAGGTCAGCGTCACGGTGGGGGACTTCCTCGCGGCGCCCAACGAGGCGGGGCGCGACGCCATCACGCTGATGGTCACCAACCTCGACACCGAGGGCGCGCTGCTCGCGGTCCAGACGATCACCGGCGCCAAAGGCGAGCAGACCGCGTCCTACTACGCCACCACGCTGCACCAGGTGATGCGGTTCATCCGGGACACGATGGACGGCGACTTCGACGCCAACGACGACTCCGCCGAGATCGTCGACGAGCAGTCGGCCGCGGCGCAGGCGCTGCTCGACGACTGGGACGAGTGGGAAGGCACGGCCGAGGTCTTCCTGTCCAACAACGCCGTCGCGATCGAGACCGTCTACACGCGGTTCCGCCAGGCGACGCGGCACAAGCAGCCGCACACCACGTTCGCCAAGCTCGACGCGGCGCTCAACGTCAACGTCGCGCTGATCCCGGTCCGCAACGCGGCACGCGTCGCGCGGCGCGCGGTGCTGGCCCGCACGAAGTTCAAGACCGTCCAGGAGGCCGGCGCGTGGTTCGAGCGGACCGGCAAGACCAAGCCGCGCGAGCAGGACGAGGACGACGACTCGTGGATCACGCGGCTGCTGGCCGAGGACGCGGAGTACGGCGGGAACGACTTCGGGACCAACTACGACCTGATCAACCAGGCGCTCGCCGCCGTCGACCAGCCACCGGTGCAGCCACCCCAGCGCCAGGCGCCCAAGGGCAAGAAGCACCGCACGCTGGACGGCAAGATCTGGAACCACATCGTCAACGGCGTGATCGTCGAGGAGAAGTCCGGCTCGAAGAAGACCCAGCGAGTCGCCGGGCTGCACACGATCCGCGGGGACGCCCCGGTCGGCGAAGGCCACGGGCCGCAGACCTTCGTCGGCGACCTGGGCTGCTACCGGCAGACGGTCCGCGTGCGCCGCGGCGACGCCACCGGCCCGACCGCCGAGGACAAGGACAAGAAGCTCCAGTCGACGTTCTTCCCCGACGACTGGACGCTCGAGGAGATCCGCGAAGCGATCGAGTACGCGGCGCCGCCCCGCAACAACGCCTACGAAGTGCTCACGCCGGCGAAGGGCATCGGGATGACCCTGTGGTTCAACGGCGAGAGCTACTACCCGAACTATCGCTGACGCGCCGGCGGCGGGCGAAGTAGGGTTGTGAAGACATGGCCGAACTCGCCGCCCGCCCCACCGCCACCGCCGTGCGTTCGCTCGGCGAGCTGGCCCTCGCCGCCGTCGAACGCCATTCGGGCGACGCCATGCGCGCGCCCGGCCGCGCTCCGGTCACCTACGCCGAGTTCGGGCGCGCGATCCGCGAGATCGCCGGCGGGCTGGCGTCGCTCGGCGTCGGCACCGGCGACAAGGTCGCGATCCTCGCCTCGACGATCCCGGAGTGGCCGCTGGCCGATTTCGGCGCGTTCTGCGCCGGCGCCACGGTCGTGCCCGTCTACCACACGAACTCGCCCGAGGAGTGCGAGTACGTGCTCGAGCACTCCGGCGCGAAGCTGATCCTGCTCGAGGACGACAAGCAGGCGGCGAAGATCGCCAAGGTGCGGGCGAACCTGCCCGAGCTCGAGCACGTCGTGGTCCTGCGCGGCGAGGCCGAGGGCGCGCTCACGCTGGCCGAGCTGCGCGAGCGCGGCGCGGCCGACGGCGACGCGATCGCGCGCGAGCGGGTCGCGGCCGTCAGCCCCGACGACACGGCCACGATCGTCTACACGTCCGGCACCACCGGCCCGCCGAAGGGCTGCGTGCTCTCGCACGGCAACCTGCTCTACACGCTCAACGCGTACATCGACCGGCTCGAGCTGCGCGACGCCGCGCCCGTGATCTTCCAGTACCTGCCGCTCGCGCACGTGCTGGCGCGGATGGTCGCGTTCGTGGCGCTGGAGACCGGCGGCGTGCTGGCGTTCTCCAGCGGCGACACGAAGAAGCTCGCCGCCGAGATCCTCGAGACCGAGCCGACGCACATCCCGACCGTCCCGCGCCTGCTGGAGAAGATCCACACCCGCGTGCTCGGCCAGGCCGAGGAGGCCGGCGGCGCCAAGGCCGCGATCTTCAAGCGCGCGCTCGCGACCGGCGACAAGATCGCCAA
Source organism: Solirubrobacter sp. (assembly GCA_035555675.1). Lineage (GTDB taxonomy): Bacteria > Actinomycetota > Thermoleophilia > Solirubrobacterales > Solirubrobacteraceae > Solirubrobacter. The sequence goes on along the minus strand of DATMGH010000105.1, from coordinate 3,075 downwards.
GGCGCAGCGCGAGGGCCGCGGCGTGAGCCCGCTCGACCGGCTGCGCCACGCGGTCGGCGACCGGCTGGCGCTGCGCAAGGTGCGCGACGCGCTCGGCCCGGGCGAGCCGGTGCTGATCGTCGGGGCCGCGCCGATCGGCGCCGACGTGATCGACTTCTTCTACGCCTGCGGCGTGCCGGTGCTCGAGGGCTACGGGATGACCGAGACGTGCGCGGCGGCGACGCTGAACACGCTCGCGGAGGTCCGGGTCGGCAGCGTCGGGCGCCCGCTGCCCGGCGCCGAGGTCTCGATCGCCGACGACGGCGAGATCCTGATGCGCGGCCCGCACGTGTTCAAGGGCTACCACCGCAACGCGGAGGCCAGCGAAGCGATCCTGGACCCGGACGGCTGGCTGCACTCCGGCGACCTGGGCGAGATCCACGACGGCTACGTGCAGATCACGGGCCGCAAGAAGGACCTGATCATCACGTCGTCGGGCAAGAACGTCTCGCCCGAGATGCTCGAGAGCGCGCTGCGCGAGACGCGCTGGATCTCGCAGGCGATCGCCGCCGGCGACCGCCGCTCGTACCTGGTGGCGCTCGTCACGCTCGACCCGGACGAGGTCCCGGCGCTGGCCGCCGAGCTCGGCGTGCCCGCCGACCCGGAGGCGATGGCCGCCGACGAGAAGGTCCGCGAGGCGATCTGGAAGGACATCGACCAGGTCAATCAGCGCTTCGCGCGGATCGAGCAGATCAAGCGGTTCGCGATCCTGCCGCGCGACCTCTCCCAGCAGGAGGGCGAGCTGACCCCCACGCTGAAGGTCAAGCGCGCGGTCGTCTACCGCAAGTTCGAGCCGGACATCGACGCGCTCTACGACGCCTGAACCACGGCCGCGCCGGTGAAGCGCCCGGCGCGGAGATCCTCCAGCGCGTCCGCGGTCCGCTCCAGCGGATAGACGGTCACGTGCGTGCGGATCGGGACGCGCGGCGCGAGCGCGAGCAGCTCGAGCCCGTCCGCGCGCGTGAGGTTGGCGACCGAGCGCACGGTGCGCTCGTGCCACAGCAGCTCGTACGGGAAGGCCGGGATGTCGCTCATGTGGATGCCGCCGCAGACGACGGTGCCGCCCGGGGCGAGCACGCGCAGCGCCGCCGGGACCAGCGGCCCGGCCGGGGCGAAGACGATCGCGGCGTCGAGCTCCTCCGGCGGCGCCTCCTCCGAGCCGCCCGCCCAGACCGCGCCGAGCTCGCGCGCCAGCGCCTGCGCCGCGTCGTCGCCCGCGCGCGTGAACGCGAACACGCGCCGGCCCTGGTACCGCGCGACCTGGGCGACGATGTGGGCCGCGGCGCCGAAGCCGTACAGGCCGAGGCGCTCGGCGTCGCCGCACATGCGCAGCGCGCGGTAGCCGATCAGCCCCGCGCACAGCAGCGGCGCGGCCTGCAGATCGTCGAACGCGTCCGGGATGTCGAAGCAGTAGCGCTCGTCCGCGACCGCGTACTCGGCGAAGCCGCCGTCGATGTCGCGGCCCGTGAAGCGCGCCCGCGGGCACAGGTTCTCGCGCCCGGAGCGGCAGTAGACGCACTCGCCGCACGTCCACCCCAGCCACGGCACGCCCACGCGGCGCCCGTCCTCGGTCGTGCCCACGATCTGGTGGCCGAGGATCCGCGGCGGGTGATCGATCGTCACCTCGCCGTCGAGCAGGTGCAGGTCGGTCCGGCAGACGCCGCACGCGTGCACGCGCAGCAGCAGCTGCCCGGGGCCGGCGACCGGCGCCGGCACGTCGCGCAGCTCCAGATCCCCGTCGAGGACGATCGCGCGCATCGGAGGAAAACTACTGAGCCGGACGCGGGATTCGCCACGATCCCGGCGCGCGGGGCCGACCGTACGGTTGCGCCATGTCCACCGAACCCACTTCCCACGAGCCCGCCGGCGGCGACGCGCTCTTCTTCCTGATCGCCGCCGCGCTCATCGCGGTGGTCACCGTCGAGGGTCTGCTGATCGCCTTCGGCGGCTGGTGGTTCATGGTCGGCGTCCTGGGCATGATCGCGTGCGCGGCGCTGATCGTCGTCGGCGCGCTGGTCCGCCTGATGGACCACGACACACCGTTCTCGCGCGCTCGCAGCACGCCCGACCCCGAGCCCGAGCCCGAACCGGTGGCCGCGCCGCGTGCGGTGCCTGCGCCGAGCGCGCGCGTCGTCGCGCACTGACCGATCTTTTGCTGACGGGCACTCCAGAGTTGAGTGTCCGAACCGACTAAAGGGGCGTGTCCGTCACCGTGCGCCCCTTCTTCGTGCTCGGCGCCGTTGCCCTCGCGCTCTACGGGGCGGCGACGCTGGCCGGCGTGGACTCGCCGCTGCTCACGCGCGACGCGTTCATCGCGCTGCAGGCCGTCCCCGCCGCGCTGATCCTGGCGTGCGCGCTGCGCACGCACGAGCGTCGCTTCGCCCGCGTCGCGCTCGGCCTCGGCCTTTGCTCGTCGGTCGTGGGCTGGATCCTGCTCTCACCGGACGCGACCGCGCCGGAGCCCGGCGTCGCCGACATCGCGTGGCTGGGACTGTACGTCGGCGCCCTCGCGACGTTCGTCGCGCTCGCCCGTCCCTGGCTGCGCCGCGCCCCGGTCAAGCTCGGGTTCGACGCGGCGACGATCCTGCTGGCCGCGACCGCGCTGGTGATCGCGATCGTCGTGCCGCGGACCACCGAGCACTTCGGCGACTTCAACGCGCTCGTCACGTTCGCCTATCCGATCGCGGACTGCCTGCTGCTGACGATCGCGGTGATCGGCGCGCTCGTCGCCGGGCGTCAGGCCGACACGGCCTGGAACCTGCTCGCCGCAGCCGTCGCCGCCCAGGTCCTGGGTGACATCGCCTGGGCGGCGCGCGCCGCCGAGGGCACGTGGGCGCCGGCGATGGGGACCAACGCGTTCTACCCGCTGTTCGCCTGGCTCGCGGCGCTGGCCGTGCTCCAGAAGCCCGATCCGCGGCCGGTGATGCCGAACGGGATCCGCACGCAGACGGCCGCGCTGGTCGCCGCGGCGGGCGCGATCGGGCTGCTCGCGATCGGCGAATGGATCGAGGTGCCGGCGACCGCGGTCGTGCTCGC
>DATMGH010000104.1:0-14417 GCA_035555675.1 Solirubrobacter sp. | reverse complement strand
CGCGGAGAACGCCGTCGCCCAGGCGAGCAGCAGCAGAGCGCCCATCGTGAGCGTCGCCGCGGTCACGGTCGCCGCGCGGCGGGCGCCTCGCCACAGACCGTGCGCGACGATCAGCGCCCCGCACCCCAGCGTGACCGCCGGCAGCATCGAGAGGTGGCTGACCGCCCGCTGGCCGTCGTCGGTCGCTGCCGCGGCCAGCAGCGCGACGCCGACCGCCGCCGCGGCCGACGCGATCGGCGCGCCGCGCGTATGTGCGCCGCTCCGGCCCGCGGCCCGGCGTCGAACGCCGTCCCGCTTGACCGGAGCCGCGGCTGACAGGATTTCGGGGATCAGGGCTCCCACGTCGGTCTCCTTGGCCGTGCCGGTGAGACAGCCGGAACGTAGAGGCGCCGCCGTTGGGCCGACGGCGGCGCGAAGTTGCGATCTGGTTAATCCCGGCCGCCGCCGCCGCGGCCCGCGATCACAGGCGGGGAACTCTCGTGATCACACCTGAGGAAATCTCGTGATCCTTGACAGGCATCTCAGCCCAATCGACCTGCAGCACCCGCCCCGGCCGATAACCAGGCTTCTGGGCCGGCCGCTCACCCTGCCGTGGCCGCAGCACGGCCAGCCGTTTGCGGACCAGATCGACCCCGCCCGCATAGCCGTAGTCATCGCGCAGGATCTCCGCCAGCCGCGGCGCTTTGATCTCCGGCCACTCGGCCAACAACTCCCAGATCGGCGCGCGTTGAGGCGCGGATTCCGGTGGTGGCATTCGCGCTGTTGTCGCTTGTCACAGTGTCATCGCCGCCGTCGACGGTGGCGCTCAGCAGGACACGTCCGCTGCTGGTCGAGGTCGTCGTCCGGTTGGCCACCACGGGCACCGCCGCCTCGATCGGAGCGAGCGCTGCTCCCGGGGCCACGTCGGTGGTCGTGGTGCAGCGCGTAGCGGCGCACGTCCAGCCGTCTCCGCTGAGCGTCGCGTTGCCCGCCGCACCGCCTTGCGAAGACACGTTGACGCCGATCGTGGCCGCCGCGGTGGTGCCGCCGGCGTTGGATACCGTCACGCGGAACCCGGCCGTTTTGCCCGCCGTGGCGGTGCTCGTCGCCTGCACGGCAATGGTCAGGTCTGGGCCGGTCGTTGCCGCGCGCGCGTTGGCGCCCCGGCGACGGCCACCACTACAACCCGCGCCGCATCAGAGCTCGACGTCGCCATCCGTTGCGCCCGGCCATCCGTGCCTCCTAGTCAGCCGTCATCGACCGGGCCGCCTAGTGCCCGCCAACGGCCGCCGACCAGGGCGATCGCGGCCAGCGTATACATACAGAGGTTCACTGCGCAATGGAGCTTTGAGTGAATGCACCGAGACGGCTACGGAACCTGCACCTTCGGGGGGCGCGTCCGGCTGACCGCGATGAGACCGCGAACGCCCCAAGTCCCTAGCGCTTCAGCGTCGCGGTCATCGTCTTGGACGTCTTCAACGACACGCGGGTCACCACGACCGTCAGTGTGAAGCTGGTGCCCTGCGTGGTCACCTGCTTGCGGAGCTTCGCTGGGAGCGCGACCGACAGCTTCGCGCTCTTGCCCCCGGCGACCTCGAAGGAGACTTTGCCGAGCGTCTTCTTGCCCACACGGAACGACAGCGTCCCCGTGCACGCCGGCCCGGCGCCCTCGCACACCACCCGCACCGGCACGGCCAGCTTGCCCTTCGCCGGCACCCTCAGCTTCCCCAGCTTGCTCTTGCCGCTGATCGTCGGGGCCTTGAGCGCCGAGCTGTCACCACCTGGGCCGGGGGAGGCGGGCAGCGGCGTCGGCGTCGACTCAGGGCCGGGGGAGGTAGGCAGCGGCGTCGGCGTCGATTCAGGGCCGGCCGCCGGCGCCGCCGTGACCGTGAGCGTCCGAGTCGCGGTCGTGGTGTTGCCGGCGGCGTCGACCGCCGTCACCGTGACCCGGTACGTCCCCGCAGCTGCGTACGCGTGCGAGACCGACGTACCCGCCCGCGAGGCGCCGTCACCGAAGTCGAAGGTGATCGACGGCGTCGACCACACGTCCGTCGCGAACGCGGACATGGCGATCGCGGTCCCAGCCACCGCCGTCGCGGGGACCGTCACCGAAGTCAAATCAGGTGCGGTTCCGTCGAATTGAGCCGCGCCGATGGAGCCGCTGCTGATGTTCTCCCAGTTGGGTGGCCCGCCGACCGCAATGCCGACGGGGCGCCACACCACGACGGCGTCCCCCGCGGCCGCAGCCGCGACATCGGGCGCGTCATGCTCGCCGGCGACCGGCGAGATGATCCTGTTCTGCAAGAGAGTCGACGTACCCGCCGCCACCTTAGCTCCGCGGAGACGCACGAGGAAGTCCCCGTTGTCACCCTGGTAGTCGCGCCACGCGAGGAAGACGTCCCCGCCCTCGTTGATCGCCCCGGCGGGAACCGCACCGTTGTCGGAGAGGTTCAAGGTCGGACCGAAGGCGCCCGCCGAGTGGACCACCGCTCTGGCGCCGAGGCGTTCATTCTCGTAGGACTCCCAGATGAAGAGCGCATCGCCGCGCGCGTTGGTGCGGACCACGGTCGATCCGGCGGCCGTGGCAGGGGCCACGTCCACGGGCGGCGCGAACGTGCCGCCCCCGGCCCGGAAGGACGCGCGAGGCTGCCACGCGCCCGAGGCGCGTCGGCTCCACGAGATGGTCGCGGCGCCGGCGTCGCCCATCGCAACCGTGGGGTAGATCACGAACTCGCCGGCCGCGGAGACCTGTACGGGCGGCGAGAAGGCCCCGTCGGCCGGGCGCTCGGAACGCTTGACCACCCCGTTGGTTGTCCAGACGACGGTCGCGTTCCCTGTGCGATCGACGGCGACGTCCGGGTCCTGCGCATCCTCCGAGCCACTCGACACGTCGAACGGGCCTGCGGTCACCCCCGCCGCCGAGCGGACCAGCGCGCGAACCACGGCGTGCGCCCCGTCTGTGCGCAGCCAGGTCACCACCCCGCTGCCACCGCGGCCGACCGCCACGCGAGGCGGCCCCGCGTTCTCCCCGGCGGCGGACACGTCCACCGGCGGGGCGAACGCTCCGCCCGCCGGCTTGAGTGCGGCCCGGACCGTTCCCTGCCCCGCCACGTCCCGGCGCCAGACGACGACCGCGTTCCCGGCGTCGTCGATCCCGACTCTTGGGTAGGCGGCGGTCTCCCCGGCGGCGGCGACCGTCACGGGGGGCGAGAATGTCCCTCCGGCGGAGCGCAGCGACGCCTGGACCGTCACGGCGGCCCCGTTGCCGTGCTGCCAGCCCACGATCGTGTCGCCGCGAGCGTTGCTCGCGACCTGCGCGTTCATACCGCCGGTCACGGTGCCGGACACGTTCACCGGGGCGAGCCACCCCGCGGCGGACGCGGCGGCCGGCGCCGCCAGGGAGACAGCCATCGATACGGCCGCGACGAGCTTCGATCGCACGGCCGGCGACGGCTTGCGATCCTGCGCACGACCTGTCCTCCGAGACCCCAGCAACGCCTTCTCCCTCCGTGAAGCTTCGCCGAGTCGCCGACTCAACCGCACGCGCCTCACACAGTCAACACTCGCTCAACGAAACTGGACAGATGATCCGCAGGTACGCGGCCGTGCGCTGCGCGAGCGCCTGACGCGAGAGCGACGCGTCGTGGTCGATCAGCAGCTGATCGGAGAAGGTCACGCGGGGATCTTGTCGGAACCACTGGAAGAACGACTCGGATCGCTTGGGACGGCGTTGTCGCCCGTCCACCGCGCAGTAAGCCCGCCGAACCACGCGGCCAACAAACACATCTCCCAGCGACCAACCGCAGCCTCGTCGGCCACGCTCACGGGCCAGACGCGCAGCCAGAGACGACCGTAGTTCGACTCGCGTCGAAACTCGCGGAAATCCACACAAGCCCCAATTTCGATCGTTGTCGAAAGAGCGCCCAGTCGGTGTATGGCCAGTGCTCCAGACCCCGCCGCTGCGAGGACGCGAATGGCGTGCGATCACGGCAAGAACACCCTCGCGAGACTGCTGATGCACCACGCGATCGAGCACCGAGAGCTACGCGGAGAGACCAGACCGATCCTTGAACTCGCCGGGCACCTCGTGCGGCAAATTGGCGCGCACCGGCGGCTCCGCGGGCAGCTCCGGTCTCAGTGAGCGTCAGCCGCAGTGGCCTGGGCGCTTCGTTCAGTCGCCGTCGGGACTCCCCCAGATCCGTTTGCCTGAGGGCCGGTCTTTGACGCCGATCGGACGCGAGTGGGAGGATGCCCGCGCCGCATCGGAGGTCTCCCGCCCGGCGAGATCGTGGAGGCCGCGGTCCGTCGACATACTGATGAGTCATGGAGCATCTGCTGCGCGAGCGCCTGCAGGCGCTGAGCCTGGAGCGCAAGGTGCGGCTGCTGACCGGGGCGGACTTCTGGGGGCTGCACGACGAGCCGGCGATCGGCCTGCGCCGGATCGTGATGTCGGACGGGCCGGCGGGCGTCCGCGGCGAGCGCTGGGACGAGCGGTCGCCGTCGGCCAACGTGCCGTCTCCGACCGCGCTCGCGGCGACGTGGGACGAGGGGCGCGTCGCGCGCCTGGGTGGGCTGCTGGCGTTCGAGGCGCGGCGCAAGGACGTCGACGTGGTGCTGGCGCCGACGGTGAACCTGCACCGCACGCCGCTCGGCGGGCGCGCGTTCGAGTGCTTCAGCGAGGACCCGTACCTGACGGCGCGGATCGGCGCGGCCTACGTGCGCGGGCTGCAGGACGCGGGCGTGGCGGCGACCGCCAAGCACTTCGTCGCCAACGACGCGGAGACCGAGCGCTTCACGGTCGACGTGGAGGTCGAGCAGCGCGTGCTGCGCGAGCTCTACCTGGCCCCGTTCGAGACGCTCGGCGCCTGGGTCGTGATGGCCGCCTACAACGGCGTCAACGGGACGACCATGACCGAGTCGCCGCTGCTGCGCGACGTGCTCAAGGACGAGTGGGGCTTCGACGGCGTCGTCGTGTCCGACTGGCGGGCGGCGCGCGACACCGTGCGCGCGGGCGCGGGCGGGCTGGACCTCGCGATGCCGGGTCCGGAGGGTCCCTGGGGCGACGCGCTCGTGGCGGCGGTCCGCGACGGCCGCGTCAGCGAGGCGGCGGTGGACGACAAGGTGCTGCGGCTGCTCCGGCTCGCCGCTCGGGTCGGCGCGCTCGACCTCACCCCCACGTCCCACTCCCCCCGGTCCTGGAGCGAGGACGAGATCGCCGCCGAGCTGCGCGCGACCGCGGCCGCGAGCTTCGTCCTCGCTCGCAACCACGGAGCGCTGCTGCCGATGACGACGTCGTCGCTGCGGCGCGTCGCGGTGATCGGCCCGAACGCGGCCACCGCGCGCACGCTCGGCGGCGGCAGCGCGACCGTCTTCCCGCCCTACACGGTCTCGCCGCTCGAGGGCATCCGCTCCGCGCTGCACGTCGAGGTCACCTACGCGCCCGGCGTCAAGACGTCCTCGCGGCTCGCGGTCGCGCCCGTCGAGCGCGCCGAGGTGCGCTTCCTCGCCGCCGACGGCACGCCGATCGCCACCGAGACGCGCGCGACCGGTCAGTTCACCTGGCTCGGCACGCTCCCGCCCGGGACGGCCGCGATCGAGGTCCGGACCACGCTCACCGCCGACACGGCCGGCGAGCACGTGCTCGGCTGCTCCGGCGTCGGCCGCCACACGCTCACGGTCGACGGTACCGAGCGCTTCGCCGTCGACCTCCCCCCGGCGCCCGGCGCCGACCTCGGCGACGCGCTGTTCGCGCCGCCCCAGCACGGCGTCCCGCTCGCGCTGGACGCCGGCGCCGCGCTCGACGTCGTCCTGCGCCACGAGCCGAGTGGCCCCGCGGCGGCGCTGCAGCTGAACTTCGAGCCTCCGTTCGGCGACCCGGACGCCGAGTTCGACCGCGCGGTCCAGCTCGCCCGCGACGCCGACATCGCGATCGTCGTCGTCGGCACCACGGCCGAGGTCGAGAGCGAAGGGCACGACCGCACGAGCCTCGCGCTGCCCGGGCGCCAGGACGACCTGGTCCGCGCGGTCAACGCCGCCCAGCCGCGCACGATCGCCGTGGTCAACGCCGGCGCGCCCGTCCTGCTGCCCTGGTTCGACCGCGTCCCGGCGACGCTGCTGACCTGGTTCGGCGGCCAGGAGCTCGGCCACGCGCTCGCCGACGTCGTGTTCGGGCACGCCGAGCCGGGCGGCCGCGTCCCCAGCGCGTGGCCGGCGACCGAGGACGGCCTGCCCTCGACGACGCCGCAGGACGGGGTCCTGCGCTACGACGAGGGCCTCGCGATCGGCCGGCACGGCGCCACGCCCGTCCGCATCCCGTTCGGCCACGGTCTCGGCTACACGCACTGGGACTACCTGGCGATGGCCGGCAACCGCGTTCGCCTGGTCAACTCCGGCACGCGCCGCGGCCGCGAGGTCGTCCAGGTCTACACGTCCGGCCGCCTCGCGGGCTTCGCCGTCGTCGAGGCCGGCCCGGGCGAGGAGGTCATCGTCGACGTGCCGCTGAACCCGCGCGCGTTCCAGCGCTGGGACGGCGGCGGCTGGCGCGACGAGCCCGGCCCCCACACGCTCCACGCCGGCCGCTCGAGCGCCGACCTGCGCCTCTCCAGTCCATGGAGCTGAGGCAGCTCGAGTACTTCGCCGCGGTCGCCCGCCACCGCCACTTCACGCGCGCCGCGGAGTCCCTCTACGTCTCCCAGCCCGCGCTCAGCCAGCAGATCCGCCGCCTGGAGGCCGAGCTCGGCCTGCCGCTGCTGCGGCGCACGTCGCGCGGCGTCGAGCTGACCGCGGCCGGCGAGGACCTGCTCGCGCACGCCGAGGCGGTCCTGCGCCACGTCGCCGAGGCCCGCGCCGAGCTGGACCGGCACACGGGGCTCACGCGCGGCGTCGTCCGTGTCGCCGCCACGGCCGCCGACGCGCCCCGGCTCAGCGCGGCGCTGGCCGCGTTTCACACCGAGCATCCGGGCCTGCAGATCGGCCTGCGCCAGGGCTCCGAGGCCGAGGTCGCCGCGCTCGTCCAGGCCGGCGCGGTCGACGTGGCGCTGCTCGCCACCGCCCCGCCCGGCGTCAGCGCGCGGCGGCTGAGCGACGAGCCGCTGCGCGCCGCGGTGCCGGTCGACGACGAGCTGGCCGGCACGACCACCACGCTGCCGGCGCTGCGCGGCCGCCCGTTCATCCTGCCCGAGCCCGGCACCGCGCTCCGGGACACCGTGCTGGACGCCACGCAGGCCGCCGGCTTCAGCCCGCTGCCGCTGTTCGAGGTCAGTGATCCGCCGACCGTTCGCTTCCTGGTCCGCGCCAACCTCGGCGTCAGCCTGGTGCCCGCGAGCTGGCTCGAACGGCCCGGGCCGGTGGTCGGCGCGGCGGACCTCGAGGACCCGCCGCGCCACCGGCTGCACCTGCTCACGCCCGCGGCGGGCGCCTCACCGGCCGGCGGGCTGCTGCTCGAGCGCCTCCTGGAGCTCTAGCTCGAGCTTCCGCCTCGACCGCGCGCCGACCAGCTTCGCGACCGGCGCGCCGTTGCGGAACAGCAGCAGCGTCGGCATGCTCAACACGCCCCACTGGGCGGCCAGCTGCGTCTGCTCGTCGACGTCGACGCTGACCACCCGGACGGCGGTCAGCGAGGCGAGGATCGGGTCCATCGCCCGGCAGGGCGGGCACCAGGCGGCGGTGAAGTCGACCAGCACCGGCTCTTCGGCTTCCAGGACCTCGGCGGTGAACGTGTCCAGCGTGACGGGATGCATCCGGTCACGATCGCCCGCGGCGCGCCGCGGGCCAAGACCGATTCGTTATCGCCCGTATCGCTCGGTGCCGAGCACGAGCTGCTCGGGCAGCGCGACCCGCGGCGGCGGCGAGGGGTCGGCGAGCACGGAGACCGTCTCGGCCACGCTGCGCGTCAGCGTCGCGGTCTGGCCGTCGTCGAAGTCCACCGTCACGTGCCCCTCGTCGACCGACAGGACCACGCCCGTGCGGCCGGGCTCGAAGCCTTCGCGCATGAACAGGTGCAACAGGTCCTCGGCTTCGCTCTCGAAGCGCAGCACGGTGACCTTCGCGCCCTCCTCGGTGTCGCCGAGCGGGACGCCCTCGATGCGCGTCCCGGGCTCGATCGGATGCCCGTGCGGGCACGTCGTCGCGTCCCCGATCGCGGCCAGCATGCGGGCTTCGAGGTTCGGCGACATCGCGTGCTCGAGCCGCTCCGCCTCCTCGTGCACGTCGTCCCACGGGATCTTCAGCACGTCGGTCAGGAAGCGCTCGATCAGCCGGTGCCGGCGCACGATCGCCTCCGCGTGCTCGAGCCCGGAGTCCGTGAACGAGATCGACTTGTCGGCCGCGCGCGTGATGTACCCGTCGCGCACCAGGCGGCCGACCATCTCGTGGACGGTCGGGGCGGAGAGCTGCATGGCCCGCGCGAGGTTGGCGCCCGTCATCGGCAGCCCGGCCTCGTGCAGCCAGAAGATCATTTGGAGGTATTCCTCTTCGGCTACGGTCGCATCCGCCATCGCAAGATCGTATCCGGGTCCTCAGCTGAGCGACCGCACGCGGCGCTCGGCGAGCTGCATGAACTCACGCGTGGCCGGCGAGAGGTGCGCGTTGCGGCGGGTGATGAACGCGTAGGTGGCGTCCAGCGGCGGGTCGAACGGCGCCGTGTGCAGGCGCCGCCCGAAGCCGCGGGCACGCAGCACGGAGACGGTGCCCAGCGTGTCCCCGAGCCCGCGCGCGGCGAGATCCAGCGCGGCGGTCAGGTACTCGACCTCGATCCACGGCTCCACGATCACGCCCGCGCGCTGCGCGCGCTCGCGCAGGACGCGACGGGTCGGGTCGACGTCGCGCCAGCGGGCGTCGGCCAGGATCAGCCGCGCGTCCGCCAGGCGCTCGATCGTGATCGGCTCCCGCACGCGCGTCTCGTCCGCGGACAGGTAGAGCACCGCCTCGCTGGTCGCCGTGCGCACGTCGAGGCCGGCGTCGTCGACCGGGAGCACGATCAGCCCGGCCTCGAGCTCGCCGTCGCGGACCGCGTCGGCGACCTCGGCCGAGTTCTGGCCGACGACGCGGATGCGGACGCTCGGGTGGCGCGTCGCGAAGTCCTGGATCAGCCCGCCGGACAGGTGGTGGTGGGCGCTGGAGAACATCCCGAACGCGACCATCCCGCCGGTCATCTCGCGCACTTCGCGGACGGCTTCGCGTGCCGCTTCGGCGTCGGCCAGCGTGCGCTCGGCGTGCGGCAGGAACAGCCGGCCCGCCTGGGTCAGCTTGAGCCCGCGCCCCGCGCGCAGGAAGAGTGGGACGCCGAGCTCGGCCTCCAGCCGGCGCACCTGCTCGGACAGGCTCGGCTGCGCCATCAGCAGCGAGTCCGCGGCGGCCGAGAACGACCCGTGACGGGCGGCGGCGAGGAAGTAGCTGAGCTGTTGCAAGGTCAAGGCGTTACCTATCGACCATGGAGCCAATCAAGTCTAAAACAATTCGGCACTAAGTCCGATAATGAACGCATGTTCGCTCTCGTCTTCATCGCCGCACTGGCCATCGGCGTCGCGTTCGCCACCGAGGATCGTCCCGGTTTCAGCGAGCGCACGCCGCTGTCCTAGTGCCCTAAGGTGGCAGCGCATGGCGCTGCCCCTTTCGCCACCACTGCTCCCCCAGCTCGCGCGGCCGGCCAAACGACTGCCGACCGGCGAAGGCTGGGCGTATGAGCCCAAATGGGATGGATTCCGCGCCCTCGCGTTCGTCGACGGCGCGGAGGTCTACCTCCAATCGCGCAGCGGGAAGCCGCTGCGTCGCTATTTCCCCGAGCTGACGTTCCCCGCGGGCCGCTACGTGCTCGACGGGGAGATCGTCCTGTTCGACGCCGACGGCCGTCAGGACTTCGACGCGCTCGGCCAGCGCATTCATCCCGCTCGGTCGCGGATCGAGATGCTGGCCGAGACGACGCCGACGACGTTCATCGCGTTCGACCTGCTCGCGTACGAGGACGCGTCGCTGCTGGAGATGCCGCAGCGTGAGCGCCGCGATCGCCTGTCGGCGATGATCGCGCCGCCGCTGCGGCTGACGCCGTCCACCGAGGTCCCGGACGAGGCGCAGCCGTGGCTGCAGGGCGCCGAGGGGGTCGTCGCCAAGCGCCAGGACGCGCCGTACCGGCCCGGCGAGCGCGTCGGGATGACGAAGATCAAGCGCGCGCGCACGATCGACGCGGTCGTGCTCGGCTGGCGTCCCGGCAAGGAGGAGGGGACGGTCGGGTCGCTGATCCTCGGTCTCTACGACGAGGACGGGCAGCTGCGCGGCGTCGGGCACACGTCGGGCCTGAAGGCCGCCGAGAAGCGCGAGCTGGTGACCAAGCTGGCGCCGTACGAGACCGGCCAGCGCGGCACCGCGGACCCGAGCCGCTGGGACAGCGAGCGCGAGCTCGAATGGGTCGCGCTGCGGCCCGAGCTGGTGGTCGAGGTCACGTTCGACCACACGTCCAACGACCGCATCCGCCACGGCACGAAGCTGCTGCGCTGGCGCGAGGACAAGCGGCCGGACGAGTGCCTGATGACCCAGCTCGAGTCCTGAGCCCTAACGGCTACTTAAAGGGGCCTGGCCCGTTTAAGTTGCGGCAAGGTCGCTGACCCGGGGCGAGCCCGGCCTCGGACGACCTAAGGAGGGAAATGCCTCGCCCTCCTCGCGCTGAGCAGCCCGGCGGCATCTTCCACGTGTACTCCCGCGGTGCCGTCAAGCAGACGATCTTCCTCGACAACCGAGATCGCGCGACCTACCTCGGCGCGCTCGCCCGGGTCATCCACCGGACGGGTTGGCGATGTCTGTCGTACTGCCTCATGGGCACGCACATGCATCTTCTGATCGAGACGCCTCAGCCGAATCTCGGCCGGGGCATGCACCTTCTCCACGGCTGGTACGCCCAGGTCTTCAACCAGCGCCACGGGAAATCCGGACACGTCTTCGGCGCCCGCTACGGCGCGACCTCCGTCACCACCGACGCCCAACTCTGGGTGACGGTGAGATACATCGCGCGCAACCCGGTCGACGCTGGGTTCGTCAAGACCGCGGAGCGCTGGCCGTGGTCAAGCCACGCCGCGCTCGCTGAGGGCGCAACGCCGCCGTGTGTCGATGTCGCGCGCCTGCTCTCGTACTTCAGATCCATGGGGGGAGATCCTCTCCGTCGCTACTGCGAGCTCATCGCCACCGCGGAGCCTGAACGGGCTTGACGTGGCTAAACCAAACCTAAAGGGGCCTGGCCCCTTTAGGTTTGGTTGATGTGGCGACGAAGGGACGCGGGAGCCGGATGGCGCGGCTCAAGAGCCGAGCCGGCGCACGCCCCAGCCCGCGAGCGGCGTGAGCGCCGCGAACAGCTCCTCGCCCGCGGGCGAGAGGTCGTACTCGACGCGGACCGGGACGTCGGCGTAGACGCGCCGCTCGACCAGGCCGTCGGCCTCCAGCCGGCGCAGCGTGGCCGCCAGCATCCGCCGGGAGATCCCGTCGATCGAGCGCAGCAGCTCGTTGAACCGGCGCGTCCCGTCGGCCAGCTCGGCCAGGATCACGACGCTCCACTTCGACGACAGCACGCCCACGGCGGCCTGGACACCGGAGATCTCCACGCCCGGATATGTCCAATGCCGCGCAGGTGTGTCTGCCAGGATGGCGCGCGATGATCGAGCGCCCCGTCCTGGTCGCCCCCGATTCGTTCAAAGGCACGTTCAGCGCCGCGCAGGTCGCGGGCGCGATCGGCCGCGGGCTCGAGCGCGCCGGGCTGATGCCGCCGGACCTGTGCCCGGTCGCCGACGGCGGCGAGGGAACGCTCGACGCGCTGCTGCCGCAGCTCGGCGGCGAGCTGATCGCCGCCGAAGTGCGCGGCCCGCTCGGCGACCCCGTCCGCACCGGCTTCGCGCTGGTCGAGGACGGCGGCACGGCGATCGTCGAGATGGCGATGGCCTCCGGCCTCGGGCTGATGGCGGAGAAGGACGCCTGGAACGCCTCCACCTACGGCACGGGCGAGCTGATCGCCGCCGCCGCCCGCGCCGGCGCGCAGGTGATCCTGGTCGCGGTCGGCGGCTCGGCGACCACCGACGGCGGCACCGGCGCGCTCCAGGCGATCGACGACGCCGGCGGCATCGGCCGCGCGAAGATCGTCGTCCTGTGCGACGTGCGCACGCCGTTCGAGGACGCGCCGAAGGTCTTCGGGCCGCAGAAGGGCGCCGATCCCGACATGGTCGCCCGCCTCGAGCAGCGGCTGGACGAGCTGGCGGCCACGTTCCCGCGCGACCCGCGCGGCGTGCCGATGACCGGCTGCGCGGGCGGCCTCTCCGGCGGGCTCTGGGCGGCGCTCGGCGCCGCGCTGGAGCCGGGCGCGCCGTTCGTCCTCGACACGCTCGACTTCGACGTCCGCATGCGCGCGGCCCGCGCCGTCGTCACCGGCGAGGGCAAGCTGGACGAGCAGACGCTGCAGGGCAAGCTGGTCGGCGAGATCGGTACCCGCGCCCGCCAGGCCGGCGTCCCGCTGCACGCGATCGTCGGCACCGACCGGATGGACGCCTTCGGCAAGCGCATGATCGACCTGCAGATGGTGCAGGAGGCGACGAACCTGGCCGAGCTGGAGACGGCCGGCGAGCGCCTCGGCGAAGCGCTCTCAACCGGTGCCGCGTAGGCGCGCGAGCAGCGACGCCGCCGTGTCGGACGCGTTGACCCGCACGCGCGGGAGTGCGAACGGGTCGTCGCTGCGGCTCGCGACGCCCTCGATCGTCGTCGTCGCCGCCGCGTAGCCCGCCGCACGGGTCGCCGCTTCCACGCGCGCGTCGAAACGGCCCGCCGGGTAGGCGAAGAAGTCGACGGGGACGTCGAAGCGCTCGTGCAACTCCCGCCGCGAATCGACCAGCTCGCGCTTGAGCGACGCGTCATCGAGGGTCGTCAGATCCGGGTGCGTGACGGTGTGCGAATCCAGCTCCCAGCCAGCGGCCAGCATCGACTTGATCTGCTTGGTCGTCAAGCCGCCCGGCCCGATCGACTTGATCTCCAGGTTCAACACCCCTGGCCAACCGAGCCGCCGCAACACGGGCTTGGCGTGCGTGTACTGCGACAGGTAGCCATCGTCGAACGAGACCACGATCGGCTTGCGCGGGAGCGGCGCGCCGGTGCGCCAGCCGTCCCACGCCTGGCGCAGCGTGACCGCCTCGTAGCCGGCGCGGGCGAGCGCCTGCATCTGGCTCGCGAACACGTGCCGGTCGACCCACAGCTCGGCGTTCGCGACGCCCGGCGGCGCCGCCGAGATCACGTGGTACATCAGGATCGGGACGCGCTTGCGACGCGCGGCGGCGCCGGTCACGCGCGGGGCCTGCGGACGCGCGGCGCGCGGCTTGGCCGCGGTCTTGGCCGGCATCGCGGTGGGCGTCTTGGCCGCGGTCGCCGTGACGGGCGGCGAGGAGGACGGCCGCAGCACGATCACGGCGACGATGGCGACGAGCGCCAGCGCCGCGATCGCCAGCACGCGCCTGCGCCACATGCCGCCGAGCGTAGCGCGACGCCCACGCGGGGGCGCGCGGCGGAGACGACGGGCGGCGGCGAAGACACCGGGCGGCGGCGAAGACGCCGGGCGGCAGCGGAGACACCGGGCGGCGGCGAAGACGCCGGGCCGGGCGGCCCGCGCGGCTCAGAACCCGGCCGCCGCCGCGACCGGGATCACCGGCAGCGTCAGCACGAACTCCGCGCCGCCGCCCTCCGCGTTCGCCGCCCGCACGCTCCCGCCGTGCTGCTCGGCGACCTGGCGCACGATCGCGAGCCCGAGGCCGGAGCCCGGGCGCCCGCGCGAGGACGCGCCGCGGTAGAAGCGGTCGAACAGGTGCGGGAGGTCCGCCGGATCGACCCCGTTTCCGTGGTCGCGCACGCGCACGCCGCTCGCGTCCACCCGCACCTCGACCAGCCCGCCGGGCGGCGAGTGCTTGGCCGCGTTGTCGAGCAGGTTGTTGACCGCGCGCGCGAGCCGGTCGCTCGCGCCCTCGACCACGACCGGCTCCAGCGCCGCGTCGAAGCGCACGCCCGGCGCGTGCCGCCGCGCCCGCGTCAGCGCCTCCGAGACGAGCGCGTCGAGCCGCACGTCCTCGGTGTCGCGCCGCGGCTCGTCGCCGCGCGCGAGCTCGATCAGGTCCGCGACCAGCAGCCCCAGCTCGGTCGTCTGCTGCTCGACGTCGGTCAGCAGCCGCGCGCGCTCGTCGGCCGGCAGCGCGTCGGACTCCGCCAGCACCTCGATGTTCGTGCGCAGGCTGGTGATCGGCGTGCGCAGCTCGTGCGACGCGTCGGCGACCAGCTGCCGCTGCGCGGCGACCGAGCGCTCGAGCGTGTCCAGCATCGCGTTGAAGTGCGCGGCCAGCTCGCCCACCTCGTCCTGGGTCGTGACCTCGATCCGGCGCCCCAGGTCCGACGTGGCGGCGATGTGCCGTGCGGTCTCGGTCACCTGCGCG
>DATMGH010000103.1:0-37901 GCA_035555675.1 Solirubrobacter sp. | reverse complement strand
GGTGGTCCCTTCTGCGGGCCGCCCGCCGTGCCCGCCCGAGCCGACTCGCCCCTCCGGGGCTCCTCGACTCAGGCGGGCACGGCGACATCAGCGCCGCGTCGTGTCACCACGCACCACACACAGAACATCGGACAGACCCGCGTGTCCGGCTTCCAGATCATCAGGCGCCCGTCGCGCTCGATGTAGAACACCCGCCCGTCCTGGGCGATGTCCAGCTCCATCGGGTTCTGCGTGTTGTCGTCCAGCGTGACTTTCTGGAAATCCCCGGCGACGGGGGCCTGCGCCCGCGCCGCCGATGTCCAGAGCAGACACGCGAGCACCACCGCTACGGCGGTCACCGATCTCCGACCCATCCCTCTCCTCCTGATCGTCGACCCAGCGACCAGCCACCCCGCAGCGCGGCGCGAATCCCTCTCCCCCGGCATCCGTGACCCTCTCCTCGTTGTCCGTTCGACCGGCCGCGCAACTATTGCGTCGCACGACCTTGAAGTCAAGCGAGTCATCCGATGTTTCCACGGCCGCTGTAGAGTGCGCGACGAGGGAGGGTCAGGGCATGAGCGTCACCCAGGAAGCCATCAACCAGATCAAGGCCATGATCATCGGCGGCACCCTGCGACCGGGCGCGCGACTGCCCAAGGAGGCCGATCTCGCCGAGCAGCTGGGCCTGTCGCGCAATTCGTTGCGGGAGGCGGTACGGGCGCTGACGCTGATCCGGATCCTGGAGACGCGCCAGGGCGACGGGACGTACGTGACGTCGCTGGAGCCGTCGGTGCTGCTGGAGACGATGACGTTCGTCGCCGACTTCCATCAGGACGGCTCGCTGCTGCACGTCTTCCAGGTGCGGCGGATCCTGGAGTCGGCCGCCACGTCGCTGGCGGCGCAGCTGATCACCGAGCCGGAGCTGGACTCCCTCGGCGCCCTGGTGGACGGGATCGACGGCTGCGAGACCGTCGAGGCGCTGGTGGAGAACGACCTCGCGTTTCACCGCGCGATCGCGCTCGCGTCGCGCAACCCGGTGCTGGCGTCGCTGCTGGAGAGCTTCTCGTCGCGCACCTCGCGGGCGCGCGTCTGGCGCGCGATCGCGCAGGCGGGCGCGCTCGATCAGACCAAGGCCGAGCACCGCGCGATCCACGACGCGCTGCGCCACCGCCGGCCGGATCTGGCGGGCGGGCTGGCGATCGCGCACATCGGGGCGGTCGAGGCGTGGTTCGAGCAGACGCTCGCGGAGGCGCCGCCGGGAGAGGTCGTGGCGTAACTTCTCCCCCATGCAGGAGCTTGCGGCGGTGCGCGATCGGTTGCTCGCGTTGCGTGACGACTACGACGCCGCCTGCGCGGCGTTCGCCTGGCCGGCGTTCGAGGAGTTCAACTGGGCGCTCGACTTCTTCGACGCGTTCGCGCGCGGGAACTCGGGCGTCGGGCTGCTGGTGGTCGAGGCGGACGGCTCGTCCACGTCGCTGACGTTCGACGAGCTGGCGCGGCGCAGCGACCAGGTGGCGAACTGGCTGCGCTCGCGCGGGGTCGCGCGCGGGGACCGGATCGTGCTGATGCTCGGCAACCAGATCGAGCTCTGGGAGACGATGCTGGCCGCGATCAAGCTCGGCGCGGTCGTGATCCCGGCGACGACGCTGCTGGCCGAAAGCGACCTGCGCGACCGGATCGAGCGCGGGCGCGCGCGGTTCGTGGTGGCGCGGGGCGTGGACGCGCCGAAGTGGGTCGGCGTGCCGGGCTCCTTCACCCGGATCGCGGTCGGTGACGCGCCCGAGGGGTGGCTCGACTACTCGCTGGCGTACGCGGCGCCGGCGGCGTTCGTGCCCGACGGGCCGACACGCGCGTCGGACCCGCTGCTGCTCTACTTCACGTCCGGCACGACCGCGTCGCCGAAGCTGGTCGAGCACACGCACGCGTCGTACCCGATCGGGCACCTGTCGACGATGTACTGGCTCGGGCTGCAGCCCGGCGACGTGCACCTGAACCTGTCCTCGCCCGGCTGGGCCAAGCACGCGTGGTCGAACATCTTCGCGCCGTGGCTGGCCGAGGCGACCGTCGCGATCTTCAACTACGAGCGCTTCGACGCGCGGGCGCTGCTGGACGTCATCGCGCGCCACGGCGTGACGACGTTCTGCGCGCCGCCGACCGTCTGGCGGATGCTGATCCAGGCCGACCTGGCGTCGGTGCGGACGTCCCTGCGCGAGGTCGTCGGCGCCGGCGAGCCGCTGAACCCGGAGGTGATCGAGCAGGTCCAGCGCGCGTGGGGGCTGACGCTGCGCGACGGCTACGGGCAGACCGAGACGACGGCGCAGATCGGCAACACGCCTGGGCAGACGGTGCGGCCGGGCTCGATGGGGCGGCCGCTGCCGGGCTACACGGTGGCGCTGATCGACCCGGTCACCGGCGTTGCGGGCGACGAGGGCGAGATCTGCCTGGACCTGAGCGCCCGCCCGCTCGGGCTGATGACCGGCTACCGCGACGACGACGCGCGCACCGCCGAAGCGATGCGCGACGGCTACTACCACACGGGCGACGTCGCGACCCGCGACGCCGACGGCTACATCACGTACGTCGGCCGCACCGACGACGTCTTCAAGGCGTCCGACTACCGCATCTCGCCGTTCGAGCTCGAGTCGGTGCTGATCGAGCACGAGGCGGTCGCCGAGGCCGCGGTCGTCCCCTCGCCCGATCCCCTGCGCCTGGCCGTGCCCAAGGCGTACGTCGTGCTGGCCGCGGGCTTCGAGCCGACGCGCGACACCGCGCTCTCGATCCTCCAGCACGCCCGCGCGTCGCTCGCTCCGTACAAGCGCATCCGCCGGATCGAGTTCTACGAGCTGCCCAAGACGATCTCCGGCAAGATCCGCCGCGTCGAGCTCCGCGCCCGCGAGGAGTCCACGTCCGACGGCGGCTGGTCCGAGTCCGACTTCCCGGAGCTCCGCGGCGGCACGTAGCGCGCGCCGGCGACGCACGTTGCCACTCCCCCCGGGCGCGGCGAGTGGTCACTTTCCGGCGGATAGCGCCAGAACCACGCACCTCGCGACGCCATATGGCGCGTTCCCGCTCACGCGGACGTGAAGGCGCGACGGCGACGATCGCGGGCCACGGGGCGGCGACGGCGCGCGGGCGCGCGGGCGCGACGGCGGCGACGATCGCGGGCCACGGGCGCGCGCGGCGCGGGGACCACGTGGCGCGTTGCCACTCTCCCGGCGCGGCGAGTGGTCACTTTTCGGCGGATGGCGCCAGAACCACGCACCTCGCGACGCCAGGTGGCGCGTTCCCGCTCGCGCGGACGTGAAGGCGCGACGGCGACGATCGCGGGCCACGGGGCGGCGACGGCACGCGGGCACGCGGGCGGCAGGGGCGGCGGCGACGATCGCGACGAGGGGCGCGCGCGGCGCGGGGACCACGTGGCGCGTTGCCACTCTCCCGGCGCGGCGAGTGGTCACTTTCCGGCGGATGGCGCCAGAACCACGCACCTCGCGACGCCATGTGGCGCGTTCCCGCTCACGCACCCGCGGCGACCGCGGACGATCGCCGCTGACTCGCGCCCCGCTCCCCTCACCTGCCGCCGTTCGCCGGCGCCACCACCCGGCCCGCGGACGACCGGTGTGACGGGCCGCGCCGCCGCGACAGACTGCGCGGCATGAAGATCGCCCGCGTCCGCACCCTCGGCTACGACCTCCGTTACGCGCACGGCGAGTACGTGATGTCCGGCGACCGCCGCACGACCTCGCTGCCGAGCACGATCGTGGAGGTCGAGACCGACGAGGGGCGCAAGGGCTACGGGGAGACCTGCCCGCTCGGCACCACGTACCTTCCCGCCCACGCCGAAGGCGCCCGCGCCGCGCTCCGAGAGCTCGCGCCCGCGCTGATCGGCGTCGACCCGCGCAACCTGAACGCGGTCAACGCCGCGCTGGACCACGCCCTCGCCGGCCATGCCTACGCCAAGGCCGCGCTGGACATCGCCTGCTGGGACCTGCTCGGTCAGGCCGCGCACCTGCCCGTGAGCACCCTGCTCGGCGGCGCTCACACCACCGACTTCCCGCTCTATCAAGCCATCCCGCTCGGCCCCGAAGACGCCATGGTCGAGCACGTGCTCGACCACAAGCGCGCGGGCATCACCCGCTTCCAGCTCAAGCTTGGCGCGGACCCGCACGCCGACGCCCGGCGAACCGAGGCCGTCCTCGACGCCACCGGCGACGACGACCTGGTGATCGCCGACGCCAACGGCGGCTGGCGCCTGCACGACGCGACGGTCGCCGCCCGCGCGCTCGAACGCCACGACCGCCTCCTGTTCGAGCAGCCCTGCCCGACGCTCGAGGAGTGCCTGATCATCCGCGAGCGCACCACGCTGCCGATGGTCCTGGACGAGGTCGTCACGGACGTCGCCACGCTGCTGCGCGCCCGCCCGGCAGCGGACGCGATCAACCTCAAGCTCGGCCGCGTCGGCGGGCTGACAAAGGCGAAGCTGCTGCGCGACCTCGCCCAGCAGCTCGGCCTGCGGCTCACGATCGAGGACAGCTGGGGCGGCGACGTCACGACCGCCGCGGTCGCGCACCTGGCCGCGTCGACCCACCCCGACCATCTCCTGATGGCGAGCTTCATGAATGACTGGAACCTGGACCATTGCGCCGGCCACCAGCCGCGCTCGCACGCCGGTCGCGGCGCCGCCCCCACCACGCCCGGCCTCGGCATCGCCGTCGACCCCACGGCGTTGGCACTGATCCACGAACACTGACTGGCGAGCGGGCGGATCCTCCGGTTGGATGCCGTCGTGATCTCCGCCGCCCGCCGGGCCGTTCTCGCTGCCGCCGTGCTCCTGCTCGCCGCCGTCGCGCCGGCCGGCGCCCAGACTCCCGCCTGCCTCGCCGGTGCCACGTGTGAAGCGATCGACCAGCCGTCGGTCCCCGCCTGGCTGACGCTCGCCAACGGCGGCGCCTACTTCACCGGCCAGAACCTGGAAGGCGTCGCGGCCGACGAGTACGGCTCGACGCCGGACGCCGACGCCAACCTGTTCAGCAAGGCCGTCCGCTACGACCCGGCGCCGACGCTCGGCGCGCCCGTCGTCGACGCGGTGCTCGCCGACCTCGACGGCGACGAGCCGGGCGCGACCCACGCGCTCGTCCTGCAGGCCGACCGCACGCTGTCCGTGCTCGGCCCGCAGATGGACGGCTACCCGCGCCGCGGCGCCGACGTCAGCGTGCCCGGCACCGACACGCTGATCGGCGTCACCGCGCTGCGCGCCCCCGGCGGCGCGGCGCTCGTGATCGTCGTCGCCGACACCGGCTTCCACCTCTACGACTGGGCGGCCGGCAAGCTCACCCCACGCGCGAACCAGCCCACCCGCGAGCTGAAGATCGCGCAGCGTCCGTTCACCGACTACAGCGGCGACCACGACCCGGCGTTCGTGGCCGAAGACGACGGCTCCCCGTTCCCGCCGACCGGCCCCACGCACTTCAGGCTTCCCGACGGCGCGCGGATCGTCGGCGTCCACCAGGCCGCCCCGAGCCAGGGCGTCCTGCGCGACGCGACGTCCACGTTCGCGCTCGCCTACACGAGCGCGAACTCGACCGGCAACCGCTACGGCGTCGTGCTGTTCGGCCTGCTCGACGACGGCCTGCACCCGCTCAACGCGTTCCAGGCCCAGGCGCCCGACGCGTCCCCCGCCCCCGTCGCCGTCCGCTACGCGACGGCGCGCGATCACATCCACCTCGCGCTCCTGGCCCGCGCCCCCGCGGGCCCGCCGCAGCTGACCACGTTCGACACGCGCTTCGTCCAGAGCTACGAGGCCCCGCTCGCGCCCACCCGGATCGACGGCCGCGACACGATCGCCTGCCCCGCCGCGGCCCGCAACGCGCTGCCGGAGCTCGCGGTCGGCCTCTCGCTGGTGGAGAACTTCGGCGCCGCCCAGACGCTCGGCACGACCGCGTCGGTGTGCGCCGCCGCCACCGGCGACCCGGCCCGCCCCGTGCGCTTCCTCGCCCAGCGCGCGGACTTCGTGCGCACCCCGCTCGGCACCGAGCCGGACCTGATCCAGTCGCGCAGCGAGAGCCCCGTAGACCTGTCGCTGCCCGCGGGCGCGACGCTCGCCGGCGTCGACGTCGGCTTCCCGTGCGCGGACGTGCTCGCGCGGTTCGTGGACAAGCCGCTCAACGGCTTCCCGGATGTCTCCGCCAACCCCGGCTACTGCCAGAACCGCATGGCGCCGGAGTCATCCGCGAGCCAGATCTCGACCGGCCTCGAGCTGAGCCCGCGCAGCGCGCTCGCCGTGCACCTGCAGACGCTCGCGGACGACGCGCTGCGCCTGACGTCGGTCTCCTACCCGATGCCGAACGCGTGCCTGGACCTGCCCGGCTCGATCGGCTGCGCCAACGACGCGCCGCTGACCGCCACGACCCAGAAGCTGGTCGACGTCGACCCCGGCGCGGGCGACGTCAAGGTGCTGCCGCTGGACCCCGACGGCGTGATCCTCAACGCGAAGCTGATCACCGACGCGAGCGACGAGGTCGTGCGCGAGCCCGCCGCCCAGCATCCGTCCCCGGTCGCGCTGATGGCGGCTCCGCCGTACTACGCGGGCGGCCAGCAGCAGGTCACACCGACCTCGAGCACGTTCAAGAGCGACGCGTGCACCGGGTCGAGCACGAGCAGCCGCAACCAGGTCGGCATCTTCGGCGGCCTCAGCCTCGAGATGGCCGACGGCAAGTACGAGGTCGAGGCGCTGGTGAAGCTGTCGTCCTCCTGGACGGACACGGTCGCGCAGGACACGTGCACCGGCTGGGAGCAGCAGTTCCAGGCCGGCAACTTCGGCAACGACTACGTCGCCGAGAACTCCCTGCTGTACCGCGTCGACTCGGGCGTGAACACGTTCGGGAAGGTGCTCAAGAGCTCGCTCGGTATCAACCTCACGCCGGACTGCGACGCCGACCACCTGGCGAACTGCCACGCGCTGTTCGTCCCGAACGGCTCGCAGTACGTGCTGCAGACGATCAACCAGCTCAAGCACCCGCAGCCGAACAACATCTACGCCGAGCTCAACGACGAGCTCGAGAGCAAGTTCGGCGACGCGATCGACGAGGCGCTGCCGGACCCCGGCAACCCGCTCAGCTACCCTCGCGAGGCGCCGAGCCCCCCGGTCGGCGTCAACGCGTGCGCCGGCGCCGCGACCGGCCCGGGCAGCGGCAACGCCGGGATCGCCGACGTCAACCCGTTCTTCGCCCCCGCGCCCGCTCCGGCGCCGAACGTGCTCAAGGCGCCGCAGGCCACCGCGGTCAACCCCGCGAGCTTCGGCGACGAGGCCGGGACGATCTCGACGCTGACCTACGACTCGGCCACGTCGGAGAGCTCCTCGACCGAGTTCACGCTCGGCGGCGAAGCGTCGATGCGGATCGTCGCGGCCAAGATCGGCGCCACCTTCGAGCACGGCTGGGGCACGGAGACGCGCCAGAGCTTCAGCGACGGCACCAGCTTCAGCGGCGGCGTCAACGACTTCCAGGGCTTCTTCAACCCGTACACGTACCGCCTCTACCAGTGCCGCGGCTCGCTGGCGCTGTCGCCCGCCTACGGCAAGGCGGCCGCGCCCGTGTTCATGGTCAACTACATGACGCGGCTGGTCGCCAACCGGCTGCCGCTGAACTTCGTCGTCCCGGACCTCGCGACCGGCATCGCCGGCCAGGCCTACAAGGGCGCGGTGTTCGCGTCCGGCGGCGTGCCGGACTACCGCTACGAGCTCGCGAGCGGCGCGCTCCCGCCCGGCATCGCCCTGGACGCGGCGACCGGCCAGCTCTCCGGCACGCCCACCGCGGACGGCACGTTCGAGGCGACGGTCCGCGCGGTCGACGCCGCCGGCACGGCCGCCGGCCAGGACATCGCGATCGAGGTCCTGCCGGCGCTGACGATGCTCGACACGCTGCCCGGCGGTGACGTGGGCGTGGCCTACGACGCGTCGCTCGGCGTGGCGGGCGGCGTGGAGCCCTACAAGTACCTGCGCACGGCGGACGGCGCGCTCCCGCCCGGCCTGGCGATCAACAACAGCTCCGGCCGCGTGCAGGGCACGCCGACCGCCGCCGGCACGTACTGCTTCGGCGTCTACGTCACCGACGGGAACTTCCCCAACGCGACGATCACGCGCCGGCCGTGCCTGACGATCGCCGCCGCGCCCGCGTTCGACCCCGGCTCGACGCTGCCGGCCGGCGAGGTCGGCCGGCCGTTCAGCGGCCGCGTCTGCTGCGTCACGGGCGGCACGGCGCCGTTCGAGTGGCGCGTCGAGCACCTGCCGCGCGGGCTGACGCTGGACGCGGCCACGGGCGAGATCACCGGCACGCCGCTGGACGCGACGCCGGGCGTCGACCTCGAGCCGGCCGTGCGCGACGCGGCCGGCGTCGAGGCAAGTGGCAGCGCGCTGCTGCGCGTCCTGCCCAAGCCGGCGATCGCGACCGCGACGCTGCCGGGCGGCCGCGTCGGCGACCCGTACACGGCGCGTGTCGACGTCAGCGGCGGGACGGGCAGCAACCGGTTCGAGCTGACCGGCTCGCCGCCGCCGGGCGTGACGCTCGGGGCGGCGACCGGCGCGTTCGCCGGCGCGCCGACCGCAGCGGGCGACTACACGTTCACCGTGACGGCGACCGACACGCTCGGCGGCGTCGCGGCGCGCACGTACAGCGTGCGCGTGGATGCGCCGGGCGCCCCGGAGGCGCCGCGGTTCACCGGCGCCGCGCAGTCCACGGTCGCCGAGGGCGCGCCGCTGGCGTTCGAGATCGAGACCGCGGGCAGCCCCGCACCGGACGTGACGCTGGCGGGCGGCACGCTGCCGCCCGGCGTGCGGCTGGTGCGCTCGACTCTGGCCGGCGTCCCCGCGCCCGGCTCGGCCGGCACCTACGCGCTGACGCTGCGGGCGCGCAACGGGACCGACCCGGCGGCCGAGCAGGCGTTCACGCTGACGGTCACGGGGCCGGCGACCACCGCGCCGGGCGTCGCGCGCATCTACGTCGTGCAGGCCGACCGCGTGACCGGCTACGACGGTGCGACGCCCGTGACGACGCTGTCCGGCGCGGCCACCCTCCTGGACGGGCCGACGGGCGTCGCGTTCGACGCGCAGGGTCGCATGTACGTCGCCAACGGCGGCAACGGGACCGTGACCACGTACGCGCCGGGCGCGAGCGGCGACGCCGCCCCGATCGAGGTCCTGACCGGCTTCCCGGGCGCGCGCGGGCTGACCGTCGCCGCCGACGGCACGCTCTCCGTCGCCACCTCCGGCGGCGTGCGCAGCGCGGGCGACACGCTGGGCGGCGCGTCGGCCGCCGTCGCGCTCGACCGCGCGGGCAACGTGTTCTCGGCCGAGCCGGCGGGCGCGGTGCGAGCGTTCGCCGCCGGAACGCACGTGCCGCTGAGCGCGCTGACCGGCTCCGGCAGCGAGCTGGACGCGCCCGCGGGCGTCGCGCTCGACGCGGCCGGGCGCCTGTTCGTGGCCGACGCCGGCGGCATCAAGGAGTACGCGGCCGGCGCCGACGGCGCCGTCCCGCCGCTGGCTCGGATCGACACGGCGGAGCCGCCCGCGGCGCTCGCGCTCGACCCGGCCGGCAACGTGCTCGTGGTCGCCGGCGACGCGCTGACCACCTACGGGCCGGACGGCTCGGTGCTGCAGCGGCTGGACGGGTTGACCGCGCCGGCCGGGGTGTTCGTCGCGTCCGCGCCGTGGATCCGCGCGCAGCCGGCGCAGCCCGCGCCGATCGACCCGGGTGGGCGGATCGTCCTCGAGACCGTCGTCACGGCCGGCCCGGCGTGCCCGCTGCAGTGGCAGCAGAGCACGGGCGGGTTCGCGCCGTTCGTCGACGTCCCCGGCGCGCACGAGCCGCGGCTGACGCTCGAGGACGTCCCCGCCGACCACGACGGCTACCGCTACCGCGTGACGTGCGCGAACGCGCTCGGCGCGGTCACGACCGACGACGTCGCGCTGTCGGTCCGCTCGCCCGCGTCCACGCTGGCGGACCCCGCGGACGTGACCGTGCGCGAGGGCGAGGACGCGCACTTCGAGGCCGCGGCGCGCGGCTTCCCGGCGCCGGCCGTCCAGTGGCAGCGCAGCACGGACGGCGGCCGGACGTTCGCGGAGCTCCCGGGCGCGACCGCGACCACGCTCGACGTCGCCGGCGTGCCCGCGTCCGCCGACGGCGACCGCTACCGCGCGGTGTTCACGAACGCGGACGGGACCGCGACCACGGCCGCGGCGACGCTGACCGTGCACTTCGCGCCGGCGATCGCGACGCAGCCGGCGGACCGCACCGCGGTGCCGGGCGGCGACGCGACGTTCACCGCCGCCGCGCGCGGCAACCCCGCGCCGGCGGTGCAGTGGCAGGTCAGCGCCGACGGCGGCCTGTCCTTCGCGGACATGCCGGGCGCGACGGCGCCGACGCTGACCGTGCCGGACGTCAGCGCGCGCCACGCGGGCTACGTGTTCCGGGCCGTGTTCACGAACCCGGTCGGCAGCGTCACCAGCGCGCCCGCGACGCTGTCGGTCGCGAGCGCGCCGGCGCTCCTCCAGAACCCGCTCGACGTGACGATCGCGGCCGGCGAGCCGGCGACGTTCCAGGCGCTCGCGAGCGGCTCGCCCGCACCCGCCGCGCAGTGGGAGGTCAGCCACGACGACGGCGCGACGTTCGCCGACGTGCCGGGCGCGACCGGGCCGGAGTTGACGGTCGCGGGCGCGGACGGCGATCGTTTCCGGGCGCGGTTCACGAACGTCGCCGGGACCGTCCACAGCCGCGCGGCGCGGCTGCGCGTGCGGGTGACGCCGCCGAGCGTGCTCGGCGCCAGCCCGGCGCCGGGCGCGGCACCGGCGGCGATCGTGTCCAACGCCGACGCGGCCGCGCTGATCCGGTTCCGCTCCAAGGTGGTCAACGTCGCCACCGGCGGCCGCCGCGTCCGCGACGTGCGGATCACGCTCTACTGCGACCGCAAGGCGGGCCGCGACTGCTCGGGCACGATCAAGCTGCGCACGGCGGCGGCGATCAACCCGTCCACCACGCGGCGCAACGCGGCCCGCAAGCGGGTCACGCTGATCACGTTCGCCTACGCGATCCCGCGCGGCGCGGTCGGCGTCGCCAGCGCGCGGCTGTCGAGCGAGAAGATGACGCTGCTCAAGCGCTCCCGGTCGCTGAAGGTCGACGCCTACATCGAAGCCAACGACGCCGAGGGGCGCCCGCTGGTGGTCAAGGGTCCGTTGACGCTTCGGACTCCGGCCGCCAAGCCACGCCGGCGTTGAGCGCGCGCACGGCCGCACGGCGCTGCTCGGGCGTCGTGCGGTCGAGCATCAGCACGCCGTCGAGGTGGTCGAGCTCGTGTTGGAGCACGCGGGCGTGGCCACCCTCGGCGGCGATGCGGATCGGCCGGCCGTGCTCGTCGAACCCGTCGAGCACGACGGCCTGCGGGCGCTCGACTTCGACGTTGACGCTCGCCTTGCCCAGCGACAGGCAGCCTTCGAGCGCGGTCTCGGTCGTGTCGCTGGTCTCCACCAGCTCCGGGTTGACGACCACACGCGCGGGCGCATCGTCCTCGTCGTCGGGCAGCCGGTAGACGAACACGCGCCGCAGCGCGCCAACCTGCGTCGCGGCCAGGCCGGCGCCGTCGGCGCGGCGCATCAGCTCGATCATCTCGCCCACCTGCTGGGCGAACGCGGCGTCGAAGGTCTCCACCGGCCGCGCCGTCTCGCGCAGGACCGGGTCGCCCCACTGGCGGATGTGGTCGAAGGCGGTCGGGTCGGTCACGGCGCGGCAGCATAGGTGCTTTGATGCCGCAGATGTTGTCCGTGCGCGAACTCGGGCGGGCCACCCTCGCCCGCCAGCTGCTGCTCGAGCGGTCGTCGCTGGACGTCGCCGACGCCGTCGGGCGACTGTGCGCGCTGCAGGCGCAGGAGGCGCGGCCGCCGTTCGTCGCGCTCTGGTCGCGGCTGGCGGACTTCTCCGCTGAGGCGCTCGACGCGGCGCTGGCGGACCGGACGCTGGTGCGCGGCACGTTGATGCGCGGGACCGTCCACCTCGCGCGGGCGGAGGACTTCCTGCGCTGGCGGCCCGTGCTCGCGCCGCTCGGCGTCGAGGCGCTGCGCAAGGTCGTGGGCGCGCGCGCCGACGGCGCCGACCTCGACGCCGCGGTGGCGGGCGTGCGCGAGCAGTTCGCGGAGGGTGCGGCGTTGAGCGCCGACGAGGTGCGCGACTGGGTGGCGGCGAACC
Organism: Solirubrobacter sp.; assembly: GCA_035555675.1. Lineage (GTDB taxonomy): Bacteria > Actinomycetota > Thermoleophilia > Solirubrobacterales > Solirubrobacteraceae > Solirubrobacter. Next base: position 25,695 of record DATMGH010000103.1, on the reverse strand, counting down.
GCCCGGGCGAGGACGCGCGCGTGATCGCCCGGCTCGCGCTCTACAGCCTGCCGCTGGTGCGCGTGCCGGACGGCGGCCGTTGGAGCTTCACGCCGAAGTCGCGCTTCACCGACGGCGAGCGCTGGCTCGGCGCGGCGGCCTCGCCCGACGCCGCGGGGCTCGTCCGCGCGTACCTGGCCGCGTTCGGGCCCGCGACCGTGCGCGACGTGCGCCAGTTCCTCGGCGGCGGCGACTGGCAGGACGTGCTCGACGGGCTCTCGCTTGAACGCTTCGGTCCCTACTACGACCTGCCGGACGCGCCGCGCCCGGGCGAGGACGTCGATGCGCCCGTGCGCTTCCTGCCCGACTTCGACAGCCTCCTGCTCGCGCACGCCGACCGCTCGCGCGTGATCGCCGACGCCCACCGCGCCCAGCTCACGACCAAGAACCTGCGCGTGCGTGCGGTCGTGCTCGTCGACGGGATGGTCGCGGGCTTCTGGAAGCTCGAGCGCAAGCGGGTCGTGGTCGAGCCGCTGCGCAAGCTGCGCGCGGGCGAGCAGCGCGCGGTCGACGCCGAGGCCGAGCGCCTCAGCGCGTTCGCCGGCTAGCCCATCGGCGCGAACGGTCGCTTTCCGGCGCCATACGCCAGAAAGTGACCACTCGCCGCGTCGTCCGCGAGCGACGGACGTTGCGCCGGCGAACAGCAGCAGGTGAGGAGGCGCCCGCGCGAAACCGCTCACGTCGTCCGCAAGCGGCAACGTGCGCGCGATCGCGGCGCGGCGAGCGCGGAAGCGTGCGCGGCGCCGCGAGGGGTCGTTCTGCGGCGGCAGGGGTCGTTCTGCGGCGGCAGGCGCCAGAAAGTGACCACTCGCCGCGCGCGCCACGTCGTTTTGCGGCGGCGGAGTTGCGCCGGCGAACAGCAGCAGGTGAGGAGGCGCCCGCGCGAAACCGCTCGCGTCGTCCGCAAGCGGCGACATGCGCGCGATCGCGGCGCGGCGAGCGCGGAGCGTGCGCGGCGAGACGAGCGCACGCGGTGCGGCGAGCGGGCAAGGCCGGGCGCGGCGCGGCGCGGCGCGGCGCGGCGGGCGTGTTGTGGCGCGTTCCCGCTCGCGCGGCGCCGCGAGTGGTCGTTCCATGGCGGCAGGCGCCAGAAAGTGACCACTCGCCGCGCGCCACGTCGTCCGCGGACGGCGGGGGTTGCGCCGGCGAACGGCAAGCAGGTGAGGAGGCGCCCGCGCGCAACCGCTCACGTCGTCCGTGAGCGGCAACGTGCGCGCGATCACGGCGCGGCGGGCGTGGAGCGTGCGCGGCGAGACGAGCGCACGCGGTGCGGCGAGCGGGCAAGGCGCGGCGCGGCGGGCGTGTTGTGGCGCGTTCCCTCTCGCGCGGCGCCGCGAGTGGTCGTTCCATGGCGGCAGGCGCCGGAAAGTGACCACTCGCTGGCCGATGTGGCGCGTTGGCGCTCGTCCTTCCCCGCCGGTCGACGGAGGAACGGCCCCGGGAGGAAGACCCTCGCCCCACCCGCCGCTGCCGCGCCCCGCCCCCTAGCGCCCGGCGACGCGGTTGAGGGTGTCGACCGCCTTGAACAGATCGCCGTGGCGGTAGAAGTTGACCGCGACCAGGTTCGGGATGTGGTGGCGGATCCGCTCGCACTCGCGCAGCCGGCGCATCAGCGGACCGTACGCGTTGACCTTGTCCGCGTTGGAGGGCAGCGGCACCGGGTCCGTGGTGACCCAGTGATTGACCAGGAACAGCGCGGCGGAGGACGGCCCGCGGTTGGGCGCGCAGCTGGCCTTCAGCCGCGCCGGGTCGGTGAGGTCCTCGGCGTGCTTGAACGCGTACGGCGTCTCCTGCGTGATCGTCTCGTACGCGAGCCGGTACCAGGGGGCGGCGCCCGCGTGGTTCTCGGCCAGGAAGACGACGCGCTGCCCGCTGTCGATCATCTGCCGCAGCGTCGGCCACCGCCCGGCCGCGACGGGGCCGCGGTAGGCGAACGGCTCCAGGCCGGCACGGCGGACGGCGTCGACGTAGTCGCGCGGCGTGACATAGTCCTGGTTGATCACGACCACCACCGCACCCGGGTCGGCGACGAGGAAGTCGTGCAGGTCGGTCAGCACGTCCTCGAGCGGGGTGCCGCCGAGCTCGCACAGCGAGTGGCACAGGTACATCCCGCGCGTCCCCGACCCGGCGAACCCGAGCCGCTCGCGCGTGCGCAGCGCCGCGTCGACCGCGCTCTCGCTGACGCCGTCCTCGCGCGCCTCGCGCTTGAGCTGCGCCGGGTCGCCGACGTCGGTCCGCAGGCGCCCGTCGGCCAGCTTGTCCGCGTAGTGGGTGTCGATCAGCAGGCCGCGGACGCCGGCGTGCAGCTGCGCGGCGATCGACGCGTCCTGCTCGGCCGAGTACCAGCCGGGCAGCGGAACCGACATCGAGTTGTGCGTGGCCGGGAGCGCGACCTCGTCGAACGGCCGGTCGCAGAGCGCCGCGCTGCCGTTGCACGTCACCGCGGCCGGCGCGGCGGTCGACGTCCCGCCGGTGGCGACGAAAGCGCCGATCGCGAACGCGACCAGGACGGCGGCGAGCGCGCTGACGGCGACCGCGCGGCGGCGGTCCGCGTGCGCCGCGTGCCGCGCCCCGTGCGGCGCCTCGTGCTCCGCCCGCGGCTTGTAGACGACCCAGAGGATCGCGCTCACGCCGGCGTAGACCAGGTAGACCCCGGTGACGGCGAACAGGACGTGCAGGACCGTGTCGCGCGCCAGCAGGCACAGCAGCCCCACGCCGACCAGCCCGGCGCCGCGCAGCACGCGCCCGACGGGGCCGAGCGGCTCCGCGGTCAGCGCCGCGGCCGCGCGACGCAGCGGCGCGTCGAGCGGCACGGGCCGGATCAGCGACGCCGCGGCGGCGGCGACAACCGCCCCGCACGCCGCCAGCACCCAGGCGGCGGTCGACAGGTCGCCCAGGAACGCGTCCCAGATCGCGCCCGCCGCGGCGCGCTCGTCGAGACCGTGGACGTGCCCGAGCGCGATCGCCCGCACCACGCCCAGCGCCACCACCAGCACGACCCCGCTGACCGCGACGCTCGCGCCGAGCCGCGTCACGGTCACGCGCTTGTCGCGCGCCAACGCCAGCGCGCCCGCCGCCGCCCCCAGCGCGACCAGCAGCAGCAACCAGGCGGCGATCTTGACCGTGCGCGCGGCACGCGCCGCGGTCGCCGTGGCGCTGCCGATGTCGCGGTTGACGAGGTCCACCTGCGCGGTCGCGCGCACGCGGTCGGCCAGCGACGGCTCGACGACCTCCAGCCCCGCGGCGACGATCGTGCCGACGTCCCGCAGCGCGAACGTCAGCGTGTGCTCGTCGCGGTCGAACACCGCCCGGTGCACGTCGCGCACGCCGGACCGGAACACGCCGCCGAACGCGCGCCCGCCGACCGCCGACGCGACCGCGGACTCGATCACCGGCCGCGCCGCGATCAGGTCGCTCTGGTGCGCGAGGATCACCTGGTCGGTGACGCGCTCGGCGATCAGCGTGCGGACGCTGTCGTCGCGCAGCGCGGCCGCCGCCCGGTTGGCGAACTGGTCGGAGCTCACCGCCGCGCGCTGCACGTAGCCGACCAGCAGCGCGAGCGCGGTCGCCACGGCGGCGACCACGACCAGCGCCCAGACGGCTCGGCCGCGCGCGGCGCCGCCGCTCAGCGTCCGCTCGCCTTCTCGACGCTCATGACGAGGATCACCCGGTCGGCCTTGTCCGGCGGCGGCTGCGTGTCCGGGTCGCCGTAGCGCCGACCGAGCCGCACGTAGAAGTCGCCTTCCGGGTCCGGGACCGCCTCGACCAGCCGGCCGCGCAGCTCCAGGTAGCTGAACGGGTTCTGGTCGTCGACCAGCAGCAGGCTCATCGACGGGTTGTGCTGCAGGTTGCGGAACTTGCCGCGCCGGTTGGTGTGCGTGAACCGGACGTGCTCGCCGTCGTACTCGAACCACATCGGGTTCACCTGGACGGTGTCGTCGGGACGGATCGTGCCGAGGGCGCCGTACAGCGGCCGCTCGAGCAGGGGGCGCAGCGCGGGTGAGATCAGCGTGCTCATACGTGCGTGAGCCTAAACCGGCCCGGGTATCAGCGACAGCGTGCGGTTGTACTGGTGGATCGGGCTCGCGGCGTTCTACCTGGTGCTGGCGTGGAGCCTGGCGCCCGCCGAGCTCGCCGTCGCGGCGATCGCCGCCAGCGTCGGCACGATCGGCGCGGCGCTCGTCGACGCGCGCGTCCACCGCCCACCGGCGCGCGCCGCCGGCCGGGCGCTGCGCGGGCTCTTCACCGACCTCCTCCCGCTGCTGCGGGCGCTCGCGCAGCGGTGCACCGGCCGGCTGGAGCGCGTGCCGGCGCAGGACCCCGCGCTCGGCTCGCTCGCGCCCGCCACGATCGTCGTCCGCGTCGAGGGCGAGCACGCCGTGGTGCACCGGCTGTGAACGTCTGGCTGTGGGCGGCGGCGGTGCTGACGGCGGCGCTGGCCGCGCCGGCCTGGGTGGCGATCCGGCGGCCGCTGCTGGACGCGATCGTGGCGCTGGAGGCGGCCGGCTCGACCGCGACGCTCGTGCTGCTCCTGATCGCCGTCGGCACGAACCGCGAGCCGTTCGGCGACCTCGCGCTCGTGCTCGCGCTGACCTCGTTCGCGGGCACGCTGGCGTTCCTGCGCTTCGCCCGGGGGCTCGAGTGATCGTCGCCACCGCGCTGCTCGCGCTCGGCGTCGCGGTCGTCCTGCTCGCGTGCGCGGGCCTCGTCCTCATGCCGACCGCGCTCGACCGCCTGCACTACGCGTCGGCGGGCGTGACCGCGACCGTGCTCGTCGCGGCCGCCGTCGTCGTCCACGAGGGCGCGACGGAGCTGTCCAGCCGCGCGCTGCTGGTCGCGCTCTTCAGCGTGGTCGCGACGCCGGCGCTCACGCACGCGACGGCGCGCGCGATCGACGCGCGCGGAGCGCGGCGGTGAACCCGCTGCTGCTCGTCACGCTCGCGCTCGTCGCGCTCACCGGCACGGCGACCGTGTTCGTGCGCGACCCGGCGCGCCAGCTCGTGACGGCCGGCGTCTTCGGGCTGGCGCTGGCGATCATGTTCTTCGCGTTCGGCGCGCCCGACGTCGCGCTTTCGCAGATCGTCGTCTCGACCGTGGCGGTGCCGGTGATGGCGCTGCTGACGCTCGCGCGCCTGCACCGCGACGACCGCGAGGGGGAATGAGCCCGGCCGTCCGCCGCGGCGTCGCGCTCACCGCGCTGGCGGGCCTCGCCGCCGCGCTGCTGGTCGCGTGCCTCGGCCTGCCGGACTTCGGCCATCCGCGCGGCCCGTACGCGACCGCGGTGATCCCGCTCGCGCTGGACGCGCGGCACGTGACCTCGGTCGTCGCCGCGGTCACGTTCGACATCCGCGGCATCGACACGCTCGGCGAGGAGCTGATCCTGTTCAGCGCCGCGGTCGGCGCGACCGTGCTGCTGCGCTCGCAGCGCGGGGAGGACGACACGCGCGCGGCGGTCGAGCGCCAGCGCGCGCTGGCCGAACGCACGCCCGCGCCCGTGCGCCGGGTCGGCGCCGCGCTCGCCGGCCCGGTGCTGGTGCTCGGCGTCTACGTCGTCGCGCACGGCCAGCTGACGCCGGGTGGCGGCTTCCAGGGCGGCGTCGTGCTCGCGTCGGCGTTCCTGCTGGTCTACGCCGCCGGCCACGTCGTCCGCCTGCAGCGCGTGCGGCCGGTCGCGCTGGTCGAGGCCGGCGAAGCCCTCGGGGCGGGCGCCTACGCGCTGGTCGCGGTCGGCGGGCTGGTGTTCGCGGGCGCCGCGCTGGAGAACTTCCTGCCCTACGGGACGACCGGCCAGCTGCTCTCGGGCGGCACGATCCCGGTCCTCAACGTCGCGGTCGGCGTCGAGGTGTGCGGCGCGGTCGCGCTGATCCTCAGCGAGCTGCTCGACCAGGCGCTGCTGCGCCACGGAGCGCCGTGAACGTCGTGCCCTACGCGGTCGCCGTCTGGCTGCTGGCGGTCGGCGTCTACGGGGTCGTCACCAGCCGTCATCTCGTGCACCTCGTCCTCTGCCTGGCCGTCGCGCAGGCGTCGACGTACGTGCTGCTGCTCGCGATCGGCTACCGCACGCCCGGCCGGGCGCCGATCTTCTTCGACATCCCGCCCGGCACGCCGGTCGTGGACCCGGTCGTGCAGGCGCTGACGCTGACCGACGTCGTCGTGGAGGCGACGGTCACCGCGGTGCTGCTCGCGCTCGCGGTGCAGGCGCACCGGCGCTTCGGCACGGCCGATCCCGACCGGCTGGGCGAGCTGCGCGGCTGACATGACCACGGCCGTGCTGTCGGTGTTCGTGCCGCTCGGCGCGGCGTGCGCGCTCGCCGCGCTGGCGCCGTTCACCCGCCGGCGCGCGGGCTGGACCCCGGTGGTCGTGATGGCGGCCACGGCCGCCCTGCTGGCGGTGACGCTGGCGCGGCCGGGCCCGCGGCTGGACTTCGTCTTCGGCGGGTGGGCGCCGCGCGTCGGGGTGGTGTTCGCGATCGACGGCATCGGCGGCGGCCTGGCGCTGTTCGTCGCCGTGCTGGGCGTGGTGGCGCTGGCCGTCGCCGCGCGCACGATCGTGGTCGAGAGCCTGGCGTTCGACGCGCTGATGCTCGTGTTCATCGGCGCGATGATCGGCTTCTGCCTCACGGGCGATCTCTTCAACCTGTTCGTCTTCTTCGAGCTGATGGGCGTCGCCGCGTACGTCCTGGTCGCCTACGAGGTGCGCCGGCGCGCGGCGCTCGAGGGCGCGCTGACGTTCGCGGTGACCAACACGGTCGGCTCGATCCTGCTGCTGTTCGGGATCGCGCTGCTGTACGGGCACACCGGCGCGCTGAACCTCGCGCAGATCGGCCGGGCGGTCGGGCCGGATCCCGCCACGCCGGTGCGGGTCGCGTTCGCGCTGCTGGCCTGCGGGCTGCTGGTGAAGGCCGCGGTCGTCCCGTTTCACCTGTGGACCGCGGACGCGTACGCGGTCGCGCCGACGCCGGTCTGCATCCTGCTCGCGGGCGCGTTCTCCGAGCTCGGGCTCTACGGGCTGGCGCGCGTCTACTGGACGGTCTTCGACGGCGCGCTCGACGTCCGCGCCGTCCTGCTCGTCGCGGGCCTGCTGACCGCCGTGGTCGGGGCGGTGATGTGCGCCGTGCAGCATCACCTCAAGCGGATGCTGGCGTTCGCCACGATCGCCCAGGTCGGCCTGTTCCTGACCGGGCTCGGGCTGACCACGGCCGGCGGTGTCGCGGGCACGGCGCTGTGGGTCGTGGGCGACGGGCTCGTCAAGGCGGGGCTGTTCGCGTGCGTGGCGATCCTCCGCCAGCGCTTCGGCGACGTCGAGGCGGCCGACCTGCACGGCCGCGGCCCGCGCGGCGTCGGCGTGGTGTTCGTGGTCGGGGCGCTGGCGATCGCGTCGCTGCCGCCGTCCGGGCCGTTCCTCGCCAAGGCCGTGCTCGAGGACGCCGCGCTGGCCGCCGGGTACCCGTGGCTCCCGGCCGCGCTGCTGGTCGTCACCGGCGTCGTCGGCGGGACGCTGCTGCGCGTCGCCGCCCAGGTCTTCTGGGGGCTCGGCGCGCCTCCGCCGCACGATCCGGCGGGCGAGGAGCCGCGCGACGAGACCGCGCGCGAGAGCGAGCGCGGCGGCGCCGGACTGCTGCCCGTCCTGGCCGGCGCGCTGATGGCCGCGGGCGTCGCCTGGGGCCTCGTCCCCGGACTGCGCACCGCCGCGGGCCGGGCCGCCGCCGTGTTCACCGACCGGCACGGCTACGCCGCCGCGGTGCTCGGGGGCCGCGCGCCGCACGTGGCGCCGGTCGAGCTCGCCCCGCCGGGCGCGACCGCGTACCTGTACGCCGCCGGCTCGCTCGCGCTCGCGCTGGCCGTCGCCGCGGTCGGCCTCTGGCGCGGACGGCACGCACCGGCGCCGGTCCAGGCGCTGCGGCGGCTGCACAACGGCCGGCCGGGCGACTACGTCGCCTGGACCGTGCTCGGCGCCGCGATCCTGGCCGCGGTCTTCGCGTTCTAGCGCAGGTTCCAGATGCCGCCGGCGGCGGCCGGGACGATCTCCAGCGCGAGCTGCAGCCGCGTCGGCTCGCCGTCCGTCTGCGGGAACAGCAGGCAGCCGTCGAGCGTCTCGCCGACGTCGATGCGCACCGTCTCCTGGTCGAGGCCGTTCGAGCACTCCGCGTGCGCGCGCGGGTCGACCGCCACCCAGCCGTCGTCCTCGTGGGTCAGCGTCGCCTCCCGCAGCGGGCCCTCATAGACCGTGATCCCGGTGTTCTCCAGCGCGAGCTGGACCGCGGTGTGATCGCCGACGGGCTCGACCCGCTTGACCGTCGCGCGCAGGCGCACGCCGATGTTCGTGCCAGTGAGCGTGATCGTCCCGCCGAGCGGCGCTTCGGCCGGCTTCGGCGGCTGGTGGTACTCGGCCTCGATCGCGGCGTGCTCGTCGTCGGGCGGCGCGGGAGCGAGCGAGACGTAGTAGTCGCGGACGCCCTTCGAGTAGCCCTCGAGCCCGGTCGCGCGCGGCGCCGGCGTGGGGTCGGACGTCGCCGCCTTGTCTCCACAGCCCGCGATCAGCGCGGCCAGCGCGATCGTTGTGACCCACTTGTGCATCGGTTCTCCTGGTGAAACCACGGGGCGCCGGCGGCCGAGGCCGCCGGCGCCCTCATGATGGTGTTACGGCGTGGTCGTCGACAGCGTGAACGTGAGGCTCTTGCTGTAGCGACCCGTCCGCAGCATGTCGGAGGCGCCGATCGACTGACGCAGCCCGATCGTGACGTCCTCCGCACCCGCGGTCGGCGTGCTGAGGCCGAGCAGCTCCACCGGCGTGCCGGCGGTCGTGCTCAGCGAGGCGTACGCCGGGCTCGGGTTGGCCGCGTTGGCCGCCCGGACCTGCAGCGGGGTCGGCAGCGAGAACGTGCCGTTGACCAGACGGCCGGTCGCCGTCCCGCTCGGGTCGGTGACCGAGAGCGTCGCGCTGCCGGCGGTGCTGACGACCGAGGCGCCGATCGCCGTGTCGTACGTGCGCGCCGTGGCCGGGAGGAACGAGCCGAAGCTCGCCGTGCCCGAGCCGAGCGAGAGCGCCAGCGTGGAGGCCACGTCGCCGCCGACGGTGCCGATCACGTCGGCCGTGCTCTGGCCGGTCAGCAGGACCCGCTCCGTCGCGTCGTCGGAGTTGGACGTGATCTGCAGGCGCGCCACCGAGCGGTAGTTCGTGCGGGTCGGCTTGAAGCCGATCCGGACCGTGCACGCGCCGCGCGGCACCGGCGGCGTCGCGAGCAGCTGGCCGGGCGCGAGCGCACCAGCGGTCGTGCAGGTCTGGCTGACGATCGAGAAGTCGCCGGCGTCGCCGGTGTCGGACCCGATCGAGAGCCCCGTGATGGTCAGCGGCGCGTCGCCGGTGTTCTGCAGGGTCACCGAGACGGCGTTCTCCGCCGCCGGGGTGCCGGCCGCGACCGACGGGAACGTCGGCGGCAGGCCGAGGACGGTGCCGACCACGGCCGGCCCGACGCCCTTGAGGTTGGTGAAGCTGACGTCGGCATCGGCGATCGTGCCGCCGTCATGCTCCTGGTGGTAGTAGCGGACGCGGTTCTTGGCCGCGGTCAGGACCGGGCGGAAGTCGATCTCGCCCGTGCCGAACGCGCGCGGCGAGCCCGAGCGCGAGTTGTCCGGCGCCGGCTGGCCCTCCACGTTGATGCCGTCCTTCATGTGCAGCAGCTGGACGCGCGTCGGGTTGCCGTTGATCAGCGTCGCGCTGGCGGTGCCGGTCACGTCGTTGAACGCGTCCTGCGCCCAGAACACGTCGATCTCCGCCGCCACGTAGCGCGGGTCGGTGCGGTCCATGAGGATCTGCCACGCGGACTTCAGCACGCCGTCGTCGACGTAGCGCGCGTCGAACTCGCCCGTGTGGTTGTGGATGTAGACCGGGCCGACGCCGGCCTCGACCGACTCCTTGCCGAGCCGGTTGAGCGCCTGCGCGGTCAGCAGCGTGTTCTGGTAGGTGCCGACGCCCGGGGACGCCGTGCCGCCGGAGCCGATGAAGTCAGCGCCGAGGATCTTGGCCGCGGCGACGCGCTCGGTCCAGGCCGGGCCGACGTCGGTCACGGTGCCGTGCCAGCCGCCCGCGTGCAGGCCGTACTTGTCCAGCAGCTGCCGGTACTCGATCAGACCCGGGATGTCGTTCTGCGCCGGGAAGGTCGCGTGCGAGAACAGCTCGATGTTGGTCAGGCCCTTGCGCTGCAGGAACGCGAACAGCGCCTCGAGGCGCTCCCGGCGGCAGGCCGTCGTCGTCGACGTCAGGCACGCCGTCGAGACGCTCGTGATCGGGTTGGGCGTGCCGGTGCTGGACCCGTTGGAGATGTAGCTGCCGTAGTTGAACATCTGCACGCCCATCTGGCCGGTCGGCACACCATCGCCGACCGACGCGGGACGCTGCGCCTGCGCGCTCGCGGCACCGGCGAGCGCGACGGCGCCCGCCGCGGCGGCCACGGCACACGCTCGCGCGCGCCGAGTGATTCCCTTCATTGACCCTCCTTGCGGGTGAACTGCATTTGAAACGGGGGCGGCGCGCGCCGCAGCGCGCGCCGCCCCGATCGGTCACGGTGTCGTGGTCGACAACGTGAAGGTCAGCGTCCGGCTGTAGGTGCCGGTCCGCAGCGCGTCGTTCGCGCCGATGTGCTGCTTGAACGTCACGTCCACCGACTCGTGGGACACGGGTGCGTCCCAGGTCGACTTCGAGAACGCCACCTGCAGCGGCTCGGGCAGCGAGAACGCCCCGTTGCTCAGGTGCCCGGGGTCGGACACCGTGAGCGCCGCGTCACCGGCGGTCGACAGGACGTCGGCCGTCGTGGACGCGGTGTAGTCGCGCGACTCGCCCGGGGTGAACGCCCCGAACGTCGCCGGCGCGCCGAGCGTGAGACCGAGCGTCGCCGGCACCGTACCCCCGACCGTGCCCTCCACGGACGTGGACGACTCCGGCGGGAGCGTGACGCCCTCCCCGCCGAACTCGATCCAGTTCAGGTTGCCGAAGCCGCTGGCCGGCGCGCCGGGCGCGTCGATCGCGCGGAACACGAAGTACAGCCGCTGCGAGCCCTCGAAGTCGAGGTCGAACGTCTGGCTCGTGTACGTGTTGTTGTTGGTGCCCGTGGACTTCAGGGTCACCGTCTTGACGATCGGGCCGGTCGCCGAGCCGGTCCGGATCTCGATCGCCGCCCGGTCGGAGCCGGCCGGGTTGGCGGCCGACCCGCCCGCGTAGCGGAACGTGATCTGCTTGTCCATGTTGGCGAGGGTGTACCGGCCGTTGAGCGCGATCCAGTCCCCGTTGTCGAGGCTGCCGCGGACCTGCCCGCCGAACGGATCGGTCTCGCCCGCCGGCACGTTGGCGAGCGACGTCCCGGACTCCTCCTGGACGTACTCGACCTGCTGGCGCTTGATCTGCACCACGTTCTGCTCGACCGTGGTCAGCGCCGGCGTGCCGCCCGCCCCGCCGGTGTCAGTGTAGGACGCGCTGATGCCGCCGGCGATGTAGCCGCCGTGCGACGCGTCGTCGGCGACCGTCTCCAGCGTGCCGCTGCAGCCGAGCCGCTCGTCCTCGCCGTGGCCGTGCTGATCGTGCACGAGCACGAACGTCACCTTGACCTTGGCGCAGTCGATCGTCCCGTCCTCAGGGTCGGTGACCGTGACGCGGTACGGGATCTTCTGGCCCCACTCGAAGAAGTCGCCGTCGGTGGGCACCTCGATCTTGATCGTCGGCGCGGTGTTGCCGACGGTGATCACGGTCGACTTGATGTCCTGCTTGCCGCTGGAGTCGGTCACGGTCAGCTTCGCCGTGTAGACGCCGGTCGCGGTGTAGGTGTGGGTGGCGTTCTCCGCGGTCGAGTCGACCGTGCCGTCGCCGTCGAAGTCCCACGCGTAGGTGAGCGCGTCGCCCGGGTCCGGGTCGGTGGTGCCCTCCGAGGAGAAGCGGACCGTCAGCGGCGCCGGGCCGTCCGTGCGGTCGGCGTTGAGCACCGCGCTCGGGGCGCGCTGGCCCTTGACGTACTCCCACTTGTACAGGCCGGCGTCGGCGTTGGCGTTGAAGAACCCGTCGCCGTAGGTGAGCAGGTAGAACGCCCCGTCGGCGCCGAACTGCATGTCCATCGGGTTGTCGCACTCGAACGGCTGGGTGCGGTTGTTCTGGACCGGCCCGCAGTCGAGCAGCCGGTTGATCTTGAACACCTTGTCGTCGGCGTCCAGGCGGACTTCGCGCAACGTGTCCTGGCCGAACTCACCGAGGAAGACCGCGTCGTCGTAGTACGGCGGGAGCTTGTTGGGGTTCGGGTTGGCGGGGTCGTACTCGTACTTCGTCGCCCCGTGCGGCGCGACGCCGCCCGTGAACAGCTCCGGGAACAGCTGCGGGCAGGTCCCGCCGGAGCCGTTGTAGTACGCGAAGCAGGGCGTGCCCTGGAGCGTGCCCGGCGTGTTGTCACGGAACGAGTACCAGAGGTCCGGCCGGGCGATCGGCGGCCCGTACTCGAGGCCGGGCTCGACCGTCGGCCCGCCGTCGCGGACCCAGCGCGAGCTGTTCTGCGGCCCGCGGTCGGGGTTGTTGCACTCGTGCGGCGTCGGCGTGGCGTCGAGCGGCGTGCTGGTGTTGAAGTTCCAGCGGTAGTACGGCAGGTCCGGCGAGTAGCACAGCGGCCAGCCGTAGTTGGACGGCTTGCGCACGATCTCCACGCGGCCGGTGCCCGCCGGGCCGCGGAAGTCCTGCGGCACGTTGGAGTCCGGCGAGTAGTCGGTCACGTACGCGACGTCGTTGGAGTCGACCTGGATCCGGAACGGGTTGCGGAAGCCCATCGCGTAGATCTCGGGCCGCGTCTTGGCCTGCCCGAGCGTGAACAGGTTGCCGGCCGGGATCGTGTACGACCCGTCGTTCTGGACCGAGATGCGCAGCACCTTGCCGCGCAGGTCGTTGGTGTTCTGCGCGGAGCGGCGGGCGTCGACGAACGGCGCGGTGAACAGGCCGCCCTCCGAGTTGGCCGCGGTGGTCGCCGCGAGCGTCGCGCCGGTGCCCTCGAGCGCCGCCGTGTCACCGGTGATCTGGTTGACGTTGGTCTCCGCGAACGCGCCACGGAAGTTGACCGACACGTTGGCCGAGTTGATCGGCCCCCCGGTCACGGCGATGTCGCCCGGGTCGATGTTGCTCAGCGCCTCGAGCGCGGCCTGGATCTGCGCCGCGGTCGCGTTGTGGGCGAGCGCGGCGGTCGTCTGGCCGTTGAACGTCAGCGTGAACGTGCCGCCGGTCGCGTTGGTGATCCGCAGCGTCTGCGTCTCGTTGGTCTTCTGGTCGTTGAAGGGCCCGAAGCCGCCCGAGTTGCCGCCGCCGGCCGGCGTGTCGTCGCCGGTCACCAGCCACAGGTTGTTGTGCTTGTCGAAGTCGATGTCGCCGGCCACGTGGCAGCACGCCCCGCGGTTGTTGGCGACCTGCATGATCTTCTGCTCGGACTCGAGGTCGATCGTCGGGTTCTCACCGTCGACGAACTTGAAGCGCGAGAGCTGGAAGTAGCCCGCCCACGTGTCCTGCCAGACGCACGGGTCGGCGGCGACGGTCGGCGCCGAGCCGGTCGGCGTCGTGACGTCGGCCATCGTCCCGTCGCACTTGCGGATGCGGACGGTCGGCGGCGCGTAGTACAGGTACACCCACTTGTTGGTGGCGAAGTCGTTGTCGATCGCCGGGCCGTACAGGCCGTCCTCGGAGTTGGTGTAGACCGGGATCGTGGCGATCACGGTCGACGTGCCCTTGGCCGGGTCGTGCAGGCGCAGCTGGCCGCCGCGCGCGGTCTGCAGGATGCGGCCGTCCGGCAGCTGGTCGAAGCCGATCGGCTCGTTGAGGTTCGGCGGGGCCGAGATCTTGGTCTGCTGGTAGTTGGCGAGCACGGTCGCGCCGCAGTCGCTGTAGACCGGGTCCGCCTTGCCGGCCGCCCACTGGACGGCGCCGCCCAGGTGCTTGCGGAAGTCGGGGTCGGCGAAGCCCTCGGCGGTGTTGCCCAGCGCCGTGTAGAAGCTGCGCCCGCCCTGGTAGTCCTTGCACCAGACGACCGGGTGGTCGTTGGTCAGCGGCGTGGCGAGCGCCTTCGTGTTGCCGCCGGTGTACGTGTTTTCGTCGACGGTCGCGATCACGTGCGAGAAGCCACGGACGTTGTCGGCGAAGTTGAACCAGCGGTCGCTGCGGTGGTAGTACTCGGGCAGCGCCTTGCCGCCGGCGGCGTGGCCGCGGTCGGCGACCTTGACCGTCGCCTGCTGCGCGGTCGTCGGCTCGCCGCTCGCGCGCGTGCCGAGAATGTCGGTGAAGAAGCTCGAGCTGGGCTCGGTGGTGATCGCGGCGCCGATGCCCAGGAAGCCGCCGCCGGAACGGAAGTACTTCTCGAACGCCGCCTCCTGCGCCGCGTTCAGGACATCGCCGGTCGTGTTGAGGAACACGACCGCCTTGTACGGGGCGAGGCCCGTGTCGGTGAACGTGCTGGCGTCCGCGGTGACGTCGAACGTCGCGTCCGCGGGTGCGGCGGCCTGCAGGGCGGCGACACCCTCGGCCGCGCCCACGGTCGCGTTCTTGGTGAACACCAGCACGCTGTACGGATCCGCCTTGGCGGCGGCCGTGTCGGCGGCGGCGAGCGGCAGCGCGGCCAGTGTCGCGGCCAGCGCGGCCGTCCGCCAGCGCGGGCGCACCCCGCGTGCGAACCGCCGGTCCTTCAGTTGCTGCATAAACGCCCTCTCTTCGGGATCTGTCCATGCAGGAGCGCGCACCCCTGGAGATGCGCGTTCTCCCCCTGTCTCAGCGGCCTCCCGGACAGACCGCCTGCCCCGACTTCTATCAACAGAAGTCAGAACAAAGCAAGTGCGTGTTACGGCAAAAGTCGACGACTTTCGCCGTCTTCTTCCGCGTATTTCGCCGAACTGGCGGGTGCGGGCGGTGGAATTCTCATATTGGGTTCACCGTTCCGCGCGACGGGTTCGCAAAACGTCGCACCAGAACGCGTGGCTTCTGCACAAACCGCGAAAGATGAAGAAATCCTGTTCTCGTCGTGTAGGGTCGGGGATGTGGGCGCGATGAGCGATGTGACGGCGGTGTCCACCACGCGCGAGCTCAATCGGCTGCGGGTGGTCGAGATGCTGCTGCGGCATCCGTCCCGGAGCCGCTCGGAGCTCGGTGCGGCGCTCGGGCTGTCACGGGCGACGATCACCACCGTCCTGTCGGAGCTCGAGGACGCGGGGATCGTGCAGCAGCACGCCGACGGCGGCGTCGCGCAGCGCGCGTCGCGGGCCATCGGCCGCCCGCCGCTGCAGGTGTCGCTCACGCCGTCGGCGGCGTACGCGGTGGGACTCGATCTCGGGCACGCCCACGTCCGCGCCGCCGTCTGCGACCTCCGCGGCCGGATCGTCACCGAGCGGTCGGCGCGCAGCGGCGTCGGCTCGGACCCGTTCCGCGCGTTCGACGTCGCGCGGCGGCTGACCGACGAGGCGCTGCTCGACGCGGGCGTCGACCGCACCCGCGTGCTCGGCGCGGGCGTCGGATTGGCCGTGCCCGTCGACCCGGTCACCGACGCGGTGCACGTGGACGGCATCCTCGACGGCTGGGCCGGCGTCGCCCCGGCCGCCGAGCTGCAGGCGCGGCTCGGGATGCCGGTGCGCGTCGAGAACGACGCCAACGCGGGCGCGCTGGCCGAGCACATCTTCGGCGGCGGCCGCGGCGTCGACGACATGGTCTACCTGCGGCTGTCGGCCGGGATCGGACTCGGTCTGATCATGCGCGGCCTTCCGTACCGCGGCGTCGCCGGCGTCGCGGGCGAGATCGGGCACGTCACCGTGGTCGACGACGGGCTGATCTGCCGGTGCGGCAACCGCGGCTGCCTGGAGACGGTCGCGAGCCCGCTCGCCGTGTCCGCGCTGCTCGAGCGCAGCCGCGGCGAGCCGATGCCGGTCGAGCGTCTGTTCGAGCTGGCCGCGTCCGGCGACCGCGGGGTGCAGCGGGCGATCGTGGACGCCGGCCGCGCGGTCGGCCGGGCGCTCGCGGCGACGGTCAACCTGCTCAATCCGGGCCTCGTCATCGTGGGCGGCGACCTGGCCCAGGCCGGGGACCTTTTGCTCAACCCGATCCGAACCGCGATCCAGGAGGCCGCGGTGGCGCCGGCCGTGGGCACCGTGCGCGTGATCGCAAGCCAGCTCGGCGACCGCGCGGAAGTGCTGGGCGCGGCCGCGATCCAGCTCGTGCGGGCGCCGTCGACGCTGACCGGCCGGCTCGCCTGACCGGGTCGATCGGTGCAACGAGGGGTCTCGTTGCGGCCGATAGCGCCAGAAATCGACCACTCGCGCCGCGCGGAGCGCAGCGACCTAGCGCCGGCGGCCGAACTTGAAGTAGGCCAGCGGCCCGAGCGTGTTCACGAACGAGAGCGCGACCCAGGTCGCCTTGCGGCCCTTGATCTGCTCGGCCGGCCGCCGCCGGATGTCCACGAGCGCGGCGATCTGCAGGCTCACCTGGATCGTCCCGGCGATCACGACCGCGACGCGCCGCGACGGCGGCAGGTCGCTCCAGCGCTGCTTCTTGGCCATGAGGCCGAGTCTACGCCGCGATCGGCGTGTCCTCCAGGTCGGCGGCGAACGCCGCGGCCGAGCGCGCTCGGCGCTAGCCCGTGACGCGCTCGAGGCGGCAGTCCGGCCAGCGGTCGCGCAGCAGCGCGGACAGGTCGTCGACCGCGGCGTCGAGCTGCTCGCGACCGAGCGCGCCGAGCCGGTCGAAGACGAAGAACGCGTGCGTCGAGTCGTCCGTCAGCTGCGTGCGCCGGCCCTGACGCCAGTTCCAGCGCCGGCACGTCACGCCGCGGTCGTCGCGCCAGACGATCTCGCCGGCCGCCAGGTGCTCGACGTCGGCGCCGTCCCCGCGCGGGTCGAACGGCTCGCCGCCCTCGGTGATCGTCAGCCGCAGCGCGCCCTCCAGCCGATCCGCGTCCTCGCCGCCGAGCGGGATGACGTGGCGGACGCTGACCGCGTTGTAGAGGTCGACGAGCACGTTGATCCGCGGCAGGGTCTGCCCCTTGAGGACGCGGGTCATGAGCGCCTCGGCCGAGCTCGGATAGCGGCTCGGCTTGGCGCCGAACGCGCTGAACGCGGCGCGCCACGCCGCGATGTGCGGGTGGTCGGCGGCGCGCTCGAGGTCTCGTGCGCGCAGGTGCCGCTCGGCCGCGGCGAGCTCGGCGTCGCCGGCGGCGTCGGTCGGGCCGTTCCGCAGGCCCTCGGCGACGAGCACGACCGCGGTGTAGTCCGGGTGCGCGGCGTGGACGGCGGGGTCGACGTGGACGTCGAAGTCAGCCATTGCGGTGCTCCAGCGGGAGGTGGACGGTCATGATCAGCTCGCACGCGCCGCGGCCGGCACCCTCGTACGCGTGCGGCACGTCGGCGGCGAACGCGATCGTCATGCCGGCGCCGAGCGCGTGCGCGGCGGCGTCGAGCTCCAGGCGCGCGTGGCCGCGCACGACGGTCAGCGTCTCGGTGATGCCCGCGGGGTGCGCGCTGCTCTCGTAGCGCTCGCCCGGGTGCAGGCGCCAGCGCCAGACCTCGACGGGCGCGGGGCGCGGGTTGGTGAGCAGCAGCTGCACGGTGCCGCCCTGCGGGCCGGTCCACAGCGGGGCGATCTGCGCCGCGTCGGCGAGCAGGACCCGCTCGTCGCGGGTGTCCTCCATCAGCGAGGACATCGAGCGGCCGAGCGCGTCGGCGACGCGCACCAGGGTCGCCAGGTTCGGGTTGCCGCGGGCGCCTTCCAGCGCGACGACCGCACCCTTGCTGACGTCGGCGCGGGCGGCCAGGGCGTCCAGCGACAGGCCGGCGGCGGCGCGGGCGGCGCGGACGTTGTGCGCGATGATGTCGAGCGCGGCCTCGTTCATGAGCTGCGGTCAGTTGATTGTACGATGCGGTCGTTGAAATGACCGCACTGCTGCTCGCCCTCGCCAGCTCGCTCGCGTACGGCTCCGCCGACTTCCTCGGCGGTGTCGCGTCGCGCGGCGCCCACGTGCTGCGGGTCGTCGTGATCGCCGCGCCGGTCAGCCTGCTGGTCGAGGTGCTCATCTGGCCGGCGGTCGGGGCCGACTTCGCGGCGGGCGCGCTGTGGTGGGGCGCGGCGTCCGGGCTCGCGTCGGCGGCGGGGTTCGCGCTCCTGTACCGGACGCTGGCGATCGGCCCGATGAGCGTGCTCTCGCCGATCACCGCGCTCGTCTCCGCGGCGCTTCCGGTCGCAGTCGGCCTGCTCAGTGGCGAGCGACTGGGCGTGCTGGCGGTGGTCGGCATGACGCTGGCGCTGGTGGCGATCGCGATCGTGAGCGGTGGGACGGACGGCGGCGACGGCGCTCGCGTGAGCCGAGGCGCGCTGGTGCTCGCCGTCGGCGCGGGCACGGCGATCGCGGTGCAGCTGATCTGCTTGGACCGGGCGCCGGACGACAGCGGCCTCGCGGCGCTGCTGGTCGGGCGGGCGGTGTCGTCGGCGGTCGTGGTCGGGGCGGCGGTCGCGCTGCGCGCGCAGCTCGGCTCGGCCCGCCCGAGCACTTCGGCCGCGGTCGCCGCGGGCGCCCTCGACTCGCTGGCGAACTTCGCGTTCCTGCTCGCGGTGCGCAGCGGCGATCTGGCGATCGTGGCGGTGATCACGGCGCTCTACCCGGCGAGCACGGTGCTTCTGGCACGGGCGTTCCTGGGCGAGCGCATGGGGCGCGCGCAGCTCGCCGGGCTCGGGCTCGCCGCCGCGGCCGTCAGCCTGCTCGCCGTCGGCTGACGCGGGTCAGCCTTCGCAGGCGGCCCCGTCGCCGTCGCGGTCGAGCCCGTAGTGGTCGGTGCCGACGACCTGCACGGGGCCGGTGTAGTCGGGACCGTCGCCGCTGCCGCCCGCGCAGTCGTAGTCGGGCGAGTCGGGCTTCAGGCAGGCGCCGGCGTAGTTGGGATCGCAGCCGCCGTCGCTGGGCTCGGCGGCGGCCTCTCGCTCGGCCGCGGCCTCTCGCTCGGCCCGTTTCGCCGCGCGGTCGGCGGCGTAGGTCGCGCAGCCCGGCGGCGTCGCCCCGCCGTCGCGGACGGTGCGCTTCTCGGCGGTCGTGCACGTGCGCTGGTCCTTCGCGATCCGGGCGAGCCGCCGGCGTTCGCGCGCGGCGGCCTTGGCCTTCGCGATCTCGGCGTTCGCGCTGCTGATCACCGTGGCCGCGGCCGCGGTCTTGTGCAGGCGGCGCGACGCCGCCGCGAGCCGCTTGGCGTTCGCGTAGCCGCCGCGCGCCAGCGCGCGCTGGGCGGACCGGTAGAGGCTGCGCGCGCCGCGCCTGCGGACCTTGTCGGCCTCCTCAGGAAGCCTGGCGGCGGCGAGCGCAGCGGCGGCCTGGGCGTAGCGGCCTCGCTTCGCGAGCCGCCGCGCTTCGGCACGCGCGTCCTGCTGTGGGGTCGCGGTCGACGTGGGCGCCGCCGGCGATTCCTTGGCCGGCGCCGCCGGCTCGCTCTCCGCCGGCTTCGGGTCCCCCGAGACGGCGGCGACCAGGATCAACAGCCCGAGCCCGGCGCCCATCAGCGCCCACCAGCGCTTCATCACGATCCCCCGAGGTGCGTGTTCATGACGACCGCCGCGAACCTATGCCGGCCTCGCGCGCCGTTCACTGGTCGACCGTTCAGGGTTCACTGCTCTGGTCGGCGCGCTGACGAGCGCGCCGCGCGGGCGACGTCAGGCGATCGGTTGATGCGATGACCATCCCATGGGACGATCGATCGGCGGCTGCTCCCCCACCGACCGGCCGACCAAGCTGGACCCATGACGAGGACGCGCGAAGACTTCGGGCACGACCGCGGGCTCCAGGCGCGCATGCTGCTGACGCTGTTCTTGTTGGGTCTGGCCTACGTCGTGCTGATCGCCGTCGCCCTCAGCGCCGGGGCGCGCATGACCACCGTGATCGTGATCGCCGCGCTGTTCTTCGGGCTGCAGCTGTTCGCGTCCGACCGGATCGCGCTGGCGGCGATGGGCGCACGCCAGGTGTCGCCCGAGGAGGCGCCGCGGCTGCACGCGCTCGTGCAGCGCCTGTGCGTGCAGGCCGACGTGCCGATGCCGCGGCTGGCGCTCGTGGACGCGCCGATGCCGAACGCGTTCGCGCTCGGTCGCTCGCGCAAGACGGCGACGATCTGCGCGACCACCGGCCTGCTGGGGCTGCTCTCGGAGTCCGAGCTCGAAGGCGTGCTCGCGCACGAGCTGACGCACGTCATCAACCGCGACGTGATGGTGATGACGATCGCCAGCTTCTTCGCCTCGATCGCGGCCGTCCTGGTGCGCTTCGGCGTCTTCTTCGGCGGCGGCGGGCGCGGGCGCAACCAGCAGTCGACGTTCGCCGTGGTCCTGCTCGCCTCGGTCGCCGTCTACGCCATCTCGTTCCTGCTGCTGCGGGCGCTGTCGCGCTACCGCGAGTACGCTGCCGACCGCGGCTCCGCGATCATCACCGGCTCGCCGAGCGCGCTCAGCTCGGCGCTGCTGAAGATCAGCGGCACGATGGAGCGCATCCCGCAGCGCGACCTGCGCACGGCGGCGAGCATGAACGCGTTCTTCATCGTGCCCGCCCGGCACAAGAGCGCGCTGATGGCGCTGTTCGCCACGCACCCGCCGATCCAGAAGCGGATCGCGGCGCTGCAGCGGATGGAGAGCCGGCTGCAGGCGGCGCCGTCGGTCTAGTCGTGCTCTGGTCGGTGGTGTCACCCGCGTTCGCGGGGGTGGCTTGAACGGCCAGCACCGAGGGGGAGGCGGGTGCGGTGCCTGGGCCTGGTCGGGTCTGGCCGCGGTCGGCGTGGTGTTTGGCCGTGCGTGTTCGGGGCCGGGTCTCGGGATACCGTCGAGGTACGGGCACCGGAGAGGGTGGGTGAGCGGTGTCGGCCGTCCGTCGTGCTGGCTGGCCCGTACCGATCAGGTTCGAGTTGGCGCGTTGGTGGGGGTGTGTCCGGAAACTCGCCTGACAGGCGACCTAGCGGCCACACCCCCCGCCGCTCTCACCGACCGCGCGCTCCACAACCCCTCCCCCCACCTACCAGAGCACTACTGGGCGTCCAGGTCCAGCTGCTGCTGGCTGGAGTGCCCGGGCCCGAGACGGCAGACGTCCGGAATGAGCCCCGGCGGCGGACGTCCGATCGCGACCCGCGTCGCGGGAAGGGTGGACGCGAGCGTGGTCTTCGTGTGCCAGTCGATCGCCCGGCGGCGGCCGAAGAGCGTGACGTTGCGATGCCCTGGGAGCGCAGCCGAAGGAACCACGATCCCGGGGACTCCCGCCTCGCGCAGCCGCACACCGGCGGCCTGGGCGGCCGACCAGTCGTCGGCGACGAGGTCCTCCTCGGTGAGCCCCCACGCCGCGCGGTTCTCGGGAACGGTCAGGTCGACGAGCCGCAGCTTCGGGATGCGACACACCCACAGCGGCATGCGGACCTCGTCCAGCTCGGCCTCGGTGCTGATCTCCTCGTAGCGGAGCAGCTCGGCCCAACTGGCCTCGGGGCAGAGCGACCAGTACTGCGTCCACCCTCCGCGAGCGTGGTTCCAGCGTCCCGGACGCGTGTTCTCACGGTCCCAGAACGGCACGTCGTAGCCCGAGTAGCGAAACGCCGTGAACGTGCTGCCGTCCGTGACCGGGATGAGGGCCGTCTGCGCTGTCTCAGGCGGCACCTTGGACTCGTCCCGCGCGCGCGATCCGGATCAGGTCCCCCTCGCGGGCCGCATCGTCGAGCAGCTCCGCGGGTGCGCGGCCGCCGAGCTCCCGTCGCGGCCGCTCGAACCACATCATCACCCCACGGGGCGTCCAGCCGTGACGGAGGATCGCCACCAGGCGCGCGACGATCTGGACGCGGTCGCTCGCCGTCTTCCCGCGCTCCGCGTGGGCCAGCCGCTGCAGCGTCCGCGTCGACTGACCGAGCAGCTCGGCCAGCTGCGCCTGCGGGACGCCCGGCAACCACTCCTGGAGCAGCGCGATCACCTTCGCCGCGTCGCGCAGCTCGATGGGCGGCTGTTCGTCCAGCAGATCGCGAACGATGTGGCGGATCGCCTCGAGCTCGAGCAGCATCGCGTCGGCGTCGTCGAGCGTCGGCTCGGCGTCGAAGCTCTGCGTGAGTACCTTCACCATGCGCCATCGCAGCTCGTTGAGCGTGGGCGAGTCGATCTCTGGCGGGAAGGTCTCGTTGACCCGGCCGGCGATGTCCTTGAACGTGGCAGCGAGGCGAGTGAGGATCTCGGCGTCCAGAGCGTCCGCCATCGCCGCGTGCTCCACTGTGCGCTGCATACCGGCGATCCCGGCGTCCACGGACTCGAGAGCCTGGCGCTCGGTCTCTCCCAAGACCGCCATCCGTCAACCCTCCGACGTGTTTGTGGTCCTTGACGGCGATGCGTCGCCTATGTACGACAGGATAACGCCACCTCGGCGCGGAAGACGATCAGTACCTCCGCCGGCCGCTCGACGGCGACGAGCGCGTGCGGCTCCCAGGTGGAGAACTCGGCCGTCTCCCCCGCACGCAGCGTGCGCGCGGCGGCGTCGCCGACCAGCAGCCGTACGGTCCCGTCGAGCACGTGCAGCCACTGGTGGCCTTCGTGCTGATGGCGGACCGGGTCCTCGACCGGCAGCCGGACGCGGTACACGCGCGGGCCGTCCGGACGCTCGGGACCGACCGGCCGCCACGTGCGGCCGTCGCGCGCGGGGACGGGAGCCTCCGGGCGAGCGGCCAGCAGCGCGTCGGTGGACCGGTCGAGCGCGCTCGCGAGGCGTTCGACCTGCGCCAGGGTGAGCCGCCTCGCGCCCGTCTCCAGCCGGCTCACGGTCGATGCCGTCAGCCCGGCGCGCGCGGCCACCTCGGCGAGCGTCAGCCCGCGCTCGAAGCGCGCCTGGCGCAGCCGGGCGCGCACCACGTCCTCGATTGCCATTTCGGCAACGAGGTTGGCAGACGGCCCCGCCGGCGCGAGCCTTGAGCGCATGAAGATCGACGTCCCCGGCGGCCACCTCCACGCGCTCAGCGACGGCGACGGGCCGCTCGTGCTGCTCGTCCACGGCTTCCCGGAAGGCGCCTGGGCCTGGCGCCACCAGCTCCCGGCGCTCGCGGCCGCCGGCTACCGGGCGGTCGCGATCGACGTCCGCGGCTACGGCGACTCCTTCGTCCCCGGCAGCGTCGAGGCGTACCGTCTGCTCGCCCACGTCGCCGACAACGTCGCTGTCCTGCGCGCGCTCGGCGCCGGCACCGCCGCGATCGTCGGCGACGACTGGGGCTCCGCCATCGCCACCGCCTCAGCCCAGATCCGCCCCGACCTGTTCACCGCCGTCGCGCTGCTCGGCGTCCCCTACACGCCGCGCGGCGACGCACCGCCGGCGTTCCCGCCCGACTTCTACGTCGGCCACTTCCAGACGCCGGATGTGGCCGAGGCCGAGATCGAGGCCGACGTCCGCGGCTGGCTGCGCCGGTTCTACGCCGCGCTCACGGCCGGGACGCCGGGCTGGTTCGCCGCCCCGATGCACCTCCCCGACGCCCGGCTGCCCGCGTGGGCGCCAGAGGACTTCGACGCGATCGCGGCCGGCTTCGAGCGCAACGGGTTCGCCGGCCCGCTCAACCGCTACCGCAACTTCACCCGCGACTGGGAGGACCTCGCCGCCTTCGACCCCCCGCGCCAGCCGACCGTCTTCATCACCGGCGAACGCGACAGCACGCGGCTCTGGCTCGGGGAGGCGATCGAGCGCCAGGCCGAGTGGCTCCCGGCGCACACCGGTACCCACGTCATCCCGGACTGCGGCCACTGGGTCCACCAGGAACGCCCCGAGCAGGTCAACGCGCTCCTGCTCGAGTTCCTGGCGCGCCTCTAGAAAGGGCAAAGCCCCCGGCCCCCGCGGCGTACCGCGGGGAACCGGGGGCTTTGCGGACCTTCGTCTACGGCGTGGTCTGCGCCAGCGTGAACGTGACCGTCTTGTGGTACGTCCCCGCGAGCAGCAGGTCGTCAGCCGCGATCGGCTGCTTGAACTGGACCGTCACCGCGGCACTGGCCACGGGCGCGTTCCAGGTCTTGAGCACGAGCGGGCTCGCCGCGCTCCCGATCGGGGCGAACGCCCCACCGCCGCTGGCCTGCAGCGGCTGCGGCAGCGCCATGTCGTCGTTGATCAGGTGACCCGTCGACACGGAGCTGCGGTCGGCGACCGACAGCGCCGCACCGCGAGCCGTGGACGTCACGGTCGCCGTCGTGGCGGCCGTGTAGTCCTGAGCGACCCCCGGGACGAACGGCGCGAACGTCGCCGGCGCGCCGAGCGTGAGCCCGAGCACCAGCGGCACGTTGCCCGTGATCTCGCTGTCGACCTCGGTGCCGCCACCCGTCTGCGGCTCCTGGATCGTGAACTGCGCCGACTTGGTCGTCTCGACGTTGCCGGCCTTGTCGGCCGAGCGGTACTCGACCGTGTGCGCGCCCACGGCCGAGACCGTGACCGAGCTCACGAACGGGTTCGCCGACGCCGAGTTGGCGTTGCGGACCCAGTCACCCGAGTCCACGCGGTACTCCGTGTAGTCCACCCCGGAGCCCGGCACCGACCCGCCGCCACCGGCGGCGACCGTCACCTTGCCGACCATGCCTTCCCAGCCGTCCGCGCCCACGTGCCCGTGGATCTTGCACACGAACGTGTACGTGCCGGCCTTGTCCACCACCGTGGTGAGCGGCGGATCGTCCGGGAACACGATGCCCGTACCGAGCCGCGTTCCGTCGCTGGTCGGGGACTCGCCGGGCTTGATGATCCACAGGTCGTGGACCGTGCCCGCCGTGGCCGCCGGGAAGCTCCAGCGCACCGTGTCACCGACCGTCGCGGTCAGCGCGTTGGGCTCCCAGTGATCGGCGAACGCGCTCACGTCGAGCGTCTTCGGCGCCGGCGTGCCACCCCCGGCCTCAGCCGGATCGCTGGCCGAGAACGTGACCTTCACCGGACCGGTCCCCGGCTGCGCCGGATCCAGCGTGTGCGTGGTCGTCGGCGCCGTCTTGTCGCCGCTCGCCTGGCCGATCGTGAACTGCGCCTTCTTCGTCGCCTCGACGTTGCCGGCGACGTCGGTCGAGCGGTACTCGACCGTATGCGAACCGTCACCGGTGACCTTCACCGGACCCTGGACCGAGCCCGCGTCCAGCGGCAAGACCCGCACATTGCGGTAATCGATCACATCGCTGTTGGAGTGATTCTGCAGCCCGACGTACCCACGCGTGAACTGACGATCCGTCGTCGACGGATCCCCCGAACGCGAAGACGTCTTACCCGGCGCGTTCTCAAACGTCTGCAGAACCTCACCGTTACGGCTGATCGTGTACGTCTGACCGACCACCTTGATCTCGTAGTCGACCCACGTCCCACGCGGCTGCACCTTCGCCTGCGTCGTATTCAGCGGCGAGAAGTTATAGACCGAACCGGTCTTCTGCGGCTCGCTCGCCTGGTTGTCGTTGATCTGGATCTCGTGACCGCAGTAGATCGCCACCCACGCCTGATCGCCCTGCGCCGAGCCCACCTGGCACGGGTAGCGATTGGCCGCCGAACGGGTCACCGCTTCCGCCGGGTTCGGGAAGCGCACGAACGCGCCACCGTTACCCGTCGAACCCGTACCCGAGTCACGCCACTGGAACTTCATCACAAAGTCCCCGTAGTCCTTGACCGGATACCACGGCATCCCCAGCCCACC
>DATMGH010000102.1:0-18390 GCA_035555675.1 Solirubrobacter sp. | reverse complement strand
GGAGACGCTGCCCGAGACGCTCGACGTCGCGGACGCCGGGGCGCTGTGGGCGTGGATGACGCGCGAGAACGGGCACGTACGCCGGGTGGACGCGGCGCTCACCGCGCCGGAGCGCGCCGCCGTGCTCGAGGAGCTCGCCCGCTTGGTCACCGAGTACCGGGCGGCGGACGGCTCGCTGCGCCTCCCGCGCACCATGACGCTGGTCACGGCCGCCGCGCGTTGATCGCCCGCTGGGCGGCGAACGCCCGCTCGTACGCGGGCCGCGCTTCGCCGCGCGCGACGTAGGCGGCCAGTGCCGGGAACTCGTCCAGCAGGCCCGAGGGTCGCAGCCGGAGCAGCACCGACACCATCAGCAGGTCGCCCGCGCTGAACGCCCCGTCGAGCCAGTCGGCATCGCCCAGGCGAGCCGAGAGCTGGACCAGTCGACCGCGAATGCGGTCCTTGACCAGCGGCAGCCGCGCTTCGGCCCAGGGTCTGTCGCTCTCCAGGATCTTCGCGGTCACGAGCTCGAGGATCGGCGGCTCCACGGTGTTGAGCGCGGCGAACATCCAGGTGATCGCCCGCGCCCGCGCGTTGGCGTCGTCCGGGAACAGGCCCGCATGGTGCTCGGCGATGTGGAAGACGATCGCGCCGGTCTCGAACAGGGCCAGATCGCCCTCCTCGTAGGTCGGGATCAGGCCGAACGGATGCACGCGCAGATGCGGCGGCTCCGTCCTCGCCTGAAACGAGAGGAGGCGCACCTCGTACGGCTGGCCCACCTCCTCCAGCGCCCAGCGAACGCGGGTGTCGCGCGCCAGGCCCATGCCGCCGTCGGGCGAGCGCTCAAAGGCGGTGATGACGATCGTCATCGTTCTCCGTCGTCTCCGGTCGAGGTCATACGCATGGGACTCGGCCGGCTTTGAGAACTCATCGCCGGCCGCGGCGCGCGCGCCCGCTCAGAGCCAGTTCTTCGACTTCGCCCAGTTGCGGACCTTGGTCTCGATCGACTTCGGGTAGTTGCCGCCGACGGCCTTGTGCGCCGTCTTGCTGTTGCAGCGGTTGTGGCCGGGCTGCAGGTTGGAGGGGTCGCCCCAGGCGAGCTCCCGGTGCGCGTCGTCGTAACCGGACGCCCCCGGTCTGACGCCCGTGTACTTCTTGTCCGTCATCAGGTCCAGCCACGCGCGCATCATGTGGTTGTACGGGTCCTTGTGGCAGACGGGCGGGCGTTTGCCCGAGCCGAGGACCGTGCCGGTGGCGTCGGTCTCCTTGCGCCCGCCGCCGGACTGGAAGTAGACGAAGTCGGGCGGCGAGTGCGGCGTCTCGTCGCACTGGATCTTCGAGATGCCCGTCTTGTGCTTGACGGCGCCTCCGTACACGTCGTCGAACGTCGTCGAGTACATCGTGGGACGCACCTCGGGATTGCGGGCCAGGAAGTCGGCGGCGTCCTGGACCGACTCGTAGGTGACGCCCCGGAACAGCTTGTGCTTGGAGAAGATCGTCTCCTCGAGCAGCTCGTCCTCGTCGTCACGCAGCCGCTTCTTGGTCGAGAGCCGTTGAAGCACGCCGAAGACGATGTCGTAGTCGGCCTGATTGCCCGAGTTGAGCGCGTCGAGGTACGCCTGCTTGAGGTCCGACAGCGTCATCGTGTCGGTGTCGGCGCCGGTGCTCAGCTGTTCACGCGCGAGCATCCGCACGACCGCCTGGTTGCCCGCGCCGCGCTGGAGCGCGAGCAGGGCGGCGGCGGCAGGCGCGGGCGGGCGGTGCACCTGGGCGCCGCGCTCGTCCTCCCTGCGCCGTTCTCGCTCGGCGTAGACCACGGCGCCGACGCTATCCGCGCTGCCGGACCGTGTCCAGGTTCACGTACTGACTTGAGACCGCGCCGTTGCCACGCGTCGCGACGCCGGTGCGAGGCGGGGTCTGACCCCCTCATCGTCGTGTCGCGACGCCGCCGCGCCACTCGACGCGGGGTTTGCCTCGGCGGAAGGAAACGCGGACGTCCGGGGTTCGGCCTTCAGCGACGCGTTCGGTGCCATGGCCGGTGCTCGCGCGCAAACCGTTCGCCGTCGTCCACAGCGCGAAGAAGACGCCGCTCGGGCGGACGCCGATGTCGCCCGGCAGACCTGCGGTCGCCAGCGTCCGCGAGCGGCCGAAGGTGCCGTTCGGGGCCGCTTCGGCGGTGCGGACGAGGTAGGTGCCGGTGAATGAGTCGGCGTCGGAATCCTGGCGGTCGGTGCCCCACAGGAGCGCCGCGCGGCCGTTGGACGCGACCGCGAGGCGGATCGGCACCTGCGTCGAGGCCGAGATGTTGAGGTGGCGAGCGCGGTCGACGAGTTGCGGCGGACCGAACGCTCCGTCGCGGCCGGTGACGGCGTAGATCCGGCGACGCTCGTTGCGCTCCTCGCCGGCGTCGATCGTCGTCCAGGCGACCACCGTCCGCCCGCTCCTGGCGATCTCGGCCTGAAGCTCGGTGCGCTCGGAGGCGGGGCCGAGCGTGACCGGCTCGCTCAGCTCACTGTCTTCGGTCATCGTGACCGCGCGCACCTCGTGGAACACCGAGTACACGACGACCAGCGTTCCGTCCGGCCGGAACGCGAGCGCGACGTCGCCCACGCCCGCGTCGTCGTCCATTGAGCGCACGACGTCCGCCGTTCTCGCCCCGTCCGGCCGCAAGGCGACGCGCAGCGCGTAGACACCGTCGCCTCGATACTCGGTCCACGCCGCGCCCGTCCGGCCCTGGCGCCAGCAGGCGAACGCGCGCACGTCGCTCGGCTTGCGCGCACCCAGCTCCACCTGCTCGTACACATGCCCTCGCCGGTCGACCGAGGCGTATCGCGGCCGCCGGCCCCAGAGCTTCGCGTAGGACCCGTCACCGAGCGCCAGCACGCGGCTCGGTCACCCGGCGCGCGAACTGGCCGCGGGACATCGCAGCGGTGACCGCCGGCGCGCCGGCCGGGCCGCCCACGGCCCGCTCGATGCCGCGTGAAACGACGGGCTCGCCGTCGCGGTGACCGTGGAGGTCGGTGTTGAGGTGTCGCGCGGTCGCGCCGCCTGCTTGGTTCCGCAGCCGGCCAGCACCGACAACGCGACGGCACAGAGGACTCGCACATCGTCAGGGTTCCCCGCGCGGGCGAGTGGCGGAACCACCGAAGTCGGTGGCCGGGACGACGACGCTGCTCGATGCTGCGGATATGCAGACCGACGATGCCGGCCTCGGAGATACTCGGCGAAGCCGGCCGTACTCACACCGACCACCGCTCCCGGGCCTCGCGCCGATGAGTATCCGGGGTTCGCCGGGTCATACCGCTCGACTGTCCCCATACGAGGAGGAATGCTGATGCCGCAAGCGATCACCATCACGCCGGTCCAGGTCGCCGACCTGCTCGCCGAGAACGACCGGATGCCGGTCTACGTGCACCTCATCGACCATCCGGACGCGCGCGTGCTGGTCGACACCGGCGTGACGGAGCTCCACCCGGCGGTGACCGACATGGATCCCCGCCTCCAGCCGCTGGACCTCGATCTCGCCGGCATCGACATTCTCGTCAACACGCACCTGCACTTCGACCACTGCGGCGGCAACCACCTCTTCGCCGGCAAGCCGGTCTACGTCCAGCGCCGCGAGCTCGACGACGCCCGCAACCAGGACGACTACACCATCCGCGAGTGGGTCGACGCGCCCGGCGTGCAGTACACGCCGGTCGACGGCGAGCTCGACCTCCTCCCCGGGCTCCGGCTCGTCCCCGCGCCGGGCCACACGCCCGGGATGCAGGTGGTCGTCATCGAGACCGGCGGGCGTCCGATCGTCGTCGGCGGGGACGTCGCGGTCTGGCACGGCGAGCTCGACGACCCGCAGACCGAAGGCCAGCTGCGCGTGCGGGGGCTCGACCCCGAGCTGGTCTGGCTCACGCACGAGCACGAGCCGTGGCGGCCCGGCATCGCCTGAGAGCACGCTGGCCAGCGGCGAATTCCCCGTCATCGGGTACCCCGCGCGCGTACACTCAACGTCCATACCACCGACTGGCGACGGACATCGCATGAGGCCCCGCGCCACCGCGCAGCGGGTCGCCGTGCCCATCGTCCTCGCCGCCGCGTTCGCCGGTTGCGGGACGAGCGAAAAGGAACGCGTCCGCGCCACGATCGCTGCCGATCTTCGCGCGCAGGAGCGGGAGGACTGGAACGCGGTCTGCGACCTGCGCACCGCGGCTGGCCGGCGCGAGCTCGTCCGAACGTCGCTGCGTCCGGACGCCAAGACGTGCGCCGAGGCCTGGACTCTGCCCACCGGCGACAACGAGCCCATCCTCAGCTTCGAGCTCAAGTCGGCCGAGCGGCGTCTCGCTGACATCGACGTGGACAAGAACGTTGCGAGCGCGCGCTACGACGACGGCTTCGTCCAACGGCTGCGCAAGGTCCGCGGCCGGTGGCTCATCGACGCCGACGCTTAGCGTCGCGAGCAACGAACGCGGCCTGCGAGCGCACTGCGAGCGCCGTGTGACCGCACTGCGAGCGGCGGCGCCGAAGCTGAGCGCATGACCACCGCAGTCCTGACTCCCCCGCCCTCGCACACGTACTCGTCGCTCCGCGCGGCGTGGATCCCGCTCGCCGCCCTCTGCCTGGCCTTCTTCGTCGAGATGGTCGACAACACGCTGCTGTCGATCGCGCTGCCGACGATCGGCCGCGACCTCGGGAGCGGCACGACCGCCCTGCAGTGGGTCACCGGCGCCTATTCACTGACGTTCGGCGGCCTGCTGCTGACCGCCGGATCGATCGCTGACCGCCTCGGACGCCGGCGCGTGCTCCTGATCGGACTCGCCGTGTTCGGCCTGCTGAGCCTGTCGGTCGTCTTCGTCACCACCACCGGTGAGCTGATCGCGCTGCGCGCCGCGCTCGGCATCGCCGCCGCGGCGATGGCGCCGATCACCAACTCGCTCGTGTTCCGGCTCTTCGACGACAAGGCGCTGCGCATGCGCGCCATCACCGTGATGATCGTCGTCGGCATGTCCGGCTTCATCCTCGGCCCGCTGCTCGGCGGCACCGCGCTGGCCCACGTGCGGTGGGAGTGGCTGCTGCTGGTCAACGCCCCGATCGCGCTGATCGCCTGCATCGGCGTCCGGCTCGGCGTCGCCCCGGACCGCCGCGAGGACCTGACCGGCGACCGGCTCGACCTGCCGGGCGCGATCCTGAGCGTCGCCACGATCGGGCTCGCCTGCTTCTCGCTGACCAGCGGCGTCGAGCACGGCTGGCTCTCCCCGGTCACGCTCGCGTCGATCGCCGGCGCCGTCGCCGCCGCCGTCGGCTTCGTGCGCCACGAGCGCCGTACCGCGTCGCCGATGCTCGATCTCGGCCTGTTCTCCAGCGGCACCGTCCGCGGCGCCGCGATCGCGCAGACGGGCACGGCGATCGCGATGGCCAGCGTGATGTTCGGCCTGATCCTCCACTTCCAGTACGCCTACGGCTGGACCCCGGTCCGCGCGGGCCTCGCCAACCTGCCGATCATCGTGACCATGATCGTCGCGACCCCGCTCTCCGAGTGGCTCGCGAAGCGGTACGGCCACCGCATCGCCTGCCTGGTCGGCGCCGCGCTGCTGGCCGGCGCGCTGGCGGGCCTCGCGTGGGGCGTCGAGCACGGCTACCCCGCCATCGCGGTCTCGATGGTGCTGATGACGATCGGCCTGCGCACGGTCATGACGATCTGCGCCGTCGCCCTCGTCGACGCGATGCCGAGCAACCGCACGTCGATCGGCGCGGCGCTCAACGACACCGCCCAGGAGGTCGGCACCAGCATCGGCACCGCCGTGGTCGGCACGCTGATCGCCGTCCTGGTCACCACCCAGCTGCCCGTCGGCACCTGGAGCGCCGATCTCGTGGCCTCGTTCTTCCAGGGCGAGCGCATCACGTACGGCGTGCTCGCGGTGATCGTCGGCCTGGTCGCGGGCGCCGGCGCGCTCACGCTCACCGACTCGCACTCCGTCGAGGAGCCGGAGGCGGCCTGACGCGGACCGGGTTGCCCAAACCCGGCCCACCGTGCTCTCATTCCGTCCTCCTAACACACGGAGGGGGGAAGGTTCTTGCAGGTTCGAGGGCGATCGGCCACGGTCATGGCCGCCACCGCAGCACTGCTTCTCAGCGCGCCCGCGTTCGCCGGCGCGGACACGCTCCCGGCGCCGGACACCGCGCTGGTGCAGGTGTTCGTGGACCCGGGCACCGACATCGGGCAGCTCAGCGAGCGCTATGACCTCGCGGAGTACAAGAACGTCGAGCCGGACGGCTCGATCCAGCTCAACATCGACACGACCGCGGCCGAGCGGGCCGAGCTCGAAGCGGCCGGCTACCGCATCGGGCGCACGATCGAGGACGCGAACACGCGCGCGGACGCGGCCG
The DNA here is from genome assembly GCA_035555675.1 of Solirubrobacter sp. Classification (GTDB taxonomy): domain Bacteria; phylum Actinomycetota; class Thermoleophilia; order Solirubrobacterales; family Solirubrobacteraceae; genus Solirubrobacter. The sequence goes on along the minus strand of DATMGH010000102.1, from coordinate 12,033 downwards.
AGGCCCGCGACGCGCAGCGCGAGCTCGACGCGCTCGCCGCCGACTACGCCCAGCAGGGCGTCCCGAAGGCCAAGTCGGTGGTCTCGCCGCGCGGCGAGACGGTGATCCAGCGCGCGCACCGGTTCACGAACTACGCGGGCACGTTCCTGTACGTCGAGGCCCACAGCAAGGCCATCACGGTGACCAACAACACCGTCGTCAGCGGCCCGTCGCAGGCGCTGTCGTTCGCGGGCCCGGACGGCGTGTACGGCCAGGCCACCACCATGGGCCGGCTCGTCGACACCGGCACGACGCCGGACACCTACCAGTACCACCGCCAGCTGATCCGCCTCACCGGCGCCGATGCGCAGATCCCGGTCGACCAGCTGACGGTCCGTGTGGCCGCCAGCTCGGGCGCGACGGACACCAGCAAGGTGACCGAGTGGCCGGGCGGCAGCCTGCCGCCGCACGTCGCGGGCTACCAGCAGGGCTTCATCACGCGCTACCTGGACCCGACCGAGGTTCGCACGCAGATGGACGCGCTGACCGCCGAGTTCCCGAACCTGGTCACGGCGGTCAACCTGCCGAACCTGAGCCCCGGCTACCAGCGCAAGGCGCAGACGCTGCTCGGCGGCTGGGTCGGCAACCCGCTCGGCCCGTTCACCACCCAGACCGGCAGCCTGGCCGCCGCCGAGGCGCCCAAGGCCGTCGTGCTGACGTCGAAGGCGTGGGGCCACGAGGGCGGCAACGGGATCACCGCCCAGCTGGTCGCCGGGACCGGCGCCAACGCGCCGCTCACCGTGGCGGTCGCCGACCGCGCGATCACGGTCACGCTCGGCACCGGCGCCGACGGCGCGGTCACCAGCACCGCCGCCCAGGTCGTCGCCGCGATCAACGCCGACGCCGCCGCCGGCGCGCTGGTCACGGCCGCGACCTACCGCGGCAACGCCGGCACCGGCGTCCCGCGCACGAGCGAGCCGCAGGCGCTGCGGGACTTCCTCAACGCGCCCGGGCACGTCCAGCGCGGGCCGTTCCAGCAGCGCGTGTACCGCATCGGCGCGCACCGCGACGGCTCGAAGGTCGGCGTCTTCATCACCTGCCAGCTGCACGCGCGCGAGTGGACGACCGGGCTGACCTGCCTGGAGACCGCCGAGCGCCTGGTGCGCAACTACGCGACCGACCCGGAGACCAAGACGCTGCTCGACACCGTCGAGGTGTTCATCAGCCCGACCGGCAACCCGGACGGCGGCCACTACTCGATGTACGACTACGCCTCGCAGCGGCGCAACCTGTCCAACCACTGCGCCCCGAACACCAGCAACGACCCGCTGGCGCGCAACACCTGGGGCGTCGACCTCAACCGCAACTACACCGAGTACACCCGGTTCGACGGCGCGTGGGTCGGCGCGTCCGCGAGCTGCACGAGCGACAGCTACTCCGGTCCGTCGGAGGCCTCCGAGCCGGAGACCAAGAACGACATGTGGATCGCGGACACGTTCCCGAACATCAAGTTCGCGAGCAACATGCACGCCTACGGCGGCTACTTCATGTGGTCCCCGGGCGCGTACCTCGACGACGGCCACCGGACGACGTCGCCGGCGCCGAACATCGGCGTCGAGCAGTACTTCTTCCAGGCCGGCGAGAAGATCCTCGGCCGGATCAAGGAGCACCGCGGGACGGTCATCCTGCCCGAGCGCACCGGCCCGATCGCGGACGTGCTCTACTCGGGCGCCGGCAGCTCGGCCGACGACCACTGGTACCGCAAGGGGATCATCGGCTACGGGTTCGAGACCGGCGCCGACCGCTTCGTCTCGACCGAGACCGGCACGCAGCAGATCTCGACCGGCTTCCAGCCGCCGTTCGGGGCGCCGACCGGCAGCCAGGACCCGCGGCTGACCAACGAAGGCCGCGACCAGGCGATGGAGTTCGCCTCCGGCAACTACGGGATGATCGAGGCCGCGTACGACTACGCGACCGACACGACCCCGCCGCAGACGTCGATCGAGTACTCGGCGGCCAAGACGGGCGGCGACCCGATCACGTTCCGGTTCAACTGGGAGGGTGAGGCGGCGGTGATCCGCTACACGACCGACGGCTCGACGCCGACGCTCGCGTCGCCGACCTACAACGCCGAGCGCCCGCGCGGCCTCGGCGAGCTGCTGACGATCGCCGACCTGGGCGTGACCGAGGTCAAGTGGTTCGCGACCGACATCAAGGGCAATCAGTCCCCGGTGCAGACGCAGCGCTTCCTGGTCGGGCGCGACGAGCAGACCGGCACCGTGGGCGGCACCGTGCCCGGGACGCTCTCGCTCACGCTCGGCGCGCCGGCGACGTTCGGCGCGTTCACGCCGGGCGTCACGGGGGACTACACGGCGTCCACGACGGCGACCGTGATCTCGACCGCCGGCGACGCGGCGCTGACCGTCGCCGACACGGGCGCGAACCCGGGCCACCTGGTCAACGGCACGTTCGCGCTGGCGCAGCCGCTGCAGGGCCTCGGCGTCGTCAAGACGTGGCTCGCGCCGGTGTCCAACGAGGCCGTCCCGGTCACGTTCAAGCAGACGATCGGCGCCAACGACCCGCTCCGCACGGGCGTCTACTCGAAGACGCTCACGTTCACGCTGAGCACCAACACGCCGTAGGCGAGCCGGAGCCCGCCCCGCTCACTCGATCCGGAAGATCGGGTGCTGCGGGGCGATCCGGCGCAGCTCGTCGTCGGGCGCGTCGGCGCCGACGCCGCCGAAGAACGCGCCGACCTCCCACGCCCACTGCTTCAGGTACGCCCGAAGGATCGGCGCCTTCTCGTCGTCGGGCACCTCGACGGCGCTGAACGGCTCGGCCCGGCGCCCCTTGCGCAGCCGCCCCTCGCCGCTGGCCCGCAGGTTGCGCACCCACTGGGTCTCGCCGCGCGGCGCGACGATGTAGCGCGCACCGCCGTGCGAGAGCGGGTTCACGGGCGTGCTGCGCCACTGGCCGCTGGTGCGGCCGCGGACCTCCAGGACGCGCGAGCCGGCGAGGCTGACGCCCAGGCGCGTGAACCCGGCGACCAGCGGATTGAAGACGTGCTGGGTGATCCACCCGGGGCGCTGGTAGGTCATCAGGCCGCCCGCGCCACGTGCTGGAACTCCGCGCAGCGGCTGACGTCGTCGTGCGGACAGCCGATCGCGTGGTCGAGCATCCGCTTGGCCGCCTCGAGCCGGTGGATCTGCGCGACGACGCTCTCGCGGTGCGCGCGCAGCAGCACCTTGTGCTGCTCGTGGTTGGGCTCGCTGACGATCTGCGCGATCTGGGCGAGGCTGAGCCCCATGTCCTTCCCGCGCAGGATCATCGTGATCCGCGCGGCGTGGGACTCGTCGTAGTAGCGCCGGCCCTTGACGCGCTCGGCGGGCGTCAGCAGCCCTTCGTCCTCCCAGTGCCGCAGCACGTGCGTCGCCAGGCCGAAACGGGCGGCCAGCTGACCGATGGACAGACGATCACTTGACTTCAGGCTCACCTGAACATGAAGAGTACACGACATGGACTACGACGTGGTGATCATCGGCGGCGGGCCCGCGGGCCTCGCCGCCGCCTTGACGCTCGGCCGCTCCCTGCGGACGACGATCCTCTTCGACGGCGGCGCGCCGCGCAACGCGCCCGCGGACGCCATGCACAACGTGCTCGGGCGCGACGGGACGCCGCCGGCCCAGCTGCGGGAGGACGCGCGCCGCGAGCTCGCGGCGTACCCGACGGTCGAGCTGCGCGACGCCGCGGTCGCCTCCGTGGCTGCGGGCTTCACCGTCACGCTCGCGTCGGGCGAGGCCGCGACCGCCCGCCGGCTGCTGCTGGCGACCGGCGTCGTCGACGAGCTGCCGGCGATCCCCGGCTTCGCCGAACGCTGGGGCCGGACCGTGCTGCACTGCCCGTACTGCCACGGCTACGAGCAGCGCGGCAAGCGGCTCGCGGTCCTCGGCGCGACGCCGCACCACGCGTTCGTCGCGACGCTCGTGCGCCGGTACGGCGACGACGTCGTCCTGCTCACCAACGGCGAGGCGCCGCCGGAGATCGCCGGCCTCCAGACCATCAGCACGCCGCTCGCCGCGCTGGAAGGTGCTGCGACCGCGGTCTTCGCCGACGGCTCGCGCCTGGAGCGCGACGCGCTGTTCGCCGGCGGGCCGGCCCGCCAGCACGCGTCGTTCGCCGCCGACCTCGGGTGCGCGTTCCTGCCGGACGGCTCGGTCGAGGTCGACGAGTTCGGCCGCACGTCGGTCTCCGGCGTCTCGGCGGCCGGCGACCTGGCGCACCGCGCGTCCCTTCCCGGCCCGATGGCCGCGGTCTCCGCCGCCACCACGGCCGGCATGATCGCCGCCGTCGCGCTCGACCAGGAGCTTCACGCCGCCGACACCGGCCTCCCGTCGCCGCTGGGCTGAGCGGCGCTGTCACGAAGCGCGGGGGCTGTCCGGTCAGTGCCGGACATGCAACCGACCATCGTGCTCGTCCACGGGGCGTTCGCCGAGTCCGCCAGCTGGAACGGCGTCATCGACCCTCTCATCGACCAGGGCCACCGCGTCGTGGCCGTCGCCAACCCGCTGCGCGGGCTCGCGAGCGACGCGCAGGCCGTCAGCGACGTCGTCCGCGGCATCGACGGACCCGTCGTGCTCGCCGGCCACTCCTACGGCGGGTCCGTCATCACCAACGTCGACGCGGACGCCGGCGAGATCGTCGGGCTCGTCTATGTCGCCGGGTTCGCGCCGCAGCCGGGAGAGACGTGCTTCGAGCTCTCCAGCCGGTTCCCGGGCAGCACGCTCGCCGACGCGCTGGAGACCTGCCCACGCGCCGACGGGACCACGGACCTGACGATCGCCCCGTCGCGGTTCCGCGCGCAGTTCTGCGCCGACGTCCCGGCGCCCGAGGCGACGCGGATGGCGGCGACGCAGCGGCCCGTCACCCGCGAAGCGCTGCTGGAGCCCTCCGGCCCGCGCCCGCTGTGGGAGCGGTGCTCGTCGTGGTTCGTCTTCGGCGAGCTCGACCGCAACATCCCCGCCGCCGCCCAGCGCCACATGGCCCGCCGCGCCGGCGCGCGGCGGACGCTCGAGCTGCCGGGCGCCTCGCACGCCGTCGGCGTGTCCCGGCCGGCCGCCGTGGCCGACGTGATCCTCGAAGCCGCGACGGCACCCGTCGCGGCCTGAGCTTCAGGAGAACGAGCGATGACCGCCCTCGGCCACGCCGCGTTCGCCCTCGGCTACTGGCACTGGGCCTTTCTGGGCCAGCCGGCGCCGCTGCCGGAGCGGCTGATCCTCGGCGACCGCGACGGCTTCTGGCTCGCCGTCCACCGCATGGGGCTCAAGCCCGGGGACCCGCGCTACCCGCCGCCGGTGCTCGGCGCGTACCGGGCGCAGCTCGACGACCCGGCGTTCGCCACCGCGATCTGCGAGGACTACCGCGCGGGGGCGGGCATCGACCGCGAGCACGACGACGCCGACCGCGGCCGGCGCACGCCCGCGGAGGTCGGCGCGGACCTCACCGCGTTCTTCAGTCCAGCTCCGTGAGCGCGGTCTTGAGCTCCACGCGCGAGCTGATGCCGAGCTTGATGAACACCTTGCGCAGGTGGTACTCGGCGGTGCGCGCGCTGATGAACAGGCGCGCGCCGATGTCCCGGTTGGTGAGCCCCTCGCGCGCCAGCCGGGCGACGTTGAGCTCCTGCTCGGTCAGCTGGTCCAGCGTCTCCGGCGCGCGCACGCGCAACGTCTCGCCGGTGGCGGCGAGCTCGCGCGCGGCCCGCTCGGCGAAGCCGTTCATGCCGCAGCCCGCGAACGTCGCGTACGCGGCGCGGAGCTGCTCGCGGGCGTCGCGGCGCCGGTGCGCCCGGCGCAGCCACTCCCCGTAGAGCAGCCGGCCGCGGGCGGCGAAGATCGGCACGCGCTCGCGCTCGAAGCGCTCGATCGCCTCGCGGTAGAGCGCTTCGGGGTCGGCGCGCACGAGCGCGTCGGCCAGCGCGAGCGTGGCGAGCGCCCAGTTGGTCCCCGCCGGCCGCGTGACGCTCGCCAGCTGCTGCAGCCCCTGCTCGGCGAGCTCGGCCTCGCCGGTTCGCGCGGCCGCCTCGACGAGCTCGAACAGGGTGCGCGCCGCGTAGGAGAGCTCGTGCGTGTACGGCAGCTCGCCGCGCGCGGCGGCGACCGCCTCGGCGTAGCGCCCGGCGCCGTTGTAGGCGATCGCCTCGGCGAAGTTGGCGACGCTGGCCGCGAAGCCCTCGCCGCGCGCCTCCGCGTCGGCTCGCAGCTCGCGCGCCCGCCGCTCCACCTCCTCGACCTGCCCGCGGTACGCCGCCAGGAAGATCCGCCCGTACTGCGGCAGCGGCTGCCCCGTGACGTCCCGGACGACGTCGATCTCGTCGCAGCTGGCGGCGGCGAGGTCCAGCCGGCCGTCGAACGTGCGCAGGATCATCTCCAGGCTCAGCGCGATCGGCAGCACCGTCAACAGGCCGGCGGCGCGTGCCAGCGAGACCTGCCGGTCGACCAGCACGCGCAGCGCCTCGCTGTCCCAGAGGTCGATCGCGGTGCGCGACGCGAACCACAGCCAGTGCGTCTCGAGCGCGTCCGGCGGCTGGTCGACGAACGCGCGCAGCGCCCGCTTGAGCGTCGGGAACGCCGCGACGTGCCCCTCGGCGGCGAGCAACGCCCGGCCGCGCAGGAGCAGGTCCAGCGGGCGCTCGGACGCGTCGCCGGCGGCCAGGATCACGCCCGCGACGTGCGCGAGCAGCTCGGCGTCGCCGAGCCGGCCGCCGTGGACCGCGGCCGCCAGCGCCTCGACGTAAGTGTCCTGCGCCAGCGCGCGATCGAACGGCTCGAGGCCCCGCGCGGCGGCGACCAGCAGCCGCGGGCCGCTGCGGTCGCGGCGCAGGGCGTACGCGGCCCGCGCGCGCAGCCGCTCGATCAGCGCCTGCTGGCGCTCGGTCAGCGGCTGGTCGCGCGCGCTGTCGAGCAGCCGCAGCGCGGCCACGGGCGCACCGGCGTCGTGCTTGTCCTCGGCGGCCGCGATCAGCCGCTCCGCGCGCCGGGCCGGCGCGGGCGTCAACTCGGCCGCGCGCTCCAGGAACGCCGCGGCGGCGGCCGCGCCGCCGCGCGTCCGCGCGCGGGCCGCCGAGTGCTCGAGCTCGGCCGCGACGTCCTCGTCCGGCAGCAGCGTCGCGTTCGCCCGGTGCCAGGCGCGGCGGTCGGGATCGCGCTCGACGCTCGTCGCCTCCGCGAGCGCGCCGTGCACGCGCCGGCGATCCTCCGGCGACGCGGCGCGGTACGCGGCCGAGCGCACGAGCGGATGCCGGAACCCGACGCGCGTGCCGACCACGAGCGCGTCGGCGCGCTCGGCCGCGTCGATGGTCTCCGGACCGAGGCCGAGCGCCGCGCTCGCTTTCCAGAGCAGCCCCGGATCGCCGGTCGGGTCCGCGGCCGCCAGCGCCAGCAGCTGGCGCGTCGGCGCGGGTAGCGGGTCGAGCTGCGCGATCAGGCTCTGCTCGATGCGCGCCTCCAGCGGCAGCGAGCTGGTCAGGGCGAACCCGCCGGCGATCTCGGCCGGCGTGAGCGCCCGCGGCAGCTCGCGCAGCGCGAGCGGGTTGCCGCGGGCCTCGGTGATCAGCTGGTCGCGGACGCGCAGGTCGATCGGGCCTGGGACGGCGCGGCGGAACAGCTCGCGCGCGTCGTCGTCCCGGAGCCCTTCGACCTCGAGCCGCGGGAGCCCCGAGAACGGCTCGCCGACCGTGCGCATCACGGGCACGATCGCGATGCCCTCGGCGTCGAGCCGGCGGGCCACGAACGCGAGTGCGTTGGCCGAGACCTCGTCGAGCCACTGCGCGTCGTCGACGACGCACAGCAGCGCGCGCTCCCCCGCGGCCTCGGTGAGCAGGCCGAGCACGGCCAGGCCGACCAGGAACGGGCTCGGGGCGGACGCGACGCGCAGCCCGAGCGCGGCTTCGAGCGCGTCGCGCTGGGGCTCGGGCAGCACGCCGGCCGCGTCCATCATCGGCGCGCACAGCTGCTGCAGCCCGGCGTAGGCCAGCTCGAGCTCGGACTCCGCGGCGACCATGCGCCGCACACGGACGTGGCGGGCCGCGTGCTCGGCCGCCCGGTCCAGCAGCGCGGACTTGCCGATCCCGGCCTCGCCGCACACGACGAGGGCGCCGCTGCGCCCGGCGCGGGCGCGCCGCACGAGCGCGTCAATGAGCGCCAGCTCGCGATCGCGACCGCGGAGTGGCGCGTCCGCGCGGCTGCCGCGTCGCTCGCTCACATCGCGCCCACCTTATCTCGACTGGGCGTACGACTGGGGCCTCGACCCGGGTGCTCCCCGGACGAGATCCGGGCCGCCGCGCAGGAGCCTCGGCGCATGAACATCACCGTGTCCACCTGCCCGGCGCTCGTCTTCCTGCTGGGCCCCTGGCTGCTCGCCGGGCTGCTGCTGACGGGGCCGTTCCTGGTCCTGCTCACCCTGGTCGTGGTCCTCACCGCCGCGGCGGCGCTGGTCGCCGGCGCGGCCGCGCTCGTCGCGGCGCCGTTCGTCCTGGTGCGGCGGCGCCTCGTGCTCCAGGAGGTCCCGGCATGACCGTCTCCGAGGCCGACGCCTTCGTGCGCGCCCGTCCGCGGCTGCTGCGCATCGCGCGGCGCGTGCTGCTCAACCCCGCCGACGCGGACGACGTCGTGCAGGAAGCCTGGGTGCGCTGGCAGGAGACCGACCGCACCCGCGTCCGCGATCCCGCCGCGTTCCTCACGACCACCACGACGCGGCTCGCGCTGAACGTCGGGCGGTCTGCCCGCGCGCGTCGCGAGGCGTGCGCGGGCGCGTGGCCGGCCGACTGGGCCGACCCGGCGACCGACCTCGTGGGCGCCGTCGAACGCGGCGACGCGGTCGAGCAGGCGCTGCGGACGCTGCTCGAGCGGCTGTCCCCCACCGAGTGCGCGGCGTTCGTGCTGCGCGAGGCGTTCGACTACCCGCACCGGCGGGTCGGGCAGGTGCTCGGCCTGCGCGAGGACCACGCCCGGCAGGTCGCCGTCCGCGCCCGGAGGCGACTGGGGTCGGACGGCCGCCGGACGGTCGACGGCGCCGCGCTCGTCCGCCTGCGCGACGCGTTCCTCGCCGCCGCCCGCACCGGCGCGCTCGCGGACCTCGAGCGGCTGCTCGCCGGCCGGGCGCTTCGCCCCGCGGCGTGAGTGGTCACGTTCCGGCGCTCCGCGCCGAAACGGCACCCCTCGCCGCGCGCGTTCGCCCGAACGCGCGCGGCGCGGCGCCGGGTCAGACGAGCTGCGTCCAGCGCGGGGAGCGGTGACCCGGCATGCGGGCCGCCGCCGCCAGGGCGTCCAGCCGGTCCCCCGCGCGCAGGGGCGGGTGCTCGGCGCGGAGCAGGTGCAGCAGGCGCGGGCTCATCGGGCGCCGCCTACGCGGCCGCGAGCTGACGCTCGAGCCAGTCCTGGAAGCGGACCTCGCCCAGCAGCGCGTCGCCGCCCGGGACGAGCGTGGTGTCGTCGACCGCGTAGGCGCCGAAGTACAGCGCCTCCGGGTCGGCGACGACCGTGCGCGGGTCCTTGCGCGCCCGCAGCGCCCGCCGGACGAGCTCGTCCATGCGGAACCGCTCCGGGCCCGCGACCTCCACGATCCCGTTCACGGGCGCGCCGGCCGCGGTCCGGCCGACGGCCTTGGCGACGTCCTCGGACGCGATCGGCTGGAAGCGCACCGGCGGCAGCCGGACCGTGTCGCCGTCGGTCGCCAGCGCGGCGATGCTCTTGAGGAACTCGAAGAACTGCGTCGCGTGCACGATCGAGTACGGGACCGAGGCGCCCCGGATCAGCGCCTCCTGCACGCTCTTGGCCTTGAAGTAGCCCTTGTCCGCCATCCGCTCGGTGCCGACCACCGACAGCGCGACGTGGTGGCCCACGCCGGCGGCAGCCTCGGCCGCGAGCAGGTTGCCGGTCGACCGCTCGAAGAACTCGAGCACGGCCGCGTCCTCGAACGAGGGCGAGTTGGAGACGTCGACGACCACGTCGGCGCCTTCGAGCGCTTCGGCCAGGCCCGCGCCGGTGAGGGTGTTGACGCCGGTGTCGGGGGACGCCGCGACCGCCTCGTGCCCGTGCTCGCCGAGCCGCGTCACGACCTGCGAGCCGATCAGCCCGGTGCCGCCGATGACCACGATCTTCATGGGGTGCCTTTCCGTCGTGGGCGGCTCGCCGCGAGCCGCCCGGATCACCCCGCTTTGACCGGACGGCCGGCCCCGTCCGTGACAGCTGGACATCGGGGAGGCAGCAGCCCGATTACGCGGATTTTCCGGATTTGCGCGGTCTTATCGGAAGCGAGTAAAGCCATGTAAACTCGTCAAAGCTGGTGCGTCCCGAAGAGAACCCTTATACGCCCAACGCGGGAGCAGAACCGCGCTATCTGGCGGGCCGCGAGCACGAGCTCGATGCGTTTCGGGTACTGCTCAGACGCCTGAAGAATGGCCATACCGACCAGTCGATGATCGTCGTCGGGCTCCGCGGCGTCGGCAAGACCGTACTGTTGAGCACGTTCCGGGGTATCGCCGAGGAAGAGGGAGACCTCGTCGCGATCGAGGCCGAGATCACCAAACACGAGGACTTCGGTCCCCGTATGGGCGCACTGGTGAGGCGGGCGCTGTTCAGTGTCGCCCCATCGACCAAGTGGAAGGACCGTGGCCGGCGGGCCGCGGCCGTCCTGCGCTCGTTTCAGATCACGGTCTCGCCACAAGGTGAGTTCAACGCGAGCCTTGGAGGCGTGGATCCGGCCGAGGGCTTGGGCGACAGCGGCAATTTGGCCGATGACCTGACCGACGTGTTCATTGCGCTCGGCCAAGCCGCGCAGGAACATGGCAAGGGCGTGGTCTTCATCCTCGACGAGGTTCAGTTTCTGAACCTGCGTGAGTTCGAGGCGCTCATCGCCGCCCTGCACAAGACTGTCCAGCGGCGCCTTCCGATAACGCTGGTGGCCGCCGGCCTGCCACAGCTTCCCGAGCTGGTCGGCGAAGCAAAGTCCTATGCCGAGCGGCTCTTCCGGTTCCCGACCGTCGACTCTCTGGCTGAGACGGAGGCCCGTAAGGCACTGGTAGAACCGGCACGCGATCTCGGTGTCAGCTACGCCTCGGACGCGGTCGACGCCATCCTGGCATACACCGAGGGCTACCCATACTTCATCCAGGAGTACGGCTCGGTCGTCTGGAACCTCGCCGTCACTACGCCGATCACCGGCGCTGATGTCACGGACGCCCGGGAAGCCGTCGAAGCGAAGCTGGACGAGAGCTTCTTCCGAGTGCGCGCCGACCGGACAACCGACGCAGAGCTGAAGTACCTCCGCGCGATGGCAGAGCTCGGGCCGAACCCGCATCTTGCGGGTGACGTTGCCGCTGTGCTGGGACGCAAGTCGACCTCACTCGGTCCGACGCGGGCACGGCTCATCGAGAAGGGCTTGCTCTGGACGCCGTCACACGGTTACGCAGCCTTCACCGTGCCGCAGTTCGACCGCTACATGAAGCGCACGTACCAGCTCGGTATCTCACGCTAGCCCGGGCTCCGATCAGCCGGGCACGAACCGCGGCCCGAGCTCGCGCAGCCACCCCGCCAGCGCCGGCGCCGACATCGGCCGCCCGAGGTAGAACCCCTGCGCCTCGTCGCAGTGCAGCCCCGCGAGCCGGTCCCACGCCTCCGGCGACTCGACGCCCTCGGCCACGACGCGCATCCCCAGCCGCCGTCCCAGGTCCACCGACGCGTGCACGATCGCCGCGTCGCGGTCGTCGGACGCCAGCCGCATCACGAACGACCGGTCGATCTTGAGCTCGTCCAGGTCCAGCTGCCGCAGGTGCCCGAGCGAGACGTGCCCCGCGCCGAAGTCGTCCAGCGCCGTCGCGACCCCGATCGCCCGCAGCCCCGCGAGCACGTCCAGCGTCCGCTCGGGGTCGACCATCACGACGTCCTCGGAGACCTCCAGCCGCAGCTGGGACGGCGGGAAGCGCCAGCGCGCGAGCACGCGCTCGACCTCGGTCGGCAGCCCGAGGTCGAGCAGGTCCGCCGGGCCGAGGTTGACCGCGAC
>DATMGH010000101.1:0-40440 GCA_035555675.1 Solirubrobacter sp. | reverse complement strand
TGCCGAGCACGATCCGTGCCTTGACGTTCTCGCGGGCACGCACGAGCTCCGCCTCGCTGGCGGGGTCCTCACGCAGGCGCTCGAGCTCCTCGCCGACCACCTGCATGGCCTCGGCCAGGTTCTCGGGGCGGGTGCCGACGTAGAGGCCGATCTGGCCCGTGTCGGCGAACTGGCCGGAGAACGAGTAGACGGAGTAGGCCAGCCCGCGCTCCTCGCGCACGGCCTGGAACAGGCGGCTCGACGAGAGCCCGCCGAAGATCGCGTCCAGCACGCGCGCGGCGAAGCGGCGCCGGTCGCCGCGCTGGAGGCCGAGGCCGCCGAGCGTGACGTGCACCTGCTCGGTGTCCTTGCGGACGAAGCGCACGCTGCGCGCGGGCGCTCCCGGAGCGGGCTCCGGCACCGGCGCGGGGTCGAGCGCCCCGCGCGCCTGCAGCGTCCGCTCGGCCAGCTCCACGATCTGGTCGTGCTCGACCGACCCGGCCGCGGAGATCACGACCGAGCCGGGGACGTAGCGGCGCGCGTGGAAGTCCGCGATCACGTCGATCGGCGTGTCGCGGATGACGGGCGCGCGGCCGATGATCGGCCGCCCGAGCGGGTGCGGGCCGAAGACGGCCTCGCCGAGGACGTCGAAGACCGTGTCCTGCGGGTCGTCCTCGTACATGGCGATCTCCTCGAGCACCACCTCGCGCTCGGGGTCGACCTCCTTGAACGCGGGCCGCCAGACCATGTCGGCCATCACGTCGAACGCGGCCGGCAGGTGCTGGTCGAGCATCCGCGCGTAGACCGCGGTGCTCTCCTTGTCGGTGCCGGCGTTGAGCTCGGCACCCATGCCGTCGAACAGCTGGTCGATCTCGGCCGAGCCGTAGCGCTCGGTGCCGCGGAACAGCAGGTGCTCGAGGAAGTGCGACAGCCCGGCCTCGCCCGCGGCCTCGCCGCGCGAGCCCGTGGCGACGAAGAAGCCCAGGGCCGCGGACCGGACGGAGGGCATCGCCTCCGTCACGATCCGCAGCCCGGAGTCGAGCTCCGTTATGCGATGGCCGGGGATGGTGGCTACCTGAGGTCAGGTGAGGAGGGAATGTCCCGCCTCATCTACCGACGGTCCGGGTCCCGGTCGCCGCGCGGGGCGCGGTCGCGGTCACGCCCGCGGCCGCGGCCACGGCCGTTGCGGTCGCCGCTCTCGCGCCGGCGCGGGCGGTCGTTGCCGTCGCCGCCCATCGTCGGGTCGCCGGTGCCGACCGAGACGAGCTCCTCGGCGCTCTTGCCGGCGATCTCGGGGTCCTCGGCCAGGCGCAGGCCGATGCGGCCGCGCTCCTTGTCGACCTCGACCACGCGGACCGCGATCTCGTCGCCCTTGTTGAGGACCTCCTCGACCGTGCCGACCCGGTTGCCCGGGGACACGTTGGAGATGTGCAGCAGGCCGTCGGTGCCCTTGGCCAGCTCGACGAAGGCGCCGAAGGTCGTGGTCTTGACGACCTTGCCCTTGTACTCGTCGCCGACCTCGACCTCCTTGGTCATCGACCGGATGCGGTCGACCAGCGCGTCGCCCTTGGCGCCGGTGGTGGCGTAGACGAGCACCTGGCCCTCGTCGTTGACGTCGATCTGGGACTCGTACTCCTCCTGGAGCGAGCGGATCGTCTCGCCGCCCTTGCCGATCAGCAGGCCGATCTTCTCCGGATCGATCTGGATGCTCGAGATCCGCGGCGCGAACTCGGACAGCTGCTCGCGCGGCGCCTCGATCGCGTCGTGCATCTTGCCCAGGATGAACTCGCGTCCCTCCTTGGCCTGCTGGAGGGCGTCGCGCATGATCTCGAACGTGACGCCCGTGATCTTGATGTCCATCTGCAGGGCGGTGATGCCCTCCGACGTGCCGGCGACCTTGAAGTCCATGTCGCCGAGGTGGTCCTCGACGCCCGCGATGTCGGAGAGGATCGTGTAGTCGTCGCCCTCCTTGATCAGGCCCATGGCGATGCCGGCGACCGGCCGCTTGAGCGGCACGCCGGCGTCCATCAGGCTCAGGGAGGAGCCGCAGACCGACGCCATCGAGGACGAGCCGTTGGACTCGAGGATGTCCGACACGACGCGGATCGTGTACGGGAACGTCTCCTGGTCGGGGATCATCGGGACCAGCGCGCGCTCGGCGAGCGCGCCGTGGCCGATGTCGCGGCGCTTGGGGCCGCGCATGAACCCGGCCTCGCCCACGGAGAAGGGCGGGAAGTTGTAGTGGTGGAAGTAGCGCTTGGACGTCTCGAGCCCGAGGTTGTCCAGGCGCATTTCCTCGCGCGTGGTGCCGAGCGCGACGACGCTCAGCGCCTGCGTCTGGCCGCGCGTGAACAGCGCGGAGCCGTGCGTGCGCGGCAGCGGCTTGACGTCGATCGAGATCGGGCGGATCTCGCGCTCGGAGCGGCCGTCCGGACGGCGCTTGTGCACGGCGATGCGCTCGCGGATGATCTTCTTCTCGAGCGCGTCGAACGCGAGCTGCGCGTCCTGGCGCTTCTCGGCGTACTCGGCCGCCTCCGGATCGCCGGCGTACTTCTCGAGGACTTCCTCCTCGACGGCCTTGGTGGCGTCCTGGCGGGCGAGCTTGTCCTCGACCGACGTGGCCGCGTCGAGCTTCTTGCCGTGCGACTTGGAGATCTTCGCGATCAGCGCCTCCGGCGCCTTCTTGACCTCGATCTCCTGCTTGGGCTTGCCGGCCTTGGCCTGCAGCTCGCGCTGCGCGGCGGTCAGCTTCTTGATCGCGGAGTGCGCGATGTCCAGCGCGTCCAGGATCTCGGCCTCGGGCACCTCGTTGGCGCCGGCCTCGACCATCAGCAGCGCGTCGTCGGTGCCGGCGACCACGAGGTCCATGTCGGCCGTGAGCAGCTGCTCGTCGGTCGGGTTGATGACGAAGTTGCCGTCGATCTTGCCGATCCGGACCGCGCCCACCGCCTGCGGGTACGGGATGTCGGAGATCATCAGCGCGGCGGACGCGCCGTTCATGGCCAGGATGTCGTACGGGTGGACCTGGTCCACCGAAAGCGTCAGGTTGACCAGCTGCGTCTCACGACGCCACCCCTTGGGGAAGAGCGGGCGCAGCGGGCGGTCGATCAGGCGCGCGATCAGCGTCGCCTTCTCCCCCGCGCGGCCTTCGCGCTTGAAGAACGAGCCGGGGATCTTGCCCGCGGCGTACATGCGCTCCTCGACGTCCACCGTCAGCGGCAGGAAGTCGACGTCGCGCAGGTTCCCGGCCGTCGCGGTGGAGAGCACCACCGTGTCGCCCGCGGTGACGGTGACCGCACCCGAGGCCTGCTTGGCCATCTTGCCCGTCTCGAAGGCGATCTCGGTCCCGCCGATTTCGACGGCGACCCGGTGCACTTCAGACATATGTCCCTTTCTTGTGCCCCGCCTCGGAGCGGCAGGGTCCTCTGCATCGTCTTGACGCTTCGGTAGTCGTTGACGGGCATGTTAGTAGGCGCTGCAGTTGCAGCGCTTTTCACTCAGCGCACGGTCAGGGTCCCCTGCATCCCCTCCTCGCGGTGGTCGTCGACCGGGCAGAAGAACGTGTAGGTCCCGGGCTTGAGGTCCACCGTGACCGGCGGCGCGTCCGCGTCGGTGACGACCTTGGTGGACGCGTCGACGCCGTTGCCGGTGATCGTCACGGCGTGCGGGAGCTGGGACCGGTTGGAGAACTCGATCTCCACGCGCCCGGCCTTCGCGGTCAGCGTCGTGTGCGTGAAGCGGATCGCGCCGCCGGGGTCGGCCGCGATCGCCAGCTTCATCGCCGAGCCGGCGGGGGCCGTCGCCGTCGCGGCCGGCGTGGCGGCCGACTGCGCCTTATCGTTTGTGCCCCCGCACCCCGCCACCAGCACTGCGGCCGCGGCCGCCAATCCGAAGAGCCGTCTCATGCACCGGGATACGCCCGGGCGCTACGACAGGTTCGCTCTGAGGATCGTGGAGGGCGCCACCCGGCCGCCGGCCAGCGTCTGGCGCCGGACGACCCGGATGCGGTCGTACTGGCCCTGGCGGACGCCCGCCGTCAGCACGACGTACGCGTTCCCGCGCGCGTCGACCTTGAACGTGCCCGCGGAGGCGCTCCAGCCCCGCGCGTCGCACCAGACCTCGTAGACGTCGCCCGCGGGCAGGTTGCGGACGCGCAGCCGCACGACGGTCCCGGCGGCCGACGAGCTCAGGCCGGCGCGCGCGCCCGCGTCCGCCGGCGCGGGCCCGACGCGGTCGAAGACCACCCGGTACTGCGCGACCGGCGGCCCGCCGGCGCGCGTGAAGCTGAACCCCAGGAGCAGGATGGCGACCGCGACGGCGGCCCCGGCCACGGCGCTCGAGAGCCCCAGCGCCAGCCAGCGCCGCCGCGACGGGCGCGGCGGCGGTTGCGCGGCGTGCTCGCGCGCGAAGCGGTCGAGCACGCGCTCCTCGACCGCGAGCGGCAGCGGCTCGTCCCCCGGCGCCCCGGTCCCGGCCGCGAGGTCCAGCAGCGCCGGCAGCCCGGCGACCTCCGCGTGGGCGGCCGCGCACGCCGGGCACGCGGCGAGGTGCTCGCGCACCCGCCGCTGGGCGTCGGCGTCGAGCCCGCCGAGGACGTAGGCGCCCAGCTCCTGTTGAACGTGCGTCACGCCCGCACCCCCAGCTCCTCGAGCACCAGCCGCAGCGAACGCAGCGCGTACCAGGTGCGGCTCTTGACCGTGCCCTCGGGCAGCCCGAGCCGCTCGGCGACCTCGCGCACGGACAGCCCCTGCATGTGGGCGAGGCGGATCACCTGACGGTGCTCCGGCGTGAGCTTCTCGAGCGCGCCGGCCACCTGCCAGCCCAGCATCGCGCGCTCGATCGAGAGCCCTTCGGCGTCCTCGGAGTCGCGCGGCTCGTGCAGCGCCAGCGCGGGACGCACGGCGGCCCGCCGGCGCATGTCGATGATCGCGTGCCGCGCGATCTGGTAGAGCCAGGTGCGGACGCTGCCGCGCGTGTGGTCGTAGGCCTCGGCGTGGCGCCAGGCGCGGGTGAAGACCTCCTGGACGACCTCCTCGGCGCCGCCGCGGTCGCCGAGCGCGTTGAGCGCGAACCCGTACAGCTCGCCCGAGTAGGTCCGATAGAGCGCGCGCAGCGCTTCGCCGGTGGCGTCCGACGGGATCCGAGCGAGCAGTTGTGCGTCCGTCGGCGTCAACGCGAGGTATACGGGCCGGGCCGCTTCGCGGTTCGAAAGCGCGAGCCTACCCGTCCAGCAGCGTCCGGCCCGGGAAGATCCGTCCGTCCGCGAACGCGGTCGGCGTCGTGACGACCCCGGCGCGCACGCCGCCGCGGAAGTCCTCGCGCACGCGCGCGAGAACGGCGTCCGAGCGGCGGTCGGCGTCGAAGCGCCCCACGTCGAGCCCGAGCCGCTCGGCCCGCGCCCACAGGTGCGGATCCTCGAGCCGCCCCTGGTCGGCGAACAGCGCGTCGTGCATCTCCCAGAAGCGGTCCTGCAGCCCGGCCGCTTCGGCCGCGCAGGCGGCGGCGTGCGCGCGGGGGTGCGCCGAGCGCACCGGGAAGTGGCGGAAGCAGACCTGGAACGCGTGCAGCCGCGCCTCGAACGCGGCGCAGTACGGGCACTCGTAGTCCCCGTAGACGACCACCAGCCGCCCGGCGCCGCGAACGTGGTCGGAGGGCCCGACCGGCGGCAGCGGTGCGGAGCCGAGGTCGCTCAGGGCAGCGCGTCGAAGATCAGGTTCGCGCCGGGGAGATCGCCCGGGGAGGGCGCCTCGTAGCTCCAGCGCACGGTCCCGTCAGGGTCGACCACCACGAGCGCCCGCTGCGGGAAGCCGCCCGGGTGCAGGACGCCGAACGCCGCGCACGCGGCTCCCTTGGGCTCGAAGTCCGAGAGCTGCTCGATCGCGATGCCGAGCTGCTCCCTGAAGGCGGTCTGCGAGTACGTCGCGTCGCACGACACGCCGTAGAGCGTCGCGCCGCGGCTCGCGAAGTCGTCCAGCACCTCGTTGTAGAGCGAGAGCTGGTCGGTGCAGACCGGCGAGAACGCGAACGGGTAGAAGACGAGGACGGTCGTGCGGCCGAGCAGGTCGGCGCGCGTGAAGGCCTCGCCGTCGGCTCGGCGCAGCGTGAAGTCGGGCGCGGGCGCGCCGGCCGCGACGATGCTCATGGGGTCAAGGTCGGACGATCGGGGCGGGGCGGTGGGGATGTCCCCGCCTTCACCTAACGCCGCAGGCCGAGCTCGCGGATGAGGGTGCGGTAACCCTCGAGATCGTTCTTCTGCAGGTAATTCAGGAAGCGACGACGGCGGCCGACGAGCATCAGCAGGCCACGACGCGAGTGGTGATCGTGCTTGTGCTCGCGCAGATGCTCGGTCAGGTGGTTGATGCGGTGCGTGAGCAGCGCCACCTGGACCTCGGTCTTACCCGTGTCCTTCTCGTCCTTGCCGAATCGCGAGACGATCTCGCGCTTATCCTCTACGGTCATGGTCATGTGCGGCCGTGCAGGGTAGCAGCCATCACGCGGTCGCGCCCGGCGTCCTTGGCCGCGTACAGCGCGGTGTCGGCGCGCTGGAGGAGCTCCTCGGCCGACTCGCCGTTCCACGTCGCCACGCCGATGCTGACCGTGACCGCGACCGGCGCCGCCGCGACCCCGGCGCGCAGCTTCTCGGCCACCAGCCGGGCGGCGCGGGCGTCCGCGTCCGGCAGCAGGACGACGAACTCCTCGCCGCCGAGCCGCCCGATCTGGTCCTCGGCGCGCAAACGCGAGCGCAGGATCCGCGCGGCCTCGACCAGCACCGCGTCGCCGTGCGTGTGCCCGTGCGTGTCGTTGACGCGCTTGAAGTCGTCGAGGTCGAGAACCGCGATCGACAGCGGCCGGCCGTGGCGGCGGGCGGCGGACACCATGCCGCTGAGCGCGGCCAGGATCGCGCGCCGGTTCCAGAGCCCGGTCAGCGCGTCCTCGCGCAGCAGCGACTCCAGGCGCGTGCTCTGGGTCACCAGCTCGTGCTGCAGGGCCTGCGTGCGCGCGGCGGCTTCGACGCGGGTCAGCACCTCGCCCTCGGCCACCGGCTCGATCAGGTAGTCCTGCACGCCGCGCCGCATGCCTTCGCGGGCCTCGGCCGGCGTGAGCCCCGCCCGCTCGATCACCAGCACCGCGGTGCCGTAGGCGTCCGGGTCGGCCTTGAGCGCGCCGACGAACGCGCCGGCGCTGGCGGCGTGCACGACCGCGACGGCCGGCAGCCACTCGCGCGCGGCGCGCAAGCCCGCCTCGGGGTCGTCGGCCTCCCGCACCTCGTGCGCCGCGTCGGACAGCACGCGGGCGAACCGCCCGCGTCGCGCTGAGGATGCTCCGACCAGCAGCACGCGCATGGGCCCGGCGTACCCGATTTGGGCCTAACCGAGCACCCGCGCGATCTCGGCGACGTCGCGGTGCATCTGCTCGACCAGCGCGTCCGCGGACTCGAAGCGGCGCTCGCCCCGGATCCGCTCCACGAACTCGAGCCGCAGCTCGCGCCCGTAGAGGTCGCCGTCGAAGCCCAGCAGGAACGCTTCCACCAGCAGGCCGCGACCGGTGACGAACGTCGGGCGGACCCCGACCGAGACCGCCGCCGCCCACGCCCCCACGCCCGGCACCGCCGCGCGGCAGGCGTAGATCCCGTGGTCCGGGACGGCGTGCGCCGGGTCGGGGACCAGGTTCGCGGTGGGGAAGCCGAGCGTCCGGCCGCGCTTGTCGCCGTGCGCGACGACGCCGCGCAGGCCGAACGGCGCGCCCAGCAGCCGGGCCGCCTCCGCCACCGCGCCGGTGGCGATCAGCCCGCGGATGTGCGTCGAGGACACGATCTCGCCGTCGACCTCGACCAGTTCGACGACGCGGGTCGTGAACGCGTCCTGGGCGGCCAGCAGCGCGGCGTCGCCCTGCGCGCGGTGCCCGAAGCGGAAGTTCTCGCCCACCGACACCTCGACGGCGCCGAGCCGCCCGATCAGCTCGTGGTCGATGAACGCCTGCGGGGACTGGGCGGCGAACGAGCCGTCGAACGGGATCACGATCAGCTCGTCGACGCCGAGCGCGGCGATCAGGTCGGCCTTCTCGGCCAGCGACGTGAGCAGCTTCGGCGCGGCCTGCGGCGCGACCACCGTGCGCGGGTGCGGCTCGAACGTGAGCACGCTGTCGGCGCCGCGGATCACCTGCCGGTGGCCGGCGTGCACGCCGTCGAACTCACCCACCGCCAGGCGGCGGGGACGCGGCGTCGCGTCGGGGAGCCAGAGCGTCTGCATCAGCCGCGGAAGCCTACGACGGGCTTGAGGGTGGCGCCGCCACGCGGCTCGGCGAGCGCGATCAGCCCGTCCGCGTCGCGCAGCCGCACGATGCCCTTGCCGCGGCCGGGCACGGTCACGCCGTGCGCCGCCTTGCGCGCCGCCTCGGGGTCGAGGTCGACGGCGGGCAGGAACGAGAGCGCCTCGTCGAGCCCGATCAGCCGCTCCTCGTCGGCGTCCTCGACGTCGAAGCCGCCGATGTGCGTGCGCCGCAGCTCGGCGCAGTACGCGTCGCCGAGGTCGGCGATCAGCGAGCGGACGTAGGTGCCGGAGGAGCAGACGATCTGGAACGCGGCCCGGTCCGCCTCGCGCCACAGCAGCTCGAAGCGCATGACGTCGACCTCGCGCTCGGGCATCTCGACCTCCTGCCCGGCGCGGGCGAGCGCGTACGCGCGCTTGCCGTCGATCTTCACGGCGCTGTAGGCCGGCGGGCGCTGGCGGATCCGGCCGGTCGGCAGGACCAGCGCCTCGGGCGGCATCCGCCCGGGTGCGATCTCGCCCTCGGGATCGCCCGTGGTCGACGTGGCGCCGAGCTGGGCGACCGTGATGTAGCGCTTGGGCAGCTCCATCAGGAACCGCTGCACGCGCGTGGCGCGGCCGACGAGCACGATCAGCAGGCCGGTCGCGAACGGGTCCAGCGTGCCGGCGTGCCCGACCTTGACGCCCTTGCCGAGCCGCCGCCGCACGCGCGCGACGACGTCGTGGGACGTGATCCCGGCCGGCTTGTCGATGAGCAGGATGCCGTCGCTCGTCTGGCGGGCGCGTCCTCCCGCCGGTCCCATCTCAGAGCTGGGCGGCAAGTTGCTCGCGCAGGATCCGAACCAGCTCCGGGAACTCGAGGTCGGTCGAGAAGCCCGCGGCGCGGCGGTGGCCGCCGCCGCCCAGCGCGCGGGCGATCTGCGACACGTCGATGCGGTTGTCGGTCGCGCGCAAAGAGACCTTGCGCGCCGGGCCGCCGCCCAGCTGGTCGCGCACCAGGCCGGCGACCGCGGTCCCCTCGACCGAGCGCAGGTGGTCGACGACGCCTTCGGAGTAGCTCTCGTCGGCGCCCGCGGACGCGTAGTCGGCGCGGGTCAGGTGCGTCACGGTCAGCAGGCCGCCGTCGAAGCGCTCGACGTTGGTGAGGCCGCGCGCCAGCAGCTCCAGCTTGCCCTGCGGGATGCCCTCGTACAGGTGCCGGTAGACCGCATGGGTGTCGACGCCCGACGCGATCAGCTCCGCCGCCATCTCGTGCGCGCGCGGCCCGGTGTTCTCGTACATGAAGCGCCCGGTGTCGGTCACCAGGCCGACGTACAGCGCCTCGCCGATCGGCTCGGTCAGCGTGACGCCGAGGCCGTGCATCAGGTCCCACACCATCTCGGCGGTGCACGACGCGTGCGGGTCGACGTGGTTGAGCGTCCCGAAGCGCGTGTTGTCGTGGTGGTGGTCGATGTTGAGGATCGCGGCCGCGGCGGCGCGCAGCGGCTTGCCCGCGGAGCGGTCGGCGTTGCCGCAGTCCAGGAAGACCAGCGTGCGCTCGCCGATGTCCGCCGGCGGCGCGGTCACCAGGCCCTGAAGCGTGATGAACCGGTACTCGTACGGGAGCGGGAACTCCTCCGCGGGCAGGTACGCGACCGCGTCCTTGCCGAGCGCGGCCAGCACCTGCTGCATCGCGGCCAGCGAGCCGACGGCGTCGCCGTCCGGGCGCTCGTGCGTGGTCAGGCAGAAGCGGTCGTGCTCGCGCAGCGCGCGCAGTGCCTCCTCGCGCGAGGACGACGCGCCGTTGCCCGACGTCATTCGTCCTCCTCTTCGAGCAGCTGCGTGATCCGCATGCCGCGCTCCGGCGTGTCGTCGTAGACGAACTCCAGCTGCGGCGTGTTCTTCATCCGCAGCTCGCCGCCGACGCGCCGCTGCAGGAACCCGTGCGCGGACTGCAGCGCCTGCAGGGTGCGCCGGCGCTCGCCCGGGTTGCCCAGCACAGACACGTAGACCCGCGCATGGCGCAGGTCCGGCGATGTCTCGACAGCGGTCACGGTGACGAATCCGACCCTTGGGTCCTTCAGCTCTGAGGTGATCGCGCCGGACAAGACCTCCCTCATGGCCTCGTCGACCCGGCGCATCCGATCGGAGGTCATCCTAGTGACTCCAGGTCGTCCCACGAGGCCAGGCGGTGCTCGAGCCGCACGCCCTGCGGCAACCGGGCGTCGAGCGCGCGCTGCACCGTGTCCACCGTCTGCTGCGCGAGCGCGGCCGAACGGGCGGCGATCGCCACCGCGAGCGTCGAGCGCTGCCAGGAGTCCTGATGATCCACTTCGGCCACGGAGGTGTGCAGGCGCTCCCGCAGGAGCGCCTTGACCCGGTTGAGCTCGGCTCGCTTGGCCTTCAGCGAGCCGGACTCCGGAAAGATGAGGTGGACGCGCATCAGTACGACGAAGGCAGTGCCCACGGTTTAGGTCGGATGATCGGGGCGGGGTGGTGGGGATGTGCTGCCTTACGACAGCGTTCGCTCCACCTGTCGCGTCTCGAAGACTTCCATGGTGTCGCCGACTTCGATGTTCATGTAGTTGGCGAGCGTGACGCCGCACTCGAAGCCGGCCGCGACCTCGCGGACGTCGTCGTTGAACCGCCGCAGCGAGCCGATCTCGCCCTCGTGGATCACGGCGCCGTCGCGGATCAGACGCACCTTGGCGCCGCGCGTGACCTTGCCGTCGGTGACCATGCAGCCCGCGATCACGCCGATGCGCGACGCGCGGAAGATCTCGCGGACCTCGATGTTGCCCACGACGTCCTCGACGGTCTCCGGCGCCAGCAGGCCCTGCATGGCGTCGCGCAGCTCGTCGATCGCGCGGTAGATGACCGAGTACGTGCGGATCTCGACGCCTTCGCGGTCGGCCAGCGCCGCCGCGTCGCCCACCGGGCGGACGTTGAAGCCGAGCACGACGGCGTCCGACGCCGCGGCCAGGTTGATGTCGGACTCGGTGATGCCGCCCACGCCGGACAGCACGATCGAGACCTGGACCTCTTCCTGCGGCAGCTTGGCGATCTCGTCCTCGAACGCCTCCAGCGAGCCGGACACGTCCGCCTTGAGGACCAGGTTGAGCTCCTTGAGGTCGCCGCGCTGGTCGAAGATCGTCGCCAGTGAGCGCTTGATGCCCCGCCGGCGCGCCTGCTGCTCGAGCTTGAGCCGGGTGGCGCGCTCGTTGGCCAGCGAGCGGGCGCGGCGGTCGTTCTCGACCACGCGCACGTACTCGCCCGCCTCGGGCACGCTGTCGAAGCCCAGGACCTCGACCGGCTCGGCCGGCAGCGCCTGCTTGACGCGCTTGCCGGTGTAGTCCGACATGGCCCGCACGCGGCCCCAGTGGGCGCCGGCGACGAGCGCGTCGCCGATCTTCAGCGTGCCGCGCTGCACGAGCACGGTCACGACCGCGCCGCGGCCCGGGTCGAGCTTGGACTCGATCACCGTGCCGGAGGCCTCGGTGTCCGGGTTGGCGGTCAGCTCCTCGACCTCGGCCATCAGCAGCAGGCCTTCGAGCAGGTCGTCGAGACCGTCGCGGGTCTTGGCCGAGACGTCGACGAACATCGTGTCGCCGCCCCACTCCTCGGGCTGGAGCCCGAGCTGGGTCATCTCGGTGCGCACGCGGTCGGGCTGCGCGCCTTCCTTGTCGATCTTGTTGACCGCGACCAGGATCGGCACCTCGGCCGCCTTCGCGTGGTCGACCGCCTCGCGGGTCTGCGGGCGCACGCCGTCGTCGGCGGCGACCACGATCACGGCGATGTCCGTCGCCTGGGCGCCGCGGGCACGCATGGCGGTGAACGCCTCGTGGCCCGGGGTGTCCAGGAACGTGATCGTCTTGCCGCCGTCGGTGTGGACCTGGTAGGCGCCGATGTGCTGCGTGATGCCGCCGGCCTCGCCCGCGGCCACGTCGGTCTGCCGGATCGCGTCCAGCAGCGACGTCTTGCCGTGGTCGACGTGGCCCATGATCGTGACCACCGGCGGACGCGGCTCGAGGTCCTCCTCGGCGTCGACGATCTCGGGCGCCGCGGTGGCGTCCTCGGCCGCCGTGACGATCTCGATCTCCTTGTCGAACTCGTCGGCCAGGACCGCGATCACGTCGTCGGACAGCGTCTGCGTGAGCGTCGCCATCTCGCCGAGGCCCATCAGCTTCTTGATGATCTCCGGCACCGCGACGCCGAGCGACTCGGCGACGTCCTTGACGGTCGAGCCGGAGTTGACGCGGATGACGTCGGCCTTCAGCGACGAGACGTCCTGCGCGACGGGCTCCTCGTAGGTGCCGCGACGGCGCCGGCCGCCGCGACGGCGCGGCGGGCGCTGCGGCGGACCGCCGCCGGGGCCGCCGCCCGGGCCACCGGGACCGCCCGGGCGCCGCGACGCCTGCGAGTCGATCACCACGCGGCGCACGCCGCCGGCGGACCCGGGGGCGCGCTCGCCCTGCAGCGAGGAGCGCGTGGGCCGGCGCTGGCCGGCGCCGTTGCCCGCCTCGGGCTTGGGCTTCGGCTTGGCCTTGGGCTTCGGCGGGGTCTTCGGCTGCAGGTTCTCCGCGCGGGGTGCGCGGGCCGTGCCGTGACCGAAACCGGCGCGCTGCTGGAGGACGGGCGCCGCAGGCTTCTTGGCGGCGCCGTTGGACGCCGCGGCCTTGGGCTTGGGCTTGCCGGTGAGCGCAGCGTCGGCGAGCTTCTCGTCCACGGCGGTCGCGGCGGCCTTCACCTCGAGGCCATACGCCTTCAGGCGCTTGATGACCTCCGAGGTCGGCATGTCGTACTGCTTGGCTAGCTCGTGGACGCGCTTCTTGGCCATGTTTTCGTTAAGTCTACGGAGTCCTGAGTAAGGGATACGGGCGCTCGGAAGGCGCGGTTGAAGGCGCGACGGGCGAGCGCGGCCTCGAAGCAATCGCGGGCAGGATGCAGCCAGGCGCCCCGTCCCGGCTGCGAAGCACGCGGGTCCGGCACCGCGCGGCCGTCCACGTTAGCGAAGCGGACGAGTTGCGCTCGCGGCGCCACCCCTCCGCAGCCGACGCAACGTCTGTGCGGTGTGCCCAGAAGGTCGGATGATCGGGGCGGGGCGGTGGGGATGTCCCGCCTTCTCCTACGCTCCGACGCGATCAGTGTCTTTGTTCGCCAGTGCCTGGTGGGCGTCCAGGCCGCAGTAGCGCGAGCCGGGGAGCGCGGCGTTCGGGCAGCGACGGCCGTTGGCCAGGATCGCGGCGCAGCGGCCGCCGGTCTCCTCCTCCTCGCCGTACCCGGTGTCCTGCTCCTCGGTGGCGAACTCGGTCTCGGACCGGATGTCGACGCGCCAGCCGGTCAACCGGGCCGCGAGCCGGGCGTTCTGCCCCTCGCGTCCGATCGCCAGGCTGAGCTGGTCATCCGGGACGATCACCGTCGCCTGCTTGTTGGAGTCGTCGACCAGCACCTCGCGCACCCGCGCGGGGCTGAGCGCCTTGGCGACGAACCGGGCCGGCTCGTCGTTGTAGGGGATGATGTCGATCTTCTCGCCGCGCAGCTCGGACACGACCATGCGCACGCGGCTGCCGCGCGGGCCGACGCAGGCGCCGACCGGGTCCACCCCGTCCGCGTGGCTGACCACGGCGATCTTCGAGCGGTAGCCGGGCTCGCGCGCGACGCCGGTGATCTCCACCAGGCCGTCCGCGATCTCCGGGACCTCGAGCTCGAACAGCTTCTTGATCAGCTCCGGGTCGCGCCGGGAGACGATGATGCTCGGGCCGCGGGTGCTCGAGGAGACCTCCTTGATCACGGCCTTGATCCGCTGCGAGTGGTCGTAGCGCTCGCCGTCGACCTGCTCGGACTTCGGCAGCAGCGCCTCCACCCGCTCGCGCAGCTGCACGAGCGTGTAGCGGGAGTCCGACTGCTGGACGATGCCGGTGATCAGCTCGCCCACGCGGTCGCGGTACTCCTCGAACATCATGTCGCGCTCGGCCTCGCGGATGCGCTGCAGGATCACCTGCTTGGCGGTCTGCGCGGCGATCCGCCCGAAGTCGTGCGGGGTGACGTCGCGGATCTCGATCTGGTCCTCGAAGTCGCTCAGGCGGGCCGGATCGATGTCCGGGGCCTCGGGGATGATGACCTCGCCGGTCTCCGGGTCCACGCGGCGCTCGAGCGCGCCCGTGGCCTGCTCCTCGGCCTCGTCCAGCAGCTGGTCCTCGAGCTCCTCGGGCAGCAGGAACTCCTCGACGATGAAGTCGCCGGAGTCCCGGTCCATGCGCACGCGTGCGTAGCGGGCGGCCCCGGGCTGCTTCTTGTAGGCGGACAGGAGCGCATCCTCGAGCGCGCCCATCAGCTTCTCCTCGGAGATGCCCTTCTCGCGCCCGAGAGTCTTGACGGCTTCGACGATCTCTGCGGACATGTTCCTCAGTCTCCCACGAGGTTCGAACGGTGGATGTCGGCGTAGGCGATCGACACGACGCCGGTGTCGGCGGCGACCGTCACCGCGTCCTCCGAGGCGTCCAGAAGTTCACCGGTGAACGAGCGGTGTCCGTCGTGCTCGCCGCGCGTGCGGACGCGCGCGCGACGGCCGACGTAGCGGCGGAAGTGCTCCGGCTTGGAGAGCGGGCGCTCCCGGCCGGGCGACGAGACCTCGAGCGCGTAGCGCTCGCGCACCTCGGGCAGGTGGTGGGTCACGCGCTCGCAGAGGTCGAGCGACACGCCCTGCGGATGGTCGATGAAGAGGCGGACGAGGTCACCATGGACGACCTCGGCGAGCAGAACCTCGACCTCAGGCTCCACCTCTGACAGGCGGGCCTCGATGTCTGCCTGGATCGTGCTCATTTCACCTCCTATTCAACAAAAAAGCGGGCTCTTCGCCCGCTTCCCCGAGTGGCCTACCGGCCGCGAAAAGCTTGTCTGAGCAGAGTAGCAGTGTTTGCGGGGTTTACGCCGCCTTGCTGGCCCGGTCGCGATAGATGCGGTAGTCCCGTCGTTTCGGGTTCATATTGGCGGCCAAAGTGAGCGGTTTGCGGGCCTCCGCGTCGCGCCCGAGCATCATCAGCGAACGGCCCAGGCAGAACAGCGCGTAGTCGTTGGTCGGGGCCCGCTCGACCACCGCCTCGAACTCCGCCCGCGCCTCCTCGAAACCGCCGGAACGGAAGTACGCGCGGCCGAGGGCCTCGCGGATCGAGGTCTTGTCCGGCTCGAGGTCACGCGCCTTTGACAGCGGGATCGTGGCCTGGTGGAAGTGTCCGTCCCCGAGCAGCGCCATCCCGCGCTGGTACAGGTCATAGACATCGTCCATCCGGGGAAGGCTATCGCGGCGGCAGGGCCCACCACGCCCGGAGGCGGCCGAGCGGACCGCCGCCGCGGGCGAGCTCGGCGCGCAGGCCGCGGCGCTGGGCGCGCGTCGGGTGCGTGGGTGCGCCGCCGCCGTAGCGGCTCTCGCGCAGCGCCCGCACGTAGGCGGCGGCGCCGGGCGTGCCGGCGAAACGCAGCTCGAGCGCGCGCAGCGTCGTGCCGGGCGCGGGCTCGCGGCGCGTGCGCCGGAGCGCGCGTTCGAGCTCCGACAGGGCGGGCGGCGCGCCGCGGCGGTGCCGGCGCAGCGCCAGCGCGAGCAGCCCGGCGAGCGCGGCGGCGACGGCGACCAGCGCCGGGATCCGCCACCAGGGCGCGCCCGGCGCGGCGACCGGCGTGTTCGCACCGCGCTCGGACAGCGGGTCGCCGGCGAACGAGCGCGGCGTGGCGGAGGCGCTGCCGGTGCTGCGGGCGGCGTCGGCCGGCTGGCTGCGCGCGGGCGAGGCCGCCGGCGTCGGGTCGTACGTGACCCAGCCCCAGTTCGGGAAGTAGACCTCGACCCAGGAGTGGGCGTCGAAGTCGCGCACCACGTAGTCGCCGGTCTTGAGGTCGGAGGCGCCGGTCGTGAAGCCGGTGACCACGCGCGCGGGGATGCCGGCCATCCGAACCAGCAGCGCCATCGCGCCCGAGTACTGCTGGCAGTAGCCCTGGCGCGCGTCGAACAGGAAGCCGTCGAGCGTGCCGGCGGACTTCGGCGGGATCTCGCTGTAGGTGAACTGCTCGCCGGCGAGGTGGTCCATCACGCGCTGGACGTACGCGTCCGGCGTGCGGGCGCCGTCGGCGAGCTGGCGCGAGAGGCCGTAGATGCGGCCCAGCCCCGCCTGGTTGAGCACGTCGACCGCGCCGTGCGGCGTGCTCGGCGGGCCGTAGGTGATGTCGTCCGGGTCGGTGCCGAAGAACGGGAACGTCATCCGCACCGACTGGGCGCCGGGCACGCCGAGGACCGCCGTGTGGATGGTCGTGTACGCGGCCAGGTCGGACGGATAGCGGGTGCCGGCGCGCTGGCGCTGGCGCTCGGTCGGGCGCGGGACGTACACGGTCGCGGTGTAGGCGTCGCCGCGGCGCAGCGTGCGCGGCGGCAGGTAGATGCCGTCGAGCGTCTGGACGTTGTCCAGACGCGGGATCTCGAGGTCGGAGGCGTAGCCGGCGGTGATGTACTCGTCGGTCCGCAGGTTCCGGATCGAGACCTTGATCTTCATCGTGAAGTCGCGCACCGCGCGGCGGTTGTGGCGCGGGACCTCCTCGACGCCGTAGCTGACCTGCGAGCGCCGCCACACCTGGCCGTCGAAGTCGTCGAGGTTCTCGGCCTTCCAGTACGCGCCCTGCTTGGCCCGCACGCGCACGAGCTCGCGGCCGTCGCGCGGCCAGTTGAGCCCCGTGTAGCTGTGGTCCCAGGTGAACGAGGTCGACTTCGACGCGGACGTCTCGGCCGCCCAGGTCTCGTAGTCCCACCAGGGGGCGTCGCGGTTGAGGATGGGCGCCACGGCGAACGCGGCGAGCGTGGCCAGCACGGCCAGCGCGCCGGCGGCGAGCGCGTCCGGCCGGCGCAGCCGCTCCAGGCGCAGGAACGCGACCATCAGCAGCGTGAACACGGCGCCGCGGACGAACTCGGCGTCGAACTCGAGCGCCACGACCGGGACCACGTAGAGGACGATCAGCGCGACCAGCGCGAGGCCGGGCAAGCCGAGCCGCTGCCGCCGGCGCGGCCAGAACGCGAGCAGCGCGGCGAGCAGGACGAGCGCGGAGCCGCCGAGCGGGATCACGGTCCGGACCCAGTCGTCGAGGCCGCGGTACGGCACGCGCACGCCGGGCAGGTCGGAGATCCCGCGACCGATCCCGCCGGCCAGCTCGCCCCAGTTGGGCGGCAGCAGCAGCTCGTCGGCGATCCGGCCGGCGAGCAGGGCGAGCGCCGCCAGCGGGACGATCGCGAGCGCCGCCGCGAGCTGCGGGCGCTTGAGGCGCCCGGCGCCGAGCATCGCGCCGACGGCCAGGACGCCGACGCCGAGCACCCGCCAGCCGCGGCCGGGCTCGGCCGGCTCGAGCATCGACATCCAGTGCAGCGCGCCCCAGCCGGCGAGCGCGACGAACGCGATCGCGCGCGCGGCGGCGACGGGCAGCACGGGCGCTTCCGCGATCGCCCGCAGCGTCGGACGCGGCGCGGCGAGCGCGCTCACGGCGCGCCGCCCAGGTTGACGGCGGGAGCGAGCCGCCAGGCGAGCTCCCGCACGACGTGCGGGGGCTCCGCCCGAGTCACGTCGCGCCCTCCAGGGCGGCCACTGCCGCGGTGCCGCTCTGGCGGCCGGACAGGTAGCCGTGGCAGCCCGCGACCTCGAGCACCGGACGGCGGTTGGCGATCTCCCCCGGCACGACCACCAGGCAGCCGCCCGGCGTGCGGCCGAGCCCGCGCGGGGCCCGGTCGACCGGGCGCGCGGCCACGTAGACGACGAGCCCGCGGCGGTTCTGGGCGGCGGCCAGCGACGGGCCGGCGCGGTCGTCGAGCAGCGCGAGCCGCACGTGCAGGGACGGCCAGGTCATCAGGTCGTGGTCGACGACCGCCGCGCGGCGGTCCCCGGGCAGCAGCAGCGAGCAGCCGGAGCGGCGCGCGAAGTGCATCACCAGCGACGCGGCCGCGCGCACGGCGGCGTCGAGCGCTTCCGGGGACGCGGGCGCGCGCGGGTCGAGCACGACCAGCGGGCGCGAGTCGGCCTCCGAGATCAGCTTGCGCTCCATCAGCCCGGCGCCGCGCGCCAGCGACTGCCAGTGGATGCGCGAGGCGGGCGTGCCTTCGCGCCACGGCCGCAGACCGTCGATCTCGGTCTCCGCCGCGGCCAGCAGTGACGCGCGCGCGTGCGCGGGGGTCGCGTCCCCCCCGCCCGCGGTCAGCGCCACCGGATGGATCTTCGGCAGCACGAGGATCTCGTCCGTGGACGGGCCGGCGATCACGCGCTGGGCGAGCCCGAACGGGTCGCGCAGCACAAGCGCGGGCGGCGGCAGCCGGCGGCGGCCGCGGCGGTTGAACGTGACCTCGATCCGCACGCGCGCCCGGCGGCGGCCGGCCGGGAGCCGGATCGGCTCGGGCAGCAGCGGCTCGTCGATCCAGCCCGGCGGCAGCGGCAGTCGCCCGCCGGCGATCGCGAGCTTGACCTGCAGCGGCTGGTCCTCGTCGACCGTCCGGACGCTGATCTGGCGCTCGAGGCTGGCGCCGACGCCGCCGAGCCCGATCCACGCGGCCGCGCCGGCGCCGAGCAGCAGCAGCGCCGCGCCGGTGACGTACAGCGGCTCGGCGTCGAACGTGCCGGCGACGAGCAGCAACAGCAGCCCGAGCGCGGCACATCCGACCGCCGAGCGCATCAGAGCGCGGGAACGGAGGCGATCGCGTCGGCGACGATCTCGGACCGCTGCACGCCCGCGGCCTCCGGGGCGAGCATCAGGCGGTGCGTGAGGACCGCGTCGGCCAGGGCCTGGACGTCGTCCGGGAGCGCGTGGTCGCGCCCGTGCACGAGCGCGCGCGCCTTGGCCGCGCGCAACAGCATCAGGCCGGCGCGCGGGGAGGCGCCGAGCTCGACGCGCTCGTCGGACCGAGTGCGCCGCAGCAGCGCGACGATGTAGTCGCGCAGCGCGCGCGAGGCGTGCACGCGGTGCGCGGTCTCGACCGCCTGGACGATCTCGGCGCGGTCGGCGACCGAGTCGAGGTCGAGCACGCGGTCGTGCGACTCGTGGCCGAGCAGCATGCCGGCCTCGGCCTCGGGGTCCGGGTAGCCGAGCGAGAGCCGGACCATGAAGCGGTCCACCTGCGCCTCGGGCAGCGGGTACGTGCCCTCGTACTCGACCGGGTTCTGGGTGGCGAAGACGAGGAACGGGCGGGCGAGCTCGTGCGACGTGGCGTCGACGGTCACGTGGCGCTCCTGCATGCACTCGAGCAGGCCGGACTGGGTCTTCGGCGACGCGCGGTTGACCTCGTCGACCAGGACGACGTTGGCGAAGATCGGCCCGGGCCGGAACTCGAAGCGCGCCTCCCGCTGGTTGTAGATCTGCGAGCCGACGATGTCCGCCGGCAGGAGGTCGGCCGTGCACTGGACCCGCGCGAACTGGCACTCGATCGAGCGCGCGAGCGCGCGGGCGAGCGCGGTCTTCCCCACGCCCGGGTAGTCCTCGACCAGGATGTGCCCCTCGGCGAGCAGCGCCACGGTCACGTGCTCGAGGACCTCGTCGCGCACCTGGACGGCGCGGCGGACGTTCTCCGTCACCCGGCGGGCGACCGATACGGCGGCGGCGATCTGCGCTGGCGCGAGCCGCTCAGGGACGGCCTCCTCCAAGGGTTCCATTCAGCGTCGAACCTTTGTGTCGTTTGATGAACGGCGGCTCAAGACCGCGTCGAGGATCGCGTTCGCGACGTCGGCCTTGGACGCCTTGGGGACGTGCCGCTCGTCGCCGGCGGTGAGGATCCAGACCTCGTTGTCCGGCGACTCGAACCCGACGCCGTCGCCGCCGACGTCGTTGACCACGATCGCGTCGAGCTGCTTGCGGACGAGCTTGTCGCGGCCGTAGGCGCGGGCCTGGTCGCCGTGCTCGGCGGCGAAGCCGACCACGAGCTGGCCCGGGCGGCGACGGTCGGCGAGCGAGGAGAGCACGTCCGGGGTACGGACGAGGCGCAGGTTCAGTTCCCCGCCGGTCCGGTCCTTCTTGAGCTTGCCGGCGTGCGGCTCGGCCGGGCGGTAGTCGGCGACGGCCGCGGCCATCAGCAGGACGTCGGCCGCGGCGAAGTGCGCGGCGGTGGCGTCGGCGAGCTCCTGCGCGGTGCGCACGTCGACGTACGCGACGTCCGGCGGGCGCGGGATCGCCACGTTGGCCGCGACGACGGTGACGTCGGCGCCGCGGCGCCGGGCCGCGTGCGCGAGCGCCAGGCCCATGCGGCCGGACGAGCGGTTGCCGACGAAGCGGACGGCGTCGATCGGCTCGCGCGTGCCGCCGGCGGTCACCAGCACGCGGGTGCCCTCGAGATCGCGCGGGGCCAGGGCGGCCTCGACCGCCGCGAGCAGCTCGGGCGGCTCCGGCAGCCGGCCGATCCCGAACTCGCCGGGCGAGCCGAGCGGGCCGGTCCCCGGCTCCAGGACCGTGACGCCGCGGGCCTTCAGCGTCTGGAGGTTGGCCTGCGTCGCGGGATGCTCGTACATCGCGTTATTCATGGCCGGAGCGACGATCAGCGGTCGCCGGCACGCGAGCGCGGCCGCGGTCAGCAGGTTGTCCGCCTGCCCGGCGGCGAGCTTGGCGAGCGTGTGCGCGGTGGCCGGCGCGATCAGGTAGACGTCGGCGTTGTCGACCAGCGCGAGGTGCGACAGCGGCGCGTGATCGGGCAGCGGGTCCTGCGGGAACGCGCCGCGCAGCGGGTCGGGCTCGAATTCGCTGATGAGCACCGGCGCGCCGGTGATGCCGGCGAACGACGGGGAGCCGACGAAGCGCGTGGACGTCTCGGTCTGGACCACACGCACGCGGTGCCCGGCCTTCGTGGCCAGGCGCGTGAACTCGAGCGCCTTGTAGGCCGCGATGCCCCCGCACACGCCGAGCAGGATGCGCGGCAAAACACCCCTACCGGTAGTGGTAGGAGACCTTGCCCGACGCGACTTCCTCGAGCGCGATCGTCAGGTAGTTCTTGGACGCCGTGTCGACCATCGGGGGCGGGAACTCCTCGAAGGTCCCCTCGCCGAGGTTGTGGTAGTACGAGTTGATCTGACGCGCGCGCTTGGCGGCGACGATCACGCTCGCGTACGGGGAGTCGGCGTGCTCGAGCAGGCGGTCTACGCGGGGAGAAATCACCCGTTCAGTCTAGCTACTGCGGTGGGAGGGCAAGCAGCTTCGCGGTCTCCGGGCTCAGCGGCGGCAGCTCGTATTCGAGGAACGTCTCGGCGAGCACGTCCCGCCGGCTCGCCGGCTTCAGAGCGCGGCGCGCACGATCGCTTCGAGCTCGTCGGCCGCGGTGGCCAGGTCGTCGTTGAGCACGACGTGCGGGAACTCTCCGACCGCGGCCAGCTCGGAGCGCGCCACGCGCAGGCGCGCGTCGATCTGCTCGGGCGTCTCGTGGCCGCGGCCGACGAGGCGCAGGCGCAGCGTGTCCTCCGACGGCGGGGCGATGAAGACGCGGATCGCGTCCGGCATCGTGTCCGCCACCTGGCGCGCGCCCTGGACCTCGATCTCGAGTACGACGGACGCGCCCGCGGCGGTCCGGCGCTCGAGCTCGGAGCGCAGCGTGCCGTAGCGGCGGCCGGAGTACTCGGCGTGCTCGAGGAAGTCGCCCGCCTCGACCCGCCGGGCGAACTCGGCGTCGTCGAGGAAGTGGTAGTGCACGCCGTGCTCCTCCCCCGGCCGCGGCGCCCGCGTGGTGGCGGAGACCGCGAGCTCGAGCTCCGGAACGCGCTCGAGCAGCGTGCGGATGAGCGTGCCCTTGCCGACCCCGGAGGGGCCGGTGATCACGAAGACGCGACCCGCCATTTAAGGTCGGATGATCGGGGCGGGGTGGTGGGGATGTGCCGCCTTCAATTATCGGCGCAGCATCGAGACGAGCTCGGTGCGCTGGCGCGGCGACAGGCCGCCGATCGTCTTCGACGGCGAGATGCGGCACTGCACCAGGACCTTGTTGACCTTCACGCGCCCGTACTTCGGGACCGCGAGCAGCAGGTCGAACACCTTGGCGGAGTGCACGTACTCCGGCGGCTCGAGCAGGAGGTCGTGAATGCTGGCCCGGCCGGCCTTCAGATCACGCTTGAGTGTCGCGCGCTTGGTCCGGATCTCGTTCGCGCGCTGGAGCGCCTCCATGCGCTGGACGAGGGAACGCTCAGGGGCAGCCGAGGTGGGCTTGGCGGGCGTCTTCGTCGCTGGCGGCATGGGCGGCGAGTCTACAGCGCTTGGAGGCTCCGACAAGACCCAGGTGAGGGAATTCACCTTGACCTGAAGTTGAGGTTCACCGCTGTTGCGGCCGTCCGGTAGCAAATCTTGCGTTTGCAGGACTTTTGGACGTCTCAACGGGACACTGACGAGCGTCCAGGACGCAGGTCCTGGAGCTCCTTCCGGACGCGCAGCCCGGCCAGCGGATCCCGAAAGCTCTCGGTGCCCACCGCGACCAGATCTGCGCCCGCACGCAGAAGATCGTCGGCGTGACGGCCGCACTGTACTCCACCCATTCCGATGATGGGGAGGGCAATTCGTCCACGAACCTCAGAAACTTGGGCTAATGCGACCGCGCGGACCGCCGGACCGGACACCCCACCGGTCTTCCCGCCGAGCCACGGCTCGCCCGGACGGTGCGGGTGCGGCGCCATGCCGCGCAGCGTGTTGATCAGCGAGACGGCGTCGGCGCCGTGGGCCTCCGCGGCCGCGGCCACGGCGGCCGGCGAGGCGCAGTTCGGCGTGAGCTTGACGATCAGCGGCTTGCCCGTCCGCCCGCGGACCGCGTCGAGCAGCCCGGCGACCTCGTTCGGGTCGGCGCCGAACATCAGCCCGGTCTTGACGTTCGGGCAGGAGACGTTGAGCTCGAGCGCGGTCACCTCCTCGCGCGCGCCCACCGTCTCGACCAGCCGCGCGACCTCGTCGTGCGCGTTGCCCATCACGTTGACGATCAGCGGCACCGGCAGCTCGGCCAGCTGCGGCAGGTCGTGCTGCAGGAACCCGTCCAGGCCCTTGTTGGGCAGCCCGATCGAGTTCAGCAGGCCGGACGGCAGCTCGTAGAGCCGCGGCGCCGGGTTGCCGTCGCGCGGTGCGACCGTGACCGTCTTGGTCACGAACGCGGCGAACGGGAACGAGTCCAGCAACGCGTCGCCGAACGCGCGCCGGGCGGCGATCGCGTCGAACGTGCCGGACGCGTTGACGACGGGGTCGTCGAGGCCGAGGAAGGTCATGGATGCGTCACGTCATCGAGGATTGACGCGTCGAGGACGGGTCCGTCGACGCACAGCCGCAGATACCCCTCGCGGGTCGGGACGACGCAGCCGAAGCACGCGCCGTAGCCGCACGCCATGCCCGACTCGAGCGCGAGCTGGGCGGGGATCTCGCGTTCGGCGCAGAGCGCCCGCACCGCCTCGAGCATGCCGGGCGGGCCGCACGAGTAGACCTCGACGTGTGCGTCGCGGCCGAGCTCGGCCAGCAGGAGGTCCGTGACCGGGCCCTGATGGCCGACCGAGCCGTCGTCGGTGGCGACCCGCACGCCGGGCAGCAGCGCGGCGCCCGCGGCGTGCGCCGCGTCGCGGAAGCCGAGCAGGGCGACCGGGCGGGCGGGCGCGGCGACGTCCCCCGCGCACGCGTCGCTCCAGCTCACCAGCGGCGCGGTGCCCACGCCGCCGCCGACCAGCAGCGGGCGCCGGCCGTCGCGCGGGGCGCTGAACCCGTTCCCGAACGGGCCGGTCAGCCAGAGCGGGTCTCCTTCCCGCAGCTCGCCCAGCCGCGCCGTTCCCGGCCCGACGTTCTCGAGCATGAACTCGAGCCGCCCCGCGGCCGCGCGCATGACGCTGAACGCGCGCGGCAGGAACGGCCGCTCGTCCGCGCCTCCGCCCCACCGCGCGCCCGCGGCGAGCATGTAGAACTGGCCCGGAGCGGGCGCGGGACCGTCCGGGTCCGTGCACGCCAGCACGTCGTAGGCGCCCACGCGCTCGGCGGACGCCACCGACACCGACCGCCGTCCCAGCGGCGCCAGCACCCGGCTCATGCCCGCACACCCCCGTTCGCGTGCAGCTCCTGCAGCGAGTGCACCGCGGGCTCGCCGACGCGCGCCGCCGCGATCGCCCGCGCCGCCGCCATCCCGCCCGCGATCGTGGTCATGCTCGGGACGCCGCGTGCGATCGCCGCGCGCCGGATCTCGTAGCCGTCCGACCGCGCCGCCGTGCCGGTCGGCGTGTTGATCACCAGGTCCACGTCGCCGCGCTCGATCCAGTCGACCACGTTGTTGCGCCCGTCCTGGATCTTGTTGATCGCCTCGACCGGGATGCCCATGCGCTTGATCGCCGCCGCGGTGCCGCGCGTGGCGACGATCCGGAAGCCGACGTCGTGCAGCTGCGCGGCGATCCCCATCACCGCCGGCTTGTCGGAGTCGGTCACGGTCAGGAACGCCGTGCCGCCGGCCGGCAGCCGCGTGCCGACCGCGGCCTGGGCCTTCGCGAACGCCGTCGGGAAGTCCACCGCGACGCCCATCACCTCGCCGGTCGAGCGCATCTCCGGCCCGAGCAGCGCGTCGGTCCCCGCGAAGCGGTCGAACGGCATCACCGCCTCCTTGACCGAGACGTGGTTGCCCGCCGGATCGTCCGGCAGCCCCAGCGCCGCCAGCTTCTCCCCCAGCATCACGCGGCAGGCGATCTTGGCCAGCGGCTGCCCGGTCGCCTTGGACACGAACGGGACCGTCCGCGACGCGCGCGGGTTCGCCTCGATCACATAGAGATCTTCGCCGTAGACGCCGTACTGGACGTTCATCAGCCCGACCACGCCCAGCGCCAGCGCCAGCGCCCGCGTCGCCTCCCGGATCTCGTCCAGCATCTCGACGCCGAGCGAGTGCGGCGGCAGCACGCACGCGGAGTCGCCGGAGTGGATGCCGGCCTCCTCGACGTGCTGCATGATGCCGCCGATCCAGACGTCCTCGCCGTCGCAGATCGCGTCCACGTCGACCTCGATCGCGTTCTCCAGGAACCGGTCGAGGAAGATCTCGCCGCCCGGCCGCACGCGCGCGAAGTAGTCCGCGAGCATGGCCTCGTCGTAGGCCAGCTCCATCGCCCGGCCGCCGAGCACGTAGGACGGCCGCACGAGCAGCGGGAAGCCGACCCGCGGCGCCGCCTCGAGCGCTTCCGCCGGCGTGGCGGCCAGCGCGTACGGCGGCGCCTTCAGGCCGAGCTGCTCCAGCAGCGCGCCGAAGCGCCCGCGGTCCTCGGCCAGGTCGATCGCCTCCGGCTGCGTGCCGAGCAGCGGCACGCCCGCCGCCGCCAGCCCCGCCGCCAGCTTCAGCGGCGTCTGCCCGCCGAAGCTCACGATCACGCCCT
This sequence comes from Solirubrobacter sp., assembly GCA_035555675.1. GTDB lineage: Bacteria > Actinomycetota > Thermoleophilia > Solirubrobacterales > Solirubrobacteraceae > Solirubrobacter. Next base: position 14,867 of record DATMGH010000101.1, on the reverse strand, counting down.
CCGGCTGCTCGACGTCGACGATCGCCAGCACGTCGTCCAGCGTCAGCGGCTCGAAGTACAGCCGGTCCGACGTGTCGTAGTCGGTCGAGACCGTCTCCGGGTTGCAGTTGACCATCACCGCGTCGCGCCCGGACTCCCGCACGGTCATCGCCGCGTGCACGCAGCAGTAGTCGAACTCGATCCCCTGGCCGATCCGGTTCGGTCCGGACCCGAGGATCATCACGCTCGGCCGGTCGCCGCGGCGGACCTCGGAGGCGCCGGAGCGCTCCCAGGCGGAGTAGTAGTACGGCGTCTCGGCCTCGAACTCGGCCGCGCACGTGTCGACCGCCTTGAACGTCCGGACGCCCTCGAACGCGGTGTCCAGCTGCCGCAGCTCGCGCAGGAACCAGGGGTCGATGCCCGTGCGGGCGCGCAGCTCGCCGTCCGCGACGCCGCGCCGCTGCAGCTCCAGCAGCACGTCGAAGCGGTCCGCGCTCGGCGTCTGAAGCCGCTCCAGCAGCGCCTCGTCGGTGCCGTCCAGCGCCGGCTGCGCGTCCAGCTCGCGCGACCGCAGCGCCTTGCCGAACGCCTGGCCGAACGTGCGCCCGATCGCCATCACCTCGCCGACCGACTTCATGTGCGTCGAGAGCCCGGCGTCGACGCCCGGGAACTTCTCGAACGCGAACCGCGGCCACTTGACGACGACGTAGTCGAGCGCCGGCTCGAACGAGGCCGGCGTGGCGCGCGTGATGTCGTTCGGGATCTCGTCGAGCGTGTACCCGACCGCCAGCCGGGCGGCGATCTTGGCGATCGGGAACCCGGTCGCCTTCGACGCCAGCGCGCTCGAGCGCGACACGCGCGGGTTCATCTCGATCACGACGATCTCTTCGGTCGCCGGGTTGACCGCGAACTGCACGTTGGAGCCGCCGGTCTCGACGCCGACGGCCCGGATCACCGCGATCGCCTGGTCGCGCAGCTTCTGGTAGACGCGGTCGGAGAGCGTCTGCTGCGGCGCGACCGTGACGCTGTCGCCGGTGTGGACGCCCATCGGGTCGATGTTCTCGATCGAGCACACGATCACGACGTTGTCCGCGTGGTCGCGCATCACCTCGAGCTCGTACTCGCCCCAGCCGAGCACGGACTCGTCGATCAGGATCTGGCCGATCGGCGACGCCGCCAGGCCGGTGGCGACGATCCGCTCGAAGTCCTCGGGCGTGCGCGCGATCCCGCCGCCGCGCCCGCCGAGCGTGAACGCCGGGCGGATGATCAGCGGCAGCCCGAACGCGTCCAGCGCGACCCGTGCCTCCTCGAGCGAGTGCGCGATCGTGTTGCGCGCGGTCCGCAGCCCGGCGGCCTGCATCGTCGCGTCGAAGCGCTCGCGGTCCTCGGCGCGGCAGATCGCGTCGTACGTCGCGCCGATCAGCTCGACCCCGAGCTCCTCCAGCGTGCCGTCCTCGTAGAGCGTCTTGGCCAGGTTGAGCGCCGTCTGGCCGCCGAGCGTCGGCAGCAGCGCGTCCGGCTTCTCGCGCTCGATCACCTGGCGCACGGTGCCCGGCAGCAGCGGCTCGACGTAGGTCGCGGTCGCGAACTCCGGGTCGGTCATGATCGTCGCCGGGTTCGAGTTGACGAGCACGACCTCGTAGCCCTCTTCGAGCAGGACCTTGCAGGCCTGCGCCCCGGAGTAGTCGAACTCGGCGGCCTGGCCGATCACGATCGGCCCGGACCCGAGGACCAGGATCTTGTGCAGGTCCTCCCTACGCGGCACTGAACGCCCCAAGGAACTCGTCGAAGAGGTCCAGCGAGTCGTTCGGCCCCGGGCCCGCTTCCGGGTGGTACTGGACGCAGCCGGCGGGCACGTCGAGCAGGCGGATGCCCTCGATCGTGTTGTCGTAGAGGTTCACGTGGGTGAGCTGCGCGGCGCCCAGCTCGGAGTCGATGATCTCGCCGGGGACGCCGGCGACCGCGAAGCCGTGGTTCTGCGACGTGATCGCGATCCGCCCGGTCCGCAGGTCCTTGACCGGGTGGTTGGCGCCGCGGTGGCCGAACGGCAGCTTGTAGGTCTCCAGGCCGGCGGCGCGCGAGAGCAGCTGGTGGCCGAGGCAGATCCCGAACACGGGCTTGCTGGTCAGCAGCGTGCGGATGGTCTCCACGATGGAGTCGAGCGCCGCCGGGTCGCCCGGCCCGGGGACCAGGAAGAACCCGTCCGGGTCGCGCGCCAGCAGCTCCTCGGCCGTGCTCGTGCACGGGAGGATCTCGAGCGTCGCGCCGCGCTCGGTGAAGTTGCGGATGATCGAGCGCTTGATGCCGGTGTCCAGCGCGACGATCCGCGGCCCGCCGTCGCCCTCGAAGATCCGCGGCTCCGGCGTGGTGACCTCGCGGGCGAGGTCGCGGCCGACCATGCTCGGCTCCGCGTGCACGCGCTCGCGCGCCTCGCGCTCCGGCACGTCGCCGGCGAAGATCCCGCCGCGCAGCGCGCCCGCCGAGCGGATGTGGCGGACGAGCGCGCGCGTGTCGACGCCCGCGATCCCCGGCACGCCGTTCGCGCGCAGCCAGCTCAGCCAGCCCTGCTCGGCGCCGGGCGCGTCGTCGTAGTCGACCGCGGAGCGCATGATCGCGCCCGCGGCGTGGATGCGGTCGGACTCCATCGCGGCCTCGGAGACGCCGTAGTTGCCGACGTGCGCGGTCGTGAACGTGATCAGCTGGCGCGCGAAGCTCGGGTCGGTCATCGACTCCTGGTAGCCGGACATGCCGGTCGTGAAGACGACCTCGCCGGTGACGGAGCCGTGCGCGCCGACGGCCTCGCCGTCGAAGCGGGTGCCGTCTTCGAGCAGGACGTAGGCGCTCATACGACGCTCAACTTCCGTTCCCGGTAGACGATCCCGCCCGCGGCGATCGTCGTCAGCACCTTGCCGCGCAGGCGGCGGCCGGCGAAGCAGCAGTTCTCCGAGCGGCTCTCGTAGCCGGCCTCGCCCACCTCCCACTCCGCCTCGAGGTCGATCAGGACCACGTCGGCCGGGCGGCCGACCTCGATCCGCGGGGTCGGCAGCCCCATCAGCTCCGCGCCCGCGGACAGCTTCTCGACCACCAGCGCCAGCGGCAGGACGTCCGCGGTGTAGACCGCGGCGAACGCGGTCTCCAGCCCGGTCGTCCCCATCGGCGCCTCCTCGAACGGCACCTCCTTCTCCTCGCGCGCGTGCGGCGCGTGGTCGGTGGCGATGCAGTCGATGACGCCGCTCTTGAGGCCCTCGATCAGCGCTTGGCGGTCGTCTTCGGTGCGCAGCGGCGGGTTCATCTTCAGCCGCGTATCGAGCCGCCGCAGCAGCTCCGCGTCGGTCAGCGTCAGGTGGTGCGGGGACGCTTCGCAGGTGATCCGCACGCCGCGCGCCTTGGCGTCGGCGATCGCCTCCACCGACTCGCGCGCGCTCAGGTGCTGGATGTGGATGCGGCCGCCCTCGTAGCCGGCGATCGCGGCGTCGCGCGCGATCAGGGTCGACTCGGAGATGCTCGGGATGCCGGTCAGCCCGAGCCGCGCGGACACCTCGCCCTCGTGCATCACGCCCTTGCCGGAGAGCGTCGGGTCCTCCTCGTGCAGGGCGATGATCCCGCCCGCCAGCTTCTGGTACTGCAGCGCTTTGCGCAGGATGCCCGCGCGGTAGACCGGCTTGCCGTCGTCGGTGAACCCGAGCGCACCCGCGTCGCGCAGCTCGGCCATCTCGGTCAGCGCGTCGCCGTCGAGGCCGAGCGTCACGCTGGCCATGAAGCCGACCGGCACGCGCGCCTCGCGCCGCGCGGCGTCGCGCAGCGAGCGCAGGACCGGCGCGGAGTCGACCGTCGGGGTCGTGTTCGGCATCGCCACCACCGCGACGAAGCCGCCGGCCGCGGCCGAGCGGGTGCCGGACTCGAGGTCCTCCTTGTGCTCCTGGCCCGGGACGCGCAGGTGCACGTGCGGGTCCACGAAGCCCGGGAACAGGTGCTTGCCGGTCCCGTCGACGACGTCGCCGTCGAACTGCAGGCCGCTGCCGATCTCGGCGATCTCGCCGCCGCGGATCAGGACGTCGAGCCGCGCGTCGAGCCCGGTGCGCGGGTCCAGCACGTGGGCGCCGCGGATCAGGACGTCGGCGGGCGCTGTGGGTCGGTGATCGAGCATCAGGCGGGAATCGGGGTCGAGATGGCGGGCTGCGGCGCGTTGCGTCCGGCGAGCAGCTCGTAGATGACGGCCATGCGCACGACGACGCCGGCTTCGACCTGCTGGCCGATCACGGCCTGCGGCGAGTCGATCACTTCGGCGGCCAGCTCGACGCCGCGGTTGACCGGGCCCGGGTGCATCAGCACCTGGCGCGCGTTCAGGCGGCGGCCGTCGATCTGGTACTGCGCGGCGTACTCGCGCAGCGACGGGACGAAGGAGTCGCTCATGCGCTCGTTCTGCATCCGCAGCGCGTAGACGACGTCCGCGCTGGGCAGGTCGTCGAGCGTGTAGGCGACGTCGCAGAGCGCGTCCATCCCGCGCGGGATCAGCGTCGGCGGGCCGCAGACGGTGACCTTGGCGCCCATCTTGGTGAACGCGAGGATGTTCGAGCGGGCGACGCGGCTGTGCAGCACGTCGCCGACGATCCAGATGTTCAGGCCGTCGAGCGAGCCGAGCCGCTCGCGCAGCGTGTAGACGTCCAGCAGCGCCTGCGTCGGGTGCTCGTGCTTGCCGTCGCCGGCGTTGACCACGCCCGCGGTCGTCCAGCCGGCGACCAGCGCGGCGGCGCCGACGTGCGGCGTGCGGATCACGATCAGGTCCGGGCGGTAGGCCGAGAGCGTCTGCACCGTGTCCTTGAGCGACTCGCCCTTCTCGACGCTCGAGCCGCTGCTGGCGAAGTTGATGACGTCGGCCGACAGCGACTTGGCCGCCAGCTCGAACGAGCTGCGGGTGCGCGTGCTGGCCTCGTAGAAGAGGTTCAGGACGCGCCGGCCGCGCAGGGCCGGGACCTTCTTGATCTCACGCTCGGAGACCTCGGTGAACGTCTTCGCGCGGTCGAGAATGCGCTCGATCGCCGCGCGGTCGAGGTCCTCGATCGACAGCAGGTGCCGCATCAGGCGTAGGCCTCCTCGAGCTCCGTGATGGTCACTTCGTCGATCCCGTCCACTTCGCGGACGCGGACGTTGACGCGCTCAGAGCGCGCCGTCGGCAGGTTCTTGCCGACGTAGTCGGGGCGGATCGGCAGCTCGCGGTGGCCGCGGTCGGCCAGCACGGCGAGCTGCACCCGCGCGGGGCGCCCGTAGTCGAACAGGGCCTCGATCGCGGCGCGGACCGTGCGCCCCGTGTAGAGCACGTCGTCGACCAGGACGACCGTGTACTCGTCGAGCCGGAAGCTCAGGTTCGAGTCGTGCACCGCCGGGTCGGTGCCGCGCGTGGAGACGTCGTCGCGGTAGAACGCGATGTCGATGTCGCCGAGCGGGACCTCGGTCTCGAGCAGGTCGCAGACCAGCTGGTGCAGGCGGGTGGCGAGGTGGGCGCCGCGCCGGTGGATGCCCACGATCGCGACGGGACGGCCGCTGTTCTTCTCGACCACCTCATGCGCGATGCGGACGAGCGTGCGCCGGATGTCGTCCTCGTCGAGGACGACCTTTGCGTCTGACATGCGTTTTCCTTCCTGGCCTCGCTGGACCGGGTTAAAGGACTTGCCGTGAGTGTTCTAGCAGGAGGCCGGGACGGAATCCGGCTTGACCAGGTGCGGCTCCCCCCGTTCCGGGAACGGCACCTCGATCGCGTCGAAGTCGCGCGGGACCACGGTGTTCTCGAAGACCTGCCGGGCCTCCGCGCGGATGTCGCGCGGGAAGTAGCGCGTGGAGACGTGGGTCAGCGCGAGCAGCTCGACGCCGGCGTCGAGCGCGAGCTGGGCCGCCTGGCGGGCGGTCGAGTGCCCCGTCTCGCGCGCGCGGGCGCGCTCGTCCTCGCAGAACGTCGCCTCGTGCACGAGCACGTCGGCCCGGTGGGCGTAGCCCTCGAGCGTCTGGGTCGGGGCCGTGTCGCCGGAGTAGACGATCCGGCGGCCCGGCCGGTCGGGGCCGACCACCTGCTCGGGCGCGACGCCGTTGACGGTCTCCCCGCGCTGCAGGCGGCCGAAGTCGGGGCCTTCGGTGACGCCGAGGGCTTTCGCCGTCTCGACGTCGAAGCGGCCCGGGCGGTCGTCCTCCACGAACGCGTAGCCGTACGCCTCGACGCGGTGGCTGACCGGGAACGCCGCGATCACGAAGTCGTCGAAGCCGACCTCCTCGTGCGGCTCGAGCTCGATCACGTCCAGCGGGTACCGCGTGCGGCCGATGATCGGCTTGAGCACCTGCTTGTAGAGGCCGGCGAGACCCGGGGGCCCGAACACGTCCAGCGGGCGCTCGCGGTCGCGCATGTCGAACGTTTTGATCATCCCCGGCAGCCCGAGCCAGTGGTCGAGGTGCAGGTGGGTGATGAAGATCGCGTCGAGCTCCGGGAGCCCGACGCTGCGCAGCAGCTGGTGCTGGGTCCCCTCGCCGCAGTCGAGCAGGATCCGCTCGCCGCCGGCACGCAGCAGCAGCGCGGGCAGGCCGCGGCTGGGCGTCGGAACCGAGCCCGCGGTGCCGGCGAAGAACAGCGACAGGTCCATCGGGTCAGCTCAGTCGAGGTCGGCGGGCCAGGGCAGCGGGAAGACGCCCCGGAACGGGCGCCCATCCTCCACCGCGCGCGCGAACGCCGGGTGCTCGCGCGTGGCCTGCTGGTAGCGCGTCAGGTTCGGGCGGCCGGTCCACGGGTGCACGGCGCGGCAGTAGAACAGCGCGGGGGCGGCCGCGCAGTCGGCGATCGTGAACGTGTCGCCGGCCAGCCAGCGGTGGCTCGCCAGCCGGCGGTCGAAGACGTCGTAGGCCGTGTCCAGCTGTGCGCGGGCCTCGGCGACGCCCACCGCGTCGTGCTCGCCGGGCGCGCGCAGGGAGTCGGTGACGATCTTCTGCATCGGGCGCTCGAGGTGGTTGTCCGCCAGCCGGTCCCAGAGGCGGGCCAGCAGGCCGGGCAGCAGCCGGCCGTCGTCGACGTACTCGATGATCGTGGTCGACTCCGGCAGCACGAGGTCGCCGTCCACCAGCACGGGGATCGTGTTCAGCGGCCACAGCTTGACGTGCTCCTCGCGGCCTTCGACGAGGACCGTCTCGAACGGGACGCCGAGCTCGTAGAAGGCGGTCGTGACCTTCTGGCAGAACGACGCGAACGGGTGCTGGTGGAGTGTGATCATGGCTGGATGTCGGAGAGGGCGACCAGGAAGCGTTCCTCGGCCGTCAGGACGAGCGCGCCTTCGATGTGCAGGCGCGCGGGGCCGTCCTCGGTCCAGAGGTCCAAGAAGAACGCCCAGCCTTCATCCTCGAGGTCCTCGGAGCGGGTGATCGCCTCGACCCCGTAGTGCTCGCGCGGCGGCAGGACGAGCGCCTCCGGGCACTCGTCCTCGACGCGGCGGCGCAGGTCCTCGACGGCCAGGTGGTTGCCGGACAGCTCGTGCAGCGTCTCGTAGTCGCCGTCCACGACCAGCTCGACGACGTCCGCGAGCGCGCGGTACATGCCGTCCGACAGCGGCTCGAGGCTGTGGGGCAGCGGCGCGTGGGGGTCGAGCGGGCGGGCCGGGTCGAGCTCCAGGCGCGAGTAGAAGTAGTCCTCGATGGCGTTGCGGGCCTGGCCGCGGATCGCGCGCGGGATGCCGGCCGCGGAGAGGCCGACGATCGCGGCGTGCAGCGCTTCGTCGAGCGTGTTCTGAGGGCGCTCGAGCTGCGCGGTCACGGCGCGACCGTGCTCGCTGGCGCGGTTGAGCGAGGAGCCGTCCATCAGGATCGACGGCGCCTCGTGGCGGCTGTAGCCCGGCAGCGCGCGGACCGCCGAGTGCATCACGATCAAATGGTCACCCATCTAGACGCGAGAGGTTGACACGTCGTCCAGCGTGATCACCTTGAAGGCGATCGCGCCGCCGGCGATCGTCGCGATCCCCATCGTGTGGTGGGGCTGGCGGCGGCGGTCGGTGGGCGAGCCGGGATTGAAGATCTGAAAGCCGGTGCGGGGGTCCTGCTCGTGCAGCGGGATGTGGCTGTGGCCGAAGACGACGGCGTGGGCGGCCGGGAAGCGGCGGTGCAGGCGCGGCAGCCGCCCGGTCTTCGGGCCGGCGTCGTGGATCATGCCGATCGTCACGCCGTCGAGGTCGAGGGTGCGCTGGAGCGGCAGGCGCGCTCGGACGCCGGCGTCGTCGACGTTGCCGTGGACGGCGTGGACGGGCTTGCCGAGCGCTTGGAGGGCGCGCAGGTCGTCCAGCGTGGCGACGTCGCCGGCGTGCAGGATGACGTCGGCGGCTTCGAGCCGCTCGATGCACGCTCGCGGGAGCGCGCGGCTGTGCGTGTCCGAGATCACCGCGACGATCACGCGGCGCTAAGCTACCGGCCCCGAGCGCCCGTAGCTCAGTGGATAGAGCGCGCGCCTCCGGAGCGCGAGGTCGCAGGTTCGAATCCTGCCGGGCGCGTAGGTCGCCGAGGCCGGTCCGCGACCGGCTCGCACGACGGTGGCGATCGCCGCCGCCCGCCGGTAGCGTCTCCGCATGTCCTCCCAGACCAAGAGCGCGCGCGAGCAGGTGCGCGAGATCCGCAAGCTGCTCGCGGACGCCGAGGAGACGCTCGCGCAGGCCAGGTGGGCGCTCGAGACGCTCGAGGCCCGGCTCGACGAGGACGAGGACGCCGGCACGGGCTGACTCAGTCGGCCGCCGCGTCGTACTGCATCGCGCCGACCGCGTTCCCGGACGGGTCGGCGAAGAAGATCAGGTGCCCGACGCCGCTGATCGTGTACGGCTCCAGCAGGATCGTCCCGCCCGCGGCGCGCACGGCGGCCAGCGTCGCCGAGACGTCCTCGACCGCGAACGTGCACTCCGCGCCCACCGTCCGCGTCCCGTCGATCAGCGAGCGGCGCTGCTGGAGCGCGCCCTGGACGCCCGGGTGCTCCGAGGTCCCGGTCCGGATCCGGAAGAACCCGGGCGGCCCCCACGCGCTGAAGGTCCACCCGAGCACGGCTTCGTAGAAGGCGCGCGTGGCCGGGACGTCGTCGGCGTTGAGGGCGAAGTGCGAGAGGTTCGCTGGCATCGGCCGATCGTCTCACCGCGCCCGCGTGTCGCGCGACGTAATTTCTGCCGGGAAATGTCGAGCGAGCGACACGAGCCGTCGGTCCGCGGCTACGCCGTGACCCATCCGCCGGGGCGCGCCGAGCTGCCGATCGAGCCCGGCTGGGACCAGCTCCTGTACACGGCGAGCGGGACGATGACCGTGTCCACCGCGGTCGGGTCGTGGACGGTCCCGCCCCGCCGGGCGCTGTGGGTGCCCGACGGCGCGCCGGTCACGGTCGGCAACCGGTTCCGGGTCGGCGTGCGCTCGCTCTACTTCGCCGCGGCGCTGCGGGCGCTGCCACCCGGGCCGCGCGCGATCGAGGTCACCGGGTTCGTCCGCGAGCTGCTCCTGCACACGGTCCGCGCCTGCCCGCTGGACGCGGCCGCGCGCGTCGACCACGCACTGCTGACCGTCCTGCTCGACCAGCTGCACCGGCTGCCGGCGGCGCCGCTGTGGCTCCCGCTGCCCACGGAGCCGCGGGCGGCGGACGCCGCGCGGCTGATCGCGGCCGACCCCGCCGCCGACCTGACGCGCGTCGCGCGCGCGATCGGCGCCAGCCGCCGGACGCTCGAGCGCGCGTTCGCCGCCGACACGGGGCTCACGCTCGGCGCCTGGCGGCGCCGCTCGCGCATCCTCGGCGCCCTCGAGCTGCTCGCCGCCGGCACGTCGGTCACCGAGACCGCGCTGGCCGCCGGCTACAGCACGCCGTCGGCGTTCGTGACCGCGTTCAGGGCCGAGCTCGGACGGACGCCGCGGGACTTCCTGCGCTGACCGCGAACGCGCCGCCCGCCGCGCCGAGCACCGCGCCGCCGGCCAGGAAGAGGCCGAACACGGAGAGATCGTCGGCGTCGCCGTGGAACAGCCCGCCGGCGAGCGCCATCAGGACCGCCATCGCCAGCGCCCACGCCGGACCGGTCAGCGCGCCCCAGGCCACGGCCGCGCCGGGCGAGCCGGCGCGAGCGGCCCGCGCCGCCGCGAACCCCGCCGCCAGCGCGGCGAGCGTGAGCAGGCCGATCAGCACGATCAGCGCGGGGACGAACACGAATCCGGGCAGGGCGCCCTCGTAGTCGAAGATCCGGAACGTGCCGTCGCGGCCCGGCAGCCGCTCGGCGTCCGCGACCGGGAACGGCAGGCCGAGCGCGCCGTCCGCGTCGGCCCGGAAGCGCCCGCCGGCCGCCAGCCCGGTCAGGTGGATGCCGTGCTCGCCCGCGAACGCGGCCTCCTCGACGAGCGCGGTCAGCGTCCCCCGCCCGGCCCGTACGCCGCCGGCGTCGCGGGCGACCTGGATCAGCCACCCGGCGAGCGCCAGCGCGGTGAAGACGACGAGCACCGCCGCCAGCGGACGCAGCGTGGCGAGCGCGGCCCGGACCGCGCGCGGAACCCGCGTGACCAGCCGCAGCTTCGTGGCCGCGCCGACCGCCCCGCCGACCGCGCCCCACAGCAGGCCGAGCGCGAACGCGCTGCCGGCGGACGGATCGATCCGCGTCTCGGGCGTGTGGCCGCCGAGGACCGCGAACAGCAGCATCAGCAGGCCGAACGGCACCGCCGCGCCCGCCGCCCAGGCCAGCCGGGTGAGCGGCTTCGCGCCCTCGGTGCGATGCAGCTCGCGGCGCGTCATCACGATCAGCGCGGTCAGCGGGATCGCGAGCGCCAGCAACGGGTGCAGGCGGCGTGAGCCGCCGAGCAGCAGCAGCCCCGGGTCGTACATCGGGGTGAGCAGCGTGCCGACCGCCTGCCGGAAGGCCTCGGTGATCAGCGAGACGTCGACGCCGGCGGCCCCGAGGATCGAGTTGTCCGGCGTGATGACCGCGAGCACCAGCCCGGCGGCGAGCACGATCGCCGCCGACCACCCGGCGACGGCGCACGCCGCCCGCACGCCGGCGTGCCCGTTGAGGGACCTCCACACCTAATTACCTATTTCCTGATCAGAATTACGTAGTCTCCCCTGCACTGTTCATTAGAGCAACCAGGGGGTCATCACCTTGCGCAGACGCGCACTCGCGCTGTCCGTGGGTCTCGTAGCGCTCGCCTCGGCGAGCCCGGCGCTCGCCGCCGACGAGCACCTCGAGGCGTACACCGCCACGGTGTCCACCGAGGACGCGCAGTTCATCGCCGACCAGGTCGGCCTCGAGCTCGACCATGCGGGCTTCGACGGCGACCAGTCGACGCAGCACCTCAGCCTCGCGCTGTTCCCGTCCCAGGCCGAGGACCTCGAGTCCAAGGGCATCGACCTGACCGAGCAGCCGCTGCCGAAGCTCGCGCCGAAGGCCAAGCGCCTGACGGGCGGCGACAGTCCGAACCCGTACTACGACGTCTTCCGCAGCTACTCCGAGCCGGGCGGCATCGCCGACGAGCTGCGCGCGCTCGCCCGCGACAATCCGGACATCGTCAAGCTGGTCGAGATCGGCAAGTCGCTGCTCGGCAAGCCGATCCTCGCCGTCAAGATCACCGACGACGCGCGCAACACGCCGGACGGCAGCCGCCGCTCGATCCTGCTGGCCGCGACCAACCACGCGCGCGAGTGGATCGCTCCCGAGGTCGCCCGCCGCGAGGCGCATTGGATCGTCGACAACCGCGACGACGTGCGCGTGCAGGAGATCCTGCGCAAGACCGAGGTGTGGGTCCTCCCCGTCCAGAACCCGGACGGCTACGACTACACGTTCACCTGCGGCACCGGCACCGCCAACCACACGTGCGGCCCCGGCGAGGCCGCGTCGAACCGCCTCTGGCGCAAGACGCTGCGCGACAACAACAACGACGGCATCTACGGCAACAGCGGCGACGGCGTCGACCCGAACCGCAACTTTCCCGAGCAGTGGGCGCTGGACGAGGAGGGCTCGAGCGCGAACCCGAGCGGCGAGGACTACCGCGGCCCGTACGCGAACTCCGAGCCGGAGAACTTCGCCTATGACCGGCTGCTGCGCCGCATCAAGCCGACCGCGAACCTCAACTACCACTCGGCCGCCCAGCTGCTCAACAGCTCGTTCGGGTTCATCACCAACCGCCCGGCGGACGACGACACCCTGTCGCGCTCGCTGACCGGCACCGACGGCGACGCCGCCGTCGACCCGTACCAGCCCGACCAGGCGTCCGACCTCTACGTCACGCACGGCGAGACCGTCGACTGGGCGTACTTCCAGTTCGGCACGATCGGCTTCACGCCCGAGCTCGACACCGCCGCGACGGCGGGCGCGAGCGGCAGCTCGTTCGTCTTCCCCGACGACGAGGACAAGGTCAACGCGGTGTTCGAGAAGAACCTGCCGCTGGCGCTGAACCTGGCGTGGTCGGCGGCGCAGAAGGACTTCGACCGTCCGCGCAACTTCTTCGACGACGAGAGCCGCTACAAGGTCAAGGCGACGCTCGACATCCAGCCGACCGCGTTCGACGTCTCCTACGGCGGCGAGCAGCTCGTCGAAGCGGTCGTGCGCCGCTCGCTCGGCCCCGTCGACTTCGCGGTCAGCGTCTCCGGCCCCGGCGGAAGCAACGCGTCGACGATCCTGCGCGGCGCCGACTACCAGGGCGGCGAGCGCTACGGCGACGTCCCCGGCAAGTGGTTCGGGCGCGTCCGCGCGACGATCCCGGCCCAGATCGGCACGCGCCGCATCACGACCGGCGACACCGTGCGCGTGATCGTGCGTGCCGGCGGCCAGCAGCAGGACTTCAGCTACCGCGTCGCCGCCACCCAGCAGGACCCGAGCCGCAAGCGCGTGCTCGTGGTCGCGGCCGAGGACTACACGGGCACGGCGCCGAACACGACGCCGTACGCCAGCGCGCCGCGCTATCTGCAGCAGCACGTCGACGCGCTGCAGGCCGCCGGCTACGAGACGGCGACGTTCGACGTCGACGCCCCGGGCGGCCAGATCAAGTACCCGACGTTCCTGGGCGTACTCTCGCACTTCGACGCCGTCCTGTACGAGACCGGCGACGACCTCGTCCCGCAGGACGCGGCCGAGACCAACCCGCGGCGGCTGGGCAGCGCGACGTCGCTGACCGGCAGCACGCTGATCTCGCAGTGGGGCGCGAAGGGCTGGTTCAACCTGCGCGACTACCTCAACGAGGGCGGCAAGGTCGTGCTGTCCGGCCGCAACGCCCACCAGACGTTCGCCAGCTCGAGCACGAGCCTGACGCGGCCCCGATCGCGCCGACGGCGGGCTCGATCTTCGCCGGCGTCCCGCCGTTCACCGTCGACACGGCGGCGGGCAACGACCCGACGCAGGACCTCGACGGCAACGCGACGCCGCGGGCGAAGTCGGTCACGCGCCTGCGGACGCTGACCGGGATCCTCTCCAACGCGTCGCTGCAGCAGCCGCTGCGCCAGGAGAAGGCCGAGCACGGCGGACACGACGCCGCCGGCCGTCTCGTTCACGTACCGGCAGAGCTCAAGGAGGTCACGTCGGTCGACCCGGTGGACCTCGAGGTCAAGGGCTACGACGACCGCGGGGACATCAAGGAGGTGCGCCTGTACGCGAACGACGCGCTCGTGAAGGCCAAGCGCTCCTTCCCGTTCCAGTTCCGCTATTACGTGCCGGCGAGCGCCCCGGCGAACTCGACGATCACGTTCAAGGCCGAGGCCGAGGACAAGGCCGGCAACGTGACCACGATCACGCGCCCGGTGCGCGTGGTGTCGGCGCAGGCGATCGCGCAGACGCCGATCGCGGTCGGCAAGCCCGCGCTGTCGGGCACGCCGACGGTCGGCTCGGCGCTGACGATCACGAACATCGCGTTCGTCAACACGCCGACGGCGTTCCGCTACGTGTGGCTCCGGGACGGCGCGGCGATCGCGGGCGCCGACCGCGCGACCTACACGCTGCAGGCGGCCGACCTCGGCCACCTGGTCAGCGCGCGCGTGTACGCGGGCAACGCGGACGGCGAGGGCGACGCGACGACCAACGGCCTGTACGTGTCCGCCGCGGGCGCGACCGGGCCGCAGGGTCCGGCCGGCCCCGCGGGTCCCGCCGGCTCGACCGGGCCCGTGGGTCCGACGGGCGCGACCGGCCCGGCCGGCCCCGCCGGCGCGACCGGCGCGACGGGCGCCACCGGCCCGGCGGGTCCCGCCGGCGCGAAGGGTGACAAGGGCGAGAAGGGCGACACGCCGAACGTGCGCGTCACCTGCGACTTGTCCTCCGACGGCCGCTCGGTCGTCTGCACGATCAGCGCGGTCCCCCCGACCAGCTCGAAGCTCAAGCTCAAGGGCACCGCGCGGATCGCCGGAACCAAGACCACCCGCAGCTGGAGCGGCAAGGGCCGCGTGAAGGTCCGGCTGAAGACCGGCAAGCGCCTCAAGCGCGCGCCGAAGGTGGTCGTCAAGGTCGGCAAGGCCAAGAGCCGCACCGTCAAGGCGCGGCGCTAACCGCCGGCCGGGGCCGCTCCGTCGTCCGGCGGAGCGGCCCCGGTAGTGCTCTGGTCGGTGGTGTCACCCGGGTTCGCGGGGTGGCGTGAACGGCAGGCATCGAGGGGGGAGGCGGTTGCGGTGCCTGGGCCTGGTCGGGTCTGGCCGCCGTCGGCGTAGTACGTGGGCCTTGCGCGTTCGGGGCCCGGACTCGGGACACCGTCGAGGTACGGGCACCGGAGAGGGTGGGTGATCGGTAGCGGTCGTCCGTCGTCCTGGCTGGCCCTTACCGGTCAGGTTCGAGCGTTTGCGTTGGCGCGTTGGTGGGGGTGTGTCCGGAAACTCGCCTGACAGGCGACCGAGCGGCCACACCCCCACCGCGCACGGTCGATCGCTCGCGTACGCCGATCACGGCAGC
>DATMGH010000100.1:0-57067 GCA_035555675.1 Solirubrobacter sp. | reverse complement strand
GTTCGGGGTCCGCGAGTTCGCCGATATCTCGGAGAAGTGCCCGGACGCGCCGATCGCCTGCGGGTGGGTGGCGCGTCACGTCGGGCTGCCGAAGAAGACGGTTCACCGCGCGCTGCGGTCGCTCGTGGACGCCGGAGTGATCCAGTGGGCAGGGCAGATGCCGGGGCGCGGCGGCAAGCGCGGCACGTTCCTGTACCTGCCGGGTGACGCCGAGCCGGTGACGTTCGAGGACGTGGCCGAGCGAGCGAAGCCGCGCGCAGACGGGCCGAGTCCCGTCGCCGGGAACGAAGCGGTGGACCCGAACGCCCTGGTTGACCGGGCCGTGGCGAGGGCGCGCGAGGGGAACCGCAACGACACCGGCCTGTGGCTCGCCTGCCAGCTTCGCGACAACCGCACCGGCCTGGTCGAGGCGATCGGCTTGATGCGCCAGTACGTGGACCGGACGCCGAGGTCCGCGAGTCGCCGCGACGACTACACCTGGGTCGAGGCGAGGCGCACGCTCGAAGGCGTCTACGCCCGACCCGAGCGGACCCGCGACCCGTGGGGGCACCGATGACGTTCGGCCAGCCGACGCCGCTTGACCTGATGGTCGAGGACCGGTGGACCTGGCTGATGGTCAGGCTCGAAGCTCGCGGGTTGGTGGTCGAGCAGCCTCACGCGCCGTGGGGCTGGCTGCCGGTCCCGGCGACGACCGAGAACATGCTGGCGCTCGACATGCTGCGGACGTGGGTGGCCTGGACGGTCGCCGCGTGCTGGCCGCTCCCGGCCTGAAACCTGCCCACAACGACCCTGTGTGCCATCTGGCCACCTTTCGCGCACGCGCGCGAGGCTGCCCGCAAGCGGCTCGACGGGTGTTATGGACACTTGTTCACTCCTCCTCGCCGTCAGCGGGTCGAACGTGATGCTGCTGGTCGTGCTGGTGCTCGGTGCGTGTGCGCTGGCCGGAGTGCCGCTGCAGGCGCGGCTCGTGCTCTCGGCGGCCGTGGTCGTCCTGTACGTGCCGCTAGCCGGCGGCGGCCCGTCGATCCAACGCGCGGGAGTGATGGGCATCGCCGGCCTTGTCGCGGCGCTCGCGGGCCGCCGGACGCGGCGCTGGTACGCGCTGCTGCTGGCGGCGGCGGCGACGCTCGTTCTCAACCCACGCTCGGCGGGGGAGCCAGGCTGGCAACTGTCGTTCGCCGCTGTGGCCGCGCTGCTCATCGGCACGCCGCGGCTGCGCGAAGCGCTCGCGCGCCGCCTGCCGGAGGCGGTTGCCGACGCGGCGGCGATCACGCTCGCGGCGATGATCGGCACCGCGCCGCTGATGGCGCTGCACTTCGGCCAGGTGTCGCTTGCCGCGTTGCCCGCGAACTTGCTGGCCGCGCCGGCGATTGCGCCGATCATGTGGCTCGGGGTGCTGGCCGCGACCGCTGCGCAGTTCGCTCCGACACTGGCGACGCCGCTCTCCGCGCTGACCGCGCCGCTGCTGGTCTACGTACAGGAGGTCGCGGCGACCACCGCGGCGTTGCCGCTGTCCGTGGTCGACGCGAGCGCCGCACCCGTGCTCGGCGTCCCGATCGCGGTCGCCTGGATCGTGCGCCGGGTACGACGCACCCGCGTCGCGGTGGCGGCCGGTGTCGCCGTGGCCGTGGTGCTCGCGCTGGCCGCCGGCCTATCGGAACACGGCGCGCGGGCGCCGCAGCCCGGTCCCAACGAGCTCGTCGTCTCGTTCTTGGACATTGGCCAAGGCGACGCGACCCTCATCCAGCTTGGAGACACGACCGTGCTGGTGGATACCGGACCACCGGACGGCCCGATCCTCAAGCGGCTCGAGGAGTCCGGCGTGAAGCACCTCGACGCGCTGTTCCTGACGCACGCGGAGGCCGATCACGAGGGCGCGGCGCCGAGCGTCATGCGCCGCTACCCGCCCCGGCTGCTGGTCGACGGCGGCGCCGGGTGGAGCTCGCCCGTCCAGCGGCGCCTGCCGACGGCGATCGCCGCCGCGCGGGCACGCGAGCTGCGACCCGCGACCGGCCAGGTGATCGCGGTCGGCCGGCTGCGATTCGAGCTGCTCTGGCCGCCGCCGGTGACCGCCGGCGAGCGGCTCGGCGGCAACCGGAACGACCGGGCGCTGGTCGCCCGGCTGGAGGTCGGCACGTTCTCCATGCTGCTCACCGCCGACGCCGAGAGCAACGTGACCGGCCGGCTCCCGCTCGAGCCGGTGGACGTGCTCAAGGTCGCCCACCACGGGAGCGCCGATCCAGGGCTGCCGCAGCTGCTGGCACGTCTGAAGCCGAAGGTGGCCGCGATCGAGGTCGGACGACACAACGAGTACGGGCACCCGACCCCGTCGACCCTCGCGGCGCTCGAGCAGGCGGTGCCGACGGTGCTGCGGACGGACCGGGACGGGACCGTCCGCCTGCACGTGCTCCGCGACCGGATGTGGGTGCGTGGCTCGTGAACGGTGGTACGCCCTCGTCGATCAACTGCAGGGAGCGCGGCGACGGCGGCCTCCGGACCGGAGCTACGCCAAGACGCTGCGTTCACGCTCTCGAGCACGACGCCGTGAGGTACCGGCGTGCGCCCTGCGCCGAAGTGGGCGGCGCGGCGCCGAGGTGGACGGTGCGCGCCGACGTGGGCGGCGCGCGCCGATGTGGACAGTGCGCGCCGACGTGGGCGCCGCCGAGGTGGAGAGCGCACGCCGATCGGCCCGGTTCGCGGATCGCGCCGCCGCGCTCGCTAGGGTCAGACGCGTGCCTCCGAGCTTCCGCGCGGCGTATCTGATTCACGGCGACGATCACGGCCGCATCGCCGAGCGGCGTGCGCGCCTGCGCGCGATGGCGGAGTCCGCGGCCGGAACCGCGGGCGTCGAGGTCTACGAGGGCGATCAGTGCACGCCGGAGCTCGTCGCCAACGCGCTCAGCGCGATGACGTTCGCGCTCGGTCGCCGGTTCGTGATCGCCGATGGCGTCGAACGCTGGAAGGACGGCGACGTCGAGCCGGTCGCCACCGCGCTCGCCGCCGCCGACCCGGAGGCCCTGACCGTCGCGTTCTTCGCCCGTGAGGAAGGCCGGTACAAGACGCCGCCCAAGCTGCACGCCGCGGTCGAGAAGGCGGGCGGGCAGATCGCCGCCGAAGTCAACGTCAAGCCCTGGGACCTGCCGAAGTGGCTGGTCGCCCAGGCCAAGACGCTCGACCTGGACCTCGATCGCGACGCGGCCAAGCTGCTCGTCGCCCAGATCGGCGAGCGCCAGCAGCGGCTCGCCCGCGAGTTGGAGAAGCTCGCGCTCGAGTACGGGCCCGGGGCGAGCATCGGCACCGACGAGGTCGCCGAGTCGTGCGCCAGCTCGGCCGAGCGCAAGGTGTGGACGCTCGCCGACGCGCTCGTCGCCGGCGACAGCCGCACGAGCATCGCGCTTCTACTTGAGCTGCGCCAGCAGGGCGAGCGCGTCACGGGCATGATCTACCGCATGGCGGGCCGGCTGCAGGAGGCGGTCGCGGTCGCTGAAGCGCTCCAGTCCGGCCAGCCCGCGGCTCAGGTCAAGCGTACGCTGCGCATGCCGCCGCGCGCCGCCGACCGCTTCCTCAAGGACGTCCAGGCGCGCGATCCGGAATCCCTGCGCGTCGCGCTCGCCGCGATCGCGGACCTCGAGGTCCAGTCCCGCGGCGGCGAGCTGGGGGAGGAGACCGAGGCGGTCAAGGCGATCCTCGCCGCGACGCGCTGAGTCGCGGGGCGTGACGCGGCGGCGAGTCGCGCGGTGTGACGCGGCCGCGAGTCGCGCGGTGTGACGGGGCGCTGAGCCGCGGGTCGTGACGAGGCGCGCGTACCCGGCGTCGACGAGCGTCGGCCGGTGGGGGGTGCGGCACATTTCTTGCGGTGGGCGACAGATATGTTCCGCACCCCCGCCGCGACGCCGCGACGCCGCGACGCCGCGACGCCGCGACGGCGCGCGGGGTGCCGAGCCGCGACGCCACGCGCCGGGGTGCCGAGGCGCGAACGGCGCGCGCGGGGTGCCGAGCCGCGAACGGCCACGCGCGGAGCGTCGAGGACCGGCACCGCCAACGCGCGACCGAAACCGCGGCGCGCCGGCGGCTCACGCCACCGCCACGTTTCGCCGACACCCCGCCGGCGGTGACAGAGTCGTTGCACTCCCTTCCGGGCACCCGGATGGCGGGGCGAACCTGCCAGGATCCGCCGCACATGTCGCTCGAGAACCCGGATCCGCCGTTCGTCTCCCCGTTCCCGCCGATCGCCGACTACGGCTTCCTGTCCGACTGCGAGACCTGCGCCCTCGTCGCCCCGAGCGGGGCCATCGAATGGATGTGCCTGCCTCGCTACGACGGCCCGAGCGTGTTCGGCGCCCTGCTGGACCGCGACGCCGGCACGTTCCGGCTCGGCCCCGCGGACACGATGGTCCCCGCCGCCCGCCGCTACCTGCCGGGCACGATGATCCTGGAGACCACGTGGGGCACGAGTCGCGGCTGGGTGATCGTCCGCGACGTCCTCCTGATCGGCCCGTGGCACGACACCGAGGAGCGCTCGACCACGCACCGCCGCGCGCCCACGGACTACGACGCCGACCACGTCCTCCTGCGCACCGTGCGCTGCGTCAACGGCAGCGTCGAGATCCAGCTCGAGTGCGATCCGATCTTCGACTACGGCCGCCGCTACGCCCACTGGGAGTACGTGGGCGACGGGTACGGCGAAGCGGTCGCCACCGCGGACGGCTGGCCGACCGTGCTCACCCTCACCACCGACCTGCGCGTCGGCTTCGAGGGCTCGCGCGTCCGCGCGCTCACCACGCTGCACGACGGCGACACGGCGTTCGTCTCGCTCGCGTTCTCCAAGCACCCGGGGCCGAAGACGTACGATGAGGCGTACGAGCGGCTCGAGAACACGGCCGACTACTGGCATCACTGGCTCGCGCACGGGACGTTCCCGGACCACCCCTGGCGCCAGTACCTGCAGCGCAGCGCGCTCACGCTCAAGGGCCTCACGTACTCGCCGACCGGCGCGATGATCGCCGCCGCGACGACCTCGCTGCCGGAGACCCCGGGCGGCGAGCGCAACTGGGACTACCGCTACTCGTGGGTCCGCGACAGCACGTTCATGCTCTGGGGCCTGCACTCGCTCGGCTTCGAGTGGGAGGCCAACGACTACTTCTACTTCATGCAGGAGGTCGCGCAGTCCGACGACCTCCAGGTGATGTACGGCATCCAGGGCGAGCGGGAGCTGATCGAGGACTCGCTCGACCACCTCTCCGGCTACGACAACGCCCGCCCGGTGCGGATCGGCAACGGCGCCTACAACCAGCGCCAGCACGACGTGTGGGGCACGATGCTGGACTCGATCTTTCTGCACGCCAAGTCCCGCGACCACCTGCCGGAGCGCCGCTGGCCGCTGATCGAGCGCCTGGTCGAGGCCGCGATCGAGAACTGGCGCAAGCCGGACCGCGGCATCTGGGAGGTCCGCGGCGACGACAAGCACTTCGTGTCCTCGAAGGTCATGTGCTGGGTCGCGTGTGACCGGGGCGCGCGGCTCGCCCGCCTGCGCGAGGCGCACGAGCACGCCGCCCGCTGGCAGCAGCACGCCGACGAGATCAAGGCCGACGTGATCGCCAACGGCTGCAAGAACGGCGTCTTCACGCAGCACTACGAGACCGAGACGCTGGACGCGAGCGCGCTGCTGATCCCGCTCGTCCGCTTCCTGCCGTCCGACGACGAGCGCGTCCGCAAGACCGTGCTCGCGATCGCCGACCACCTGACGATCGACGGCCTGGTGCTGCGCTACCGGATCGAGGACACCGACGACGGCCTCGACGGCGAGGAGGGCACGTTCACGATCTGCTCGTTCTGGCTGGTGAGCGCGCTGAGCGAGATCGGCGAGCACTCGCTGGCGCGGGACCTGTGCCAGAAGCTGCTCGGGTACGCGTCACCGCTGCACCTGTACGCGGAGGAGATCGATCCGCGCAGCGGCCGCCACCTCGGCAACTTCCCGCAGGCGTTCACGCACCTGGCGCTGATCAACGCGGTGATGCACGTGATCCGGGCGGACGAGAAGCTGGCCGCGGGCATCCAGCCGCTGTCGGCGCAGACCGAGCCGGACACGCCGCCGGTCTGACGGGCGCGCGCACAAAAACGCCGCCGGTGTGAACCACCCCGGCGGCGTGAGAAGGAGCGACGTGAAGCTAAGCGGCGGCGCCGCGGCGGATGCGCTCGGCGCGCGACTTCTTGCGCCCGCCGGTATTGGCGTGCAGCGCGCCGCGCTTGACGGCCTTGTCGATCAGCGACACGAGCTTGCGGTGCTCGCTGGTGATCTGCTCGTCGTCCCCGGTGGTCACGGCGGTCTCGAGGCGCCGGAAGTACGTCTTGATCTGCGACGTGTAGTGGCGGTTCTCGAACCGCTCGCGCTCGGAGCGGTTGTTGCGCTTGATCTGTGACTTGATGTTGGCCATGGTGAAGAGACCGCGGATACCCCGCAGCGGCGGCGTACTATAGCGCGCCGTTTGGCTTCCAGACCAGCACCACGCCGCACGGCGGTCAACACCGCGATCTTCTCGGTGGCGACCGGTCTGTCGCGCATCGCGGGACTGATCCGCGAGATCGTCGCCGCCGCCTACTTCGGCACGACCGGCGCCGCTTCGGCGTTCACGCTGGCGTTCCAGATCCCGAACCTGATCCGGGCGCTGGTGGCCGACGCCGCGCTCTCGAGCGCGTTCGTGCCCGTGTTCAGCGAGCTGCTCGAGCACAAGAAGCGCCGCGAGGCGTTCCAGCTCGCGAGCGCGCTCGCCGGCCTGCTGCTCGTCGGGCTGACGCTGATCACGCTCGCGTTCATCCTGCTCGCGCCGACGATCATCCCGGTCTTCACGGGCGACGAGTTCACGCCGGCGCTCGACGCGCTCGCGGTCGGCCTCAGCCAGGTGCTGTTCCCGATCGTCGTCCTGCTCGGCCTGACCGGCCTGGTGACGGGCATCCTCAACGTGTACGACCAGTTCGCGATCCCCGCGATCGCCCCGCTGGTCTGGAACATCGTGATCATCGCCGGCCTGGTCGGGCTGGCCCCGCTGTTCGAGGGCGACGATCGGCTCTACGCGTACGCCATCGGCGTGGTCGCCGGCACGCTCGTGCAGCTGCTGATGATGCTCCCGTCGCTGCGGCGGACCGGGTTCCCGATCGCGAAGATCCGCCTGCCGCGCCGCGACGACGAACGCGTGTGGCGGGTGCTGAAGCTGATGCTCCCGGTCTCCGTCGGGCTCGGGCTGATCAACGTCGACGTCGTCATCAACACGCTGGTCGGCTTCGTCGCGTCCGACGAGGTCCCGCGCGCGATCGAGGCCGCGTTCCGCATCTACATGCTCCCGCAGGGCATGTTCAGCGTCGCCGTCGCGACCGTCCTGTTCCCGCAGCTGAGCCGGCTGGCGGCGCGCGGGGACCTCGCCGGGATGCGCGCGGTGACGGGCACGGGGATGCGCCAGATCGCGCTGCTGCTGATCCCCTCCGCGGCGGCGATGATCGCGCTTTCGCAGCCGATGGTGCGGCTCGTGTTCCAGCGCGGGGAGTTCGACGCCGAATCGACCGCGCTGACCGCCAAGGCGCTGTTCTGGTTCGCCTTCAGCCTGCCGTTCAGCGGCTTCCTGCTGATGCTCACGCGCGGGTTCTTCTCGCGCCAGCGGCCGTGGGTGCCGACGACGCTCGCGCTCGGGTCGCTCGTGCTCAACGCGGCCGTCTCGATCGCGCTCGTGTACCCGTTCGGCGTCGCGGGCGTGGTGCTCGGCACGGTGGTCTCCAACGCCGCGCTCGTGATCGCCGAGTGGGTCTGGCTGAGCCGCGAGCTGGAGGGGCTGCAGACCGAGCGCACCCTGCGGGCGATCGCGCGGATGCTGGTCGCCGCGGTGCTGCTCGGGGTCGTCGCCTACGGCGTCTGGCGCGGAATCGACGAGGCGCTCGGCCGCTCGCTGCCCGCCCAGATCCTGTCCGTCGCGACCGGCCTGCTCGCCGGCGCGCTGGCCTACGCGGGCGCGGTGCTGGGCATGCGGATCCCCGAGGCCCACCAGATCCTCGACCTGTTCGCATCGAGACTGCGGCGGCGCTCGTAACCTAAGACGCGCGTGGCCGACCAGGAACACATCCGCAACTTCTCCATCATCGCCCACATCGACCACGGGAAGTCGACGCTGGCCGACCGCATCCTGGAGCTGACGCACACCGTCGACCCCCGGTCGATGCGCGCGCAGCTGCTCGACAGCATGGATCTCGAGCGCGAGCGCGGGATCACGATCAAGGCCCAGGCCGTCCGCGTCTTCTACACGGCCCAGGACGGCGAGACCTACCAGCTGCACCTGATCGACACGCCCGGCCACGTGGATTTCACGTACGAGGTCTCCCGCTCGCTGGCCGCGTGCGAGGGCGCGCTGCTGGTGGTCGACGCGTCCCAGGGCGTCGAGGCGCAGACGGTCGCCAACACCTACCTGGCGATCGACTCCGGCCTGGAGCTGATCCCCTGCATGAACAAGGTCGACCTCCCGGGCGCCGAGCCCGAGCGGGTGGGGGAGGAGATCGCCGAGCTGATCGGCGAGGACCCGGACGACGTGCGGCGGATCTCGGCCAAGACCGGTGAGGGCGTCAACGCGCTGCTCGAACAGGTCGTGCAGCGCGTCCCGCCGCCCAGCGGCGACCCGGACGCCCCGCCGCGCGCGCTGATCTTCGACTCCGAGTACGACCAGTACCGCGGCGTGATCGCGTACATCCGCGTCGTCGACGGGACGTTCCACAAGGGCGAGACGATCACCGGCATGCAGACCGGCACGCAGGCCGAGATCGACGACATCGGCTTCTTCACGCCCGCGCAGTTCCCGGCCGAGCAGCTCGGCCCGGGTGAGGTGGGCTACCTGATCACCGGGATCAAGGACGTCACCAAGCTGGCGGTCGGCGACACGCTGACGGTCAAGCAGCGCCCGGCGACGGAGCCGCTCCCCGGCTACCGCGACGTCAAGCCGATGGTGTTCTGTGGCCTGTTCCCGATGAACAACGACGACTACCCGGAGCTGCGCGACGCGCTCGAGAAGCTCACGCTCAACGACGCGGCGCTGGCCTGGGAGCCGGAGACGTCCGACGCGCTCGGGTTCGGCTTCCGCTGCGGGTTCCTCGGGCTGCTGCACATGGACATCGTGCGCGAGCGCCTGGAGCGCGAGTACGACCTCGAGCTGATGGCGACGATGCCGAGCGTGGAGTTCGAGATCACGCTCACCGACGGGTCCGTGATCCCGGTCCACAACCCGACCGACATGCCCGATCCGGCGCGCATCGCCGAAGTCCGCGAGCCCTACATCCGGGCCAGCATCCTCACGCCGAAGGAGTACATCGGCCAGATCATGGAGCTCTGCCAGGAGCGCCGCGGCAACCACGCGGGCATGCACTACCTGAGCGCCGAGCGCGTGCAGCTGACCTACGACCTGCCGCTGGCGGAGATCGTGCTCGACTTCTTCGACCAGCTCAAGACGCGCACGAAGGGCTACGCCTCGCTGGACTACGAGCCGATCGGCCTGCGCCCGTCGAACCTGGTCAAGCTCGACGTCCTGCTCGCGGGCGACGCGGTCGATGCGCTGAGCATGGTCGTGCACCGCGACAAGGCCTACGAGCAGGGCCGCCAGATGACCGAGCGGCTGCGCAAGCGGATCCCGCGCCAGCAGTACGACGTGCCGATCCAGGCCGCCGTCGGCGCCAAGATCATCGCCCGCGAGACGGTCAAGGCCTACCGCAAGGACGTCACCGCCAAGTGCTACGGCGGCGACATCTCGCGCAAGCGCAAGCTGCTCGAGAAGCAGAAGGAAGGCAAGCGGCGGATGAAGCAGGTCGGCCGCATCGAGGTCCCGCAGGAGGCGTTCCTGGCGGTGCTCGAATTGGGCGACGAAAAATGACCTACCTGGTGGGGCGCGAGAAGATCCGCGAGTACGCGGCCGCGATCGGGGAGACCGCGCCGATCTGCCACGACGTCGAAGCGGCCCGGGCCGCGGGCTTCGCGGACGTCGTCGCGCCGCCGATGTTCGCCTGCGTGTACTCGTGGGCGGCGCTGGCGCCGGTCGTGCTCGACCCCGAGGTCGGCGTCGACTTCTCGCGCCTGGTCCACGGCGGCCAGGAGTTCACCTGGCACGAGCCGGTCGTCGCCGGCGACGAGATCACCACCGAGGCGGCGCTCAAGGAGAAGACCGAGCGCGCCGGCCTGGGCTACTTCACGTTCACCACCCGCTCGGTCAACCAGCGGGGCGAGCTCGTCTGCGAGGGCGAATGGCTGAACATCGTCAGGTGACGGTCATCCCCGACCGCTACGTCACCTACCGCTACGCGGGCGCGTCGGGGGACTTCAACCCGATCCACCTGGACGACGAGTTCGCGCGCTCGGTCGGCCTGCCGAGCAAGATCCTGCACGGCCTGTGGACGATGGCGCAGGTCGCGCGCGTGCAGTCCGACGACCCGCTGGCGCTGCAGTCGCTGTCGGTCCAGTTCCGCGGGCTGGGCGTGCCCGAGCGCGAGATCACGATCACGTGCAAGGACCGCGCGGACGGCGGCGTCGACTGCGAGGCGGTGCAGGACGGCAACAAGCTCGTGCGCCGCGGGCGCGCGGTCCTGCGGGCGTGACATCCCCTCCGACCTAAAATCCACGGAGTGCTGACTCCCCGCCAGGCCCTGTTGCTCGGCAAGGTGGTGGCCGGCTTCTCGCAGACCGGGCAGCCGGTCGGCTCCAAGACGCTCGCCGCCGACCCCGAGGTGACGGCCGGCCCTTCGACCATCCGCAACGAGCTCGCCGTGCTCGAGGACCGCGGGCTGCTCGCGCACCCGCACACGTCCGCCGGCCGGGTGCCGACCGACGCGGGGTACCGCTACTACGTCGACCGGCTGCTGCCCGCGGCGCCGGCGCCGGAGCTCGGGCTCTCGCTGGTGCGGCGGGAGGTCGACGACGCGATGCGGATGACCACCGAGACGCTGTCGCAGGTCACCAACCTGCTCGCGATCGTGACCGCGCCGCCGCTGGCGACCACCACGATCCGCCACATCGAGCTGATGCTGCTGCAGCCGCAGGTGCTGATGGTGGTCGTGATCACGTCGACCGGCGGCGTGTCCAAGCGCGTCTTCACGTTCGACGGCCCGGTCGACGCCGGGCTCGCGGACTGGGCGGGCTCGTACTTGAATGAGCGCCTGGTCGGGATGGGCCTGGGCGCGCGGATGCTGCACTCCAAGCTGGCCGACGCGTCGCTGGACGCGACCGAGCGCGCGTTCGTCGCCGAGCTCGCCCCGGTCTTCACCGAGCTGGCGGAGACCGCGGAGGACACGCTGTACGTGGACGGGGCGCACCGGCTCGTCTCCGAGTACCGCTTTCAGGACGTCTCCCAGCTCAACGCGCTGATGGAGCTGCTGGAGCGGCGGGTGTCGATGCTCGGCGTGCTGTCCGCCGCGCTGGACACGCGCAACGTCTACGTGCGGATCGGCGGCGAGAACCGCGAGCCGGCGCTGCACTCGCTGGCGCTGGTGGCGGGCAACTACGGGCTGCCGCAGCGCAATCTTGGCACCGTGTCGGTGATCGGGCCGACGCGCATGGACTACGCGCGGGCGATCAACTCCGTGCGCGACGCCGCGCACGAGCTTTCGCGTTTCATTGAGGAGCTGTATTGAGGGACTACTACGAAGTATTGGGCGTTCCGCGTGATGCGGACGACACGGCCGTCAAGAAGGCGTTCCGGAAGCTCGCGCGCGAGCTGCACCCGGACGTCAACGCGCACGACCCGGACGCCGAGGAGAAGTTCAAGGAGGCCGCCGAGGCCTACGAGGTGCTGTCGGACCCCGAGCGCCGGCGCACGTACGACGCGTACGGCCACGAGGGCCTGAAGACCGGCGGGTTCGCGCCCAACTTCGAAGGCTTCGGGTCGATCTCCGACCTGTTCGGCGCGTTCTTCGGGCAGGGCGGGTTCGACGCGGCGTTCGGCGGGACGCGGATGCGCGGCGGGGCGGTCCAGGGCGGCGACGTCGCGCTGGCGGTCTCGATCTCGCTGGCGGACGCCGCGACCGGCACGTCGGTCGAGGTCTCCTACGACGCGACCGCGCAGTGCGAGACCTGCCGCGGCAACGGCGCCGAGCCGGGCACGCCGATCGTCACCTGCGACCGCTGCGGCGGCGCCGGCCAGATCCAGGCCGTCCAGCGCACCCGCTTCGGGCAGATGGTGCGGACCGCGCTGTGCGACAAGTGCGGTGGCGACGGGCGGATCGCGGAGTCGCCGTGCCACACGTGCGACGGGCGCGGGATGGTCGCGGCGCAGCGGCGCGTGAAGGTGGACGTCCCGGCGGGCATCGAGGACGGGCAGCGCCTGCGCATCACCGGCCGCGGGCACGCGGGCGAGCGCGGCGGGCCGCCCGGCGATCTCTACGTGGTCGTGCGCGTGGCCGAGGACGAGCGCTTCATCCGCGACCGCGAGGATCTCGTCACCGTGGTCGACGTCGCCGCGCCGCTGGCCGCGCTCGGCACGCGGATCTCGGTTCCGACGCTCGACGGCGACGTGCCGCTCGACGTTCCCGCCGGCACGCAGCCGGGGGAGACGATCGTGATGCACGGGCGCGGGATGCCACCGCTCGGGCGCGGGCGCACCGGCGATCTGCGCGTGGTGGTCAACGTGGTCATCCCGCGGCGGCTCAACCGCAAGCAGAAGGACCTGCTGGAGCAGTTCGCCGCGTCGTTGGGTGAGGAGAACCTGCGCGAGGAGGAAGGCATGATCGCCAAGCTCAAGCGGGCGCTCGCCGGGTGATGCGGCTCGGCATCCGGGTGCGGGCCGCCGACGCGGAGCTGGCCTTCGCCCGGTTGGAGCCGGCGCTGGTCGCGGGCGCCGAGGAGGTCGATCTCGGCGACGAGGTCGAGTTCGCGGTCTACGGCGACGGGGTGGACGAGGACACGGTGCGGGCGCTCGGCGGCTCGCTCGTCGTCGACGTGCGGCGCTCGGAGATCCCGGACGGCTGGGCGACCGCCTGGCAGGCGCATCTGGCGCCGGTGGTCGCGGGCGGGTTCACGGTGCGGCCGCCGTGGCTGGAGGGCTCGGTCGCCGACCTCGTGATCGATCCCGGGCCGTCGTTCGGGGCCGCGTCGCATCCGACGACCCGGCTGTGCCTGGAGGCGCTGGCCTCGCTGCCGGTGAGCTCGCTGGTCGACTGGGGCTGCGGGAGCGGCGTGCTGGCGATCGCGGCGGCGCGGCTCGGGTTCGCGCCGGTCGCCGGGATCGAGCTGGACGCGGCGGCGGCGCAGGTCGCGCGGCGCAACGCCGCGCGCAACGGGGTCGACGTGGAGATCGCGGTCGGCGACGTCACCGCGGCGCCGGTGTGGGCGGAGACGGTCGTGGCGAACCTCACGCTGCCGCTGCTGGTCGCCGCCGCGGGCGGCGAGCCCGCGCCGTGTCGCGTCCTGCTCGCCTCCGGCGTCCTCGCCGCCCATGCGGACGAGGCGGTCGCCGCGTTCGCCCCGCTCGGGTTCGCCGAGCGCGAGCGGCGCGAGCTCGACGGCTGGGCCGCGATCCGGCTGGAGCGCGCGTGATCCGCCTCACGGTGCGGGTCGCCCGGGCGCACGCGGAGCTCGTCCTGGCCGAGCTCGCCGCGCTCGTCCCCGGCGGGTTCGAGGAGCGCGAGGACGGCGGCGACGTCGAGTACGTGCTCTACGGCGCGGCGGGCGAGCTGCCCGACGTCGGCTCGCTGCGGGCGCTGGTCCGGGGCGCGCTGGTCGAGGTCTCCACGAGCGAGCTGGCCGAGGCCCCGGACTGGCGCACGTTTCACCGGCCGGTCGACGTCGGCGCGCTTCGGGTCAGGCCGCCCTGGGAACCGCCGCTCCCGGGCGCGCTGGACGTCGTGATCGAGCCGGGACAGGCGTTCGGGACCGGCTCGCACGCCACCACGCGGCTCACGCTCGAGCTGCTCGCCACGCTGCCGCCGGAGGGCGCGCTGGCCGACTGGGGCTGCGGCAGCGGCGTGCTGGCGATCGCGGCGGCGAAGCTCGGCTGGGCGCCGGTGCTCGCGTGCGACGTGGAGCCCGAGTCCGTGGCGGCGACCCGCGAGGCGGCGGCGGCCAACGGCGTCGCCGTCGAGGTCACCCGCGCCGACGTCCGCCAGGGCGGCCCGGCCGCGCCGACCGTCGTGGCGAACCTCGTCCGCCCGCTCCTGCTCGAGGTCGCCGCGAACCTGCGCACGGTCCCCGGCCGGCTGATCATCTCCGGGCTGGAGGGGGACGAGCCGGCCGAGGTCGTGCCCGCGTTCGCGCGTCACGGCCTGGTCGAGGTCCGCCGGCGCGAGGGTGACGGCTGGGCGGCGATCGAGCTCATACACTCGCCCGCGTGATCACGCTCGACGACGTTCGCGCCGCGGCGGGCCGCCTCGCCGGGGTCGCGCACCGCACGCCGGTCATCACCGGTCGCTCGCTGGACGAGGCGACCGGGGCGGCCCGCGTGCTCTTGAAGGCGGAGAACCTGCAGCGGGCGGGCGCGTTCAAGTTCCGCGGCGCGTACAACGCGGTGGCGGCGCTGCCGGCCGCCGAGCGGGCGCGGGGCGTCGCGACGGTGTCGTCCGGCAACCACGCGGGGGCGCTGGCGCTCGCGGCCCGGCTGCACGGCGTCCCGGCGGTGATCCTGATGCCGGACGACGCGCCCGCCGGCAAGGTCGCGGCGACGCGGGGCTACGGGGCGGAGATCATCGAGTTCGACCGCTACGGGCAGGACCGCGAGGAGCTGCTCGCCGAGTTGGTCGCCGCGCGCGGGCTGGTGCCGATCCACCCGTACGACGACGAGCGCGTGATGGCCGGGCAGGGGACGGCCGCGCTGGAGCTGCTCGAGGACGCGGGGCCGCTCGACCTGCTGCTCGTGTGCCTCGGGGGCGGCGGGCTGCTGTCGGGCTGCGCGACCGCCGTGCGCGGCGTGTCGCCGTCGACGCGGGTCGTGGGGGTCGAGCCGGAGGAGGGCGACGACTTCGTGCGCTCGCTGGCCGCGGGCGAGCGGGTGCGGATCCCGGTCCCGCGGACGATCGCGGACGGGCAGCAGCTGCCGATCCCGGGTGAGCTGACGTTTCCGGTGATCCGGGAGCTGGTCGACGAGGTCGTGACCGTGTCCGACGCCGAGATCGTGGACGCGATGCGGCTGCTGTTCGAGCGGACGAAGACGGTGGTCGAGCCGAGCGGTGCGAGTGCGTTCGCCGCACTGCTCGCGGGGCGCGTGGACGCCGCGGGCCTGCGCGTGGGCGTCACGCTGTCGGGCGGGAACGTCACCGCGGCGCGGTTCGCCGAGTTGGTCGGATGAGCGCGCGCGGACGCCGGTCGCGCGGCGTCGCGCCTCGGCGGTCGCGGCGCGGTGTCGCTGTCGCGTCTTGCCGGCGGTCGTGGCGCGGTGTCGCGGTCGCGTCTTGCCGGCGGTCGCGGCGCGGTGTCGCCGTCGCGTCTCGCCCGTCGCGAGGCGGCACGCGCTGAGCCTCGCTGCGCTCGCGTTCGTCCTCGCCGCGGCGGCCCTGCACGCGGCGTGGAACGCGCTCGTCGCCGACGCGCGCGACACGCACGCGACGACCGCGGTCGCGCTGCTCGTCGGTGCGGCCGTCTTCGCCGTCCCGGCGGCGCTGACGTGGCGCGTCGAGGTGTCCGCCTGGCCGTACATCCTCGCGTCCGCCGCGCTCGAGCTCGCGTACTTCGCCCTGCTCGCCGCCGTCTACGCGCGCGCGGACCTGTCGTTCGCGTACCCGATCGCGCGCGGCTCCGCGCCCGTGCTCGTCCTCCTCATCAGCGTGCTCGTGCTCGGCGCGCAGGTGTCGCTTCCCGCGGCGCTCGGCGTGCTGGCGGTGACCGGCGGCGTGCTGCTGGTCCGCGGCGTCGGGCACGGGCACGCGGACGGGCGGTCGCTGGTGCTCGCGCTCGCCGTGGGCGCGTGCATCGCGGGCTACACGCTGGTCGACGACCACGGCATTCGACACGCCGGCGCGCTGCCGTACTTCGAGGTCGTCCTCGTCCTCTCCGCGCTGCCGTACGCGGCGGCGCTGCTGCTCGTGCGCGGCGGCGCCGCGTCGCTGCGCGCGGCTGTGGACCGGCGTGCCGCGGCGGCGGGCGTCGGCATGGTCACGGCCTACCTGCTCGTCCTCGCCGCGCTCGAGCGAGCCGAGGCGGCGCCGGTCGCCGCGCTGCGGGAGACGAGCGTGGTCATGGCGACGGCCGGCGCCGCCCTGGTCGGCCGCGAACGCGTCCCGCCCGCGCGGCTCGCCGGCGCGCTGCTCGTCGTCGCGGGCGTCGCGGCCCTCGCGCTCGCCTGACGCCGCGAACGGTCACTTTCCGGCGCCAGGCGCCGGAACGTCGCCCCTCGCGGGACCGTCTCGGCCGCTCCGAGTATTAAGGGGTCTGACCCCTCAACATTGCCAACGACGCTGTAGAGCCAAAGAACGTCGAGGGGTCTGACCCCTATCCGTCTTCAGCTCACCGACGAGCCGGCGGGCATGTCATGACTCGATGCCGCGCACGAACCGCCAGCGGCCGCGCTCGCGGGCGAGCGTGACCGTCCACGTCGACGGGGCGCGGGCGACGAAGCGGCCCGAGGCTGCGCGGAGGGAGAGCGAGTAGACGACCTGGGCGAGCGCCCGGCGGCCGGACACGAAGATGCCCTCGTAGTCGAGCACCTCGACCTTCTGCGCGGCCTGAGTGCGGCCGGCGTAGCGGGCCGCGAAGGCGCGCCGGCCGTCCGTGCCGAGCGCCGCCAGGACCGGCGCGGAGTAGACGCGCGCGAGCGTGCGCTCGACCTCCGCGATGGACGCGCGGCCGGTGCGCGAGAGGCGGTTGAGCTCCGCGAACCCGCGCCGGATGTCCGCCCGTACGCGCTTGAGCTGCCGGGCGGTGCCGACGTCCGCGAACGGCCGCACCGCGGGTGCGGCTTCGTCGCTGGAGGTGAGGCGGCGGATCGCGCCGAGCCCCGGGAGCGCCCCGCGCTGACCGAGCAACTGCGCCGGGTCCGGGTGGATGGCGAGCAGCGGGCGGAACTCCTTCGGCACCTCGCTCGGGGCGACCCGTGGCATCGTGGCCGCCGGCGCGCTGGCGGCGACCCGGTCCGAGCGCTGCTTGAACGCGAGCACGCCGACGGCGATCACCGCGATGACGAGCGCGACCCGGACCATGCGCGGGACGGTAATCCGGGCCCGGCGGCGCGGCATGAGTCCCGGGACCCAATTGCGGGTCTGGGACCGGCCTAACTGAGGCCCGCGGCCAGGAAGGCGGCGGCGGTGCCGCCGCGCGCCTCGATCACCGAGCGCGCGCGCAGGCAGCTCTTGAGTCGCCGCGGCGGGACGTCCGCGTCGACGCGCACCACCTGGCCGGCCTTGTCGAGCCAGATCAGGTCGAGCGGGAAGCGCATGGTGAACGTGTGGACGGACCGGCAGCGCGGGATGTGCAGCGCGGTCGTACGCGGCATGTCGTCGAGCTTGGCGAGGCCCTTCATGCGCGCGGCGCGCGAGTGCGCCTCGGCGACGCGCAGCCCGCCCGCGAGCTCGCGCGCCGGCAGCGCATCGAGGCGAGGGCAGGACTCCGGGGCGCGCGCGGCGGGGTCGCCGTCCGGCGGCGTGGCCGCTGCGGCGCTGACGGGGCCGCCGTCCGGCGGCGGCTCAGCCGATGCAGAACTCGCAGACACTGCGGCGGGACGGCGCCGGTGCGTGGTAGCTCGGGGCGGGCTGGGCGGTCGCGGCGGGCGGCACCACCGCCGTGGCCGCGGGCGTCGCGACGGGCGCCAGGGTGCCGGCGGCGGCGCGCCGCTGCTGGGCCTTGCGAGCACGCTCGCGCGCCCTGGCCCGGGCCTTCGCGCGCGACTTCTTCGCCGCCGCGCGCTTGGCGGCGGCGCGCGCCTTGGCGGCCGCGGCCTCGCGGATCGCCGCGGCGCGAGCGTCCGCGAAGTCCGCGCGTGCTTGGCGCTCGGCGGCCGCGGCGTCGGCTTCCGCGGCGGGGTCGGCCGTCGGGCTGGCCTGCGGCGTGGGGGTCGTGGTGGCCTTCGCGGCGATCGCCGCCGGCGCGGGGTCGCTCGAGCCGCCCAGCAGCGCCGTGCTCGCCAGGACGACGATGCCGATGCCCGCCACCGCGTAGACGGCTACGAGCAGGACGGGATGCAGGCGCCGAGACGTCGCGGCGGCGCGCGGGGCCGGCGAGGGCTCATCGACGTTCCACGACCGCCCGACCGGCGCCTCCCACACGTCGACCCCGCCCTCGGCGGGCGCGGGCGGGCGCACGGCGTCGCCTTCCCAGCCGAGCCCATCGTCGAGCCACTCGTCGTCGGCGGCGAGCCGCGCGGCGGGAGCGGGGGCGGCGAGCGGGGCGGCGGGGGAAGACGCGCGCGGGCCGGGCGACGCGGCGAGTTCGGCGGCGGGCGCCGGGGCGGCGTCACGGGAAGACGCGCGCGGGCCGGGCGGCGCGGCGAGATGAGCCGCGGGCGCCGGGGCGGGGGAAGACGCGCGCGGGTCGGGCGGCGCCGTGGGATGGGCGACGGGCTCGGCGCCAGCCGGGGTCGCGGTGTCAGCCGCACGTGACGGCTCGTCCGCCCGCAGCGGCGACTCGGTCGCGCGCCACTGCTCCCACGCCGAGCGCGACCCAGGCGACGCGACGCCTTCCCAACCCAGATCGTCGTCCCACTCATCCAAGGCGGCGGAGGAGACGACCGGGGGCGCGGACGCGACCGCGGCGGCGCGGCGCTGCACAGCGCCCGACCGCCGCTGCCGCCGCCCGAACACGATCAGGGCGATCCCGACAACCAGCGCTAGTACGACGACGACGACTTCCATTCCCTCGCTCACATACTGCCAGCCGACCGGGCGTCGGCGCGGCGATCGGTGTCTATTGTGGCCGTGTGCCCGCTCGGGACCAAGAGCAATCCGCCTCGGCGACGCCAACCGAGCTGCACACCTCGGAGCCCCCGCGCCCCGCGCCGATCATCGTCGTCTTCGGCCTCAAGCCCGAACGCCTGGTCGGCGCCGAAGGCCGCATCGACGCGGTCCCGGAGCCGCCGAGCGCCGAGCAGTCCGGCCTGCTGATGGACGCGCTCGCCTCCGGCATCAACGCCGGCGGCGCCGTGCTCGCGATCGTGCCGGAGTGGTTCGACGCCACCGCGCTCAAGCGCCTGCAGATGGCCCGCACGCTGCTGGACACCTCCCGCGTCGCGATCCACGTCACCAAGCTGCCCCCGCTGGCGGCCGCCGCGCTCGCCAGCGTCGCCTCCAGCCTCGGCCCGCGCCTGCCGAGCGCCGGCCTGCTCGCCAGCGCGCTTCCCGGCCTGTCCGAGCAGCTGCACGCGATCACCTGGCTCGGCTCCGTGACGGGCCTCAAGCACCCCACGCCGAGCCTCGGCCAGCACGTCGCGAGCCTGACCCCCGGCAGCGCGTTCGGCGTGACCTCGCACCCCGAGCCGGCGGTCCACAAGCTCCAGGCCGGCCAGGTCACCGTGCCGCTGCCACAGGTCGTCCGCCCGAGCCGCCTGCTCCTCGCCCCGCGCGCCGGCGGCGACGAGCGGTGGATCACCGGGCCGGTCAACGCCCAGCTCGGCGAGCTCCCGGTGCTGCGCGTCGAGCCGACGCCCGGCGGCCCCGCCTACTGGGGGACGAGCAAGCTCACCGAGGCGGTGATCTGCCCCGCCGACCCGGACGGCCTCGCCCGCGAGCTGCTGCAGACGGCGGACGCCTGGGCCTGCCGCTGGTGCGGCGAGCTGATCGCCCGCTCGCCCTGCCCGCTGTGCGGCAACCGCGCCCGCCCGCGCCGCAAGCCTCAACACGGCGCTCGCACGTAGGACGCGGGCCGGAGCGGCCCCTCGACGGTCACGGCGGCCGCCCCGAAGTAGCGCCGCCCCGCGCACACCCGCACGTCCGACAGCACGACCCGCGCGGGCAGCGAACGACTGCCGCCGGAGACACACGTCGGCTCGCACGACAGCACGCGCAGCGTCCCGCGCCCGACCGCGCGCTCAGAGCCCCAGGACGCCCAGCGCAACCCGACCAGCGACGCGTCCGACGCGATGTCGAGCGACGCCGGCGACACGAAGACCACGCCCGCCGGGTCCATGACGCCGACCGCTCCCGCGTCGAGCCGGCGCGCCACCGCCCGCCCGGGCGGCACGAGCCGGGGCGCCGCGACACGCGGCTGCGACCGGGCCACCGCGCGCGGCGGCCCGTACACCGCCGGGTCCGGCTTGCCGGGCAGCGCCGGACCGGGCTCGTCGAGCACCCCGCAGCCCGCCGCGCACCAGCACGCCAAGAGCACGAGCCACCTCATCCGCAGTACTTCTCCATCAGCGCCAACGCCTGCGAGGCCACCTGGTCGTAGCGATCCGGGAACGCCGACCGCTGCACGTCCTGCGCCAGCTGCCCGGCGCTCTGCCCGCCGTTGGCCGCGATCGCGCGCGTGATGAACTGCGTCGCCGCGTAGTCCGGGTTCATGATCTGCTCCGGCGACCCCCAGCCCTGCGACCAGCGCTGCTGGTAGACCCCGAGCGAGTCACGGTCGCCGTAGTTCAAGTTGTGCACGCCGGACTCGACGATCGCCGCCTCGAACGCCGCCAGGCGGACCTTGGCCGGCGCGTCGTAGCGGTCCAGCACCGTGCAGATCGTGCCCGCGACCGCCGGGTCGGGCGGCCCGCCGTAGAAGCCCCCGGACCCGAACCCGCCGAACCCGAAGAACTCGGTGTACGCGGTGTTCCAGTCGATCAGCCGGACCTCCAGCGCCGTCTCCTCGAGCGCACCCACGGCGCCCGCGCCGAGCGCCCCCGAGCCGACGTCGATGTGGATGTGGTCGAAGTGCCCCGCCGCGCGCCAGATGGTGCGGAACCCGAGCGCCTGGACGTCGCCCACGATCCCGTCGATCACGGCCGGCTCGGTGGCCGCGTTGGGCCAGTTGACGTCGAGCGCCCCCGAGTTGCGGCAGCGGTAGTGGAAGCCGGTCGCCGAGTGCACGCCGGGCCGCGGGTTGTCGCCCGCCTCGGCGTTCTCGCCGACCTGGAACCCGTGCGACCGCAGCAGCGCGGTCAGCTTCACGAGGTCGTTGGACGACCCGCCGCTTCCGCACGTGGGCGGCGAGGAGATCGACGCGCCCAGCCGCTTCCACTCGGCGTCGGAGATCGTCGGGTCGCCGCTGCCGGTCAGCGCCCCGAGGCTCGACCCGCCGGACCCGGCCAGCGCGACGACGTCGATCCGGGCCCGCGCCCGCGCCTCCGCGCGGCCGTGCGCGACCCACGCCTTGACGTCCACGCCGCGCCGGTCCAGCCGCGTCAGCCGCGCCCCGTTGCGCGCCGCGTAGGACGCCGCCGCGGCCCGGACCGCGACGCCGTTGACCAGCGCCATGTCCGACGTCCCCGTGGCCGCCACCTGCGCGATCAGCTGCGCGCGCACGTTCTTGACCGCCGCCAGCGCGGCGGCGTCGGCGGCGGTCTGCGCCTCGGTCGAGAAGACCGCCGCGCGGCCGACCTGGAAGAACAGCAGCCCGACCACCAGCAGGGCCAGCATCACCATCAGCAGCGCGGGGATGATCTGGCCGTCCTGGCGCCGCAATCGCACCCGGCGGAATGTAATCCCGGACTTCCGGGCACTCCTGGGTCGCAGGTCCCATCTTGTGCCCGGGACCCGGACTCAACTTCCACGTGGGACCTGTCCGCAGCGCGCGGCGCGTCCTAAGGTTCGCCGCCGATGAATCCACGACAGCGACGCGCCGTGCTCCTGCTCGCCATCGCGGTTGCGGGCCTGCTCGGCACGTTCGCGCTGGTCGCGAGCTACGTGTCCGACGTGGAGACGGAGGTCGGCGACAAGATCGCCGTGCTGGAGCTCACCAAGCCGGTCGCCGCCAACCGAGCGATCTC
This sequence comes from Solirubrobacter sp., assembly GCA_035555675.1. Taxonomy (GTDB): domain Bacteria; phylum Actinomycetota; class Thermoleophilia; order Solirubrobacterales; family Solirubrobacteraceae; genus Solirubrobacter. The sequence goes on along the minus strand of DATMGH010000100.1, from coordinate 35,228 downwards.
CGACGACATGTACCGCGCGATCGACGTCCCGCGCAAGTGGGCCCCGAAAGCGGCACTGACCGACCCGACGCGGCTCGTCGGCGTCGTCGCGGCCGCCGACCTCGAGCCGAACTCGATCCTCCAGGAAGGCATGCTGACCACGCCGCCGGACATCAACCAGGGCGAGCGCGAGGTCGCGATCCTGGTCGACGCCTCGACCGGCGTCGCCGGCAAGATCGAGCCCGGCCGCCGCGTGGACGTGATCGCGTCCTACGCCGCCGAGGCCGGCGACGCCGACAACGGCGTCAAGCCGCGGCCGGCGCGCTCGATCGTGATCGTCCCCGGGGCGCGCGTGATCGCGGTCGGCGAGCCGCGCGCGAAGGCCGCCGGCAACGACGACGCGCAGGCCGACCCCGGCCAGGTCGTCCCGGTCACGTTCGCGCTGGACAAGACGCAGGAGCTGCGGGTCGCGCACGCGCAGACGTTCGCCGCCGACGTGCGGCTGGCCCTGCTGCGCCGCGGCGACGCCGGCCAGCGCACGGCGGGCGAGACGATCTTCCGGGGCGAGGACCCGAAGGGATGAGCGCGCGGCTGCTGATCGCCGTCGCCGACGACGAGACCGCGCGCCGCGCCGCCGCTCAGGCGCGCGAGGCCGAGCTCGAGGTCGTCGACATCGTGATCGACCCGGAGGAGCTGCAGCGCGCGCTGCGCCGGCTCGACGTCGACGTCGTCCTGCTGCACGACGAGCTCGGCGGCACGCCCGTCCTGGACCTCGCGCGCGACCTCGCGACCGCGTTCCCGGAGGTCGCGATGATCCTGCTGGCCGCGGCCGAGGAGCCGGGCGTGCTGCGGGCGGCGATGCAGGCGGGGATGCGCGACGTGGTCGCGCTGCCGCTCGCGCTGGAGCCGTTCGAGGCCAGCGTGCGCGCCGCCGCCCAGTGGTCGCGCACGATGCGCGACCGCGTCACCGGTGAGGAGACCGCGGGCGCCGCGCTCGGCGGCCAGCTGGTCGCGGTCGCGGGCGCCAAGGGCGGCGTCGGGACGACGACCGTCGCGCTGCACCTCGGCCTGGCCGCCGCCCGGATGGCGCCGGGCCGCCCCGTCTGCCTGGTCGACTTCGACCTCCAGAAGGGCGACTTCCGCGCGCTGCTGGACACGCCGCACCGCCGCAGCGTGGTCGACCTGATCGTGGTCGCGAACGAGATCTCGGTCCGGCACCTGCAGGAGACGCTCTACACGCACAAGGACGGGTTCCGCCTGCTGCTGGCGCCCGAGGAGGGCGAGAAGGCCGAGGACGTGGACTCCGCGGTCGCCCGCAACGTGCTCAGCGCGGTCAAGGCGCGCCACGCGCTGACCGTGGTGGACATCGGCGCCGTCGCGACCGAGGCGACCGCGATCGCGGCCGAGCTGGCCAGCCAGGTCGTGATCGTCACCACGCCGGACGTGCTCGCGCTGCGCGGCGTGCGCCGCGTGCGCGACCTCTGGAAGCGGCTCGGCGTGCGCTCCGACGAGGACGTGCGGGTCGTGCTCAACCGCGCGTCGCGCCGGCGCGAGATCCAGCCCGACCTGGCGCGCAAGGTCGTCGGCGACGCGCTCGCTCAGACCACGATCCCCGCCGACTTCAACGCGCTCGAGGCCGCGGTCAACACGGGCTCGCCGAGCCGGCTGGAGGACAGCAAGCTGCGCGGCGCGTACGAGGCGCTCGCGCACGAGCTGGAGATCGTCCCGCGCGCGGAGGAGCCGCGCCCGCGCGACGACGAGCCGCGCGGCCTGCTGGCGCGCCTGGGCGGCGAGCGCGGCCAGTCGACCGCCGAGTTCATGGGCCTCTTCCCGGTCCTGCTGGTGATCGTGCTGGCGCTGTGGCAGATCGCGCTGACCGGGTTCACGTTCGTGACCGCCGGGCACGCCGCGCGCGTCGGCGCGCGCACGCTGGCGGTCAACGACGACGACTACCGCGAGGTGGCCGCGAAGGACCTCCCGAAGGCGTGGCGCCGGCACGCCGAGATCGACAAGCGCGGCACGGTCACCGTGTCCGTCCGCCTGCGCGTCCCGCTGCTGATCCCGGGCGTGCGGACGCCGCTGACGGTCGGCTCGACCGCGGACACGGTGATCGAGGACGGCGCGCTCTCGGACCGCCAGCGAGGCCGGCTGCAGTGAGGCGGCGGCTCGCTGACGAGCGCGGTCAGGCGTCGGCCGAGCTGCTGGGCATGCTGTGGTGGCTGCTGCTGGCCGCGCTCGCGGTCTGGCAGGTGATGCTGGCGGCGTGGGCGGTCGACCAGGCGGCCAACGCCGCGCGCACCGCCAGCCGCGTGCAGGCGCGCGACGGCAACGCGGCGAAGGCCGCCCACTGGGCGGTCTCGCGGCCCCTGCGCGACGGCCTGCGCGTGCAGGTCCGCGGCGAGACCGCGACGGTCAGCGTCCGGATCCCGATCGTCGTCCCCGGCCTCGGCACCGACCGCCTGCGCGCCGCGCGCAGTGCGACACTTCCCAGCTGACGTGGGCTTGCGCGATCGCATCGTCGCTGAGCGCGGCCGGGGAGACGACGGCGCGGACGGCGTCGGCTACTACCGCCGGCGGCTGCTGGAGGAGATCGACCTCAACGAGATCGCCGTGCTCTCGGAGGAGCAGCGGCGCGCGCGCCTGGAGCGCGTCGTCGGGCGCATGGTCTCCCGCGAAGGGCCGGTGCTCTCGACCGCCGAGCGCTCGCTGCTGATCCGCCGCGTGGTCGACGAGGCGGTCGGCCTCGGCGTGCTCGAGCCGCTGCTGGCCGACGACTCCGTGACCGAGATCATGGTCAACGGCACCGACGAGATCTACGTCGAGCGCGACGGCCGCATCGAGCGCTCGGACATCGCGTTCTCCGACGAGGCGCAGCTGTTCCAGACGATCGACCGGATCGTGTCGCAGGTCAACCGGCGCGTGGACGAGTCGAGCCCGATGGTCGACGCCCGCCTGCCGACCGGCGAGCGCGTGAACGTGATCATCCCGCCGCTCGCGCTGCGCGGGCCGACGCTGACGATCCGCCGCTTCCCGCGCCTGTTCACGCTCGACGAGCTGGTCGCGATCGGCTCGCTGGACGCGGCCAGCGCGGACCTGCTGCGCGCGCTCGTCCGCGCGCGGCTGAACGTCGTCATCTCCGGCGGCACCGGCGCCGGCAAGACGACGCTGCTGAACGCGCTGTCGGCCGCGGTGCCGGACGGCGAGCGCATCATCACGGTCGAGGACAACGCGGAGCTGCGCCTGCAGCAGCCGCACGTGGTCACCCTGGAGGCGCGCCCGGCCAACGTCGAGGGCAAGGGCGAGGTGACGATCCGCGACCTGGTGCGCAACTCGCTGCGGATGCGGCCGGACCGGATCATCGTCGGCGAGGTGCGCGGCCCGGAGACCGTCGACATGCTGCAGGCGCTCAACACCGGCCACGAGGGCTCGCTGGTGACGCTGCACGCGAACTCCTGCGACGACGCGATCCACCGGCTGGCGACGCTCGCGTCGATGAGCGAGCTGCAGATCCCGTTCGAGGCGCTGCGCGACCAGATCAACTCGGCGATCGACGTGATCGTGCAGGTCGACCGCTTCGCCGACGGCGGCCGCCGCGTCAGCGAGATCGCGGTCGTCGCGTCGCACCGGCGCGAGACGTTCCGGCTCGCGTCGGTGATGGCGTTCGCGACCGACCCGCTGGGCCCGGACCGCCGCGTGCGCGGGCGCGCCGAGCACCGGCGGCTGCCGGACGCGGTGCTGACCCGCGTGCAGCTCGCGGGCGTCGACGTGCCGGACGCGTTCGTGGCCGAGGGAGCCGCCGTCGTGCGGTCGGCGGGCGAGTGAGCCTGGCCAGCGGTCACGCGGCGGGTTTCAGGCATCGCGGGGCGGAGGCTGCCCGATGAGCTCCGCGGCGCCGGCGCTGCTGCTGCTCGCGGTCTCGGGCGCGGTCGGCGTGCTCGGTCTCTGGCAGCTGCTGGCGGGCTCCAGCCGCAGCGCCGAGCTGGCCGCGCGCGGCGCGGCCGGCGCGCACGACGGGGCGACCCGCAGCGTCGTCCGCGCGCTCGACGCGCGGCTGCGCCGCACCGGCCCCGGCCGGCGCCTGGCCGCGTGGCTGGCGGGCGCCGGCGTCGGCGTGTCGCCGGCCGAGCTGATCGGGCTGGTCGCGGCGTCCGCGCTGCTCGGCTGGGTCCTGCTCAGCCTGCTGTTCGCGCGCGGGCTCGCGCTGGTGGTCGCGGTCGCGGGCGCGATCCTGATCGCCCGCGCGCTGATCGAGCGCCGGCGCGGCAAGCGCAGCGACGCGTTCGCGGCGCAGCTGCCGGAGATCGCGCGCATGCTGTCCAACGGCGCCGCCGCCGGGCTCTCGATGGCGCAGGCGGTGCGCTTGGCGTCGCGCGAGCTGGCCGACCCCGCGGGCACGGAGCTGCGCCGCGTCGTGGACGAGATGCGGCTCGGGCAGACGATCGAGGACGCGCTCGACGGCCTGCGCCGGCGGCTGCCGTCGCGCGAGGTGTCGGTGCTGCTGACCACGATCGTGATCCAGCAGCGCGCGGGCGGCGACACGGTGCGGGCGCTGAGCGAGCTGGCGGCGGCGCTGGAGTCCCGCAAGGACCTGCGTCGCGAAGTCCAGACGCTGCTGTCCGGCGTCGTGTTCACGTCCTACGTCGTGGCCGGGATCGGCGCCAGCACGATCCTGCTGGTCAACGTGATGTCCCCGGGCGTGACGCGGGCGATGACGTCCAGCGCGCTCGGCATCGCCGGCCTGACCGTCGCCGCCGCGCTCTGGACGGTCGCGTTCGTGCTGATCCGCCGCACGACCAGGATCGACATCTGATGCCCGCCCTGTTCGGCGCGCTGACCGCGTTCTTCTTCGCGCTCGCCGTGGCGGCGATCCCGATGCTGCGCGACGCCGGGCCGGTCGAGCGGCTCGGCGGGCGGGCCGGCGGCGCTCGCGAGCCGGCCGAGCGGCGCTCGCTGACCGCGAAGCTGGTCGAGAGCCTGGCGGCGCGGCTCGGCCCGCGGCTGGCGCCCAGCCTGCGCGCCGGGCGACGCGCCGCGCTCGAGCACAAGCTCGACCTCGCCGGCCGGCCCGCGGGGATCACCGTGCAGCGGTTCGTCGGACGCAAGGCGGCGCTGGCGATCCTGCTCGGCCTCGGGCTCGGTGGCCTGCTGACGCTGCTCGGCGTGACGCCGCTGCTGATCCTCCTGCTGGCCGCCGCCGGCTGGTTCGGCCCGGACGTCTACCTGGCACGGGCCGGGCGCCTGCGCCAGGAGGCGATCGAGCGCGCGCTGCCGGACTTCCTCGACATCCTGGCGATCAGCGTGCGCGCCGGGCTCGGCTACCGGTCGGCGCTGCGGCGCGTCGCGGAGTCGCTCGGCGGCCCGGTGGGGGAGGAGATGTTGACCGTCCTGCGCCAGATCGAGCTCGGGCAGGACCGCCGCGACGCGTTCGAGGCGCTGCGCGAGCGCAACGGGTCCGAGAGCCTGAAGTCGTTCGTCTCCGCCCAGCTGCAGGCCGAGGAGCTCGGCGTCCCGCTGTCGGAGGCGCTGCACGACATCGCCACCGACATGCGCCGCCTCGCCAACCAGAACGCCCGCCGCCAGGCCCAGCGGGCCAGCCCGCGCGTGAGCCTGCTGGTGACGACGCTGATCGTGCCCGGCTCGGTGCTGCTGATCGTGCTCTCGCTGTACTTCACGCTCAATGGCGGCGAAGGAGTCTCGCTCTTTGGCGGATAGGCCGATCCGGCTGGAGGGCCGCGGCGCCGACGGCGCGGGCGGGTGGCTGGCGAGCGCCTGCCGCCTGATCCTCAACGTCCGCGGCGGGATCCTGCTGATCACGCTGTTCGCGCTCGGCGAGGAGGAGCACCGCGGGCTGACGGTCGCGGCGATCGTCGTCGCCGCGGTCGCGTCGCTGGTGCCGCTGCTGCGCTGGGAGCAGGTCGGCCCGGTGCTCGTGCGCCACCCGTCCTACCTGGCGGGGGAGCTCGTGCTGGCCGCGCTGATCCTCGTCCTGACCGGCGTCGACAGCCCGTTCTTCTTCTTCACGCTCGGCACCGCGCTGCTCGGCGGGCTGGTCTACGGCTACCCGGGCGCGGGGCTGTTCTCGATCCTGCTGGTGCTCGTCTACGCGTACGTGATCCACCTGCGCGCGCCGTTCGACTCGACCCTGGTCGACTTCCGCACGCTGGTCGTGCTGCCGTCGCTGTACCCGCTGGTCGCGGTCGCCGGCGCGGGCGCGCGGCGGCTGCTGGACCGCCAGGCCGAGGCCGAAGCGACGCTGGCCGAGCAGGAGCGCGCGATGGCCACGCAGGCCGAGCGCGAGCGGCTCGCGCGCGACATGCACGACTCGCTGGCCAAGACCGTGCACGGGATCGGGTTCGCGGCGCTCGCGCTGTCGCGCCGGATCGAGGTCGACCCGCCGGGCGCGGTGGAGGACGCGCGCAAGCTGGCCGCCGACGCGCGCACGGCGGCGCAGGAGGCGCGCGAGCTGCTGAGCGGCCTGCGCGGTCGCGACGACGCCGAGCTGCCGTTGCCGACCGCGATCCGCTCGGAAGCGGCCCGCTGGGGCGAGCGCACGGGCGTGGTGGTGGGCGGCGCGCTCGACGACGTCGGGCCGCTGCCGTCGCTCGCGCTGCGCGAGCTGCGCTGGATCCTCAAGGAGGCGCTGGCGAACGTCGAGCGCTACGCGCACGCGACGCGCGTGGACGTCCACCTGCGACGGCTCGGCGCCCGCGTCGTGCTGACGGTGGCCGACGACGGCGACGGGTTCGAGGCGCCCGAGGACCTCGAGCAGCTCGCGGGCGTCGGGTCCTTCGGGCTGCGCGGCATGCGCGAGCGGGCGCGGCTGGCGGGCGGCGACGTCAGCGTCGAGTCCGAGCCCGGCGACGGGTGCGTGATCTCCGTGTGGGTGCCGGCGGGCGCGCCGCCGCGCCAGCCGGAGGGTCCCGAGCCGCCGCCCGCCGCCCCGTCCGATACCGTGCCCGGCCAAGCTGTGGAGGGATTCACTTGGCAGTGATCCGCGTTCTGCTCGTGGACGACAACGCGATCGTGCGGCGGGGCATCGCCTCGCTGCTCGCGGACGCGTCCGGGATCGAGGTCGTGGGGGAGGCGGCGGACGGGCGCGAAGCGATCGAGCTCGCCCGCACCGTGCGTCCCGACGTCGTGTGCCTGGACGTGCGGATGCCGGTGATGGACGGCGTCGCCGCCGCCGGGCCGCTGTCGGAGAAGGCGAAGGTCCTGATGCTCTCCTACTCCGAGGACGAGCAGCTGGTCACGGGCGCGATCCGCAACGGCGCCGCCGGCTACCTGGTGCACGGGCGCTTCGAGCCGGACGAGCTGGAGACCCGCATCAAGGCGGTCGCGGACGGGGAGATGGTGCTCTCGCCGGCGGTCACGCCCGCGGTCTTCGAGGCGCTGCGGCGCGCGCCCGGGACCGAGAACGAGAGCGAGGAGCTGGGGATGGGCTCGCTCACGGCGCGTGAGCGCGAGGTCCTCAACCTGCTGGCGCGCGGGCTCTCCAACGCGGCGATCGCGGAGGAGCTGTTCATCACCAACAAGACGGTCAAGAACCACCTCTCGCGCGTCTACGAGAAGATCGGCGTGCACTCGCGGGCCGAGGCGATCGCGCTCTGGCTCGGGGTCCGGGACCGCTAGGCGGGTCCCACGCCGGAGTGGGACCTCCGGCCCTTCCGAAGTTGAGTCCCGGGCCTCTCGCGGGGGTCGGCGGGCGGCCATAGATTGCCCGGCAGATCGTTCGTCAACCGATTCGCCAGGGGGCTCACCCACATGTCCGACCTCATCACCACCGCGCACGACAGCTACCGCGACAAGTGCATCGAGGCCTTCGTCGGCCTGCGGTCCGTCGCCGGCTCGCTCGCCGAGCGGGCGCGCGAGAACCGCGGCCAGACCGCGGCCGAGTACATGGGCGTGCTGGTCGTCGTGGCCGTGATCATCGCGGCGGTCGTCGCCGCCAAGCCGGGCGACGCGATCGGCGGCTTCATCAACGACCTCGTCAAGCGCATCTTCGGCACCGAGTAGCCCTCCCGGGCAGGGGATGGCCCGCCGCCCCCGGCGGACCCGCGCACGACCAGGACCCGCCGGCCCCCCGGCGGGTCCCGCGCGCGTCTGGGACCTTCGGCCCATGGCCGGTTGGGTCCGGGGGCCCTGGTGCGGGGCGGGAGGCGCCCGTAGCTTGGGCTCGTGCGCGATCGTCTCCTGGGGTTGCTGATCCGCGCGTGGGTGCACGAGGACGGGCAGACGCCGTCCGAGTACGTGGGCGTGCTGGTCGTCGTCGCGGCCGTGATCGCGGCGCTGGTCGCCACCGGGCCGGGACAGGCGATCGGGGACAAGCTCTCCGAGCTGGTGCGCGATATCGCCGGCGACCGCTAGCCTGCCGCGGGTGCAGGGGCTCGCGCTCGCCGTTCTCGCGCTGCTGATGGTCGCCGCGCCGGCGCGGGCGCAGACCTCGGACACGCGCAACCGGGCGCTGATCGTGCTCGACGCGTCGAAGTCCATGAACGAGGACGCGGGCAACGGCGGGACGCGGCTGGCCGCCGCCAAGGGCGCGGTCACGGCGCTCGTCGACCGGCTGCCGGAGGGCGCGCCGCTGGGGCTGCGGGTCTACGGATCGCGGGTCAGCGAGGTCTCGCGTGCCGAGGGGTGCCGGGACACCGCGCTGACGGTGCCGGTGGGGCCGCTGGACAAGCGGTCGCTGCGCTCGACCGTGAACGCGCTCGCCGGCGTCGGGCGGACGCCGATCGGCGCGTCACTGCTGGCGGCGCCGGACGACCTGGGGTCCGGGCCGGGACGGCGCAGCGTCGTGCTGGTCACCGACGGGGGCGACAACTGCGCGCCGCCGGATCCGTGCCGCGCGGCCGCGGAGGTCGCGGCGCGCGGGGTCGAGATGTCGATCTCGGTCGTGGGCTTTCAGGTCAACGACCGCGTGCGGCGGCAGCTGCGGTGCATCGCGGAGGCGGGCGGCGGGACCTACGTGGACGTGGGGGACGCCGACCGGCTGGGGGACGAGCTGGCGGCGCTGCTGACGCGCGCGTACCGCTCCTACGAGCCGGCGGGGCGGCCGGTCGCGGGCGGCGCGTCGCGGGACGCGGCCACGCTGGTGGGCGAGGGCTTGTTCCTCGACGCGCTGCCGCGGGCCGACGCCGAGCGCTGGTTCGCGATCGACGTGCCCGCGGGGCGGCGCCTGGTCGTGTCCGCGACCGCGATCCCGCCGCGGGGGGCCTCGGGACGCGGCGCGTTCCAGCTGCGGCTGTACCCGCCGGGGGCATCGCGGGCGACGACTTTCCAGTCCGCGGGGATCGACGACGCGGCGGCGGGCACCGTGACCGGCACGACGCTGAGCGAGAGCGTGCGGATGGTCGCGGGCGACGCGCCGGGGCGCTACGCGTTCACGGTCGACCTGGCGCACCTGACCGGCGACGGGTTCGACGCCGACGTGCCGGTCGAGCTCGCGGTGCAGCTGGTGGCGCGGGGTGCCGACCTGACGCTGGTGCGCGCGCCGGGCGCGCTGCCGACGCCGACGCCCTCGCCGCGCGCCGTGCCGGCGGGCGGGGATGACGGCGGCGGGGGCCTGCCGCGCTGGGCGGTCGCGGCGCTGTGCGCGGTCGCCGGCGTCGCGGTCGGCGTCGCGGCCGCCCGCGTGCTCGGGCGGAGGGCGCCGGCATGACGCCCCGCCGCGCGCTCGCTGCGCTCGCGCTCCTTTTCGCCCTCGTGCTCGCCGCGCCCGCCCGCGGGCAGGAGCGCGGCGCCCCGGTCGTCGGCGGCGGGTCGTTCAACGCCGCGCCGCTGCTCGAGCCCGGCCGCTACCACGACACGATCCTGCCGGGCGAGTACCTGTACTACGGGTTCCGGCTCGCGGCCGGCCAGACGCTGCGGGTGACGGTGACGACGCCGGACGTCGAGAACCGGACCGTGCAGCGGATGGGGATCCGGTTCCTGGCGGCGACGCTGCACTCGCCGAGCCGCGTCGCCAAGACCGCCGCGGACGTCGACGGGTTCACCGGGTTCGGCGTCGGCCAGCGCGCGGTGGTTGAGGTGAACAGCGGCGAGGTCGAGGCGCGCGACGACGCCGACACGGGCGCCTGGACCGGCGCGGGCGTCACGTTCCTCGGCCTGCACGCGGTCATCGACGCGCTCGCGAGCGACCCGCCGAAGGCCGAGCTGCCGTTCACGTTCGTCGCCGAGGTCACGGGCGCGGCCGCGCCGAACGCGACGCCGACGCCCACGCCGACCCCCACCGCCACGCCGCGCGCGCCCGACGGCGGCCCCGGCCCGGCCACCGCGGCGGTCGCGGGCGTCGGCGGCGTGCTGATCGGCGTCCTGCTCGGCCTCGCCCGCCGCCGCCGGTGAGGGCGCGTCAGCGCGCCGCCGCGGCGACGCGCTCGCGCGTGAACGCCCCGAGCGCCGCGGCGGCGACGGTGACGGCCAGCGCGATCCACGGTCCCGCCGGCTCCGCCGCGCTCGTCGTCGCCGCGAACGCGAGCGCGAGCGCCGCCGGGCCGAGCACCGCGGCCGCGTAGCGAGCGCGCCGGGACGCCCGCGCGACGCGGTTCCCGGCGAAGCCCGCGAGCCCGCCGGCGACCAGGCACACCGCCAGCCAGCCCCGGTTGGTCGCCTCGAGCGTGTCGGCGTCGGTCAGCGCCCCGCCCAGGAACGCCAGCGCCAGGAACACGGCCGCGGAGACGAGCAGCCCGCGGATCATCGAACCCGGAACGAGTCGAAGACGGCGTCGAGCTTCGCACCCGCGTAGTCGCCGGCGGGCGAGCGCACGAAGAAGTCGAGCTGGCGCCCGTCCGGCAGCAGCACGAGCAGGTTCACTTCCCGCACCAGCACCTTGCTGCCCGGCTTGGCCATCGTGTACTGCGCGTCGATCAGATGCGCCGCCGTCGCGCCCGCCACCGAGGCCGCGCGGTCGGCGGTCACGCGGTAGTCGGGGAACCGGATCCGCTGCTGGTCCTCGTGGTAGCGCACGCTGTCGGCCAGCTCGTTGCGCGCCACGTCCCCGCCGAGCCCGACCTGCGGCGGCAGCCCGCCCTCGCCGGCGGCGCCGTAGAAGCTCACCAGCCCCGGCTGCGGCTCCTCGCGCGTCCACGTCCGCGGATGGTCGAACGTCGCGCCCGAGACCGAGGCCCGCACGAACCCTTCCGGCACCGGCGCCGGCGACGAGGAGGACCCGCACCCCGCGAGCGCCAGCACGGCCACGGTCAGCACGCCCCGCCGCATCAGTGCACCGCCGCCGAGCAGTCGAACCAGGGCTGGAAGCCCCCGGGCCCGGGATCGAACCACGCGTCGGTCAGCGTCGCGTCGCTCTGCGAGTACTTGGCCGAGAAGCCCAGCACCGAGCCGTCGATGTCCACGCCGAGGCTGTCCTTGGACACGTCGTAGAGCCGCACGTTGGTCGCGCCCTGCGCGTCGAAGCGGTCGTACACCGCCTTGGTCGCCAGCGCCAGGTCCACGGGGCCGCCGGTCGCCGGGTTGACGCCGTCGATGAACGCCCGCACGGCGTCGCGGTTGGCCGGCACGGTCAGGTCCAGCGTCGACTCGAACTCGATCCGCTTGCCCGCCTGCCCGGTCGCCGCGCCCCCGGCCTTCTCGATCGACCCGAGCAGCCCGCTCAGGTTCTCCGCGCTCCCGCGCAGGTCGAGCCCGCCGGCGATCGTCCCGACCCCGTTGATCGTCATCGCTTTCTCGTGCCCGTTCTTGTCGTACGTGATGCCGATCATGATCTCCCCGTCGCCGTTGACCCCGAACCCGCCGGCCAGCGACGACCCGGCGCGCGCGTCCACGTTCGCCTTGGCCTTGAAGAAGTACGTCCGGTCGCCGTTGGCGGAGAAGCGCGCGCCGACGCCGGCCTCCACGCCGCCGCCGTAGTGCGCGTAGGCGCCGCCCGCGCCGGCGGAGCTCGAGCCGGCGACCGCGATCCCGCCGTAGACGGTGTCGGAGTCCTGCGGCGGCAGCTCGTAGTCGTCCGCGCTCTGCAGGAAGTCCGGCTTCCAGTCGAGCTTGGCCTTGACCTTGTCCACGACGTGGTCGACGAAGGAGTCGGCGTCGCCCTCGGAGGAGAACTTCCACGTGCGCGAGAACTCGCCCTTGCCGGTGACGCTGAACTCGCCCTTGGGCGACGACGCCTCGGCGCCGCCGCCCTCGGCCGACGCGCCCGGCGTCGAGAAGTTCAGCCCCGCGCCGGCGTTGGCCTTCAGCGTGATCGTGGTCGTGCCGTCGGCGGCCACGCGCTTGATCCCCGTGACGCCGCCCTCGAGCTTGAAGACGAACACTTTCACCGACGCCTCCAGCGAGCGGTCGGACGCGGAGATCACGCACTGCGAGAGCGGCGGCGCCTCGGGGTTGCCGGGCGTGTGCTTCTCGCAGCCGCCCTGGCCGGCGATCCGGCAGACGAGCACGTTGATGTCCCAGCCGATCAGCGTGCCGGCGTTGGTCGTCACGAGCACGCCGATCACGGCGGCGACGATCAGCAGCGCGCCCATGTACTCGGCGGCGGTCTGCCCGGTTTGAGAGCGCAGGCGCATCGGAGCAGGACCGTAAGCGCGGCCTCCGTGCCCCGCGAGAGGCCCCGGACTCAACTTCGCCCGGGACCGGTCCCAGGACCCGCCGGACGCCGCCGTACACTGATGGGCAGGTGCAGATCGCCGACCGCATCAGGGCGGACGTCACCGCCGCCATGAAGGCGGGGGAGCGTGACCGTGTCGGGGCGCTGCGGCTGGTGCTCTCGGAGCTCCAGAAGGCAGCGAAGGACGGGGGAGACGACGAGCTCGCCGTCCTCCGGCGCGAGCGCAAGAAGCGGCGCGAGGCCGAGGAGGCCTTCCGCGGCGCCGGGCGCACGGAGCAGGCGGACGCGGAAGCGTTCGAGGCGGCGACGATCGAGGCCTATCTGCCCGCGGAGCTCTCCGACGAGGAGCTGTCCGGGCTGGTGGGCGACGCGATCGCGTCGACCGGCGCCACGTCGCCGCGCGACATGGGCCAGGTGATCAAGCACGTCATGCAGGCCGCCGGCGGCCGCGCCGACGGCAAACGGGTCTCGACCAAGGTGAAGGAAGCGCTCAGCTAGATGGCAAGACGGCAGCTCGAGGTATCCAACGAGGTGGCGGCGGAGCTCGCCGGGTCGCGCGACGCCGCGTTGCGCACGCTCGAGGAGCAGCTGGACTGTGAAGTCTTCCTCAGAGGCAACATCGTGACGTTGGACGGGGACGCCGAGGCGGTCCAGGCGGGCGCGACCGTGATCCGGGAGCTGTCCACGCTGGTGGAGCGCGGACACGACATCGGGCCGGCGACGATCGAGTCGGTCGCGCGCGTGCTCGAGTCCGCGGAGTCGCCCTCGACCGTGCTCGAGGACGTCGTGTGGCGCCACCGCAACCTGCGCGTCGCGCCCAAGTCGGTCAACCAGAAGCGCTACGTGGACGCGATCCGGCGCTCGACGGTGACGTTCGGCGTCGGGCCGGCCGGCACGGGCAAGACGTTCCTGGCGATGGCGATGGCGACCGCCGCGCTGTCGCGGCGCGAGGTCAACCGCATCATCCTCACCCGCCCGGCGGTCGAGGCCGGCGAGCGGCTCGGCTTCTTGCCCGGCGACCTGATGGCGAAGGTGGACCCGTACCTGCGCCCGCTGTTCGACGCGCTCAACGACATGCTCGATCCGGAGCGGGTCGCGTCGCACCTGGAGAAGGGCGTGATCGAGGTCGCGCCGCTGGCGTTCATGCGCGGGCGCACGTTGAACGACTCGTTCGTGATCCTCGACGAGGCCCAGAACACGACGCCCGAGCAGATGAAGATGTTCCTGACCCGGCTCGGGTTCGGCTCGAAGATGGTGGTGACGGGGGACATCACCCAGGTCGACCTGCCGCGCGACCAGCGGTCCGGGCTGATCGTGGTGGGGGACGTCCTGCAGGACATCGAAGGCGTCGAGTTCGTGCGCTTCGGCGGCGACGACGTCGTGCGGCACAAGCTGGTCCAGCGCATCGTCGAGGCGTACGACCAGCACACCGCGGAGCAGGCGAGCGGGCTGCGCCCCGCACGACGAACGGCCTGAGTTGCTCGAGGTCGATGTGATCGGGGACGCGCTGCCCGCCGGCCGCGTGGAGGAAGCGGTCGGCTACGCGGTCGCGTCCGCGGGGATCGCGGCCGGGCACGTGGCGGTCGAGTTCGTCTCGGCCGAGCGGATCGCCGAGCTCAACGCGGTCTGGCGCGGGAAGGACGGGCCGACGGACGTGCTGTCGTTCCCGGTCGACGAGGACGAGCTCGATGTCGCCGGCGAGCGCGAGCTGGGCGACGTGTTCATCTGCCCGGAGTACACGGTCGACCTGCTCGAGGCGGTCGTCCACGGGGTGCTGCACCTGACCGGGATGGACCACGAGGTCGACGACGGTGAGATGCTGGCGCTGCAGGCGGAGATCATGGGGTGGCTCGCATGAGCACGCGATCTGGGTTCGTGGCGCTGGCCGGCCGGCCGAACGTCGGCAAGTCGACGCTGGTCAACGCGATGGTCGGGCGCAAGGTCGCGATCGTCTCGGACAAGCCGCAGACGACGCGGCGGGCGATCCGGGGCGTGGTCACGGTGCCCGAGCGCTACCAGCTGGTCCTGACCGACCTGCCGGGCGTGCAGCGGCCGCGGGACGCGCTGACCGCGCGGATGCAGCGGCGCGTCGAGTCCGAGCTGGCCGAGGCGGACGCCGCGCTGTTCGTGGTCAACGGCGACCAGGGCGTCGGCGGGCCGGGCGACCGCTTCATCGCCGAGGCGCTCGCGAGCGCGTCGAGCCCGGTCGTGATCGCGGTCAACAAGGTCGACCGGCTGGACCGCACGCGCACCGTGCAGGCGCTGTCGGTGGCCGCGGAGCTCGGGCTGCCGGAGGCGGAGGTCTTCCCGATCAGTGCCCGGACGGGGCGCGGCGTGCCGGCGGTGCTCGAGTACCTGGCCGGGCTGCTCCCGGAGGGCCCGTTCTACTTCCCGCCCGAGGACTTCTCCGACCAGCCGGAGGACGTGCTGCTGGCCGAGCTCGTGCGCGAGCAGGTGCTGCTGCGGACGCGCCAGGAGGTCCCGCACGCGGTCGAGGTGCAGATCGAGGAGATCGAGCCGCTCGAGCGCGCCGTCGCCGTGCGCGCGATCATGTGGGTCGAGACCGAGTCCCAGAAGGGCATCCTGATCGGCCACCACGGGCGGATGATCAAGGCGATCGGGACGGCGGCGCGCAAGGAGATCGAGCGCGAGCTGGCCGAGCACGTGCACCTCGACCTCTCCGTCCGCGTCCGCCGCTCGTGGCGCGCCGACGACGCGCTGCTCGACCGGCTCGGGATCACGTAGCGGTCGCCCTGCCGCCGGCCCGGCGCCGCGAGTGGTCACTTTCCGGCGCCCGCGGCGGGTGCGCGACCGCTCGCGTCGTCTTCGTCAGTGCGGCGTGGCGTCGGCCGCGTCGAGGTGACGGATGCACGCCGTCCGCGCGGCCTCCGCGGGCGACGTTTTCGCCGGGGGGCGGGTGAGGGAGGCGACGTCGACGCGCGCGGTCGCTCCGGGCGCGGCGAGTGGTCACGTTCCGGCGCAGAGCGCCGGAACTCCGCCTCTCGCCGCCCGCGCGTCCTGTAGGCCCGGCGGCGAGCGGTCGTCTTCTGGCGCGGGCGCCGGAACTCTGCCTCTGGTGGCCCGCGTCCTGACTCCGGCCGCGAGTGGTCACTTTCTGGCGCATGCGGCCTGAACCTCGCCGCTCGCGGCGCCGCGAGAAACGGCTCGCACCGCTGGCGGTCTCCATCGGCGGGGTCTCTTCTGAGGGGCGACCACGGCCGCGGGTGAGGGAGACGGCGGACGATCACGCGCATCGGTCCAGGAGTCGCGGCGGCCGCCGCCGCTCGGCCCGCGAGTGGCGCCTTCTGGCGCTGGAACTTCGCGCCTCGTCGGGCTCGGCGCGGCGAGTGGTCACTTTCCGGCGCCCGCGGCACGAACGCGACCGCTCGCGCCGTCTACACCAGCGCGGCCCAGGCGGCACGGGCGTCGGCCGCGTCGAGGTGGCGGATGCGCGCGGTCGTCTGCTTGCCGAACGCGACCTCGAGGTCGGCGAGCCGCGCGTGGCGCTGCAGCAGGTTCTGGGCGAGTGTGTGCGACTCGCGGAACTCCGCGGGCGCGAGCACGGTGGTCCGCGCGAGCCGCAGTGAGCGCACCGCGAGCCGGCCGCCGTCGAGCCGCCAGACCGCGGCGCGCCAGCGCGCGCGGCCGTAGAGCAGCGCGGCGGGGAGGACGAGCAGCGCGAGCGGCCCGACGACGAACCAGGCGCCGGCGGTGACGACCGCGCCGAGCAGCGCGGGCGGGAGGACGTAGCGGCGCGCCGCCCGGCGCGGCGGCCGCGAGCGCCCGCGCCCCCCGCTCACGACGTCGCGCCGCCCGCCCGCGTCGCTCGCGACATCTCGCCGCCCGCCCGCCTCTGCCGCCCTGCTCGCGACGTCGCGGCGCCCGCTCGCGCCGCTCGTGACATCTCGCCGCTCGCCCGCGTCGGCCGCGTCGCTCGCGACGTCTCGCCGCCCGCCCGCGTCGCTCGCGACATCGCGCCGGCCGCCCGCGCCGCTCGCGACGTTGCGCCGCCCGCCCGTGTCGTCCGCGCCGCTCGCGACGTCCCGCGGGTCGTCGGCCAGCTCCGGCAGCAGGTCGTCGAGGAACGCGTGCACGTCGCGCAGGCGCACGAGGGGGAACAGCGTGCGCGCGGCGGCCGCCTCCTCGGCGTAGCCGGTCACCTCGATCGTCAGCGCCGCGAGCCCGAACGGGCGCCGGAAGATCCCCTCGACGACGCGCACCGCGCGCACGCGCTGGACCGGCACAGTCGCCTCCCGGCGCTGCAGGAACCCGCGCCGGATCCGCAGCCGGTCGCCGTCGCGCGCGACGCTGAAGCCGCCGAACGCGAGCAGCGCGCCGACCGTCGACAGCAGCCAGGCGAGCACCAGCACGCCGGCGACGGCGAGCGCGATCGCGACGCCGCTGTGCGGGAGCGCGCGGATCGCGTCCTCGCCGCGCCGCTCGTCGAACAGCTGCTGCACGACCTGGAACGCGCCCGCGAGGACCGGGACGACGATCCCGAGCTGCCCGGCGGTGAGCGCCGCGATCGCCAGGTCGCGCCCGGTGATGCGCCGCGCAGCACCGTCCTCGACGGCCGTCACCGGCCGGTGGTCCCCACGCGCCGCGCGCAGCTCGGCGACCGCGTGGGGAGTCAGCGCCGGCAGCGAGATCTCGCCGCCCTTGCCGCCCGCGCCGGTCTGGACCTCGACCGCGAACACGCCGAACGCACGCTGCAGCAGGCCCTGGTGGACGTCGATCGCCTCGATCCGGTCGAACCGCACGTCGGTCGCCTTCTTGGCCACCGCGCCGGTGAGGTGGTGGATCGCCTCCGCGCCGAGCCAGTACGTCGTCGAGCGGTAGCGGACGGTGCCGACCGTGACCGCGAACGCGAGCCCGATCCCGCCGTAGATCGCCGCGCGCGCCAGCGCCCCCGTGTCCAGCGAGCCGCCGAGCAGCGTCGCCCCGATGATCACGACGAGCGGGAACGCGGCGTTGCGCAGCGCGTCGGCGGAATAGATCGCGACCGCCGACGGGTGCAGCCGCCGGGGCTCAAGCGCCATCGGGCTCCGGCGGGGGAGAGGGCGCGTCGGGCGGCGAATCCGCGGGCGTGTGGGGCTTCGGGGCGTCGCGGCGTGAGGCGGCGGGCGCCGCGGGCGGCGCCGCCGGGAGTGCGTCGGGCGGCGAATCCGCGGGCGTGTGGGGCGGCGACGCGTCGGGGCGTGAGGCGGCGGGCGCCGCGGGCGGCGCCGCCGGGAGTGCGTCGGGCGGCGACTCCGCGGGCGCGTCGGGCGGCGACTCCGCAGGCGCGTCGGCCGGCGGCGACTCCACGGCCACGCCGGGCGGCGCCGTCCGCGCCAGCTCGGCGATCCGCGTCCGCAGCTGCTCCGCGTCCCCCGCCGCCAGCAGCGGGATCGTGTGGCTGCCCGCGGCCGTGTGCACGACCACGGTCGAGAGCCCGAAGGTCTGCTCGAAGATCCCGCGCCGCGTATCCACGTGCTGCACCCGCACCCACGGCACCAGCGTGCGCCGGACCGTCAGCGCGCCGTGCTGGATGTCGATCCCGTCGTCGCCGATGTCCCAGCGCCAGCGCGACCAGAGCAGCGGCGGGACAACCGCCACGCACACGAGCAGCCCGAGCGCCGGCACCAGCCACCACAGCGCCCCGCCCACGTCCAGATTCAGCGACAGGACGACGCCCGCGACCACCAGCGCGCCCCAGATCGCGCCCTGCTGGGCACGCCAGACCGTGCGCGCGACGGGGGACAGCGACCGGCCGGGCGCGTTCATGTCAGCGACGCCGCCAGCCGCTCGTAGTGCTCGAGCTCGAGGTCGGACTCGAAGATGAACGGCAGCTGGCGCACCGGCACGCCGGCGCACGCGGCCGAGAGCCGCCGCACGTGCGCCCGCTGCGCCTTCACCCGCTCGTGCGCCAGCAGCGCCGCGCGCACGGCGCCGAGCGCGGCCGGGTCGTGCCCGTCGCGCGCCACCGCGTGCAGCCGCGTGACGTCGTGCGAGGTGAAGCGGTCCGGCCAGATCCCGTTGACCACGATCTGGTCGAGCCCGGTCCCGACCGCCTCCGGGAGCCGCCGCGCCAGCTCGATCGTCTCGGTCACCGGCATCTCCTCCGGCAGCGCGACCGCCACGTACCCGGTGCGCTCCGGGTCCGACAGCAGCGCCGCCACCTTCGACGCCTGGCGCGCGATCGGCCCCACGCGGGCGATGTCCCCGAACGTCCGCGGCGTGGTCAGCATCGCGACGCCGTGCCCGGACGCGGGCGCGTCGACGACCACCAGGTCGTACGCGCGGTCGGACCGGTTCCAGCGCTGCTCCTGCGCCAGCTCCCAGACCTTCGCGATCGTGATCAGCTCCTTCGCGCCCGGCGCCGCCGCCACGAAGTACTGGAACGCCGAGGACGCCCCGAGCAGCCGCGCCGCTCCCCCGAGCTGCTTGCCCAGCCACTCCTCCAGCGCCCGCTGCGGATCGATCGTGATCGCCCACAGATCCGGCGCCAGCTCGACCTCCTGCTCCGGCCGCACGCCGTGCCGCGCGAACGCGCGCGACATCCGGTCCTGCGCGGCGACCTCGCAGACGATCGTGCGCCGCCCGGCCCGCGCCGCGGCCAGCCCGAGCGCGGCCGCGACCGTGGTCTTGCCGACACCGCCCTTGCCGGTCACGTAAAGCAGCGCGCGGTCGCGGAGCAGGGCGTCCATCGGGTTCCAACCCTAGGACACAATGGAGCGTACGGCGGCCGACAGGACGAGCCGCCTAAACTCCTCCGCTCGCGATGGAGCCTCCCAGTCCCGAGAACCCACGTTTTGACGAACGCGGCCTGGTGCCGTGCGTCATCCAGGATTGGCGATCGGGCGAGGTGCTGACGCTCGCCTACATGAACGCCGAGGCGCTCGAACGGACGCGCGCGACCAAGGAGCTGCACCTCTTCAGCCGCTCGCGCAACGAGCTCTGGCACAAGGGCGCGACGTCCGGCAACACCCAGGCGGTCAAGGCCCTGCGCCTGGACTGCGACCGCGACGCCGTCCTCGCGCTGGTCGAGCCGAAGGGCCCCGCCTGCCACACCGGCGAACGGACGTGCTTTCACGCCGGCGACCTCACGACCACGCCGCACGAGGCGCTGCCCGGCCTCGAGCGGACCCTCGACGACCGCCGGGCGAACCCGCGGCCGGGCTCCTACACCAACCAGCTCCTCACCGACCCGCCGTTCATCGGCGAGAAGGTCCAGGAGGAGGCCGAGGAGGTCGCCCGCGCCGCCCGCGAGGAGTCCGACGAGCGCGTGGCCGAGGAGGCCGCCGACGTCCTCTACCACCTCGCCGTGCTGCTCAAGAGCCGCGGCCTCAGCCTGGCCGACGCCGAGGAGGTGCTCCTTGCCCGCCGTCGCTGAGTACCTCGAGGTCAGCCCCACGCTCGACGAGGCCCGCGCGCTCGAGGGCGATCACAACCTGATCCCGATCACGCACAGCTTCATCGAGGACTGCGAGACCCCGGTGTCCGCGTTCCTGAAGCTGCGCGGCGACGGCCCCGCGTTCCTGCTCGAGTCCGCCGAGCAGGGCCAGCAGGTCGGCCGCTACTCGTTCATCGGCTGGCGCCCGAAGCGCGTCGTGCGCTGGAGCCTGGCCGACGGCGGCGACCCGTACGCGCTCGCGCAGGCGGCCGTCAGCGAGGTCCGCCAGGCCGAGCTCAAGGACCTGCCGCCCTTCGCGGGCGGCGCGGTCGGCTTCTTCGGCTACGACTGCGTGCGCGCCGTCGAGCGCCTGCCGGAGCCGAACCCGGACACGATCGGCCTGCCGGACATGGCGCTGATGCTGTCCGACGTGATCGTGGCGTTCGACCACCTCAAGCACACGGTCACGATCCTGGCCAACGCGTACCTGGACGACGAGACCGACCTCGACACCGCGCACGCCCGCGCGGTCGACGCGATCCGCGAGGTCCGCACCCGGCTCGCCGGCCCGCTGCCCGCGCCGCCGACGCACGCGCCGCGGCCCGAGCCGGGCTTCGAGCCCAACATGAGCCGCGAGGCCTTCGAGGCCAACGTGGCGCGGATCATCGAGTACATCCACGCCGGCGACGCCTACCAGGTCGTCCCGTCGCAGCGCTGGAGCGCGCCGAGCCCGGTCGAGCCGTTCAGCATCTACCGCGGACTGCGGGCGGTGAACCCGAGCCCGTACATGTACTTCCTCGACTTCGAGGACTTCCAGATCGTCGGCGCGAGCCCCGAGCCGCTGCTGACCGTCTCCGGCCGCCACGTCTCGACGCGCCCGATCGCCGGCACCCGCCCGCGCGGCGACGACGACGCGCGGATCGCCGCCGAGCTCCTGGCCGACGAGAAGGAGCGCGCCGAGCACGTGATGCTGGTGGACCTCGGCCGCAACGACCTCGGCCGCGTGTGCGAGGCCGGCAGCGTCCACGTCGAGCGGCTGATGGAGGTCGAGACCTACAGCCACGTGATCCACATCGTGTCCCAGGTCGCGGGCACGCTGCAGCCCGGCGTGGCGGCGATCGACGCGCTCCGCAGCGTCCTGCCCGCCGGCACGCTGAGCGGCGCGCCGAAGATCCGCGCGATGGAGATCATCGACGAGCTCGAGCCGGTCAAGCGCGGCGCGTACGGCGGCGCGGTCGGCTGGCTGTCCTACGGCGGCGAGCTGGATACGTGCATCTGCATCCGCACCGTCGTGGTCAAGGACGGCATCGCGCACGTCCAGGCGGGCGGCGGCACCGTCGCCGACGCCAAGCCGGACTACGAGTACGAGGAGTCGCGCGCGAAGGCGGCCGGCGTCAAGCGCGCGATCGAGCTGGCGGCGAAGCAGGCGGCGTGGCCATGAGGGTCCTGATGGTCGACAACTACGACTCGTTCACCTACAACCTCGTCCAGTACCTGGGCGAGCTGGGGGCGGACCTCGACGTCGTCCGCAACGACGCCGCGACCGTGGACGAGCTGCTCGGCCGCGACTACGAGCGCGTCGTCGTCTCGCCCGGCCCGTGCACGCCCAACGAGGCGGGGATCAGCGTCGACGTCATGCGCCGCTTCCCGGAGGCCGGCGTGAAGACGCTCGGCGTGTGCCTGGGCCACCAGTCGCTCGGCCAGGCGTTCGGCGGCCAGGTCATCCGCCACCGGCCGGTGCACGGCAAGACGACCGAGATCTCCCACGACGGCGAGGGCATCTTCGCGGGCCTGCCGGATCCGCTGCCGGTCGCGCGCTATCACTCGCTCGTCGTGCACGAGGACCTTCCCGCCGAGCTCGTCGCGACCGCCCGCGGCGGCGGCGTGCTGATGGCGATGCGCCACCGCACGCTGCCGGCGATCGGCGTGCAGTTTCACCCCGAGTCGGTGCTCACGCCCGACGGCAAGCGACTGCTGAAGAACTTCCTTGCCTAACCCGGTGCTCACGCAGGCGCTCGACGCCCTGGCGTCGCGCCAGGACCTCAGCAGCGAGCAGACCGCCGCCGTGCTGGCCGAGATCATGGCCGGCAACGCGTCCGAGGTGGAGACCGCGGGCGTGCTGATCGCCCTGCGCACGAAGGGCGAGACGGTCGACGAGCTGGTCGGCCTGGCCACGACGATGCGCGCGTTCGCGACGCCGGTGGCGACCGGCCGCGAGGCCGAGCTGATCGACACCGCCGGCACCGGCGGCGGCCGCCCGACGTTCAACGTGTCCACCACCGCCGCGCTGATCGCCGCCGGCCACGGCTGCGCCGTCGCCAAGCACGGCAACCGCTCCGCGACCGGCCTGTCCGGCTCCGCGGACGTGCTCGAGGCGCTCGGCGTGCGCATCGACCTCAAGCCCGACGCCGTCGCGCGCTGCATCAGCCAGATCGGCTTCGGGTTCATGTTCGCGCCCGCCCACCACGGCGCCACGCGCTTCGTCGTCCCAGTCCGCAAGGAGCTCGCCGTCCGCACGATCTTCAACTTCCTCGGCCCGCTGACCAACCCGGCCGGGGCGACGCGCCAGGTGATCGGCGTCAGCGATCCACGTTTCCTGGAGACGATCGCGGGCGCGCTCGCACGGCTGGGCGCGCGCAAGGCGCTGGTAGTGTCGAGCGCCGACGGTCTGGACGAGATGAGCACCTCGGGCACAACGCGCGTCGTCGAAGTCGACGGCTCCGAGCTCCGCGCCTACGACGTCGCGCCGGAGGACGTGGGCCTTCCGCGGACCGACCCGTCCGTGCTGGTGGGTGGCAAGCCGGACGTCAACGCCCGCACCACGCGCGCGATCTTCGCCGGCGAGCCCGGCCCGGCGCGCGACGTCGCCGTGCTCAACGCGGGCGCCGCGATCTACGTGTCCGGCACCGTGGACTCGCTCGAGGCCGGCGTGCGCGCCGCCGAAGCGGTGGTCGACGACGGCCGCGCGACCGCCGCGCTGGACGCGCTGATCAACCTCACGAACGAATTGGCTCCCGTATGAGCGTGCTCGACCGGATCGTCGACGACACCCGCGACGAGGTCAAACGCCGGCGCAAGGCGGTCCCGCTGCGCGACCTCGAGTCGATGGTCGAGCGCCGCGCCGAGGGGTTCCGGCCGTTCTCGGAGGCGCTCACCCGCCCCGGCGTCTCGCTGATCGCCGAGCACAAGCGGCGCTCGCCGTCGGCCGGTCCGATCCGCGAGGGCCTCGGCGTCGCCGACGTCGTGCGCGCGTACGAGCTGGGCGGCGCCGCGGCGCTGTCGATCCTGACCGAGCCGTTCCACTTCGGCGGCTCACTGGACGACCTCCGCGCCGCGCGCGCGAACGCCACGCTGCCGATCCTGCGCAAGGACTTCATCGTCGACCCGTACCAGCTCTACGAGGCGGCGGCCGCGGGGGCGGACGCGATCCTGCTGATCGTCGCCGCGCTCGACGACGCCAAGCTCGACGAGCTGCTGCACGAGGCGACGGCGCTCGACCTGGACGCGCTGGTCGAGGTCCACGACGAGCGCGAGCTCGAGCGCGCGCTGGAGGTCGAGGCCGACGTGCTCGGCATCAACAACCGCGACCTGACGGACTTCAGCGTCGACCTGCAGCGCACGTACGACCTGCTGGCCGACGTGCCGGCCGGCAAGACCGTGGTGTCGGAGTCCGGCTTCTCGACGCGCGAGCAGCTCGACGACCTCGAGCGCGTCGGCGTCGACGCGGTGCTGATCGGCGAGACGCTGATGCGTGCCGCCGACATCGAGGAGGCCGTGCGCGAGCTGACCGGCGGCCCGGCGTGAGCAAGGTCAAGGTCTGCGGGATCACTCGGCTCGAGGACGCGGAGGTGGCGATCGAGCTCGGCGCCTGGGCGCTCGGCTTCATCCTCTGGCCGCAGTCCAAGCGCTACGCCGACCCGGCGGTCACGGCCGGCATCGCCCGCGCGGTGCGCCGCCGCGTCGAGACCGTGGGCGTGTTCGTCAACCAGCCGCTGGACGAGATCGCCGACCAGGTCGACGTGCTCGGGCTCACGCACGTGCAGCTGCACGGTGACGAGGGCCCGTCGTTCTGTGCCGCGGTCGCCCAGCGCACGGGCGCGCGCGTGATCAAGGCGGTGCGCATCGGCCACGCCGCCGACCTGCGCGACCTCGAGCGCTTCCATACCGACCTGCACCTGCTCGACACGGCGCGCGACGGCGCCTACGGCGGCACGGGGGAGACGTGGGACTGGGCGCTGGTCGGCACCCGCAAGCGCAGCAAGATCCCGCTGATCCTGTCCGGCGGGCTGACCGCCGGGAACGTCGCCGCCGGCATCGAGGCGGTGCGCCCGTACGCGGTCGACGTCTCCAGCGGCGTCGAGGCCGAGCCCGGCGTCAAGGACCCGGCCAAGCTCGAAGCGTTCTTCGCGAGCGTCGAAGCCGCGCACGTCGCATGATCGAGCACCGGTTCGGCCCGTACGGGGGCAAGTACGTCCCCGAGACCCTGATGCCCGCGCTGGTCGAGCTCGAGCAGGCGTGGGAGGCGGCGCGCACCGACCCGGGCTACCGGGCCGAGCTGGACGCGCTGCTGCACGACTACGTCGGGCGTCCCTCGCCGCTGTACCTGGCGCGCCGGCTCTCCGAGCACGCCGGCCATCCCGTGTACCTCAAGCGCGAGGACCTCAACCACACGGGCGCGCACAAGATCAACAACGCGCTCGGCCAGGTGCTGCTGGCCAAGCGCATGGGCAAGACGCGCATCATCGCCGAGACCGGCGCCGGCTCGCACGGCGTCGCCGTCGCGACCGCGTGCGCGCTGCTGGCGCTCGACTGCTTCGTGTACATGGGCAGCGAGGACATGCGCCGGCAGGCGCCCAACGTCCAGCGCATGGAGCTCCTCGGCACCACGGTCGTCCCGGTCGAGGCCGGCGCGCGCACGCTCAAGGAGGCGGTCAGCGCGGCGATCCGCGACTGGGTGAGCAACGTCGCGGACACGCACTACGCGATCGGCTCCTGCGTCGGCCCGGCGCCGTTCCCGGCGCTGGTGCGCGACCTGCAGCGGATCATCGGCGACGAGGCGCGGGCGCAGATCCTGGAGCGCACCGGCGCGCTGCCGGACCGCGTGATCGCGTGCGTCGGCGGCGGCTCGAACGCGATCGGCACGTTCGTGCCGTTCGTGGACGACGCCGCGGTGCAGCTGGTCGGCGTCGAGGCCGGCGGCGAGGGGATCGAGAGCGGCCACCACGGCGCGTCGCTGAGCGTCGGCGGGCGCCCCGGCGTGCTGCACGGCGCCTACTCGGCGATCATGCAGGACGAGGACGGCCAGATCCTCGAGGCGCACTCGGTCAGCGCCGGGCTCGACTACCCGGGCACCGGCCCCGAGCACGCGTTCCTGCGGGATACGGGCCGCGCCCGCTACGCCCCGATCACCGACGCCGAGGCGCTCGACGCGTTTGCGACGCTCGCCCGCCTCGAAGGCATCATCCCCGCGCTCGAGTCCGCGCACGCGATCGCGTGGGTGCTCGGCCCGGGCCGCGAGGACGCGACCGCCGAGACGGTCGACCTCGTCTGCCTGTCCGGCCGCGGCGACAAGGACCTCGCGGAAGCGCTCGACAAGTTGGGGCTGGCATGACGGAGCGCGGAGTCGACCGGATCGCCGCCGCGTTCGCCGCCGCCCGCGGCCGCGCCGCGCTGATGCCGTACCTGATGGCGGGCTTCCCGGACGTCGAGACGTCCGTGCGCGTCGCGTCCGCCTACGCGGACGCCGGCGCCGACCTGGTGGAGCTCGGCGTGCCGTTCAGCGACCCGCTGGCGGACGGCCCGGTGATCCACGCCGCCGCCACCCGCGCGCTCGCCGACGGCGTCACGCTGCACGAGGTGCTGGAGGCGGGCGAGCGCATCGCCGAGCTGCTGCCGGTCGTGCTCATGTGTTACGCGAACCCGCTCTACGCGCGCGGGCCCGAGCGCTTCGCCGCCGAGCTCGCGCAGCGCGGCGTCAGCGGGCTGATCGTGCCCGACCTGCCGCTCGAGGAGGCGGACGCGGTGCTGGAGGCGTGCGACGCCAACGGGATCGCGCTCGTACCCCTCGTCGCACCCACCACGCCCGACGCCCGATTGGCCAGGATCGGCCGCATCGCGCGTGGATTTGTCTACACGGTCTCGGTCACCGGGACGACCGGCGAACGGGCGGCCTCGACCGCCGACGCCGGGGCGCTGCTCGCGCGCGTGAAGGCCCACAGCCCCGTCCCGGTCGCGCTCGGGTTCGGCATCTCAAACGGTGCTCAGGCCGCGGCCGCCGCGGCCGCCGGAGCCGACGGCGTGATCGTCGGCTCGCGCCTCGTGCGGGCGGTCGCCGAGGCGGTCGACGCGGGCGCGGATCCCGCCTGGGCGGCGGGATCTGCCGTCGCGGAGCTGGCGGACGCGCTCGTCCGCTAGCCTTCGGCGTCGCATGGGCATCTTCCTGACGCTGATCGTGGGTCTCACCATCTGGGTGATCCTGACGGCCACCGACCTGATGAAGTCGTTCGACGCCTTCATCATCGGCATGGTCCTCGTCCTGCTCGCGGTGACCGCACGCCTGATGGTCCCGTACCTGCCGGGCAACCGTCGTTAAGCGCGTCCGAACACCCCGTTAAGGGTGCGATGCGGGTGGTTCGATCCGCCCCGGTGAGGACTACGCTGTTGCACGCCTGAACTGGGCGTGCGTAGAATCGCCGCCCGAATACGAGCCTCATGAGGAGGGGTTCTTTGCACTCTAAGTTCCTGGCAGCTTCGAGCTGCCTGCTGGCGGCGCTCGCGCTGGGCGTAACCGCCTGCGGTGGCGATGACGACAACGGTTCGAGCAGCAGCAGCGGCGGCGGCGACAGCGGGCAGGCCGAGGCCGGCAAGAAGCTGACGATCTACTCGTCGGTGCCGCTGCAGGGCGCGTCGCGCGTCCAGACGACGGCCGTCGTCAACGGCGCGAAGCTCGCCCTCGAGCAGGCGGGCGGCAAGGCGGGCCCGCACGAGATCAACTACGTGCCGCTCGACGACTCGACGGCGCAGGCCGGCAACTGGACGCCCGAGCAGGAGTCCGCGAACGCTCGTAAGGCGGCGCAGGACGACTCGACGGCCGTCTACATCGGCACGTTCAACTCGGGCGCGGCCGCGGTCGCCATCCCGATCCTGAACGAGGCCGGCGTCCCGATGATCTCCCCGGCCAACACGGCCGTGGGTCTCACGACCGACCAGCCGGGCTCCAACCCGGGCGAGCCGGACAAGTACTACCCGACCGGCACGCGCAACTACACCCGCATCGTCCCGAAGGACACGATCCAGGCCGCCGCGCTGGTGACGGTCATGAAGGAGGACGGCTGCACCAAGGCGCAGCTGGCCAACGACAAGGAGGTCTACGGGGCCGGCCTGGCGAAGAACATCGAGCTCGCCGCGCAGTCCCAGGGCCTCGAGCTGGTGTCCAACGAGGGCATCGACAAGAACGCCGCCAACTACCGCTCGCTGGCCCAGAAGGCCAAGGCGGCCGGCGCTGACTGCTTCGTCTACGCGGGCATCACCGCCAACAACGCGGTCCAGCTGTACAAGGACTTCGCGGCCGCTCTGCCGGGCGCCGGCCTGTACGGCCCGGACGGCGTCGCCGAGTCCGGCTTCGTCGATCCCAAGGAGGGCGGCATCCCCGCCGACGTCCAGTCTCGCGTGAAGGTCTCCGTCGCGACCCTGAACCCCGACTCCTACCCGCCCGACGGCCAGGAGTTCTTCAAGGCGTACTCGGAGAAGTACGGCGAGAAGCAGCCCGACCCGTACGCGATCTACGGCTACGAGGCCATGCGCCTCGCGCTGGACGCCATCGAGCGCTCCAAGACCGGTGAGAAGGCCGACATCATCAAGGCCCTCTTCTCGACCAAGGACCGCGAGTCGGTGCTCGGCACGTACTCGATCGACGAGAACGGCGACACGACGCTGACCGACTACGGCATCTACTCGGTCAAGGACGGCAACCTGGAGTTCGACAAGACCGTCAAGGCCCAGGTCGGCTAGTACCATCCGCCACAAGGCGTAAGCTCGGCCGGGAGCGGACTCCGATCCGCTCCCGGCCGGTCGCCTTTTCGGATGTAGGCACGACCCAGTACTCAAAAAAATGGAAGCCGCCAGCATTCCCGCAGGGCCGCCCGTATCACAACGGGTACGCGCTCTGGTCGGCACGTACGGGCTCACTCTGGTGCTGCTCGCGTTGCCGCTCTACTACGCGATCAGTGATCTCGTCCACGACGGGAACCTGGTCCGCCTCGGCGAGAACCTGACAGCCGGCATCTCCAACGGCGCCATCTGGGCGCTGGTGGCGATCGGCTACACGCTCGTCTACGGCATTGTCGAGCTGATCAACTTCGCCCACGGCGAAGTCTTCATGATCGGCTCGTTCGTCTCGGCCGCGTTCTTCATGACGCTCGGCCTCACCAAGGGCGCCAGCGCGATCGTCCTGTTCTTCGGACTGCTGCTGACCCTGTGCGTCGCGATGCTCGCATCGGGCATGCTCAACGCGATGATCGAGCGCGTCGGCTACAAGCCGTTGCGCACAGCACCAAAGCTCGCACCGCTGATCACCGCGGTCGGGTTCTCGTTCATCCTGCAGAACGTGGGCCTGCTCTGGAAGGGCGGCTCGCAGCAGGGCATCCCCGACCTCATCAACGCGCAGCACACGGTCGTCACGCTCTTCGGCATCACGATCGAGAACGCGGACGTCCTCTCGATCGCGGTCACCGTGCCGCTGCTGCTCGTGATGACGACCTTCATCTCGCGCTCGCGTCTGGGCAAGGCGATGCGCGCCACCGCGCAGGACCCGGAGGCCGCACGGCTGATGGGCATCAACGTCGACACGACGATCTCGCTGACGTTCCTCATCGGTGGGATGCTGGCCGGCGCGGCCGGCCTGATCTACGCGCTCTACCAGACGACGATCTGGTACTTCCAGGGCTTCACCGGCGGTCTGATCGCCTTCACCGCCGCGGTCATGGGCGGTATCGGCAACCTCCGGGGCGCCGTGCTGGGCGGCCTGATCATCGGCTGCATCCAGCAGATCTCTGACAACCGGATCGGCTCTGCCTGGACGCCCGCCGTGGTGTTCAGCTATCTGGTGCTGATCATGGTCTTCAAGCCGTCGGGCCTGCTCGGCGAGCAGACGAGGGACGCAGGATGAGCGCCGCGACGGAGGCCAAGCGGCCTGGAGAGACCGTCAAGGGCGGGCGGCTGCCGAAGCCGGCGTTGCCGCCGTGGTTCGAGAAGGCGCTGGTGCCGATCCTCCTGATCGCCGCCGCCTTCCTGCCGTTCTTCTTCGAGAGCGGCGACACGTTCGTCCAGACCTGCACGCAGGCGCTGGCGTACGTGGTGATGGCGCTGGGTCTGAACATCGTGGTCGGCTTCGCCGGCCTGCTGGACCTCGGCTACGTCGCGTTCTTCGCGATCGGCGCTTACACCGCCGGCTACTTCGGGTCGGGCTTCTTCTCGAAGGTCGGCGGCGGCGAGGGCTGGCACTTCCTGGTCGGCGGGACCGCGGCCAAGTTGCCGGGCATTCACGTGAACTTCCTGCTGATCCTCGTGCTCGCGGTGATCGCCACGGCGATCGCGGGCATGATCATCGGCCTACCGACGCTGCGTCTGCGCGGCGACTACATCGCGATCGTGACGCTCGCGTTCGGCGAGATCATCGGCCGTATCGCGATCAACGGCGACAGCATCGTGATCGGCGGGCAGCCGCTGACCGCGGGCCGTCAGGGCATCTCGCCGGTCGACAAGATCGACCTGCCGGGCCTGGCGCCGTTCGGCCTGCTGGACCTACGACCGTGGTACTGGTTCGCGTTGGTCCTGGTCGGGTTCGTGCTGTTCGTGAACTTCCGGCTGCGCGACTCGCGGCTCGGCCGCGCGTGGGTCGCCCTGCGCGAGGACGAGATCGCGGCCGTCGCCATGGGCGTCCCCGCGGTCAAGACCAAGCTGCTGGCGTACGCCACCGGCGCCGCCATGGGCGGCATCGCGGGCGCGTTCCTCGGCTCGTTCCTGAACACGGTCAACGCCGACCAGTTCCAGTTCTACTTCTCGATCCTCGTGCTCGCGATGATCATCCTCGGCGGCCTCGGGTCGATCTGGGGCGTGGTGCTGGGCGCGATCGCGCTGTCGTTCATCAACACCTGGTTCATCCCGGACGTGATCAACTCGTGGCCCGGGAAGCTGGGGCTGGACTTCGACGCGACGCAGATCACGTTCGCGATCTACGGCTTCCTGCTCGTGATGATGATGCTCCTGCGGCCGCAGGGCCTGCTGCCCGAGCGGCGGCACAAGATGGAGCTCGCCGAGCACGCCGAGACGTCGGACGAAACTCTCTACACGGCACAGGCATGAGCGCGACTCAGAGCAAGCCGCAGCAGCCGGGTCTGCCGTCGGGCGCGCCCGTGCTCGACGCGGTCAACATCACCAAGCAGTTCGGCGGTCTGACCGCCGTCAACGACGTCTCGTTCACCCTGCCGGAGCGCTCGATCGTCTCGATCATCGGTCCCAACGGCGCGGGCAAGACGACGTTCTTCAACATCCTGACCGGCTTCTACCGGCCGACGCTCGGGACGATCTCGTTCGACGGGCGCTCGATCACCGGTGCCCGGCCGGACGTGGTCATGAAGGCCGGCATGGCGCGGACGTTCCAGAACATCCGCCTGTTCTCGACCATGACCGCGATGGAGAACGTGCTGATCGGCGAGCACTCGCGCATGTCCGGCGGGCTGTTCGGCTCGATCATCCGGACGCCGAAGGTGCGGCGCGAGGAGCGGGAGGTCCGCGAGAAGGCGCACGCCGAGCTGGAGTACGTCGGCATCAAGCGCCGCTGGCACGAACACCTGGCCGTGAACCTCTCCTACGGCGACCAGCGGCGGGTGGAGATCGCGCGCGCGCTGGCGTCGGACCCGAAGGTGCTCCTGCTCGACGAGCCGACGGCGGGCATGAACCCGCAGGAGTCGGCCGCGCTGACGGACTTCATGCACCAGCTGCGCGACGAGCGGGGGATCACGATCCTGCTCATCGAGCACGACATGAAGGTCATCATGCGCGTGTCCGAGCGGGTGACCGTGCTCGACCACGGCGAGAAGATCGCCGAGGGCCTGCCGGCCGACGTGCGGGCGAACCCGCGCGTCGTCGAGGCGTACCTGGGGAAGGCCGCCGCCGAGACGGGGGAGAGGGAGTAATGGCGTTCCTCGAAGTGGAGGACATCCACACCTACTACGGGAACATCCAGGCGCTCAAGGGCGTGTCGCTCTCCGTGGAGGAGGGCGAGTGCGTGACGCTGATCGGCTCCAACGGGGCCGGGAAGTCGACCACGCTGCGCTCGATCTCGGGCCTGACGCCGCCGCGCACCGGGTCGATCAAGCTGGCGGGCGAGGAGATCTCCATGCTCCCGCCGCAGGAGATCGTCGGGCTCGGCATCTGCCAGTCCCCTGAGGGCCGCAAGTGCTTCCAGCGCATGTCGGTCCTGGAGAACCTGGAGCTCGGCGCCTACCTGCGCCGGGACACCGATCAGATGGCCAAGGACATCCAGCGGATCTTCGAGCTGTTCCCGCGGCTCGAGGAGCGTCAGTCCCAGAAGGCCGGCACGATGTCCGGCGGCGAGCAGCAGATGCTCGCGATCGGGCGCGCGTACATGGGCAGTCCGAAGGTCCTCCTGCTCGACGAGCCTTCGATGGGGATCTCGCCGGTCCTCACCGAGCGCATCTACGAGACGATCGCGCAGATCAACCAGGAGGGCATGACCATCCTGCTCGTCGAGCAGAACGCGAACTTCGCGCTCGACGTGTCCAAGCGCGCGTACGTGCTGGAGACCGGCGCGGTCGTCATGTCCGACAGCTCGGACGCGCTGCGCACCAACCCCGAAGTCCAGAAGGCGTACCTGGGAACATGACCGTTTTCGCTCTGATGGGCGCGAATGCGCTCTGGCTCATGTATCTGTGGCTGGCGTCCTGCATCGCCTCGGGCTACCTCTCGGTGCGCAAGGGGTACAGCGACAAGGCCGGCCTGGCGACGGGTCTGTGCCTGTCGGTGATCGGCGCGCTCGTGTGGCTCGTGTGGCCCGCGAAGCCCGACTCCAAGTGGAAGCAGCTCGGTCCCTTCGGGACCAGCCGCAAGTAGCAACGCTCGCGTCCCAGGCCGTCCGCGCTCAGCGGGCGGCCTGCGGCGCCGGGTGCTGCGGGATGCACGCGTCCGTGTAGTGGAAGCGCTGGCCGCGCGGCTGGTCGCAGCGCACGGCGGCGCCCGCGGGCTCGATCGCGAGCGCGAAGAAGTTCGGCTGGTCGGCCGGGCCCAGGTGGGTCGGCGTGAGCGTCGCGAACACCGCCAGCGCCACGAACGCGCAGGCCACCGTGCGCCGGCGGCGCTGACGCCGCGCGATCACGCGCGTCGTCGCGAGCGTGAGAGCGTTGCCGAGACGGTCGAGGTCGTCCATGGTGTCTGGACAATGATGGCGTCTCGCTCGTGCGCGTGTCAGCGGATTGCGGCGCGCAGCGCCTCGTCGAGCTCGGGATGGCGGTAGGCGTAGCCGGACGCGAGGGTGCGCTTCGGCAGCGCGCGTTGGCCGGTGGTCACGATCTCCGCCATGTCGCCGTACAGCAGGCGGATCGCCGCCGCCGGGATCGGGGCGACGGCGGGGCGATGCAACGCGCGTCCGAGTGCGCGGCTGAACGCTGCGTTCGTGACCGGGGTGGGGGCGGTGGCGTTGAGCGGGCCCTCGGTGTCGGTGTCGAGCGCGTGCAGGTAGACGCCGGCGACGTCGTCGGCGTGGATCCAGGGCATGTACTGGCGGCCGCCCGCGACCGGGCCGCCGATCCCGAGCTTGAACGGGGTCAGCATCTTCGCCAGCGCCCCGCCGTGCGGGTCCAGCACGACGCCGGTGCGCACGGTCACGACGCGCAGGCCGTGCTCGCGTGCTCGTGTGGCCTCACGCTCCCAGGCGGCGCAGACGTCGGCGAGGAAGCCGGTGCCGGGCGGCGTGTCCTCGTCGACCGGCTCGTCCCCGTGCGGGCCGTAGTAGCCGACGGCGCTGGCGCTGATCAGGCTCCTGGGCCTTGGGTCTGCGTTCTGGATCGCCTCCACGAGGCGTCGCGTGCCCTGCTCGCGGCTGGCGCGGATCTCCGCGCGGGCCCGGTCGGTCCAGCGCTGGGCGACGTTCTCGCCCGCGAGGTGGACGATCGCGTCGCGGCCGCTGAGCGCGCTCGGGTCGGGCGCGCCGGTGCGCAACGAGATCGTCGTGACGTCGTCACCGCGGGCGGTGAGCGCCGCGGCGATGCGGGTGCCGAGCAGGCCGCTGGCGCCGGTGATGGCGACGCGCATCAGGGACGGACCGCCTTGAACTCCTCGGTCTCGCCGCGCGCGTAGCCGACCTCGGAGCCGCTCGCCTCGGCGGTGCCCTGGGCCTTGGCCTGGCCGGCGACGGCGGCCGCGACCGCGTCGGCGACGTCGCGGTTGAAGACGCTCGGGACGATGTAGTCCTCGCGCAGCTCGTCGTCGGTCACGATGCTCGCGATGCCGCGGGCCGCGGCGGTCTTCATCTCCTCGGTGATCTCGCGCGCGCGGACGTCGAGCGCGCCGCGGAAGATGCCCGGGAAGCACAGGACGTTGTTGATCTGGTTCGGGTAGTCGCTGCGGCCGGTGGCGATCACGCGGGCGTAGGGCTCGGCCTCCTCGGGCGTGACCTCGGGGTTCGGGTTGGCCATCGCGAACACGATCGCGTCGTCGTTCATGCGGCTCAGGGCACTGGGGTCGAGCGCGCGGGCGCCGGAGACGCCGATGAACACGTCCGCCTGGTCGATCACGTCGGCGGGGCTGCCGGTGCGGCGCTCCGGGTTGGTGTGCTCGGCCAGCCAGCGCTTGAGCGGGGGCATCGTGCCGTCCTGGTAGTCGGCGCGCTCGGTGTGCACGGCGCCCTGGCGGTCGCAGCCGATGATGTCGCTGACGCCGGCGCCTTCCAGGATCTTCGCGACCGCGATGCCGGCCGCGCCGAGGCCGACGATCAGGACCTTGAGCTGGGTGAGGTCCTTGCCGATCAGCTTGGTGGCGTTGAGCAGCGCGGCGAGTGTGACGACCGCGGTGCCGTGCTGGTCGTCGTGGAAGACCGGGATGTCGAGGGTCTGCTTGAGCCGCTCCTCGATCGTGAAGCAGCGGGGCGCGCTGATGTCCTCGAGGTTGATGCCGCCGAACGCGGGGGCGATGCGGCGGACGGTCTCGACGATCTCGTCCGGGTCCTTGGTGTCCAGGCAGATCGGGAACGCGTCGACGCCGCCGAACTCCTTGAACAGGACCGCCTTGCCCTCCATGACGGGCATCGCCGCCTCCGGGCCGATGTCGCCGAGGCCCAGCACCGCGCTGCCGTCGCTGACCACCGCGACCGTGTTGCGCTTGATCGTGTACTGGAAGGCCTTGTCGCGGTCGTTGGTGATCGCGGTGCAGACGCGGGCCACGCCGGGCGTGTAGGCCATGCTCAGGTCGTCGCGGTTGCGGATCGGGAGCTTGTTGCGCTGCTCGATCTTGCCGCCGACGTGCATCTGAAACGTGCGGTCGGTGATGTCGACCAGCCGGGCTCCGGCGACCGCGTCGACCGCTGCGCCGATCCGCTTCGCGTGCGCCTCGTTCTCGGTCTCGACCGTGATGTCGCGCAGCGTGTGGCCGTGCTCGATGGCTACGAGGTCGATCGATCCGATGCTCCCGCCGGCGTCCCCGATCGCGGTGGCGACGAGGCCGAGCATGCCGGGCTGGTGGTCGATCTCAACGCGGAGGACGATCGAGTACTGCACCGAGACGGAGGCCATCGTCGCAGCATGCCACGTCCGCGTACCGCATCACAGGCGCCTCGCCGGCTGCGCACCTTTCACGCCGCGCGGCGCGTCGCGGCGCCGCCCGCGTGTCATGGCGCCGCCGCGCGTGTGTCGTGGTCGCCGCCGCGCGCGTGTCGTGTCGTCGCCGCACGCCTGTCATGGCGCCGTCGCACGCGTCGTGTCGCTGCGAGTGGTCACTTTCTGGCGCTTACCGCCGAAACGTCGCCTCTCGCAGCTTCATCACCCCGCCGCGCGGGCGCGCGTCGTCGCCACCGCGCGCGTGTCATGGCGCCGCCGCGCGTGTGCCGTGGTCGCCCCCGCGCGCGCGTGATCGCGCGGCGAGTGGTCACTTTCTGGCGCATGCCGCCGGAACGTCGCCCCTCGCGGCTTCATCACCCCGCCACGCGAACGCACGTCGTGGTCGCCGCCGCGCACGTGTCATGGCGCCGTCGCGCGCGTGATGGCGTCGTCGCGCGCGCGTCATGGCGCTGCGAGTGGTCACTTT
>DATMGH010000099.1:0-10391 GCA_035555675.1 Solirubrobacter sp. | reverse complement strand
GACGCGCCGTACGAGCCGCTGGCGACGATCGACGACGTGTACCCGGACCGGCCGGACCACTAGGTTCGCCATACCCTTGTCCGCGGCCCTCGTAGCTCAATGGATAGAGCACGCGCCTCCTAAGCGCGGGATGCAGGTTCGATTCCTGCCGGGGGCGTCGAGCCGCTCAGTGGGATGGGCGCTTGCAGCCGGCGGCTGCTTGAGCCGCAAGGTGTAGGTTGTTGTCCGGTTCGGGGAAGTAGGGGAGCAACCGACCCGATGGAGCGATGACTTGAGTACCGGAACGGGCGCCAGCGACCTGCTGCAGGCCGAGGACAGCGGCATCGACGAGCTCGTCGCGGGCGAGGGGCCGGTCGCAGCGCGCTCGCCGCTGCAGCTGTTCTGGCGGCGCTTCCGCAAGGACAAGGTCGCGCTGGCCGCCGGCACGTTCATCGTGCTGCTGGTGCTGGTCGCGATCTTCGCGCCGCTGATCCGCAAGGTCTTCGACATCCCGAACCCCAACGACGGCAACACGGCCGCGCTGGACGACTTCGGGCTGCCGTCGGGGCCGAGCAGCCAGCACTGGTTCGGCGTCGACGACCTCGGGCGCGACATCTTCTCGCGCGTCCTCGACGGCGCCCGCGTGTCGCTGCTGGTGGCGTTCGTCGGCACCGGCCTGTCGGTGCTGATCGGCGTCACGATGGGCATGATCGCCGGCTTCTACCGCGGCTGGGTGGACACGATCATCGCGCGGCTGGTCGACGTGCTGCTGGCGTTCCCGGTCCTGCTGCTGGGCCTCGGCCTGGCGTCGGCGTGCTCGACCAAGGACGGGTGCCTGGGCGGCGCGCTGGAGCCCGGCCTGAAGGTGGTGATCACGATCATCGTGATCGCGAACTGGCCCTACGTCGCGCGCATCATCCGCGGCCAGGTGCTCTCGCTCCGCGAGAAGGAGTTCGTGGAAGCGTCGAAGTCGCTCGGCGCGTCCAACTCGCGGATCATCTTCCGCGAGATCCTGCCGAACCTGGTCGCGCCGATCATCGTCTACGCGACGCTGTTCATCCCCGCGAACATCCTGCTGGAGGCCTCGCTGTCGTTCCTCGGGGTCGGCGTGCAGCCGCCACAGGCGTCGTGGGGGCAGATGCTCTCGGACGCGTCGACGATCTTCCAGTCGGCCTGGTGGTACATGGTCTTCCCCGGCCTGGCGCTGCTGTTCACCGTGCTCGCCTTCAACCTCGTGGGGGACGGGATGCAGGACGCGTTGAACCCGAAGAGCTCGCGGTCGAGGTAGCCCGGACGTGGCCGCCTACATCGCCCGCCGACTCGTCTGGGTCGTCTTCCTGCTGTTCGCGATCACGCTGATCACGTTCATCCTCTTCAGCGTGCTGCCGGCGGGCGATCCCGCGGTCGCGCGCGCCGGGCGCCAGCCGTCGCCGGAGCTGATCGAGTCGATCCGCCACCAGTTCGGGCTCGACAAGCCCAAGCCGGTCCAGTTCATCAACTACATCGGCGACATCCTGCCGTTCGTGGGCCACAACGGCGTCTACTTCGGCTTCTCGTACACGAACAACGCGGAGGTGCTGCCGCAGATCCTCGATCGGCTCCCGACGACGATCTTCCTGACCGCGGGCGCGGTCGTCCTGTGGCTGGCGATCGGGATCCCGATCGGCGTGATCTCCGCGGTCAAGACCGGCTCGTGGCTGGACCGCCTCTCGATGGGGGTCGCGCTGATCTTCATCTCGGCCCCGGTCTACTTCCTCGGCCTGGTCGCGCTCTACCTGTTCGACGACAAGATCGGCAAGTTCCCCGTCCTGCCGGGCAACTCCGCGTACGGCCAGGCGCACTCGTTCCCCGAGAAGGCGGAGGCGCTGATCATGCCGTGGTGCGTGCTGGCGGCGTCGTTCGCGGCGATCTACGCCCGCTTCCTGCGCGGCAACCTGATCGACACGCTGCAGGAGGACTACATCCGCACCGCGCGGGCCAAGGGCCTGTCGGAGCGGCGCGTGGTCTTCCGCCACGGCGTGCGCGCGGCGATCACGCCGATCGTCACGCTGCTCGGCCTGGACATCGGCATCCTGCTCGGCGGCGCGATCCTGACCGAGACCGTCTTCAACATCCCCGGCATCGGGCGCTACGCGTACAACGCGATCAACGTGTCCGACCTGCCGGTGATTCAGGGGACCGTGCTGTTCGGCGCGTTCTTCATCGTGATGATGTCGCTGATCGTCGACATCCTGTACGCGTTCATCGACCCGAGGGTGAGGTACTGAGGGTGGACACCCCCAAGGCGCCGCTGCTCGAGGTCGAGAACCTCCAGGTCCACTTCGAGACCGACGACGGGCTCGTGAAGGCCGTCGACGGGATCTCCTACTCGGTCGAGCGCGGGCAGACGTTCGGGATCGTGGGCGAGTCCGGCTCGGGCAAGTCCGTGTCCTCGCTGACCGTGATGGGGCTGACCCGCTCGCGCAACGCGCGCATCAGCGGCAGCGTGCGCTTCGACGGCAAGGACCTGCTGGGCGCGTCCGAGGAGGACATGCGCCAGGTGCGCGGCAACGACATCGCGATGATCTTCCAGGACCCGCTGTCGAGCCTGCATCCCTTCTACAAGGTCGGCAAGCAGATCGCCGAGGCGGTGCGCTCGCACCGCGACGTCTCGAAGGCGCAGGCGTGGGACCGGGCGGTCGAGATGCTCGGGCTGGTCGGCATCCCGGAGCCGCGCCGGCGCGCGGACTCCTACCCGCACGAGTTCTCGGGCGGCATGCGCCAGCGGGCGATGATCGCGATGGCGCTGGCCAACGACCCGAAGCTGCTGATCGCCGACGAGCCGACGACCGCGCTCGACGTCACCGTGCAGGCCCAGATCCTCGAGCTGATCGAGCACCTGCAGGACGAGTTCGACACGGCGGTCGTCGTGATCACGCACGACCTCGGCGTGGTCGCCGAGATGGCCGACGACATCGCGGTCATGTACGCCGGCCGGATCGTCGAGAAGGCGGACACGAACACGATCTTCGCGGCGCCCGAGCATCCGTACACGTGGGGGCTGCTGTCGTCGATCCCGCGGCTGGACTCCCCGCGCGACGAGGACCTGGTGCCGATCGCGGGTCGCCCGCCGTCGCTGATCACGCTGCCGAGCGGCTGCTCGTTCCATCCGCGCTGCCCGTACGTGCGCGAGGCGCACAAGCGCATCGACCCGAAGCTCGAGCCGGTGCCCGGCCACCCCGACCACGAGGTCGCGTGCCTGCTCCCGCCGGAGACGCGGCGGCGGCTGTGGGCCGAGCTGCAGCGCGGCGTCAAGCCCGACGCGGCACGCCAGGGCGTCATGCGAGAAGAGGAAGCGGCATGACCGCTCCCGCGAGCGAGTCCAGCGCCGGCGGCGCGCCGCCGCGCGAGACGCTGATCGAGGTCCGCGACCTCTACAAGCACTTCCCGATCCACGCCGGGTTCTTCCGGCGCCAGGTCGGGGCGGTCAAGGCCGTCGACGGCATCTCCTTCGACGTGCGGAACGGTGAGACGCTCGGCCTCGTGGGGGAGTCCGGCTGCGGCAAGTCGACGACCGCGCGGCTGCTGCTGCGGCTGCTGGACCCGACGTCGGGCTCGATCACGTTCGACGGCCAGGAGATCGCGACCATCAAGGGCGACCGGCTCAAGCGCCTGCGCTCGCAGATGCAGATGATCTTCCAGGACCCGTACTCGTCGCTGAACCCGCGCAAGACGGTCGGCTCGATCATCGCCGACCCGTTCGTGATCCACGGCGTCAAGCAGACCAAGGCCGAGCGCAAGCAGGCCGTCCAGGCCCTGATGGACACGGTCGGCCTGAACCCGGAGCACTACAACCGCTACCCGCACGAGTTCTCCGGCGGCCAGCGGCAGCGCATCGGGGTCGCGCGGGCGCTCGCGCTCAAGCCGAAGGTGATCGTGGCCGACGAGCCGGTGTCCGCGCTGGACGTCTCGATCCAGGCGCAGGTGCTCAACCTGCTGCGCGAGCTGCAGCGCGACCTCGGGCTGACGCTGATCTTCATCGCGCACGACCTGTCCGTGGTGCGGCACATGTGCGACCGGGTCGCGGTCATGTACCTCGGGCGGATCGTCGAGCTGGCCACGTCCGACGAGCTGTACTCGCATCCGCGGATGCCGTACACCGGCGCGCTGATGTCCGCCGTGCCGGTGGCCGATCCGCGCCTGGCGGCGGCCAAGAAGCGCCAGACGCTGTCGGGCGACGTGCCGTCCCCGAGCAACCCGCCCTCCGGCTGCCGCTTCCACACGCGCTGCTGGAAGGCGCAGGAGATCTGCCGCACCGACGACCCGCCGCTCGAGCCCAAGGACGGCGGCAACCTCGCGGCCTGCCACTTCCCGCTGACCGACGCTGAAGTGCTCGAGCGCGTGCCGAGCGCGCGCAACCTCGCCGACTGAGCTCGATCAGCGCCGATCGGCTAGGAGGCCCGCGCTCGCTCGGCCAGCCGGGCCAGCCGCGCGTCCCAGGCGGCGCCGACGTCCGCCATCCAGCCCATGGCGTCCACGAGCGGGGCGGGGGTGAGCGTGTAGCGCGTCTCCCGCCCCTCCCGGCGCGGCTCCACGAGCCCGGCCCGCTGCAGCGCCGCCAGGTGCTTGGCGACCGCCTGGCGCGTGATCGGCAGCTCGCCGGCCAGCCGCGACGCGGTCAGCTCCGGCCGCTGCGCGACCGAGCGCAGGACCTCGCGGCGCGTCGGGTCGGCCAGCGCGGTGAAGACGTCGTCTACGCCGGGCACAGCGAGCTCGCCGCCGAGAGCGCCAGCAGCTTCGGCCCCCAGGTGACCGTGTCGGCGGCGTAGCGGTGCTCGGTGACGACGAAGCGGGTACCGCCGGGCGCGTCGTGCAGGGCCCACTCGACGCGCGAGTCGCCCCAGCGGAACACGATCCGCTCGAGGTCCGCGACCTCCTCGACGACGCCCTCGCGGGTCAGGCCGTCCTCGGTGACGCGCAGCGGCGCGTCCTCGGAGGCGTCGAACTCGACGTCCTCGCCCAGCCACTCCTCGAGCTCGGCGGGCTCGGTGATCAGCTCCCAGGCCCGCTCACGGGTGACGGGGAGGACGACTTCGCGGTTCACGACGGGCATCTTGGCGCGCTCCTGCAACTGATCGGTTGCGATAGAGGCTACCATGGGCAGAAATACGCAACTCGGAGGTTGCACATGCCCCTCGTTCCCGTCGTCGTGCAGCAGGACTCGCGCGGCGAGCGATCGTTCGACATCTACTCCCGCCTGCTGCGCGAGCGCGTCGTGTTCGTCGGCCAGGC
Source organism: Solirubrobacter sp. (assembly GCA_035555675.1). GTDB lineage: Bacteria > Actinomycetota > Thermoleophilia > Solirubrobacterales > Solirubrobacteraceae > Solirubrobacter. Next base: position 5,141 of record DATMGH010000099.1, on the reverse strand, counting down.
GATCGACGACGACGTCGCCAACCTGGTCGTCGCGCAGCTGTTGCACCTGGAGGCCGAAGACCCGGACAAGGACATCCAGATGTACGTCAACTCGCCCGGCGGGGTCGTCTACGCCGGGCTGGCGATCTACGACACGATGCGGTTCATCAAGCCCGACGTGGCGACGATCTGCTGCGGGATCGCGATGTCCGCCGGCTCGCTGATCCTGGCCGGCGGGGCGGCCGGCAAGCGCTCGTCGCTGCCGAACTCGCGGATCCTGATCCACCAGCCGTCAGGCGGGTTCCAGGGCCAGGCGACCGACATCCAGATCCACGCCCGCGAGGCGCTGGCGCTGCGCGAGCGGCTGGAGGAGATCTACGCCGAGCACACCGGCAAGGCCAAGGAGCAGATCTCCAACGACCTCGAGCGCGACCGCTTCTTCACGCCGCACGAGGCGGTCGACTACGGGCTGATCGACCGCGTCGTGGTCGATCGGAACAACGGCAACGGCTACTCGTCGTCGTCCTCGTAGAGCGACTCGCGCACCAGCTCGTTCCCGGCGCCGTCGGCGAGGACCACGTCCAGGTACTCGTCGTCGTACGCGTCGGGAGCGAGCAGCGTGAAGCGCTCGCCGACCACTTCGGCCTCGTCGACCACGGTCGGGCCGAGCTGGGCGGTCACGACCTTGCCGCGGCGCTCGAACGGCACGCCCCAGATCAGCGTCATCGCCGCCACCTGGTCGCCCGCGCCGCGCCAGCCGCCGATCACCTCCTGGGAGAGATCCATCCGCCACTCCGGATGGTCGTCGGCGACGTCGGGCGTGTAGTCGGCCCAGGCGTACAGCGTGTCCTGCTCCTCGGGCGCGAATGACACGTACCCGAACAGCTCGAGCCCGGTGCTGGTGCGCACCGTCGCCGGCACGTACGTGCGGCCCGACCACGTGCGGTCCGGGAACCAGTGGATGTCGCCGGCCTCGCCCAGCTCCGGGTCGTCGGGCTCGGTCTCCACCCGCAGGCAGGCGGCGAGGAACTCGGCCTGCAGGGTCTCCTGCGGCGGGAGGTCACCGTGCGGGGGCTCGGCGGCGAAGCGGCAGATCGGCATCACGGCACTTCTATCAGGACCGTCACCGGCCCGTCGTTGACCAGCTCGACGTCCATGTGCGCGCCGAACACGCCGCGCTGGGCGTTCAGGCGCTCGCAGACGCGCTCGTAGAGCGGCTCCGCCACCTCGGGCCGGGCCGCGGCGACGTACGCCGGCCGGTTGCCCTTGCGGGTGTCGCCGTAGAGCGTGAACTGCGAGATGCACAGCACCTCGCGGTCGCCCAGCGGCTCGTTCATCCTGCCGTCGGCGTCCGGGAAGACGCGCAGCGCGCGCAGCTTGTCGGCGAGGCGATCGGCGTCCGCGGGCGTGTCCGTGTGCGTGACGCCGAGCAGGACCAGCAGGCCGGGGCCGATCGCGCCGGTCACGGTCCCGTCGACGGTCACCGCGGCGCGCGCCACGCGCTGGACGAGCGCCCTCACAGATCGCGCAGCTCGGCCGCGGCCTGCTCGGGCGCGACGGTGCACAGGTGCACGCCGGTGCCGAGCTCGAGCCCGGCCAGGTGCGCGAGCCGCGGCTCGATCTCGATCCGCCAGCAGTAGTGCTCGGCGCCGCTGCACGCCGTGCGCACCCACAGGTTCAGCGGCGGGCTGGCGCCGAGCCGGGCCTTCAGGCGGCGCAGCGCGTCGTGCAGCAGGTGCGCGCCGGCCGGGCCGTCGCCCTCGAAGCGGGCCGCGACGCGGCGGGGCGCGAGCATCAGGTGGAAGGGGGAGCGCGAGGCGTACGGCGCCATCAGCACCGCCTCGTCGTCGATCGCGACGATCCGCTCGCGGCGGCGGACCTCCTCCTGCACGTAGTCCCCGAGCAGGTTCCCGCCCATCGTGCGCACGGCGTACGCGCCGAACCGCTCGCGCTCGCGCGCCACCGCGGCGGGCACGAAGCCGAACGCGTACAGCTGCGCGTGCGTGTGCGGGAGCGACGCGCCGGCCTCGCGGCGCTCGTTGACGATCAGGTGCCGGCAGGCCGCGTCCGCGTGCGCGCGCATGCGCTCGCGCCAGGCCTCGACGGCGAGCGCGACCTGGTCGGCCGAGAGCGCCGCCAGGTTGGTGACCAGGTCGGGCGCGTTGACGATCACCTCGTGCGCGCCGGCGGCCGGCTGGGCGGTATAGAGGTCCGGGTAGGCGTCGGCGTCCGGCGCGGCCGGGTCGGGGTCGACCGCGGGGTAGAGGTTCGCGAACGCGCGCACCTGCCAGGCGCCGTTGGCGCGGACGGCGTAGAGCTCCGGCGGCGTCCGGTCCTCGTGGCCGGGGGCGAAGGGGTCGCCGGCGCGGTCGATCGGCTCGTCCGGCGCGACCGCGAAGCCGCCGCCCGGGCGCTCGGCGCGCTCACCGGCGATGATCGTCTTGAGGCCCGTGAGCGGGTCGACGCGGACCTGCGGCATCAGCTCAGGTAGCGCTCGATGTCCTTGGTGAGCTCGTCTTCGCTCCGGTACGGGCCGCTGTGCGTGAAGGCGACCTTGCCGTCGCGGTCGATGAACTGGGTCATCGGGAAGCCGGCCGCGATCTCCCGCGCGAACGCGATCTTGCTGTCCCCGTCGGTGTAGGACGGGAAGGGCAGCGGGCGGGTGGCGAGGAACTTCTTCGCCGCCGGATCCTTGTCGCCGCTGTTGATGCCGAGGAACGCGATCGTCTTGCCGTGCGCGAGCGCCGCGTGCTGGAAGACGGGGAACTCGGCCTGGCACGGGCCGCACCACGACGCCCACTTGTTGAGCACGACCGGCGTGCCCTTGAGCGTGTCCAAGCGCTGATTGAGCGCGCTCTCGCCGCCGCCGATCAGCGTGTTCGCCTGCGCGTAGAGACCGCCCAGCGGGGCGGGCGCGGTGCTCAGCTCGCGCTTGGCGCCGGCGATGTCGAAGTCGGTGCCGTCACCGAGGTCGCTGCCCCCGCCCGCCTGCGTCAGCCCGATGACCACGACCACGACGAGTGCGATCGGCACGACGATGTAGAGGAGTCGACGCATCCGGACCAGAGGGTGGCAGATTCGCGGGTTTCCGTTACGGAGTCTGCTTCAATAGACGTGTCCCGCCGGGAGCGCGACCGAGGGGAACGCCGTCAGGCGCCTGGAGCTCCCGCCCGTGGGTCTTGAGTTGGAGCGGCCCTTTGCTGGCCGCTGCTACCGCCACTTTCGAGCCTGTCCTTGGCTGAGACCACGCCAGTGGCCGAACCGGCCACGCTTCCTTCAACCGAAGAGATCGAACGCGCGTCGGCGTTTGCTCGTGAGCCTTTCCTGACCGAGGGGGAGGACGCCGCGTCCGCGCTCGCGCCCGGCACGCCGCGGCGCCGCGCGCTGGACTCCGCGCTGGACGAGCTGGCGGCCGGCGCGAAGGTTCCCTCACCGCACTGGCGGCGCCAGTGGTCGCTGCTGCTCGGGCTCGAGCGGCTGCTCTCGCAGGACGAGCCGCACCTGGTCGACGGCACCGTCCTCTCGGCCCACCAGGTCGACGCGCTGTCCGGCACGCTGACCGCGCTGCTCGCGGATCGGCTCAAGAACGGCGACGCGCCCGTGGCCGCCGCCGAGCCGGTGCTCGACGCGGACGACGAGGACGAGGACGAGGACGACGAGCCGGTCGAGTGGACGCCGGACGAGGCCGAGGCCGAGGACATCGCCGAGGCGCCGGAGGATCCGAACGCCGGCAAGCGCTTCTGGTTCGAGCACGCGACCGGGGCCGGCAAGACGGTCGCCGCGGTCGGGTTCGTCGAGGCGTCGCGCACCGGCGGCGTCCTGATCCTCACCCACCGCCGCAACCTCGTCGACCAGTTCCACGGCGAGCTGCGCGACCGCGGGTACGCGAAGCGGATCGCGCCCGCGCTGCTCGGTCACGACGACCGCGCCAACGGCCCGGTGACGGTCGAGACCTACCAGTGGTTCGTCCGCAACGCGGGCAACATCTCCGACGCGTACTCGATCGTCATCTGCGACGAGGCGCACACCGCGCTGGGCGAGAAGACCTCGGCCGCGATCCGCGCGTGGACCGGGCCGGTCTTCATCGGCATGACGGCCACGGGCGCGCTGATCGCCCGCCACGTCACGGACCTCTTCCCGACGCAGACGTCGCGCTTCGACCTGGCGCAGGCCGCGCGCCGCGGCGTGATCTCGCCGCTGCGCTGCGTGCGGATCCCGCCGGGTCCCGGCGTGCGCACGATCGCCAAGGTGCCGCTGCGGCGCGGCGAGGTCGACACCGAGTTCGACCAGGAGATGCTGGCCGAGCTGCTCGACCAGCTGCCGTTCAACCTGGCGATCGCGGACCTCTACAAGACGCGCTTCAACGGCGTGCCGGGCGTCGTCTACGCGGCGGGCGTGCGGCACGCGTACAACGTGGCGGCGGCGTTCCGCGACGTCGGGATCAAGGCGCAGGCGGTGTCGGGGGAGACGCCGAAGCGCGAGCTGGCGCAGATCCTCGCGCGCTACGAGAAGGGCGACATCGACGTCCTGGTCAACGCGCAGCTGCTGGCCGAGGGCTGGAACTCGCCGCGCGCGACGGTCTGCATGCACCTGGCGCCGACCGCGTCCAAGCGCATCTACCAGCAGCGGGTCGGGCGCGTCACGCGCCGCCAGCAGGGCAAGGAAGCGGGGATCGTCGTCGACTTCGTCCATCCCGCGACCAAGCACGACGATCCGGTCGTCACGCTGCACTCGCTGCTGGACCGCGACGTCTACCGGGGCGGCGCGATCGTCGTCGGGCCGGTGCGGCGCGGCCGCGGGCGGCGGCTGCGCGTCGAGCGCCGCGTGCTGCCGGTCACGGCGGACGAGAACCGGCGGATCGAGGTCTTCGAGCGCGAGCTGTGGCGGATCGCCGTCGAGCATCTGGACTACGGCGAGCAGGTGCAGTGGGCGGCGCTGGCGGGCGCGCGGGTCGCGCCGACCGGCTGGCGGCGGGCGCGGGCGATGCTGCACTTCGACCAGGGCGGCGAGCTCAAGCGCACGTTCCTGATCACGGCCGTCGACCGCAACAAGAACCCGCAGCTGCGGTTGCGGGCGCTGCAGGAGATCGCGTCGGGGCGCGACGCGGAAGCGTTCGACCGCGCGCTGGACTTCGTCGAGTCCTGGCCGCGCGACGACAAGCG
>DATMGH010000098.1:0-4683 GCA_035555675.1 Solirubrobacter sp. | reverse complement strand
GAGGACCCTACGGCCGGCGTCATCCGCCATGGCGTCCCGCAGAGCGTCGACCCCGAGGAGCTCGAGGACTGGGAACCGAGCGCCGAGCACCCTCGAGCCCGCGTGCGCGAGCTCATCGAGATCCATCATCCCGGCGTCGGCTACACGACTCCGCTCGATGCGGTCGAACGCAACTTCCGCAAGTTCCCCCGCGACAAGTTCACGCGCGAGTACCTCGGACTCTTCGGCACCGAGGGTGGCGCGGACCGGATCATCGCACCCGCCCCATGGGAGCGGACCAGTCTTGACGGCGACCTGCCGCCCGCGCCGGCGCAGTTCGCGCTTGCCATGGCCGTGCATCCAGACGGCCTGTGGGCGTCGCTCGGCGTGGCGTGGTACTACGCCGCGGCCGAGGATCTCGTGTCCTCGGCGCTCGCCCTCGAAGGCGCCGCACCCGAGCAACCCGAGCGCATCGCGATCGGCCTCCTGCATCATCAGGCCGGTATCAAGGGTTTCGCGCTCACCGCGCTGCAGCTGGCCCGGAAGTACAACCTGCCCATCATCTACGACAAGGCATCGCAGGCCGCTGGCGTCGAGATCGAGACACTCCAGCGGGCGACCCCGCCAGCGCGCCTCATCGCCGCCACGACCGAGGACGTGCGCCGCGGCGCGACCAAGATGCTCAAGCTCCTCGACGCCGGCGTGCTCGTCCACTTCCGTCGGCAGCAGCACCTCGAGCGCGCCGCCGAGATCGCGATCAAGCGCGCGATCGGCACCTATGGAGGCTTCGGATTCGGCCGACCCCGCAACGACTACGCCGCCGACATCACTCCGCTCGAGGCGTGCTCGCTCGCCCTCCAGTTCCTCGACGACGCACCCAAGCCCACGTCGCCGGCCGACGCAATGTACTTCGGATAGGACCCCCATGACCAGAGAACCCGGCGCCATCCAGATCGACATCAGCCGCGCCTCCGGCGTCGTCGTCACCTGTGCCGACTGCCCACACTGGTACGCGTTCGCGTGGGACAAGATCGCCGCCTGGCGGGCCGGTGTGGACCACGAGGAACGCTGCCACCCCGACCGCACGCAGGCGCGTCGCGCGCTCCTCAACGCCGAGCGACACGCCGGGGGATTCGTCCGATAGCGAAAGTGCGCGCGAGCCTCTCGCTCGTGGGCTTCTTCGACTTCCTGCGCCGGCCGCTCTCCGCGATGCCGCCGATGATCGCGAGCCCCTACGCGCCCGAGCCCGACCTCGGCAAGCTCATCGTCGCCGACCTCTACCCGGACATCCCGACCGCCCTGACCCGCGAGTCGGCGCTCAAGGTCCCCGCCGTCAAGCGCGCGCACGACATCACCTGCGGCGTCCTCGCCCGCATGCCCTGGCGGCTCTACGACGGCGACACCGAGGCCAAGGAGCAGCCCCGCTGGCTCCTGTCCTCGGCGAGCGGGCTACCGCCGCGTGACCTGCGCTGGGGCGTCGCGTCCGACCTGTTCATGTGCGGCTGGGCCGCGATCGGCTTCAAGCTCGATCACGGCCTGCCCTACGACGCGCTCCACCTGCCCTACGGCACCTGGACCCTCGAGGACAACGGCACGGTCACCGCGACCCACGATGACATCCCGGCCCGCTACCTCCAGCACATCGTCCCGATCCGCCTCGGCTACGGCTCCAACGGCATGCTCTTCGACGGGTACGACACGATCGCCGACGCCCGCTCGATCGAAGCCGCCTACCGCGACCGCATCGAGAATCCGGTCGCGCTGACGATCCTGTCGCTCGCCGCCGACCGTTGGGACGGCTGGACTTCCGAGGAGCGTCAGCTGTTCCTCAACACCTGGAAGACCAACCGCTCCGGCAAGGGCGGCGCGACCGCGCTCAAGCCCGACTGGGTGAGCGTCGACATGCCTGGTCAGCTGCCCACCGACCTGTTCGAGTCCGGCCGCAACGCCAACCGGCTCGACATCGCCAACCACGCCGGCCTGCCCGCGGGCCTGGTCGAAGGCGCGAAGCAGTCCGGCGGGGGAGACATCCACTACTCCAGCGAGGCCGGCGGCGCCCAGCGCAACGAGCTCTGGGACTTCGGCCTCGCCAAGTACGCCGACGCGATCGAGTCCCGACTGTCACTCGACGACGTGTGCGAGACCGGCATGTCGATCCGCGTCGACTCGTCCAACTACCTGACCTCGACCCCGACCGAGCCGCAGACGAGCGAGGACTGACATGGCCACGATCCAGATCGACGCCGGCACGCTCGAGTTCAGCGCCGAGGACCAGACCGCCACCGGCCTCCTCGTGCCGTTCGGCGTCGAAGCCCGATCCAACATCGGCCGCTTCACCGTGCAGGCCGGCGCGTTCGAGATCCCCGCCGACCTGACCGGCGCCAGCCTCAACCTCGAGCACGAGCGCGAGCGGGTCGCCGGTGGCATGACCCGCGTCTGGGAGCAGCCCGAGTCCGGCATCTACGCCTCGTTCAAGTTCGCCGACACTCCGCTCGGACGCGCGGCGTTCGCGGACGCGCGGTCCGGCAAGCGCAAGCACCTGTCGGTCGAAGCCGCCGACGTCAAGATCCGCGACGGCCAGGCGACCTCCGGTCGCGTGTTCGCCGCCGCCCTCGTCGAAGAGCCGGCCTTCGCCGGCGCCACCCTCCTCGCAGCGAAAGACACCCCCGAAAGGACAACCACCATGAGCGCACCGCGCACCACCGGCAAGCGCCGGTCCATCATCCCGGCGTCGACTCTCCTCGCCGAGACCGCCCCCGGCGAAGAGATCGACGCCGAGGTCGAAGCCACCGACGAGGAGACCGTCGAGGTCAGCGCCGACGCGCTGCCCGACGAGATCGTCGTCGAGACCCCCGAGGGCGACGTCGTCTACACGCCCGACCCCGACGCCGACCCCGAGGAAGTCTCCGCGACCGTGCAGGCCCGCGCTGCCCGCCGGGGCGCCCCGGTCCGCCGACCCGTTCCCGCGACGCTCCTCGGCGGCGCGCCCCGCCGCGGCGCTGCGAAGACCCGCGCGCGCGGCCCCGAGCCGCGCCAGATCTTCGCCGCGATCAACCGGGCACGGCTGAACGCCGCGACCTCCGACGACCTGACGCTCCTCGCGTCGGCGAACCCGCGCCTGTCGGGCGACCCCGCGACCCTGTTCGCGGCACTGTCCGACGTCAAGGTCAGCGGCGCCGGATCGCTCCCGATCGGCGGCCACGCGATCCAGCCGAGCTGGGTCGGCCAGCTGTACCAGGGCCTCGAGTACGAGCGCCAGTACGTGCCGCTCGGCAAGACCGGCACCGACATCTCGATCGAGGGCAAGAAGGGCTACAAGGTCCACCGCGGCACGTCCGGCGCTCCCGTCGACACGTACGCGCCGACGTCGACCTGGGCCGGCAACAAGTCCGCGATCGCGTCCGGTACCGGCTGGACCCAGGAGTCGGCGTCGACGCTCGCCCGCTTCGCATGGGGCGCCGACATCGCCCGCGAGTTCTCCGACCTGCCCGGCGGCGCCGAGGTCCTCGAGGCGTTCTTCAAGCTCATCGCCGAGGACTACCTCATCTGGTCCGATGACGTCGCCCTCGACGCCTGGCAGATCGCGTCCGGCGCACCCGTCGACCCGGCCACGTCCAAGTACTCGGCGAACTACCCGGCCGCGGTCGGGCAGGTCATCCAGGGCATCCTCGCGGTCAAGGCCCGCAAGTCCGACTACCGTCGCGACCTGCCGACCTTCGGCATCCTCAACGAGATCGCCTACGAGCAGATCGCCTACGCCGCCGGCGGCGAGGAGAACATGCCCGCGTTCGTCAAGCTCGTCCTGTCGACGAACGCCGACGGCCAGGCCGACGGCGACGTGCAGCTCGTCCTCGGCGAGACCGGCATCGACGACACCGCCTCGGTCATCGTCGGCGCCCAGCGCGCCATCGAGTTCGACGAGCTCCCCGGCGGACCGCTCCACATCGACGCGCTCGAGATCGCCAAGGGCGGCATCGACCGCGCCATCCACGGCTACCTCCAGACGTTCGAGGTCCGCCCCGAAGCGGTCGTGCGCGTCGGCACCCCCGCGGCCCGAGCGAACACCACGGCGTACACGTACGGCCAGCTGGTCAAGGCCTCCGCGGTCGTCTACCGCTGCGTCGCCGCGGGCACGTCCGCGGGCTCGGCACCGTCCGCCCCGGCGGTCGGCGCGACCGTCACGGACGGCACCGTCACCTGGCTGCGCCTGGCCTGAGGACACCATGCCCGACTGGTACACCGTCGACTCCGAGGAGGCGCAACAGCGCCTCCTCGGAGCCTGGCGCGACGCGCCGCTGATCAACCTCGAACTGACGGGGATGATCCTCGACGTCGCGCGCGGGCAGGTCCTCCAGTACGGCGCCGAGCTCCTCGACCCGCTCGAGCAGCTGGCCGAGGACGTCGCGAGCCTCGGGTACGACCAGGAGACGATCGACAACGTACTGGCGCTCCTGGACGGCGAGCCGTTCGCGCCGCCCGTGCGCTACGTCTACGCGCAACTCCAGCAGGCCAAGAACCTCTGGAACGCTGGCCGCGGGAACGAGGACGGCGAGATCGGCGAAGGCGGATTCACGTTCACGCCGAGGCCGCTGGACAAGACCATCCGCGGCATCATCCGCCCGGTCGACGGGAAACCCCATGTCCTCTGAGCCGTCGCCGCTGGCCACCGTCCGCCCATGGTTGGTGGAGCGCGTCAAGCCCTAC
>DATMGH010000097.1:0-16903 GCA_035555675.1 Solirubrobacter sp. | reverse complement strand
CTGGCGCGGCGAGCTGCTCACCGGCGACCACTTCGAGACCTACGTACGCGACACGTTCGACGTCCTCTACGCCGAGAGCGCGCGCACGCCCCGGATGATGTCGATCGGGCTGCACCCGCGGATCATCGGGCGGCCCGGCCGGCTGGCGGGCCTGCGCCGGGCGCTCGAGCACATCGCCGCGCACCCCGACGTCTGGTTCGCGGGCCGCGACGAGATCGCACGGACGTGGGTCGAGCAGTTCGCCCCCGCCGGCGCCTGGAACCTGCCGTAGCGCGAGTCAGCGCCGCCCGAGCGTCCAGGCCTCCACCCGGCCCGGGCGCTCGAGCCGCAGCCGCCAGCGGCTGGCCGCGGTCGGGTACGCGCGGGTGGTGAACGGCGCCGGCCCGTCGAAGACCTCGACGATCGACCCGTCGACCAGCACGCGCGCGGGCGCGGCGAACTCGGCGACCGCGACGTCGTCGAGCCACAGCGACGCGCGCCGCGCCGGCCCGGCGACGTCGAGGTCGAACGCGTGCGCGCGAAACGGCCAGTCGACGGCCAGCGGCCGCGCGCGCAGCACGTCGAGCTCCGGCACCGGCACCGACGCGACCACGCCGTCGAGGAGCCGCAGCTCGCGGCAGAACGTCAGCGTCCCCGCCCAGCCCGCCGCCGCGATCTCGGCCGCGGAGCGCCGCTCGCGCGCCCAGCCCCAGACCAGCGTGCGGTCGCCGTCGCGCAGCACCTGCGGCGCGTAGAAGCACGGGCCGCGGTCCAGCCGCCCGCCGCGCTCGGCCCGGAAGCGCGGGCCGGCGGCGGTCGCCTCGAGGTCGCCGACCAGGTAGCGGACGTCGTGCGCGCCGCCGCCCTCGCGGTACCAGAGCGAGACGAGCAGGACCCAGCGGTCGCCGAGCGGGAACAGGTTCGGGCACTCCCACACGTCCGCCGGCGCGAGCTCGGCGGCGGCCGGATCGTCCTGCGCGCTGACCAGCGGGCCCAGCTCCGTCCACGCGTCGAGGTCGTCGCACGCGTACACGAGCACGCGCGCGGCGCCGCCGCGCACGTAGCTGCCGGCGCCCTGGAGCGCGTAGCGGCGGCCCTCGAACGCGAAGACGAACGGGTCGCGCGCGTGGGTCACGGCGGGGTCGGCGGGCGCGCCGAACGCGGGCGCGCGCCCCTGCTCCCAGGTGCGCAGCGCGCGGTCCCCGCGGGCGACCAGCACGACGCTGCGCTCGTCCCCGTTGGCGACCGCGCTGTAGACCGCGGTCGGCGTGCCGCCGTCGTCGACGACGCTGCCGGTCCAGCAGCCGGCCGCGTCCAGCTCGCCCGGGCGGTTGACGAGCGCGATCGGCTCCGGCTCCCAGTGCGCGAGGTCGGCGGAGCTCATGTGCCCCCACTTGATCGCGGCGTGGCGCGGCTCGTCCGGGTTGTGCTGGAAGAACACGTGGTAGCGGCCGTCGACCCGCACGCAGCCGTGCGGGTCGTTGAGCCAGCCCTGCGGCGGGCGCCCGTGCAGGCGCGGGAAGCTCGGGTCCCGCTTCACTTCCCGATCCCGGCCGTCAGGCCCTCGCGCAGCCGCCGCTGGCCGAAGACGAACACCACCACCGCGGGGATCATCGACAGCACGACGCCCGCCAGCACCGTCGACACGCTGCCGCTGCCGAGGTTCCCCTGCAGGGTCACCAGCCCGAGCGGCAGCGTGTAGTTCTCCTCGCTGATGCTGAAGATCAGCGGGCGGAAGAACTCGTTCCAGTGGTAGTTGAACGCCAGGATGCCGACCACGGCCAGGCCGGGCGCGGCGAGCGGCGCGTAGACCGACCAGAACGTGCGGAACGGGCCGGCGCCGTCGATCGACGCCGCCTCCCCGAGCTCCGGCGGCAGCGTCATGAAGTACTGGCGCATCAGGAACGTGCCGAACGCGGTCGGGACCGCGGGCAGGATCAGCGCCAGCAGCGTGTCCGACAGCCCCATGCCGCGGATCAGCATGAAGACGGGCACGATCGTCACCTGCAGCGGGACCATCATCGTGGCCAGCACGAGCCCGAACAGCAGCCCGCGCCCGCGGAACTCGAGGCGCGCGAACACGTAGCCCGCGAGCGCCGCGGTGAACATCTGGCCGAGCACGATCAGCCCGGTGACGAGCGCGCTGTTGAGCGTCAGCCGGACCATGTCGATCTGGTCGAAGACGTCCCCGAACGCCGAGAACGAGAACCCCTGGCCCTCCGGCGTGACGGCCCGGACGAGCGTCCAGACCACCGGGCCGAGCGTGAGCACGGTGGCGACGGCGAGCACGACGAGCGTGCCCACGTGCGGTCTGCGAGCGGTCATCGGTGCGGCCTCACTGGTAGAAGACGTAACGGCGGCTGAGGCGGAACTGCGCCGCGGTCGCGGCCAGGATCAGCGCGGTCAGGACGAGCCCGATCGCCGACGCGCGGCCGAACTGCAGCTCCTGGAAGCCGGACTGGTAGATCATCATCACGGCGGTCCGCGTCGAGTCCCCCGGCCCGCCGCGCGTGAGCACCCACGGCTGGTCGAAGATCTGCAGCGCGGCGATCACCGCCATCACGGTCGCGACCAGCAGCGTCGGGCTGATCAGCGGCAGCGTGATCTTCGTGAAGCGCGACCAGCCCTTGGCGCCGTCGAGCTCGGCCGCCTCGTAGACCTCGGTCGGGATCGACGCGAGGCCGCCGAGGAACAGCAGCAACGAGAACCCGAACGACTGCCAGACGTAGACGAAGATCACGACCGCGACCGCGCCGCTGCCCGTGCTCAGCCACTGCACGTCCGGGATGCCGACCGCGTTCAGGATCGAGTTGACGAGCCCGAAGTCGGCGTTGAACAGGTACGCCATCACCAGCGACACCGACGCCGCCGACAGCACCAGCGGGAAGAAGAACGCGGAGCGGAACACGCTCTGCAGCCAGCTCGGCAGCCGCGACTGGACGAGGATCGCCAGCCACAGCGCGATGCCGAGCTGCAGCGCGACGGCGACGATCACGAACCCGATCGTGTTCAGGAACGCACGCCGCACCGTCACGTCGGAGGCGATGTCGCCGAAGTTGTGCAGCCCGGCCCACTCGGGCGACGTGATGATGTCCCAGCGGAAGAACGCCAGCACGAACGACGCGGCGATCGGCAGCAGCGTGAACAGCGCCAGGCCGCCGACGGTCGGAACCAGGAACAGCCACACCAGCAGCCGCTCGGAGCGCCGGTCGTGCGCGGGCTCGGCGGGCGCCGCGGCGGTGGGCGCGGCCGTGGAGGCGGGGATCGTCGTCGTCATGTCTTCAGGGCCGTGGTCAGGTCACGATCGAGCGACGCGAGCGCCTTCTTGGGGTCACCCGTGACGGCCGCCGTGACGTTCTTGATCAGCGCGGTCTCGACGGCCGCCTGCTGCGGCGGCGCGGGAATCGGCCCGGACGTCGGGAACCGGTCGAGCGTGTCGTAGAAGACCTGCCAGTGCTGCGGGCCGGTCTCGGCGTAGAACGCGGCGTTGACCATCGAGCGCCGCGCCGGCGTCGTGGTCGGCTTGGGCAGCGCGAGCTGCATCGCCTCCTGGCTGAGGTTGAACTTGACCCACTCCCAGGCCTCGTCCTTGCGCTTGGAGGTCTTGAGGATCATGTTCCCGGCCGCGCCGTACTGGTGGCGCTGCGAGCGCCAGCGCGGGAAGTAGGCGACGTCGAAGTCCGTCGGCTTCATGCCGCCGTCGTGCAGGCCCTGCGCCCAGAAGCCGCCGGCCGGCGTCATCGCGATCCGGCCGCCGGAGAACAGCCCGACGAGCTCGTTGCCGCCGCCCTGCGCGGGGCTCGAGGCCAGCCCGTCGGCCACCATCTGCCGCAGCAGCTCGAAGGACTCCAGCACGCGCGGGTCCTGCGCGTTGGAGTGCAGCCAGCGGTACCCGCCGCCGCGCTGTGCGGACGACGGGTCGTCGGCGTAGAACGTGTCCCACATCCAGCGGCCGCCCGGCGCCTTGCTCTCGGTCAGGAAGCTGGTGTCGTTGATGTACAGCCAGGGGACGATCCCGCCCCACAGGCGGTTGGTCCAGAAGAACGGGCGGATGCTGCGGTCGGCCTGCTGCACCTTGCGGGCGGCGGCGAGGAAGTCGTCCGTGCTCCAGTCGTCCGCCGGGCGCTCCAGGCCCGCTCGCCGGTAGGCCGCGGCGTTGTAGTAGACGTTGGCGGCGTTGAAGTCGATCGGGGTCTGGAACAGGCTTCCCTCGTACATCGCGGCCTCCACCAGCGACGGGTGGACGTCGGAGAAGTACTCCTGCATCACGGCCTTGTCGCGCGTGACGAAGCGGTCCAGCGGCTCGCCGAGCCGGTCGGCGAACAGCTGCACCCCCTCGGTCGCGACGTAGCAGACGTCCGGCGGCGTGCCGGCCGCGACCATCGTCAGGATCTTCGCGAAGAACTGGCTCCAGTCGGCGGCCTGGATCGGCTGCACCCGGACCTTGATGCCGGGGAACCGGCGCTCGAACTCGGCGACGATCGTCTTGCGCCCCTCCGCGTCCTGGGCGGTGCCCATGATCGCGACGCGCAGCGCGTCCTCCCCGCGGCCCGGGACGTCCGCGGCGGTCAGGCGGGGCCAGGCCGCGACCGTGCCGGCGACGCCGGCACCCGCGGCGAGCAGGAACCCGCGACGGCTCATGTCCGCCATCGCCGCTACCCCAGGCTGCGCCCGCTGGCGCGTTCGAACAGCTTGATGCGGCCGGTGTCGAGCCACAGCTCGGCCTCGGCGCCGGGGGCCGCGGTGCTGGCGGCGTTGAGCCGCGCGACCACCTGCGCCCCGCCGGGGACGTCGTCCACGCCCGCGTCCTGGGCCAGCTCGTCGAGCTCGGACGAGCGGACCTCACCGGCGGGCGCGTCGAAGTAGGCGTACAGCTCGGAGCCCATCGCCTCGACCACCTCCGGCCGCGCGCGGAAGCGCAGGCCGGGCGCGTCGGTCAGCCGCCCGTCCTCGAAGTGCTCGGGGCGGACGCCGGCGACCACCTCGCGCTCGTCGGTGACGACCCCGGGCGGGATCGGCGCGTCGCCGAACGGCAGCTTGACCACGCCGTCCTGCAGGCGCGCGGGCAGGAAGTTCATCGCCGGCGAGCCGATGAAGCCCGCCACGAACAGGTTCGCCGGGTGCTCGTAGAGGACCTTCGGCGTGTCGACCTGCTGCAGCACGCCGCCGCGCATCACCGCGACGCGGTCACCGAGCGTCATCGCCTCGGTCTGGTCGTGGGTGACGTAGACCATCGTGGTCGCGAGCTGCTTCTGGATCCGCGCGACCTGCGTGCGCATCTGCACGCGCAGCTTCGCGTCGAGGTTGGAGAGCGGCTCGTCCATCAGGAACGCCTTCGGGTCGCGCACGATCGCGCGGCCCATCGCCACGCGCTGGCGCTGGCCGCCGGAGAGCTGGCCGGGACGGCGGTCCAGGTGCGGCTCGAGCTCGAGGATCTCGGCCGCCTCCTTGACCTTGCGGTCGATGTCCCGCCGGTCGACCTTGGCCAGCTTGAGCGCGAACCCCATGTTCTCGCGCACGGTCATGTGCGGGTACAGCGCGTAGTTCTGGAAGACCATCGCGATGTCGCGGTCGCGCGGCGCGGTCTCGTTGACGCGCGTGCCGCCGATCAGCAGCTCGCCCTGGGTGATCGCCTCCAGGCCGGCGATCATCCGCAGCGCGGTCGACTTCCCGCAGCCGGACGGGCCGACCAGGATCATGAACTCGCCGTCGCCGATCGGGAGGTTCAGGTTCTTGACCGCCTCGAAGCCGTCGGGGTAGCGCTTGTAGATCTCGTGCAGCAGGATGTCTGCCATCTCTCTCCTCCTGGGCAGGGCGCAGCGGCCCACCGCGGGGGCGGGCTGTGGTCGTCTCGTCGTCGTCCGGCTAGAGCGTGCGGATCGAGTCGCGTAACTTCGGCGGGCAGGGCAGCAGCTCGCGGACGTGCTCGCGCGCGCCGAGGAGCAGCCGGCGGCACGCCCACTGACCCATCTCGTAGTGCGGCAGCGCCATCGTGCTCAGCGCCGGCCGCAGGTGCTGGGCGAGCTCCATGTCGTCGTAGCCGAGGACCGACACGTCCCCGGGCACGTCGAGCCCGAGCTCCTTGAGCGCCTCGTACGCGCCGACCGCCATCCGGTCGTTGGCGCAGAAGATCGCGGTCGGGGGGTCGGGCAGGGCGAGCAGGCGCTGCGTGTGCTCGTAGCCGCCGTCCGGCCACCAGTTGCCGTGCGCGCGCAGCACGGGGTCGTGCGTGAGGCCGCGCTGCGCGTGGGCGGCCAGGAAGCCGCGCTCGCGGGCGTTGGCCGCGTGCTTGTCCGCGCTGCCGTTGATGAACGCGATGCGGGTGTGGCCGGCGTCGAGCAGGAGGGTGGCGGCGTCGAAGCCGCCGCGCTCGTCGTCCGGCACGATCTCCGGGAACAGCGGCTGGGTGCCGAAGCAGTTCAGGAGCACGCAGGGAACGCTCAGGAGGCGCAGAGGCTCGACGTCGACCTCGCGGGCCGACATGGCGGCGATGATCAGCCCGTCGACCTGGCGGTCGAGCATCGCGTCGATCGCCGCGCGCTGCACGTCCGGGTCGCGGCCGGTGTTGGCGATCAGCAGCAGGTGATCGGCGGCCCAGGCGACGTCCTGCGCGCCCGTGATCGTCTCGCCCGCGTAGGCGCTGGCGGCGATCTCGTCGCCGACGAAGCCGAACAGGTGCGTGCGCTGGGTGCGCAGGCCGCGGGCGGCGGCGTTCGGGCGGTAGCCGAGCTGGTCGACGGCGGCCAGCACGCGCGCCCGGGTGTCCTCGGCGACGCGCGCGTGCTCGACGCCGTTGATGACCATCGAGGCGGTCGAGCGGGCGACGCCCGCGAGCGAGGCGACGTCGGCGAGGGTGGGACGGGAGGGCGAGGACACGGTGGTTGCCGAAACGATTCAGCGAATCGATTCGGCAGTATGCACACGGAGTCCTGATCTGTCAAGGACCGCCGCGGGCACTCAGCCCTGCGCGTGGACTTCGAGGCGGAGGTCCGCGGTGACGCGGTAGGCGCTGCCGAGGCCGCGGACGCGCAGGCCGGCGGCGTCGTGGATCAGCACGGTGCCCTCGTCGATCGCCCACGCCTCGCCGACCAGCCCCGCGCGCACCGCGTGGACGGCGCGCGTGAGCGTGCCCCACTGCGTCGCGTGCACGTCGACCGCGAACGGCACCAGGCCGAGGCCGGGCCGGACGGTCAGCGGCTCGAGGTCCTCGCCCGCCTCCTCCGCGCAGACGGCCACGGCGCCGAGCCGGTGCCCGCCGACGATGGCGCGCTCGGCGGCGATCGCCGCGCCCGCCGAGAACCCGGCGTAGACGGCGTCCGGCGGCAGCCAGTCGCGCCCGGCGAGCGCCGCTTGGTAGCCCGGTGTCCAGCCCCCGGCCACGAACACCCCGCCCGCGCCGGCGACGTCGGGCGGCCGGCCTGGGGCGACGACCACGGCGTCGACGTCACGCGCGCCCGCGAGGCGCAGCGCGCCCGTCCAGCGCTCGACGTCGGTGTCCGCGCCCTCGTCGAGCACGACCGCCGCGATCGGCCGCGCGCCGGCCGCGGCCACGAACGGCGCGTGCGAGGCCACGATCGCGTCCTCGTCACGGCCGCCGCCGATCAGGAAGACGGATCTCACGGCCGCGCGAAGCGGTCCACCACGCTGGTGACCACCGGCGTGCCGCAGTCCAGGCAGGCGCGGTCCGCAAGCGCGGACGGGCGCGAGAGGCTGGTGCCGCCGAGCCCGCAGGCCGGGCAGTGGAACACGGTCTCGACGAAGCCGGCGGCGAGCAGGGACTCGGTGACGTCGGGCATGGGTCCGGAAGCTAGCGCGACGCGGGCGCCGGCTCCCGTCCGATCGGGGAGTGCGGCGCCTGCAGCCCCTGCGCGCCCTCGGCGCACGCTTCGCAGCTGACGTCCCGCCGCGGGTTGCGGATGCCGACCAGCCCGAGCACGCCGCCGGCCGCGAGCAGCGCCGCGCAGACCCCGACGCCGACGTGGAACGCGCGCACCGACGCGGCGCTCGCCTCCGACAGCGTGTCCCCCGTCCCGCCGTGCCCGACGTAGACCGCGGACACGACCGCGCCCAGCGCCGCCACGCACAGCAGCCCCGCGACGCGCGCGATCGCGTTGTTGACGCCGGACGCGATCCCGGCGTTGCGCTCGTCGGCGTCGGCCAGCACGGTCGCGGTCAGCGGCGCCACCGTCGTCGCCAGCCCGAGCGAGAAGATCAGCAGCGGGACGAACAGGTCCGTCCAGTAGTCGAGCTCGGCGTCGATCCGCAGCATCAGCGCGATCCCGACCGCGCTGATCAGCGGCCCGCAGCCCATGAACAGCCGCGGCCCGAGGCGATCCGCGAGCCGCCCGGCGCGCCTGGACAGCGCGAACATCACGAGCGTGGTCGGCATCGTGGCCAGGCCGGCCTGCAGCGCGTCGTAGCCCGCGACCTGCTGCAGGAACAGCGTCAGGAAGAAGAACACGGCGCCGAGCCCGCCGTACATCGCGAACGTCTGCAGGTTCCCG
The DNA here is from genome assembly GCA_035555675.1 of Solirubrobacter sp. Classification (GTDB taxonomy): domain Bacteria; phylum Actinomycetota; class Thermoleophilia; order Solirubrobacterales; family Solirubrobacteraceae; genus Solirubrobacter. The sequence continues at coordinate 8,420 of DATMGH010000097.1, read as the reverse complement.
AACAGGAAGTTGCGGCGGGAGAAAAGCTCGAGCGGCAGCATCGGCGCCGGCGTGCGCCGCTCGTGCACGACGAACAGGCCGAGCAGCACGAGCCCGCCCAGCCCGACCGCCCACACCTCCGGGCTCCCCCACCCGGCCGCGGGCTGGCGGATCAGCGCCAGCACCGGCCCCGCGAGCCCGAGCACCGTCAGCAGCGCGCCCAGCCAGTCCAGCCGCACCGCGCGCCGCCCGGCCGCCTTCGGCACGGCCGCCGCGACCAGCCCGAGCGTGATCAGCACGAACGGCACGTTGATCGCGAAGATCCAGCGCCAGGACGCCGTGTCGACGAGCCAGCCGCCGGCCAGCGGCCCGATCACCATCGCGATCCCCGACCACGCCGTCCAGGAGCCGATCGCCGCGCCGCGCTCGTCCGGACCGAACGCGGACACGATCACCGCCAGCGCGCTCGGCGTCAGCAGCGCGCCGAACACGCCCTGCAGCGCGCGCCCGGCGATCAGCACCTCGATCGACGGCGCGACCGCGCACAGGATCGAGACGACCCCGAAGCCGCTCACGCCGATCGAGAAGACGCGCCGCTCGCCGTAGAGGTCGCCGAGCGAGCCGGCGACGAGGATCAGCGAGCCGAGCGTCAGCAGGTACGCGTTCGACACCCACTGCTGTCCGGCCAGCCCGCCGCCCAGGTCGGCGCGGATCGCCGGAAGCGCGACGTTGACGACCGTGGAGTCCAGGCCCGCGACGAACGAACCCATGATCGCGGCCGCGAGGGACAGCTGCTGCCGACGTCGAGTGATGGGCCTGCACGCTAGTACCCGCGTCCAGTCGGTACCGGCTCGACCGGTTCCAGCCGATCACCGTGGTGTGCGAAACCTGACCGTCGTGACACTGCTGCTGTTCCTCGCGCTGCCGGGTGCCGCGCGCGCCGAGGACCTGATCGTCCGCCGCGACGGCGGGCTGCGCGCCGCCGAGCGCACCGCCGCGGGCGTCCACCACGAACGCAAGCTGCGGCTCGCCGACACGGAAGTCGTGAGCGTGCCCGCCGAGGAGGTGGACGACGCGCTGGCCACGCTGCGGGCCGACCCGGACGTGGACTGGGTGGAGCGCGACGGGATCGCCCGCGCGCAGGCCGTGGCGAAGGCCGACCCGTACTGGGACGACCTCTGGGGGCTCGGCGCGCTGGACGTCGTCGATGCCTGGCAGCTGTCGACCGGGACGGGGGTCACGGTCGCGGTGGTGGACACGGGGGTCGACGCCGCGCACGAGGACCTCGCCGGGCAGCTCGCGCTCAACGCCGGCGAGCGCGGCGGGGGCCGCGAGACGAACGGGATCGACGACGACGGCGATGGCCTGGTCGACAACTGGCGCGGCTGGGACTTCGTCTACAACGACAACGACCCCGACGACGTGAAGGGCCACGGCAGCCACGTCTCCGGCACGATCGTCGCCGGCAACGCGAACCACAAGGGCATCAGCGGGCTGGCGCCGGACGCGCGCGTGCTGATGCTCAAGGGGCTCGGCGACGACGGCACCGCGCCGTGGTCGGTGATCGCCGAGGCGCTCGACTTCGCGGGCGGCCACGCGCGGATCGTCAACGCCAGCCTCGGCGGCCTCGGCCCGGCGCAGGTGATCGACGACGCGATCGCCGCGCACCCGAACACGCTGTACGTGGTGTCGGCCGGCAACAGCGCGTTCGATCTGGACGCGACGACGTACTACCCGTGCGAGGTGCCGTACCCGAACGTGCTGTGCGTGGGCGCCTCCGACGACGCCGACCGGCGCGCCGACTTCTCCAACTACAGCCCGACCGCGGTCGACGTGTTCGCGCCCGGCGTGGACGTCCTGTCGACGACCCGCGGCGGCTACTGGTACTTCGACGGCACGTCGATGGCGGCGCCGCACGTGGCGGGCGTGGCCGCGCTGCTGCTGGCGCACGACGGCAGGCTGACCGCGGCCCAGCTGAAGGCCACGATCCTGGACTCCGCGGAGCCGATCCCGGCGCTGGCGCCGTACGGCCGCAACGGCGGCCGCGCGAACGCGTTCGCCGCGCTCACGCGGCTGGTCGGGGACAGCGACGGCGACGGCATCCCCGACGCGCTGGATAACTGCGTCACGGTCCCCAACCGCGACCAGGCCGACGCGGACGGCGACGGGCTCGGCGACGCGTGCGACCCGACGCCGCGCGGCGGCGACAGCGACGGCGACGGCGTCCCGGACCTCGACGACCGCTGCCCGACGGTGCCCGGGCTCGCCGCGCTGGGCGGCTGCCCGGCGCCGCCGGTGGTCACGCCGCCGCCGGCGGCCGATCCGCCCGCGCCCGCTCCCGCGCCGGCCGCGGCGCCGACCCTGCGCGCGCCCAAGGTCAAGGCGGGCGGCCGCTGCGGCTCGCGCTCCTGCCGGCGGACGCTGAAGGTCACCGCGACGGGGACCGACGCGCAGACGGCGACCGTGACCGTCGTCCCCGAGCGCTGCGCGCGTGGCCGCTGCGCGTTCAAGAGCGGGGTCGCGACGCGCACGTTCCCGGTCCGGACGGGACGCGTGAACGGCTCGGTCGCGGTCAAGCTCCCGGCGGGACGGGTGCGCGTGACCGTGACGCTGTTCGGCGACGGCGGGCGCGTGACCCGCACGGTCACGGTGCGGCTGCGCTGACCTGCTCGCGGGGGACCGCGGCCGCCGCCGCGCGCCGCAGCGCGGCGAGCGGCAGCGTGACCGCGGACGCGAGCAGGACGACGTTGCCGGGCGCGCGGCCGCGCAGCACGCCCGGCGGCGCGACCCACGCGACCTCCGCGAACGCCGCCTGCAGCAGCGCGGCGTGCGCGCGCGCCTCGTCCAGCGGCGGGACGTCGATCACGTTGAGCGCGTACGCGCCGGCGGGCCGCAGCACGCGCCGGACCTGGGCGGCGAACGCGGCGGTGGAGAGCCGCGCGGGGACGTGCGGGCCGTCGAACGCGTCCCCGATCACCAGGTCGAACGAGCGCGGCTCGCACGCCCCGATCAGGTCCGCCGCGTCGCCGACGCGGACGCGCAGGCGCGGAAACGCGCGCAGGCCGAGGTGCGCGCGGGCGAGCGCGACCACGCCGGGGTCGAGCTCGAAGACGAGCTGGTGCGAGCGCGGCCGCGTGGCGTCGACGTAGCGCGGCAGCGCGCAGGCGCCGCCGCCCACGTGCAGGACGTCGATCGCGGTGCCGGGCGGGCGGAACGCGTCGATCAGGTCCGCGATCCGGCGCATGTAGGCGAACGCGAGCGCGCGCGGGTCCTGCAGGTCGACCTGCCCGGCCTCGCGGCCATCCAGCAACAGCGTGCGCGACGACGGCCGGTGCGGGTCGGCGATCACCTCGGCCAGCGCGTGCTCGGTCTGCACGGCGACCGGCGCCGGCGCGGGCCGCCCGCGGCGCGCCCGGCCACGCGACCCGCCGCGGCGCCCGCCGGCGCTCACCGCGAGCCCCGCCGGCCGGCTCCCCCGCCGCTCACTCCGGCGCCAGCTCGGACGAGTCCGCCAGCTGCAGCTTGCGCCGCGCGCGCTCGTAGAACCCGTGCGGCGAGAGCCGCAGGATGCGCGCGGGGCGCGGGGCGATCGCGAACTCGACGCAGTCGCCCGCGCCGACTTCGGCCACGCGCTGCCCGTCGGCCTCCAGCAGCAGCGGCGCCGAGCGGTCGAGCACGTGCACGCGCAGCGTCTCCGACGGGTGCAGGAACACCGCCCGGTCGAACGCCGCGTGCGGCGCGACCGGCGTCACCAGCAGCCCGGCGTGGCGCGGCGAGACGATCGGCCCGCCGGCGGCGAACGAGTACGCGGTCGACCCGGTCGGCGTCGCGATCACCAGCGCGTCCGCGGTGTAGCGCGCGAACACCTCGTCCTCGACCTCGACCGCCAGCGCCGCCGGCCCGTGGCCGGGGATCCGCGACAGCGCGGAGTCGTTGAACGCGCACAGCCCGGGCCCGACGCCGGTGACCGTCATCGCCGCGCGCTCCTCGATCTGGTGCTCGTCGCGGTCGATCCGGTCCAGCGCCTCCGGCAGCTCGTCCAGGTTGACCTCGGCCAGGAACGCCAGCCGCCCCAGATTCACGCCCAGCACGGCGACGTCCTGCGCGGTCGCCAGCTTGAGCGCGCGCAGGATCGTGCCGTCGCCGCCGAGCCCGATCAGCAGCCCGGCGCCGACCGCCAGCTCCTCCTCCGAGCACAGGTGCACGGCCGGCGGGAGCAGGGCCTGCGCCTCGTGCAGCCCGCGCACGGGGCGGCCGTGCCGCCCGGCCCAGCGCACCACGCACTCGATCAGCTCGCGGCTGTCCCGGCGCGGGTGGACGACGACGCCGATCGCGCCCGGCTTCACGGCTCGTCGCGATGGACGGTGTCCGGCGCGAACGCGGGCAGGCAGACGGCGACGTACTCGGCGCCGGACGGCGTCGAGTAGCGCACCCACTCGCCGGCGCGCACCAGCACCGCCTGGCCGGCGGCGACCGGCAGCACGCCGTCGGCGTGCTCCACCTGCAGCTCCCCGTCGAGCACGACCGTGTACTCGTCGAACTCCGGCCGCTGCCCCGGCTCCACCCAGCCGGCGGGGGAGCGCATGCGCGCCACGCTCACGCGCTCCTCGCCGGTGTTCACCCGGCCCACGAACTCGTCGATCAGCTTCGGCTTCGTCCCCGCCGCCTCGACGCGCGCGGGCCCTTCGATCAGCTCGGGCATCCCGCCCCGAGTCTACGGCCTTCGTAAGCCGACCATGATTCAGGTAATTTGCGAGGCATGAGCGTGACCGACGAGCTGCTGCGCAACAACGGCGAGTACGCCGACCATTTCGACAACGGCGGCATCCCGCTGCCCCCGGCCAAGAAGGTCGCCGTCGTCGCCTGCATGGACGCGCGCCTGGACATCCACGGCCTGCTCGGCCTCGCGCTCGGCGACGCGCACGTGATCCGCAACGCCGGCGGCGTCGTGACCGACGACGAGATCCGCTCGCTCGCGATCTCCCAGCGCCTGCTCGGCACCCAGGAGATCGTGCTGATCCACCACACCGACTGCGGCATGCTGACGTTCACCGACGACTCGTTCCGCGCCGACATCCAGCGCGACACCGGGATCAAGCCGCCCTGGTCGCCCGAGTCGTTCACGGACCTCGACGACGACGTGCGCAGCTCGATCGGCCGGATCCAGGCGAGCCCGTTCATCCCCAACAAGAGCTCCGTGCGCGGGTTCGTCTACGACGTGCACACGGGGCGGCTGCGCGAAGTCAGCTGAGCCAGGCGAGCGTGCGGCGCAGCCCCTCGGCCAGCGGCGTGCGCGCCTGCCAGCCGAGCCGCGCCCGCGCCCCGCTGGGGTCCAGGCAGGAGCGGCTGATCTCGCCCAGCCGCCCGGGCCCGGTGACGGTGCGCAGCTCCAGCGTCGCCGCCAGCTCGGTCAGCGTCGTCTCGACGCCCGTGGACACGTTCAGCGCGCCCTGGGCGTCCGCGCGGCCCGCCGCGACGAACGCCTGCGCGACGTCCTCCACGTAGACGAAGTCGCGCGTCTGCGAGCCGTCGCCGAAGACGGTGACCTCGCGGCCCGCCGCCGCCGCGGCGCAGAAGATCGCGATCACGCCCGCCTCGCCGTGCGGGTCCTGGCGCGGCCCGTAGACGTTGGACATGCGCAGCGCGAGCGTGGAGATCCCGTGCAGGCGGCTGAACAGCGCCAGGTACGTCTCCGCCGCCGCCTTCGACGCGCCGTACGGCGAGAGCGGCTCCAGCGCCGTGTGCTCCGGCGTCGGGATCGTCGCGGGGTCCCCGTAGGCGCCGGCCGTCGAGGCCAGGAGCACCCGCCGCACGCCGGTCTGGCGCGCCGCCTCCAGCACCGCCGCCGTGCCCCCCACGTTCTGGTGCGCGTCCAGCGCGGGATCGATGACCGAGCGGCGGACGTCGATCTGCGCCGCCAGGTGGTAGACGACGTCCGGGCGCACGTCGCCGAAGACCTCCAGCATCGCCGCCACCTCGGTCACGTCCGCGCGCCACACGCGCGCGCCGCGGTCGATCGCGGCGTTGAGATTGAACTTCGCCACCCGCAGCCGATCGACGACCGCGACCTCGTCGCCCCGGTCGAGCAGCGCGTCCACCAGGTGCGAGCCGATGAAGCCCGCGCCCCCGGTGACGAGCGCCTTCACGCGCTGCGCGCGAGCTCGCGCTCGGGCGCCGGGACGAACGGCTCGACCCCGGCCCGCGGCGGGCCGATCCGCCCCGCGGCCGCCGCCGCCACCAGCAGCGCGATCCACATCAGCGCGCTCAGCGCGACGTGGACCCAGACGATCTCCGCCGGCAGCTCCATCGAGTACTGCGCGATCCCCACGAAGCCCTGGCACGCCAGCAGCACGCAGACCGCGGTCATCCAGTTCTGCGCCAGCGGATCGAGCCCGCGGGCGCGCACCAAGAACCACACGCCCACGCACGCGAGCCCGAGGATCGTGGCCAGCGCGCCGTGCTGGTGGATCGCCCAGTCGAGCGTGTCCGCGCCGCGCCAGTCCAGGCGCGGGACGATGTCCCCGGTCCCCTCGCCGCCCGCGTGCGGTCCGGCCGCGGTCGCGACCGTGCCGAGCGCGAGCGTCAGCCCGCCGGGCACCAGCAGCGCCCGCACGCCCCACGTCGCCCAGCGGTCCGGGGACCGCGGCCGGTCACCCGGCTCGTACGTCGCGCGCCACAGCAGCGCCACGCAGCCCACCAGCAGCGCCATCGAGAGCAGGAAGTGCCCGATCACCCAGCCCGGCGAGAGCCCGTAGAGCACGGTCAGGCCGCCCATGACCGCCTGCCCGAGCACGCCGAGCGGCAGCGTCGCGGCGATCAGCGCCAGGTCGCGCCGGAACGGGCGCCGCCGCCAGGCCAGGATCGCCGCCAGCAGGCAGGGGATCGCCACCACCGACGTCATCACGCGGTTGGAGAACTCGATGATCCCGTGCGTGTGGAGCTCCGGCGTCAGCCGCGTGCCCTGGCAGCGCGGCCACTCCGAGCAGCCGAGGCCGGAGCCCGTGAGCCGCACCGCCGCGCCCGTGAACACGATCAGCGTGGAGACCACGAGGGCGAGGTACGCGATCTTGCGGAACTCGCTCGGCGTGACGGTGGTCCGGCGGGCCATCGCAGGCATTCTGACAAGCGCTCAGGCCACTTTGCGAAACGCCTTGTCGGCGAGCACCTCGACGTAGCGCGGATCGGTCCGGACGAGCACGTCGACCACCATCGCGACCTGCGGCGCCTCGATCTGCTCGGGCGTGTGGAGCGCGGCGGTCGCCGGCAGCACATCCGGGTTCATCGTCGCCGAACGAGCCAGCGACCAGTCGTAGTCGTCGAAGTCCATGTGCCCGCCGACCTTCAGGAGCCGGTCCGCGAGGAAGAACGTCAGCGCGTCGATGCCCCAGAGGTGCGCGCCGTCGATGAACACGTAGTCAAAGCGCGGCGGGTCGGGCTGCGTCAGCAGCTGCCCCAGCGCCCAGTTGTACGAATCCATGACCTTGCGCGAATTGCCGTGCGCCACGACCCGGCAGAACCCGGGACCGGACAGCCGGCCGGCGACCTCGTCCACGCGGTCCTGGAAGTCGAACAGGTGCAGCTCGCCGTCGCGCTCGGCGAGCAGGCGCGCGAGCCCTTCTGAGGTCGCACCCTGATAGATGCCGATCTCGGCGACCACGCGGGCGCCCGACCGGCGGACCAGGTCGATCGTCGCCTCGTTGGCCGCGGGCACGTTCAACACGTCCGGCACCTGGTGCTCGGTGATCGCCTTGCGTCGGAACATCGGCCCCAGTCTACGTCTGCTATCCCTGCGCGCCGTGCCGCGACCCGTGCTCTCGGTCCTGTGTCCAACCGCGCATCCGGGGCCGCTCGTCGCCGCCGCCCTGAGCGCGCTGCGCGACGTGGCCGGCGAGATCGTGATCGCCGCCGACGCGCGCGTCGGCGGCGACGACTTGGCCTACTACGCGGACGTCGCCGACGTGCTCGTGCGCTACGAGCACGCGGGCGCGAACCGCCACTGGCCGTGGCTCGCGAGCCTCGCGACCGGGGACTGGGTGCTGATCCTGGACGGCGACGAGCTGCCCTCCGCGGCGCTGGCCGACGCGCTCCCGGAGCTCGTCGCCGACCGTCGCGTGCGCCAGTACTCGCTGCCGATCCACTGGACGTGGCCGGACGCCGCTTCACGGCTGGCGACCGAGCCCTGGGACTCCGACCGCCGTCTGCGGCTGCTGCGCAACGACGCCGGGTTGACGTTCGCCGCGCGCAAGCACGCGCTGGCCGACGCCGACCCGCCGATCCGCTTCCTCGACGAGCTGCCCGTCTATCACCTCGACCTACTGCTCGGCGATCGTGCCCGCCGCGAGGCGAAGGCCGCGCGCTACGACGCCGAGCGCTACGGCCTGCTGACGCCCGAGGGCGAGCCGTTCAACCGCGCGTTCTACGTGCCCGAAGCGGCCGGCTCG
>DATMGH010000096.1:0-17389 GCA_035555675.1 Solirubrobacter sp. | reverse complement strand
CCAGCCCGGGCCGGTCGCGGCCGTCTCACGGTTCAGGAACGTGGTGACGTGGAGCGCCGGCACGGTCTCGCGCAGCGCCAGCAGCAGCTCGCGCGCGTACGCCTCGCGCCCGCCGGTCTCACCGGGTACGAGAAACAGCAGGTCGAGGCCGAGGCGCAGCTCCATCACATGATCCCGCGGGGAGAGGTCACCCGGGCTCGGCCTAGTCGCGCGTCGCCGCCGCCAGCGCGCGCGCCAGCAGCAACGGCACCCCCACCAGCGCGATCAGCGCCAGCACCACGTAGGTCCACGCCCCCACCCAGCCCGCACGGAACAGCGCGGCGCGGTCGAACATCGCGCCGAGCAGCGAGCCGAGCGAGCGCGGCTCGGAACGCTCGAAGCCGAGATTGAGGTCGACGTTGAGCGGCTCGCCGTTGTGGGTCGCGCTCGACGTGCGCGCCGCGCTGTCGCCGTTGCCGTAGAGCGCGGCGCGCGCGGTGCCCACGTTGCGGATGCAGACGCTCAGCGGCTCGGTGGCGTCGACGTGGCCGACCTCCACGGCGTGCAGCGGCGTCTCACCGATGTCGGGGTACCCGCCCGGCAGCCGTCCGCGGGCGAGCGGCGCGCCGCCGGCCTTCGGCGCGACCGTCACTTCCAGCGGCGGCCCCGGCCGGCCGTACGTGCCGACCGCCAGCACGACTCGATCGAACGCGCCGGCGGCGTCCGGGACCGTCACAGGTTCCTGGCAGGCGACGTCCCCGGCGTCGAGCACGGCGGCGGGCGCCCCGCTCGTGACGCCGAGCGTGAACCCGTCGCGCGTCGTGGTGGTCAGGGCCAGCACGAGCAGGATGAGCAGTCCGGCCGCCGCGATCCCGAGCAGCAGCGTGCGCGGGCTACGCATAGAACCGCACCATCACGAGCGCCAGCGAGAGCATCTGCAGCACCATCAGGCCGCCCACCGCGACCGCCGTGCCGTACGGGCGCAGGCGCGGCGAGAAGCGCTTGATCGCGAGCGCCAGCACGAGCCCGGCGACGCCGACCAGCGGCAACAGGTAGCGGCCCTGATTGAACCCGCTCGCGCCCGCCTTGATCATGCGGTACTCGCTCCAGTGCAGGCCGGCGAGCAGGGAGACGGTGACGATCGCCAGGAACGCGAAGATCGTGCGGTCGCCCTCGTGCCGCGTGCGCCACAGCTGCATCGCGGCCCCGATCACGACGGCCACGGTGACCGCGGCCAGCACGACGTAGACGCGATTGCGGAACAGCACTTCGGTCCAGCCGAAGGCGGCCCACGTCCCCTTCAGCCAGACGTCATAGACCGGGATCGTGTGCGCGTTGGTCGGGAACGCGTTCATGAACGGCGGCCGCGGCAGGTAGAACTGCCAGACGTACGAGAGCAGCTCGCGCACGTTGACGGCGCCACCGCCCGCCGCGCTCTGCACCTGCGCCGCGGCCGGCCGGTTGAGCGCCGACGCGATCACGAACCAGGCGCCCGCGGTCACCGCCAGCCCGGCCGCCCCGGCGAGCGCCGGCCGCCACGGGAGGCCGCGGCGCTTCCACGCCACCGCCACGACGAACAGCGCGCCGGGCAGCAGGGCGTAGCTGGCCGCCTTGACCACGATCGCCGCGCCGACCACGGCGAACAGCGCCAGCGCCCCCCACGTCGTCAGGCCCCGGCGCAACGACCGCACACCCAGCCAGAGCGCGACGCTCCAGAGGGCGAACAGCATCGCGTCCGGCGATACGGAGGCCGACACGAAGGTCAGCATCGGCGCCAGGCCGGCCAGGCCGGCGGCCGCGAGCTGCAGCACGGAATCGCGGCCGAGCGCCTCCCCGCAGAGCGCCCAGACGGCGGAGACCGTCACGGCCAGCCAGAGCAGCGACATGATCCGCGTCGACAACAGCCGCGAGAAGAGATCACCGCCGGGCGTCAGGTCGTACGCGACGGCTTCGAGCGCGTAGTACAGCGGCGGGTTCGCCGACGCCGGGTTCGGGCCGCCGCCGTCGGTGCGGGTCGTCTTCGGACGCGTCGCGTCGGCGGCGCGCCACTGCTTCCAGACGCGGGGGTTCCACTCCATCTTGGTCCCGCGCTGGGCGGCCGCCTGGTCGGAGTTCGAGGCGCTGCCGGCGTCGATCTGCTCGGACGACAGCAGGCCCTTCCCCGGGGCGCCCGGCAGCTCGCCGCTCTCGGCCAGCGTCTGCGTGTAGCCGAAGTGCGCGTTCTCGTCGGGCGCCTGGAACGGCGGCGTGACGAACGCCCACACCAGCGCGAGCAGCAGCGACGCGGCGATCAACGCCGCCAGCGGAGGCGGAACTCGGCGGCGCTCAGCCATCGGCGCCTCCGAGCGCGGCGCGCACGGCGTGCCAGTACGCCGCCTGCAGACGCTCCAGCACGGGGACGCGAACGTCCAGGTACGGCGAGTCGAGCGAGGCCGTCAGCGCGGCCGCGAACGTCCCCGCGGCGATCCGGCGCGAGCGCTGGATCCGGCGGCGCCGGCGCAGCGCCCACGGCAGGGTGCGGACGACCGCCGCCTGCGCGCGCAGCTTCGCGGACAGCCAGCCGCCCCGGGCCGCGACCGCGAGCAGCGCCACCTCGAACGCCAGCAGCGCCGGGAGCAGCAGCGCCAGCAGCGCGGCCGGGTACGCGCCGAGCACCGTCCACCAGCGGTTGCGCTCGAGGTGAAACCACTTGTAGTCGCCCTTGACGAAGTCGTACTCGTGCTCGACGCGCGCGTCCGGGACGATCCCGACGCCCCACCCGAGCAGCCGGATGCGCAGCGCCAGGTCGAGATCCTCGCCGTACATGAAGTAACCGGGCTCGAAGCCCCCGGCGGCCGCCCACACCTCGCGCCGGACCACGAGCGCCGCGCCGGACGCGAACGACACCTCGTGCGGCGCCGGGCTCGCGGACGCGACCGGCACGCCGCATTCGCCCGCCCAGCCGAAGCCGAGCCAATGGGTCACGCCGCCGGACGTGTTGATCTCGGCGCCGCCGGGCAGCGTGACCAGGGCCTGCCACGCACCCCAGTCCGCGTGCTCGGCCGCTGCCGCCCGCAGCCGGTCCAGCGCCCCCGGCTGCACGACGGCGTCCGGGTTCAGCAACAGCAGCAGCGGCGCGCGGCTCGCGTCCGCGCCGGCGTTGGCGCCGCCCGCGAACCCGAGGTTGCGTCCCAGGGCGAGCAGCCGCGCGTCCGGCGCGTGCTCGGCGAGCGTCGCGCCGAGGTCGTCGCGGGAGGCGCAGTCCACGATCAGCAGCTCGTCACCCGGCCGCAGCTGCTCCCTCAGCGCGTGGAGCGTCGGGGGGAGATGCGGCGTGCTGTCGTGGGTGACGATGACGACGGCGAGGGCCGGTCCGGAGCTCATGTGACCCGGGCGGGCGACCGCTCGGGCTCGTGCGCGGTGTGCCCCTCGGATTCGTCGATCCGTGCGGACAGGTCATCCAGCCGCTGCTGCATCAGTCCGATGCGCTGGGCCAGCACCTTGTTCTGGTCGGCGAGGCGGGAGGTCGTCAGCGAGAAGTGCAACAGCATGACGAGGATGAACGCGAACGCGACGACGAACAGCGCCGACGGCGGGTAGTAGATCCCGACCGCGGACGCGATCAGCTCGAGCAGCCCGCGCCACACCGCGAGCGCCAGCAGCGTCGCGGAGGCGATCAGCCACAGCAGCGCGTAGCGCTCCATCAGCGCCCGGCGGCGGACGAGCTCGAAGACGAGCAGGAACAGTCCCGCCGTCACGAGGATCGCGACGATCTGGATCCGGGTGTCCATCAGATCGAGGACTCCGCGGTCACCGGCGCGCGGTCGCCCGGCACGACCACGGGGCGAGCGCGGAGCAGCCCGACGAAGATCGCCAGGAGCACCTTGACCATGTAGTACACGGAGCGCTGGGCGTTGATCGAGGACACGCCGGACGTGCGCGCCCGCATCCGCACCGGCACCTCCGCGCCCTCGAGCTTGTGGAAGTGCAGCAGCAGCACCGCTTCGACCTCGGGATAGTCGTGCGGGTAGTCGTGCGCGAACAGCGCGATGCCGTGCGCGTCGACCATGCGGAAGCCCGACGTCGGGTCGGTGATCCGGCGGCCCGTGATCCGGGACAGGATCGAGGCGAACAGGCGGATCCCGAGCCGGCGGGACACCGATGACCGGAACGCGTCGTCGCCGCTGTCGATGAAGCGCGACCCGGTCACCATGTTCAGCCGTGCCGAGGTCTGCAGATGCGCGAGCAGCTCCGGGATGTGCCGCGCGTCGTGCTGGCCGTCGCCGTCGACCTGCACCGCGACGTCGTAGTCGTTCTCGGCCGCGTAGAGGTAGCCGGACTGGACCGCGCCGCCGATGCCCAGGTTGAACGGGTGGCGGAGCACGACCGCGCCGGCGGCGGCGGCGGCGCCGGCCGTGTCGTCGGTGGACCCGTCGTCCACGACGAGCACGTCGAAGTCCGTGTGGGCGAAGATGTCCGCGACCGTGGCGGCGATGGCGCCGGCCTCGTTGTAGGCGGGGACGATGGCGAGATGACGGCTCACTGGGACCTCAAACGGCGCGCGAAAGCAAAGGTTGCGCCCGCGCATAGCCTACTGCGGCACCTGGTCGGCTCCGGCGGCGAGAATGCCGCGCAGGGCGGCGGCGACCTGCTCTCCGGCGCGGTCCCAGGTGCGCTGCTCGACGAACGCCCGGGCCCGCCGGGCCATCGCCGCTGCGTGCTCGCGATCGTCGAGCAGGCGCTCGAGCGCGTCCGCGATCGCGTCCGGCCGGCGCGCGGCCAGCTCGACCACGTCGCCGCTCGGGCCGAGCGCCGACGCGACGTTGTCGCCTTCGAGCTCGACGGTCGGCAGCCCGCTGGCCATCATCTCGTGCGCCACCAGCGAGTGCGTGGTGAGCGAGAACACGATGCCGGCCGCGGCCTCCCGGTAGAGCGCGGCCAGCCGGGCCGGCGGGACGACGCCGAGGTCCTCGGCGGGGAACGGCAGTGCCGCCTTCTGGCGCGAGCCGAACAGCACGGGGCGGATCGTCGGGCGCCGCTCGGCCAGCAGCGCCAGGCCCGCCATCGCCAGGTCGACGGCGCGGCGCGGCGTCTCGCGGCGCGCGTAGACGGCGATGATCTCGTTCTCGCGCCGCTCCGGCCCCGCGAACGTGAACGTCTCGAGGTCGGTCCCGCACTCGAACCACTGCGCGTCCACCCCGTAGCGCTCCTTGAGCACGTCCGCCATCCACGGCGTGAAGGTGATGCACGAGAGGCCGGCGAGGTAGCTGTCGTGCGCCCAGATCGATTCCGCGGACGTCGCGTAGAACTCCGTCTCGTGGTCCTGGACCAGGTAGGCCTTCGCCCGGCAGCGCTCGAGCGAGCGCACCGCCAGCACCGTCTGCCAGCCCGTGGCGATCGCGACGTCGGCCGAGTCGAAGTCCTCGAGGCCGAGGAAGACTTCGGCGTCGATCGGCACGAAGTGCTCGCGAATCTGGTCGCGCAGCACCGAAGCGCGGTCCGAGGACACGCCGCCGGGGTCGTGCACGTGGATGACGTTGCGGTGCCCGCGCTGCTCGAGCTGCCGGATCAACCGGAAGATCGTCGTGTGGCCGCCGGAGCCGATGCGCCACGGCGGCACCACCCACGCGAGCGTCCACGGGCCGGTGGTGTCGCCGGAGTGCGGCTCGGTGATGCGGCCCGGCGCCGGATAGGCGTGCACGACGTCGCGCCAGACCCAGTTCGCGGTCAGCTTCGTGGGCCGCGCGTCCGGCTGCGTCGTCGTGCTCAAGAGCGGGCTCTCCGGAATGCTGAACGGGGTGAACGAGTCGCGGCCCTCGAGCGACAGCCAGCGGCGCAGCCTGCGCGGAACGCGGTCCGCGCGGGTGCCGACGATCGCGCCGGCCTGGCGCAGCGTGTGATGGCGCGCGGACACCGCCAGCGGGCGGGCCAGCGCTCGCCCGGTGACGCCCTGACGCGCCAGCCACCGGCGGTCGTGCCCGACCAGGCCGCGGATCGTCATCGGCGTTCGCACCGGGTGCGCGACCTCGACGTGGTCGAGCACCTCGCGCAGGGACCGGAACTCGTCGAAGTAGCGGCGGAAGAAGCGGGTCGGCGGGTAGTCGTGCGAATGCACGACGCGCATCTCCGGCTGGTAGACCTTGGCGTAGCCGGCTTCGATCATCTCGCGCCCCAGCAGCTGGTCCTCGGCGTACGGGACCGGCCGGTACGGGATCTCCCGCCACGCCCACTTGGCCACGGCGCCGTTGACGTCCGAGAAGAACGTCAGCCGTCCGGGGAACGCCCGGTAGGCCGCGAGGTCAGCCGCGGAGCGCCCGAGGCGCTGCACGTCGATGCCCTCGCCCCAGGTGGCGAAGTGCCGCTCCATCTCGCACTTGATCATGTGCGACGCGTCCGGCCGCGGATCGTGCGGGCCGAAGACCAGCGCGACGTCCGGCGCCTGCGCGAAGCCCTCCAGTACCGCCGCCAGCCAGCGCTCGTCGGCCGGAGTGGCGTCCTGGGTGAGGAACGCCACGTGGTCGCCGCGGGCCAGCTCGACCATGCGGTTGCGCGTTCCGCCGTGCGAGAACTCGGCGGCCGCGATCCGATGGATGGTGGCCCCGTGGCGCTCCGCGATCGCCAGCGACCCGTCGGTGGACCCGGAGTCCATGACGAGCAGCTCGACGTCTGCCTCCACGCGCTGTGCACGGACGGCGGCCAGCACCTCGTCGAGATACCTGGCGCCGTTGTAGACCGGGATCGCGACCGTGACGACGGCGCTCATGGCCTCCGGAGCTTCCGGCGCACCTTCGGTGCCAGCCGCTTGAACAGCCGCAGCGGCGCCGTGATCTGCCACGACAGCGACGTCTCCATGCCGCGCGCCATCTGCTCGTAGTACTCCACCTCGCGACGCTCCGCGCGCAGGCGGGCGTTCTCCTCCCAGAGGCGGGCGCGCTCGGCGGTGAGCTCGGCGACGCGCGCCTCCGCGGTCTCGGCGCGAACGCGCCAGTCGATGTCGGTGTGCTGGGTCACAGGTTCTCAGCGATCAACGGCGCCTCGCGGCTGAACACCCACACACCCAGCGCGAGCACGCACAAGGAGATCGCGAGCGGGAGCAGCATCATCGCCGGGCTGGCGATCTGCCACGGGTGCGGGGCGCTGAGATCGACCACCGCGTGGCGGGTCTCGGTCATCAGCACGGCGATCGGGTTGGCGAGGTACAGGTCGGCGTACTTGGCGGGGACGGTCGTCGCCACGTAGAGGATCGGCGACGCGTAGAACAGCATCTGCGACACGACCTCCCAGATCGGCTGCACGTCGCGGTAGCGCACGAACAGGGCCGCCAGGAGCAGGCCGAGCCCGGTCGAGAACACGACGAGCCCACCGATGATCAGGGGCAGCTCGAGCCAGTGCGGGTTCGGGTACACGCCGGAGGCGATCGCGAAGATCAGGACGGCGACCAGCGTCATCCCGAGGTTGAACAGCGCGGTCAGCACGACCGAGAGCGGGATCGCCAGGCGCGGAAAGCGCATCTTGCGCAGCAGGCTCTCGCGCGTCACGAGCGAGGCGACGCAGCCGCCGACCGCCTCGCCGAGGAAGTTGAACAGGACCAGCGAGAAGAGGATGCAGACGCCGTAGTTGTTGATCGCCTTGTTGACCGAGACGATCTCGGTGAACACGAAGTAGATGACGCCGAAGAACAGGAACGGGCGCGCGAGCGTCCAGACGTAGCCGAGGACCGACCCGTAGAACCGCAGCTTCCAGTCGGTGACGGCGAGCGTCCAGGTGAGGCTCCAGAACCGGCGCAGGTCGTTGCCGACCAGCGTGGGCTGCTGCGTCTCGATCGGCGAGGCGACGGCGCTCATGAGCGCTCCAACGTAACCTGGTACGGCAGGTCGACGACGCCGCCGAGCGCAGGCCCGCCGTAGATCTTCACCCGCGCGAGGTCATCGCGGAGGTCGATGATCGTCTTGGCGTCGGGGTGGATCACGGACGGGGTCAGCTCGTAGATCCCGCTCGTGAACCAGTTGCCGACGGCGATGCGGACGAGCACGCGCTCTCCGGCCGCGAACGCGCCGGTGGGCTCGCCGAGCGACCCGCTGGTGCCCGCCAGGACGATGTGGCGTGCTTCGTTGCGCAGGTAGAACGCGAAGTGCGGGTCGGTGATCGGGGTGCGGAAGCGCACGTCCGCGCACATCGTCAGCGGCTGCCCGTACAGGGCGGACGCCACCCGGTTCCCGTGCTGGTCCTCGAACCAGGCGTCGGCGATCTCGGCGGGCCCGAGCCCGCCGTCGTCGTCACGCGGGACGGCCTCAGGCGGCGGCGCGGTCAGGTCGGGGCGCACGCGGCCGAAATTGAGCTCGTTGTAGGCGCGGGCGATCACGCCGGGCTTGTCGACGCTCACCATCCGGCCGCGCTCCAGCAGCAGCGCGCGATCGCAGAAGCGCTCGACCGAGTTCATGTCGTGCGTGACGAACACGATCGTCTTGCCGGCCGCCTTCAGGCGCTCGAACTCGTTGAAGCACTTGTGCTGGAACGCGGCGTCGCCGACCGCCAGCACTTCGTCGATCAACAGCACGTCGGCGTCGACCTGGATCGCGACCGAGAACGCCAGGCGCACGCTCATCCCCGACGAGTAGTTCTTCAGCTTGAGGTCGAGGAAGTCCTCGAGCTCGCCGAACGCGATGATCTCGTCGAAGCGCTCGCGGGCCTGCTTGCGCGTGAGGCCGAGCATGACCGCGTTGATGAGGACGTTGTCGCGCGCGGTCAGCTCCGGGTTGAAGCCGACGCCGAGCTCGATGAACGGCGACAGCCGCCCGCGCACGATCGCGTCGCCGCGGTCGGTCCGGTAGATGCCGGCCAGGCACTTGAGCAGCGTGCTCTTCCCGGAGCCGTTGCGGCCGACGATGCCGAAGAACTCACCGGGCTGGATGCTGAAGCTGACGTCGTTGACCGCGTTGAGCTCCTCGAACGTGCGCGTCGCGAACGGATGCAGGACGCGCTCCTTGAGCGTCGAGTAGCGGCGGTGCGGAATCGCGAAGCGCTTGTGCAGCTCGCGAACCTCGACGGCAGGCGGCACCGATGTCCCGCTCAGTACGCCTGTGGGCATGGTGGCGGGATTGTCGAACGTGGCGGACAACGCGGATCAACGCTAGCAACGGGTGGGGAGGCCGCCAGTTGCGAGGACGCGTCAGACGTGCGCGACGAAGTTGACCCGCTCGGCCGCCCAGAACACGCGCTTGAACTCGTCCAGCGGGTACGGCCCGTTGCCGTCGAGGTCGAAGATCCGGTAGCCGATCTCGCCGACCAGCAGGCCGTGGATGTCGTCAGGCGTGGTCCCGAACACGTTCGCCGAGCCGAGGCCGTGCTCGAAGATCACCGTGGGCCGCTGCGCCTTGAGCGTCTCCAGCGCCCCCTCGATCACCTGCTGCTCGGCGCCTTCGACGTCGATCTTGATCAGCGCGCGCGGCACGTCCGGGTCGAGCAGCTCGTCGAGCGGAGCGAGCCGCACTTCGATCTCGACGACGTCGCCGTCCGCGCCGGTCGGAAGCGGGCGGAACTTCAGTCCGCTCCAGCCGTCGGCGGCGCGCACGTGCGAGAACGTGGCCGTCCCGGTCACGTTGGACGCGGCCGCCTCGTGCACCTCGGCCGTGGGGAAGCGCGCGCGCAGATCGGCCGCCAGCTCGGGGATCGGCTCGAACGCGACGTGGTGGCCCTGCGGGGCCACGCGCAGCATCTCGGCCAGCAGCGCGCCGTGGTTGGAGCCGACGTCGACGGCGTTGTCGCCGGGCCGCAGCAGGAAGCTGACCAGGCGGCGCATGTTCGTCGAGTCGAGGCCGTCGCGCAGCAGCCAGTCCGGGGCCGGCTGCGGCTCCGGAGGCGCCGGTTCCGCGGGCTGGGCGGGCTGCGCACGCAGCCGGCGCAGCCACGCGCGTGGGTCGCGGGGGCGGCTCATGGCTGCTGTGCCTTCCGGGCTCGTGGGTTGCTGACGCGATGAGCGAAGCGCAGCCCGGCGACCAGCGGCCCGCGCGTGACCGAGCGCTGGGTCAGCGCCGAGAGGGCACGCTGCGCGTCGTCCGGCAGCCGGCCGTCCTCGCCGACGAGCGTGAACCCGGTCGGTCCGATCTCCTGCCGCAGCGCCCAGTAGCGTCCCTCGAACTCGCCGCGCTTGGCCTCCGTCTCGAGTATCTCGAGTGCCGCGCGGCGGCTCATCGGGGCCGGCATCCGCAGCACGTCGCGGTACGCGCCGACGGACATCCGGGCGGTCTGCTGCCACGTGTGGTTGCCGATCGCCGTCTCGAGCGCCGCGACGAGCCGGCGGCGGGCGCCCTCGTCGCGCAGCACCGCGATCGCGGCGTCGGCGGTGGCGTCGACGTCCCACGGCTGCACGATCCCGGTGACGCCGTCGAGCGTCTCGGCCATCGACGTCACGTGGGCGAAGAAGCAGGGCTTGCCGGCAAGGCCGGCTTCGAACGGGAGGAAGCCGAAGCCCTCGTAGGTCGTCGGGTACAGGACGGCGGCCGTGCGCCCGAGCAGCCACGCCTTCTCGTGCTCGTCGAGCGCGCCGAGCGTGACGACGTGCGCCGCCACGTCCTCGTGCGCGGCGAGCCAGCCGGCCTCATCGCCATCCGACGAGCCGCGCGCGACGTGTGGCCCGGCGAGCACGAGCATGCCGTCCCAACCGTGGCGTTCGCGCAGCGCTTCGAGCAGGCGCAGCGCGAAGACGCGGTTCTTGTGCTTGAAGTCGGTGCCGAGGCAGAGCAGGAACGGCGTGTCCTCGAGACGCTCGGCTCCGTCTGGGCGCCGCGGAGCGGCGTCCAGCTCGAGCCCGTGATCGGCGCCGAGCGGGATGATCCGGGTGCGCGCGTCCTCGACGAGGCCGTCGGCGAGCGCGTCGTCGGCGCCGCGTCGCGTGCAGAAGCTGACCAGGTCGGCGATCGCCAGCCCCGCGCGCGTGAGAGACCGGTAGCGCAGCCAGTCGTCGACCGTGCCGAAGTACGTCGGGTTGCGGTAGGCGATCACGTCGAGGTGCGTGAGCACGATCCGGTCGCCGAGGCCCGGCAGGATGTGGAGGTCGGCGCCGCTGCTGATCTGGTACGGCCGGTGCACGATGTCGGTCGGTCCGTCCGCCAGCGCGCGCTCCGGCGAGACCAGCTCGATGCCGTCCATGTCCGCGAAGCGGTCACGCGCGTACTCGCCGAGGTTCGGCGGCACGATCACCCGCAGGTTGACGCCCCGCGTGCGCCACAGCGCATCGATGAACTCGATCGTGTTGATCTGCGAGCCCGTCGGGGTCGGCGTCAGGATCCGGCCGTCGATCGTCACGCGCAGCCCGAGCAGTGCCTGGCGCGCGAGCGCGAGGGTGCGCGCGAGCGGGCTCGTCGCGTCGGCCATCGCGTCGGCCACCGCGGCTTCGTACCACGGGTAACGGACGCGGATGATCTTCTCGTGCTCCGCCTGGATCGGGTTGCTCTCGCCCAGCGAAGCGCCGCCCCGGTGCAGCACGAGCACCTCGTCGGCGACGACGTGCTGCAGGCCGGCGGCGATGCACCGCTGCGAGAAGTCGACCTCCTCGCCGTAGCCGGGCGAGAAGACCTCGTCGAACGCGCCGACCAGGTCGAGCGCCGAGCGCCGGACGAAGAAGCAATGCCCGACCAGCGTCGGGATGCGCGGCCGCAGCGCCTGCGCCTCCTCGCGCACGCGCGCGCTCGCGCGCTCGAGGCTCAAATGCCCGGGCAGCGTCCGTTGCGGGCGGTTCCGCCACGGCACCGAGACGATCGATCCGTGGTTGGTCAGCGCGGTTGACGACGCGACGTTGGTGTCGACGTACGCGGCGGCGCGCAGGCCTTCCAGCCAGCCGGCCCCGACCTCGCAGTCGGAGTTGACGACGGCGACGTCCGCCGGCGCGGACGCGGCGAACGCGGCGTTGCAGTTGCCGGGGAACCCCAGGTTCGGCTCCTGGCGCAGCCAGCTGATCGTGTGGCGCAGCGAGCCCGTGCGCTCGAGCTCGCCGACCCACGTCCGCGCCGCCGGGTCGGGGTCGGCGTCGTCGGCGATCAGGATCGGCACGTCGGCGTGGGTATGGCGCAGCAGGCTGCGCAGACAGCACTTGAACTCCTCGTGAGCGCCGTGGAGCGGGACGCAGACGACCGTGTCGGCGCCGCCGGCGTCAACGCGCTGGCCCGGCTTGAGATCGACGACCGGCACGCCTATACCGGGGTGGCGAGCAACTTCACGCCGCTGATCAGCAGCGCACTCAATGGGACATGGCCCACCTCCAGCGGGAGGTGCACCGTCTCGCTGGAGATCTCCACCTTGACCGCGCGCAGACCGGCGACCAGCAGCGCGCGGTGCAGCTCGTCGAGCGTGAGGCGGTTGAGGCTCTGGAACTCGTCCCACGCGTCGCGCCGTGGGTCGGTCGCGGGCTTGCCTTCGACGGCGGCGCGGATCTCGTCGGGAGTCGACTTCAAGTGCGGGAACGGCTCACGGATCGAGTACCAGAGGTGACCGCCGTGCATCGAGTAGTAGAGCGGCCAGATCTGCAGGAAGAACACGCCGGTCGGACGGAGGATGCGGCGCACTTCCGCCAGCATCACCGTGGGGTGCGACACGTGCTCGAACGTCGACCACGAGTAGACGACGTCGAACGACGCCGACGCGGCCGGGATCCGTCGCGGCTCGGACTCGACGAACGCGAGCCGGTCGGCGTCGGGAAACGGCGCTTCGACCCCCGCGTCCGCCGCCGCCGCACGGAGTGCCTCGACGTCGGTGACGGTGACGTCATAGCCGACGATCTTCGCCGGCTCCGCCTTGTGCAGAACGCCGAGATCGATGATCCCATCACCCGAGCCGATGTCGGCGAGATGCTTGCCGGCGAGCGGGATCCCGTCGGCGGCGATGAAGTTGATGATCTCCTCCGCGGCGCGGCCGTAGTGATCGGGAAACCAGCGCTCGAGGTCCCGTTCGGTGGGCGTGCCGGGAGGAAGCTGATCGACGAGTTCGGTCACGCGCGCAGGCACGGTATCAGCCGTCGATCGAGCACACGCGCAGCGCCTGCCGGGGGGAGAGCCGGACGTGCCACGGGACGTCCAGCGAATCGCGCTTGACGGCCAGCGTCGCGTCCGTGCCGCCGGCGATCGCGCCGATCGTCACCGCCGGCGAGAACTCGTTTGCGAGCCGCCGGGCGCGGACCTCGACCGGCGGCCCGGGCTGCGCGTGCACCGTGAGCCCGCGCCCGGGCGCGACCGCGAGGTCGAGCGCGGCGCCGCTCCCTGACGACTCGAAGCGCAGGCACTTGCCGTCGGGCGCCGTCCGCCCGCCCGCGGCGCTCTCCACCGGTGGCGCGGCTCCGGTCGCCGGCGCGCTCGCCTGCTGCACCGGGGCCAGCCCGAGCGCGCGGGCGAGCGCGGCGTCGAACGTCGCCTGGGCGGCCGGGCCCCCGCGCCGTATCTCGGCGAGGCTCGGTGCGGGCGAGCCGAACGCGTCGATCGCCTCGAAGTAGGAGCGCGCGGTGACCGGCGGCGCGCGTTCGGGATCCGGGGCGAAGCTCGGATCGACCGAACCACGCGCGGCCTCCAGCGCGGACAGCTCGGGCAAGAGCGTCTGCGACACCGAGCGGAGCCCGGAGGCACCGTCGCCGAGCACGCCGGCGCCCGAGACGCAGGCGAGCGCGGTCACGAACCCGATGCAGGCGATCAGCAGCGGGCGGCGCCCGAACGAGCGGCCCCCGAGAACGCTGACGCTGAGCAGGAGCAGCATCAGCGCCGTCGGGTAGATGTAGCGGCTCGTCTCCGGCGGCACGGGCGGCTGGAACTCGGCGCGGCTGAGGCCGGTCAGAAGCAGGAGCGCGAGCGCACCGGCGGCCAGGCCCGCGGCGCGGATGGCCTCGGTCGGCCGGACGATCGCCGCGGCGCCCACCACGACGGCGGCGGCGACCAGCAGCGGGCGCCCCCAGTCGAGTCCCAATCCGGCCAGACCGCCGACGCCGGCGGCCGCCATGTCGAGCGCGTAGCGCACCGCGTGCGCCGGGTCGGCGAGCTGCCGCTCCGGCCCGTTGCCGCCCCAGCCGGCGTACAGGACGGCGAGCACCGCGATCGGAACCGCGACGAGCCAGATGCGCGCCCATTGGCGGCGGATCACGATCTCGACGCCGGCGACCACGACGAACGCGAGCCCGAGCGCACTGCTCGTGAACGAGACGACGAGCAGCAGACAGGCGAGCCAGTCGCGGCGGGTGCGCGCATCGAGCACGAGCAGCGTGGCGAGCCCTGAGACCAGCGAGAGCAGGAACCCGATCTGGAAAGCCCACACGATGTCCTGCCACGCGCTGCCGAGGAACAGCAGCAACGCGGCCGGCACCAGCGCGAGCCACGCGCCGACGCGCCGGCGTGCGTAGACGTACAGCAGCACGCCGCAGGCGACGTGCAACAGCGCGACCAGCAGCCGGTACGGCAGGTAGCTGCCGAGGCCGAAGATCTGCAGCATCGTCTTGTAGATGGCGACCGGCAGGATCGACGGGTGGTCGCCGCCGTGCGGCGCGAGGAACGTCGTCAGCGAGATGCCGCGACGGTGCAGGATGAAGTCCCACTCGTCGTAGAAGAACGTCAGGCCGCGCCCGGCGTGGAGGACGACCGCGAGCGCGACGACGCACACGAGCGCGAGCGCCAGCTCCGGCGCGCGTGCGGCGGCGCGGTCGGCGCGGGCGGGGTGGACGGACGCCGCCACCGCGCCTACAGCGTCGCGGACAGCCGGGGCGCGGCCGCGGTCAGATCGACGATCGCCTCGGCGCTGCGCCGGCCGGCCTCGCCGTCCCAGCCCTCCGGGGCACGCGCCTCGCGTGGCGCCAGGCCGAGCAGCGCCGGGATCTCGGGGATGCGGTCCGGTCGCAGGCCGAGCAGCGTGTTCGTCCCTTCGCTGATCGTGACCGGCCGCTCCGTGTTGTCGCGCAGCGTGAAGCAGGGGACGCCGAGCACCGTCGTCTCCTCCTGGATGCCGCCGGAGTCGGTCAGGACGGCGGCGGCCGAGCGCTGCAGCGAGAGCGAGTCGAGATAGTCGATCGGCTCGGTCAGCAGGCAGGCGGCGGCCAGCCCGTCGAGCAGCCCGGCGTCGGCCAGCCGGCCGCGCGTGCGCGGATGCAGGGGGAACACCACGGGGAGCTCGGCCGCGAGCGCGATCAGGCCGGCGACCGTCGCGGCGAGCATGTCCGGGTCGTCGGTCAGCGCCGGGCGGTGCAGGGTCACCAGCGCGTAGCCGCGGTCCCGCAGGCCGCGCGCCTGCGCCGCACCGCGCAGCGCGGCCTCGTCCAGGTGCCGGAGGAGGCTGTCGACCATCGTGTTGCCGACGAACCTGATCCGCTCGGGCGCAACGCCCTCCGCGGCGAGGTTCTCGTCGCCGTCGCGGCTCGGCGTCAGCAGCAGGTCGGCGACGTGGTCGATGACGACCCGGTTGTGCTCCTCGGGCATCGTTCGGTCGCGGCTGCGCAGGCCGGCCTCCACGTGCACCACCGGGATACCGAGCTTGCACGCGACCAGCGCGGCGCCGACGCTCGAGTTGACGTCGCCGTAGACGACCACCGCGGCGGCGCCGCGCGTGGCGAGCAGCGTGTCCGTGCTCAGCATCACTTCGGCGGTCTGCCGCGCGTGGGTCCCCGAACCGATGCCGAAGCGATGCGTCGGCTCCGGCAGCGCGAGGATGTCGAAGAAGCTCTGCGAGAGACCGGGGTCGTAGTGCTGGCCGGTGTGCACGAGCTCCTGGGCCACGCCCTCCCGGCCAAGGCCGCGCCAGACGGCGGCCGCTTTCATGAAGTTCGGCCGCGTCCCCACCACGTGGAGGACCGGCGCATCGCGAGTCGTCGGCACCGCGGGCAGATTAACGCGCGCTCGGCGGACGCACTCAGCGCAGCGCCCGCGAGCAGGCCGCCGCGCCGCCCGCGGGGCGAACGTCGATGCCGGGGATCCGGTCCGCCAGCGCCTGGGCGGCGGCCGCGCACGCGCCGTCGCCCGCCGCGGCGAACGTCCCGGCGAGCTCGAGCCACACACGCCCGCGCTCGAGCGGGAAGTCCGACAGCGCCGGCATCAGGCGGCGCGCCGTCGCCAGCGCGCCCGCGACGTCGCCGGCCACGCGCTGCGCCTCGAAGCGCCAGCGCTCGAGCGTCAGACCGTGTGCGCCGGCGTCGCGGAGCGCCGCGTACTCCGCGTCCGAGTACGGCTCGAGCGCGAACCGGGCCCGCAACGCCGCGGAGTCCTGCGGCAGCGGCGCGCTGCGGCCCTGCAGGTAGCCGCCGAGCACCGCCGCCGCGTCCTCGAGAGCCGGCGCACGCGTCCGCTCCACCCTGTACCGAGTCGCCGTCGTTCAAGCCCGCGCATCTCGAAGCCCGCGCCTACCCGCAACGCAAACGCGCCGAGAGCAAGACAACTCGAGAAGCCGGCCGCGAGTTCACCGCCGCCTCACCTGGGCCAAGATCACGCCACCGGCTACCTCGGAAGCGGTACGACGTTCTCCGGCCAAGCGCCAAATGGCCCGTAGCTGTACGCGGTGCCGGTCGCGAGCTTGATCGACCACATCACCGTGTTCTTGTTGTACACAGCGAGGTCGCTGCGACCGTCGCCGTCGTAGTCGCCGGCGAGCGGGATGTATTCGTGGCCCCCGCCGAACGGGCCGACCGAGTAGTTCAGTCCGTCGCTGCTCTTATGGATCGAGAGCATCGCGTTGTTGTGGTCGTAGGAGGCGATGTCGGTCTTGTCGTCGCCGTCAAAGTCGCCCGGTGCCCGATACTCAGGGATGCTCGCAACCGCGGCCCAAAGATCGAGCCTGCGCCGGGCAACGCCGTTTCGCGGATCTGTGATCACTGGTCCAGATCCCAGTAGCGCGCGCTCAACCTCTACTAGCGATGCCGGGGGCGTCTTGGCGGCAGCGATGACCGCAGCCGCGCCCGACACGTGCGGCGCCGCCTGCGACGTCCCACCCTGCGTCAAACCGGCGGCTGTGATCAGGGCGCCTGGAGCGAGTATCGACAGCAGTTGGCCCGACTGTGAGAAGCAGGTGATCTCGTCGGCCGCCGACGTCGGATCCACACAAGTGTTGACCTTAAGAAGCCAAGGCACATTGTTGCCGACGTTGGCGTCGTAGACTGCGCCGACGCGTACTGCGTTCGGTGAGCAGGCTGGATATGACACACCGTCGTTATAGACGCCATTGACGTATGCGGCATTGCCCGCGGAAACAACGGGCAAGATCCCGGCCCGCCTTGCGACCTCGAAAGGTCCGGCGAGACTTGAGTCGCATTCGGAGGTATAGTGCTCATCTCCTCCAATGCTCATGTTCAGCGCCCTGATGTTATAGGTGCGCTGCTTCATGATGACCCAGTCGATCGCGGCAAGCATGTCCGAGGTGGACGCGCGCCATTCACCCCCGTGGTTTACGAAGACGTCGAGCGCCAAAATCTTCGTTCCGG